>CAYWTB010000011.1:0-91597 GCA_964461135.1 uncultured Caldithrix sp. | reverse complement strand
AAAAATATCAGAAAATATAAATCGGATCTGCCGCCAAGCGGCTTAGTTCAACCAGTGGTTCATTGTGACCAATCTGGAGCATTCCTCCCGCCGGTTTATCTATCAGGATATATACTGCGATCGGGGTGCAATGGAGCTGATGATTAAAGAACACAAGAATCATCTGTTATCGGATCGAACCTCGTGCAGCGCTTTTTTGGAGAATCAGTTTCGTTTGTTTTTGCATAGCATGGCCTATGTTTTGATGCATCATTTGCGGGAAAAGCATCTTCGCTCGACCGAACTGGCCAGAGCCAAGTTCAATACCATTCGGCTACGACTGGTTAAGGTCGGTGCCCGGGTGCGGGAGCTTTCGACTCGGATCAAAGTTTATTTACCGTCGAGTTATCCTCTGCAAGAGGAGTTCGGGAAGATCTGGCAATCGTGTTGTCAGCTGGCCGATCCTTAGATGAGGAACAGGTTTCAGGATATTAATTTTAGTATTATCATATATTTACAGGTAAATAACGTCCAATTTTAAAAAAAAGCAGTAGAAATAGAACGTTTTGAAGTATTTGAGCCATATCCGGGTGTCAAATAAAATTCAAATCCAGGAATCAGCAGTATAAAAATCAAAAATGTTTCGTAAAAAGTGATAATTAAAAAATTTGTGAATTACGCAGGTATAATAATTGTACTACCGATTTCCAATTTTACTTTTTAATTAATTTTAGACCGGATCGTACCTTCCCGGGAATAAAAACGATTAGGTAGCAGATAAATTAAATAGTGATTTGCTTTTGCACCACCGGCCTGCTTCCACCTCCTTCCGCTGGAAAATTTTGAAAAAATACCGGCGGTTAAGCACGAACCTGATTATCACGGCAAAATTCAGGAATAAGAAAATATGTCAGAGAATTATAAATCTGCCTGATTAAAGGACCTGGTACCGGCTCGCAGGTCCAATTATCTATCCTTCAACCGGTAGGGGATGCAGACCGGGGAATAACAGTCAATTTTCTGGAGGGGAGTAAACAACATAACAAAATTAATGCAGCCAAATAACGGGCATAAAGTTAAGTGTAAAACCTGCAATTGGCAATTGTTGTTGATTAAGGATGAAAAAATTTACCTGTGTATTTTTCTTAATTAAAGACTGATGATTTGATTCGACAAGCTATAGTGGAAATGACAATCCCAGGAGTATCTGCAGATCTCCCGATTTAATTGAGGTATCGGTTAGTTGCGGATCATTGTTTATGTCAGTAAGACCAAATGTATAACGCCCTTCCATGAGCCAGGATAAATTGCGGAGGGGGAAACTTATTCCCACACCGGCATTTGCTCCCACATCTGTTTTCTTAATAAAATCCTGATAGTCTTCGCTTGCACTATAATAATCCGTGGAGATTTTCAATTTGGCATACAGGTTATAGCTGAAGACCGGTCCTGCAAAGATATAGGGTGTTGCCTGTTTGGTAGGAACGGCAAATTTTAAATGCAGAGGGACTTCCAGATAATTCAGTTTTAATTTATAATCAACCATCACCAAAACCGTGCTTTTTGCCTGAGCACCTTTCTCGATGTAAAGAGGTTCCAGTGAAAACGAAAAATTTTTATAAAATTTGTATTCAAAAAAAGCTCCGGCAGCAAAACCGGCCCGATTATTAAATTCGATGCCGGGATTGGGATCCCAGTAAAGATCAGAAATATTAAACCCCCCTTTAACTCCCGCATGAAATTGCGCCTGACTGCTGATAACTAAACTCAAGAGCACACAGACAATTAATGATTTTCGCATCACTTTCATAAATCCTCCATCTCTGAAAGTTGGTTCACGGTTCAAAATCTCTTAGTTTATAGAGGACCACGGGCTTAATATGGATAAATATGGTTTCATTTATTTAAAACATCCGGAAAAATATATTTCACAGAATTACGTGGGATTACGGACACCAATTATTTTATGATCACTGCCAGGCAGATACTCTGCATAAATTCCAGGTTTTCGGTTCTTCTAGACTTATGATATTATATAAAAAGTTTTACTGTTTAGCAACATGAAGATTGTAATCATTTGATGAAAATAAAAAATATAAAGTGTGATAAATCGTTGTTAGCCTGTTTTCATTTTAATAGCCGGTGACAGGAAAGAAATCTGCAGGACAAATGTCCGGGTAAAATCAGTTGTTCCAGCTTCAGGTATGTTCAGGACCTGCGGGGTTGCACTATTATCAGCTATCTTTCTTTCTTTTTTCCAGAGCATCTTTCACTGCATGCCAGGCGAGAGTCGCACATTTTACCCGAACAGGAAATTTAATAACTCCCTTAAGCGCCACCAGATCTCCATAGTCTTCTAAAATCCCGGGCTCTTTTTCACCCCTCATGGTTTCCAGCACCTCTTCGATAATTTTTCCGGCTTCGGCTACATGTTTTCCTTTTATTTCTTCCGTCATCATGGAAGCGGAAGCTACACTGATGGCACAGCCACTGCCGGTAAACTTAACTTCCTGGACAATATCTTTCTCATCCACATACAGCATCAGTTTGATGTGGTCGCCACAGACCGGATTTTCCAGTTCCACATCGGTGCAAAGTGGGTTTCCCTCCCCGAAATTATGTGGATGTTTATAGTGATCCAGAATAATGTCCTGGTATAGTTCATTAAGTTCCATATCCAAAAAACTCCCGCGCTTTTAAAAAAGATTCCATCAATTTATCAACTTCCTGGTACGTATTATAAAAATAAAAGCTGGCCCGTGCGGTTGCGGGTACCCCCAGTTTGCGCATCACCGGTTGCGCACAATGGTGGCCGGCCCGTATTGCGATCCCTTCGCTGTCAAGAAATTGGGCCATGTCATGAGGATGAATGTCGCCCAGATAGAAAGAAATGACACCACCTCTGAACGGGGCCATTCCGTAAATACGCATGTCCTCAATCTTCTGCATTTTCGAAAGTGCATAGGTTGTGAGCTTTTGCTCATACCTGGTAATTTTCTCCATACCGATAGAAGTCAGATAATCAATCGCAGCGCCCAGACCAATTGCGCCGGCAATATTGGGCGTACCGGCTTCAAATTTATGGGGCGGCTCATTCCAGGTGGCTTTGTCCAGCCAGACCGCGCTGATCATCTCTCCCCCACCCTGGTAGGGATCCATCTCTTCCAGGAATTTCTCTTTGACATATAGAACACCTATGCCGGTCGGGCCGCACATCTTATGTCCGGAGAAGGCCAGAAAATCACAATCCAGCTCCTGCACATCGGTGGGCAGGTGAGGTACTGCCTGCGCCGCGTCCAAAAGCACCGGTATTCCCCGCTCCCGGGCTTTCTGAATGATACCCCGGACCGGATTTATGGTACCAAAAACATTTGACATATGGGTTACCGCTATCAAACGGGTGCGTTCGCTCAGTAACTGCTCAAGATTAGCAATCTGCAAAGTACCATTTGATTTGGAAAATGGGATAAATCGAAGCCGGGCATTTTTCTCCCTGGCCAGTATCTGCCAGGGAATGAGATTGCTGTGATGTTCCATTTCACTTAATATAATTTCATCCCCGGCCCGGATGAATTTACGTCCCCATCCATGAGCCACCAGATTAATTGCTTCGGTAGTACCCCGGGTGAAAATAACTTGTCTGGCGGATGGTGCATTGATGAATTCAGCTACCTTCTTCCGGCTATTTTCATAAGCCACAGTCGCGCGCTCACTGAGCTTATGAATAGCCCGGTGAACATTAGCGTTATCATGCTCATAATAATGGCGAATCGTCTCTATCACCTGCCGTGGTTTTTGTGTGGTTGCAGCGTTATCAAGATATACCAGAGGTATCTCCTGCCCAGCAGAAGTTGGGAAAGTCTCTTTCAATATGGGAAAATCAAGCCTGATCTTATCAATATTCAGAAGAAATCGGCTATCAGAAGTGTCCTTATCCAGAGTATCATAGGATATTTTATTTTTCATGGATTCTCTCAATTATACTACCTGTAATAATACATCTCCCTTGTCAATTTTAACCGGATAAGATTTCAAGGGAAGTACAGCCGGTAAAGATAAATTTTTACCACTACGGATGTCAAAAAGGGCCCCATGCAACGGACATTCCACCTTCCCATCCTCAATCTCTCCCTCTGCCAGTGAGGCTTCTTCATGAGTACAGGTGTCATCTACCGCAAAAAAACCATCCTCTAGCCTGAAAATAGCAATAGGCCAGCCTTCATAATCGTACACCATAACCTCCCCGGGAAATGTGTCCACCGTCCCCACTTTTACCCATTGAGCCATTTCAGATTTCCTTTCCCGACACTTCGACGGACAGATGCCAGTTTTGTTTTCCATTCTGTCCCAACTGCGTCATCTCATCCCTGATATCCTGCAGACTCAGTTTTGCAAAAAAATCATCCAGTCTGTCCTGTATAATCAGCATGGGATTACGGATGGTACAGTGGGATTCCTGTTCACAATTGAAGGGATCGGACACTCTCATACAGTTCACTATTTTAATGGGCCCGTCAACAATGTTCAGGATGGTTTTAACACTGATCTCCTGCAGGGGCCGGTTCAATTGATATCCTCCCTTAACACCCTGCTCGGAGTGGATCAGACCTGTCTTTGCCAGCCGCTGAAGAACCTTACCCATAAGCTCCAGGGGAATATTATAGCAACCGGATAATTCCTTGGCAGTAGTGAGCTCATTCTTTTCTTTTTTCGACATATGAAGCATGCCGATGAGAGCATATTCCGCTTTTTTACTGATCCGCAACATACAAATACGACAATTTTAGTCCTATTTTTATAATAATATAGGAAGTGAAAGTTTCACTGGCAATAAAGAAATAGAAAGGTGCCTCAAACCTCCTGTCTTTTCACCACAGCCAAGATATCCGTCCTGCACGAAATAATCAATACCACGGTGCGATTGGGTGAGGATTGCGGACCACTGGATTTTCATTTTATTTGATTAAAAACCAAAATTCGCGGGACTGATCTGTTTTTGAAAGAACGGAACAAAAGCGCATTCTGAATATTTAAATTTAATCTTGACTTTTTTGTATAAATAGATTAAAATGTTCAGCACATTTCAATCAAACGAGGTCCGAAAAATGCCAACTGACGAAAAGAAATCTGAAGAACAGCGGATGCTGGAAAAAATGACCAGGCGTGAATATAAATATGGATTCACCACCGACATCGAGACGGAATCTGCACCCAAAGGTTTGAATGAGGATATTATACGGTTTATATCCACCCGGAAAAATGAACCTGAATTCATGCTGCAGCGGCGCTTAAAAGCATTCCGGCGCTGGGAAAAAATGACAGAGCCCCGTTGGGCCTTTATTACTTTTCCTCCCATTGATTATCAGGATGCGATTTATTACGCGGCGCCCAAACAAAAAGTGGGGCCTGAAAGTCTGGATGAAGTGGATCCCAAACTGCTGGAAACCTTTGATAAACTGGGGATTCCATTAGGAGAACAGAAACGCCTGGCGGGAGTGGCGGTGGATGCGGTGATGGACAGTATTTCGGTGGCCACAACTTTTAAGAAAGAACTGGAAGAATTGGGAATAATTTTCTGCTCTATGTCGGAAGCTATTCAAAATCACCAGGAACTGATCAAGAAATATCTGGGTTCGGTGGTCCCACCGGGAGACAATTATTTCGCCGCCCTCAATTCGGCCGTTTTCAGCGATGGTTCGTTTGCTTACATTCCCAAAGGCGTCCGATGTCCTATGGAATTATCTACCTATTTCCGAATTAATGCCGCGAACACCGGTCAGTTCGAGCGTACTCTGATTATCGCCGATGAAGGAGCTTATGTCAGCTATCTGGAAGGCTGTACCGCCCCCATGCGGGATGAAAACCAGCTCCATGCGGCGGTAGTTGAGCTAATTGCCCATAAAGATGCCGAAATAAAATATTCCACCGTTCAGAACTGGTACCCCGGCGACGAAAAGGGAAAAGGAGGTATTTACAATTTCGTAACCAAGCGCGGATTGTGTGAGGGAGCAAATTCAAAGATCTCCTGGACCCAGGTTGAAACCGGCTCGGCCATAACCTGGAAATATCCCAGTGTGATTTTACAGGGGGATAATTCCGAAGGCGAGTTTCATTCCGTTGCTTTCACTAATAATTTTCAGCAGGCGGATACCGGCACCAAGATGATTCATGTGGGTAAGAATACGCGCAGCCGCATCGTTTCCAAGGGAATATCCGCCGGAAGAAGTAACAATTCATATCGCGGTCTAGTGAAGGTATATGAAACGGCCGATAACGCCCGAAATTTTTCCCAGTGCGACTCACTTCTGATCGGCGATAAATGCGGAGCTCATACCTTTCCATATCTGGAAATCAAGAATAAAACCGCAAAAGTTGAGCACGAAGCCACTACCTCTAAAATCGGTGAGGATCAAATATTCTATCTTAATCAGAGAGGTATAGACACAGAAAATGCGGTGGCTCTGGTGGTAAACGGATACTGCAAGGAGGTCTTCAAGAAATTACCGATGGAATTTGCCGTGGAGGCCCAGAAACTTCTGGAGATCAGTCTGGAAGGAAGCGTAGGATGAGAAATGCAAGGTAAAAGTGGTAAGTGATAAGTGATAAGTGTAAATTTTCAGGATTGGAAAAATAAAATGAAAATAAATAAAAGAGTGCGGATATGTTAAAAATAAAGAATTTACGGGTAGCCATCAATAATATTGAAATATTAAAAGGTATTAATTTGGAAGTGAAACGGGGAGAAATTCATGCCATCATGGGGCCCAACGGGTCTGGCAAAAGCACCCTGGCTAATGTTATAGCGGGACGGGAGGAGTATGACATCCTTGGCGGAACCGTGACTTTTAAAGGAACGGATCTGCTGCAGATGGCTCCCGAAGAACGGGCGCATGAAGGCCTGTTCCTGGCTTTCCAGTACCCGGTGGAAATTCCGGGTGTTAGTATGGCCAATTTCCTTAAACAGGCCGTAAACGAAATCCGAAAATCACGCGGAGAAAACCCACTGGATGCCCGCAGCTTTCTTAACAAGATGCGTGAAAAACTTCAGCTGGTGGAAATGGATGAAAAATTGATCAGCCGTTCGGTGAATGAAGGCTTTTCAGGAGGGGAAAAGAAACGCAATGAGATTTTCCAGATGGCCATGCTGGATCCGCAACTTTCCATACTGGATGAAACCGACTCAGGCCTGGATATTGATGCATTGAAGGTGGTTGCAAACGGCGTTAACAAACTCCGGACCAAAGACAACGCATTTATTCTGGTAACCCATTATCAGCGTCTGCTGAATTATATCGTTCCCGATATGGTCCATGTGTTATACAATGGTAAAATTGTGCAATCCGGCGACAAGGATCTTGCCCTTCATCTGGAGGAATATGGCTATGACTGGGTGAAAAAAGAAAAAGAAGAACCGGCTACCATCTGAATAATCCGAAACAGGGTCGGTATATTATATAAGAAAGAAACAGTTATAAAATGATAACAAAAAAAATTGAAAATACAGAGATAAAGGACTGGTATATCTCCACTTTCGAAAACTTTGAAACCCGGCTTAATGGTAATGCAGACTTACCATTACACAAAATCCGTAAAGAGGCCATTGCAGCTTTCGACAGGATGGGATTTCCCAGCATCCGGATGGAAGACTGGAAATATACCAATATACAGCCTCTTCTGAAAAATCAGTATCCATTGACGAATATCGAAGCAGATTTAACTGCAGCAGATATTTTCCAGTTTACCTTTAATGACCTATCACAGAATCTGATTGTTTTTATAAATGGCCGTCATATTCCTGAATTGTCTCATATCTCCGCTGACAATAATGCTGTTATCATCCGCAATCTGGAAACGGCTCTGAAAGAAGGCAATGAAACGGTAAGGAAACATATTTCGCGATATGCTGCATATGAGGAGGATCCATTTACAGCTCTGAACACCGCTTTCTTCCGGGAGGGTGTTTTTATTCAGATTCCTGAAAATCAAATACTGGAGAATCCTGTTCATATCCTCAACATTGCTCACTCCCAGGGGCAGCTGTACCAGTCTCATTCCCGTAATCTTATTGTTGCCGGCAGAAACAGCCAGGTGAAGATCATTCAAAGCTATCATCACTTTTCTGATTCCCATTATTTTCACAATTCGGTGTCCGAAATCATTTTACAGGAAGGTGCCAGGGTCGATGAACTGAAAATCCAGAATGAAAGCAGAGACGCTTACCGGATTGACCGTACACAGATCTATCAGGAGAATCGCAGCATTATTAATTCCATCAGTATAGATCTGGGGGGTGCCATTGTCCGTAATAACCTGGGGTTCTCGATAGATGGTGAAAATTGTAAGGCGCACCTTTATGGTTTTTATCTTCTTTCAGACAGGCAGCATGTGGATAACCATACCAATATTGACCATTTGAAACCAAACAGCATCAGCAATGAAATGTACAAGGGAATCCTTACCGATTCTGCCCGGGCAGTATTCAGCGGCACCATTTTTGTAGAGAAAGATGCTCAGAAAACCAATGCATTTCAATCCAATAAAAATTTACTTCTCAGTGACAAGGCGGAAATTGATTCCAAGCCCCAGTTGAAGATATTTGCCGATGATGTTAAATGTACCCATGGCGCCACTGTAGGTCAGCTGGACGAAGATGCAATTTATTATATGAGGCAACGGGGAATAAATGAAGCTGATGCTTTCACCCTGCTCCGTTCAGCTTTTGCAGAAGAAATTTTGAACAAAATTAACCTGCAACCGGTACAGGAATTTATCCGCAATGCCATAAATGAACGATTGAAGAAAGAATTTTAAATCTCTAAAAAAAGCAGGTAATTATACATGACCCAGAAAAACGAAGAAGAGAAATTAAAAGAAAAAATTGTTGAAATTATCAAAACCTGTTATGATCCTGAAATTCCGGTGGATATCTATGAATTAGGTTTAATTTACGATATTTTTATAGACTCTCTTAAGGTTGCCCATATTAAAATGACTCTAACCTCCCCGGGATGTCCGGTAGCCGGGACGCTGCCTGGAGGTGTGGCGGAAAAAGCAAAATCCGTGGATGGAATCTCGGACGCAAAGGTGGAGGTGGTTTGGGATCCCCCCTGGACCCCGGAAATGATGAGTAATGAAGCAAAACTGGAGCTGGGTTTTATGTAAGAACCTTAGATTGAACAATTAATTTAATTTATTTGTGAGAGGTTAAATTATGGATAAATATGATATTCAATATAGACCCACATATGATCCGCAAGCGGTTCAGTATATGCGGGAAGAATTAACGGCAGTGGGATTTAAGGAATTAATTACACTGGAAGACGTGGATGAAGCACTGATGGATAAGCCCGGGGAAACTGTATTGCTGGTAATTAATTCTGTCTGTGGTTGTGCTGCTGGCTCAGCCAGACCCGGCGTTGCCTTGTCCTTGCAGCACCATGTTATACCCGAACACCTGGTTTCCGTTTTTGCAGGGATGGAAAAAAGAGCAGTAGAATATGTGCGTCAACGGTTTCTACCGGATTTCATGCCCTCCTCTCCCTTTTTCACTCTGTTCCGGGACGGACAGCTGGAATTCAGTATGCAGCGCAAGGATCTTGTTAATAAATCCCCGGAAGAAATTTCGGCCATCCTGACTGATGAATATGAACAAAAATGCAAAAGACCCGGTCCTTCCATAGGTCCGGACGAATATGCCAAACTGGAGAATGTGGTAATGTGCAGTTCCAATCTCCCCAGATATCAGGATAATGAATCTAAATAAATCCGGATTATTGAAATGAAGATTACATCCCAGGAAGAATATGGATTAAGGATTTTGCTCAGAATCGCTAATTGTCCCATAGCAGAAGGGATTACTATTACACAATTAAGCAAGGAAGAAGGTCTTTCTCAGCACTATGTAGCCAAACTGTGCAGGCTGCTGCGCATCGCCGGATTTATTAAAAGTTCCCGCGGAAAAGAAGGCGGATACACCCTGGCCGGTTCTGCTGATAAGATCAATTTAAATCAGGTTCTGACCGTACTGGGAGGCAAATTGTACTCGGAAAATTTCTGCACCAGTCATTCCGGACTCCTGAAAGATTGCAGTCATCATTTTTCCTGTTCCGTCCGCTCCATCTGGCAAATTCTGCAACAGGCTGTCGATGAGTTACTGAACGGTCTCACTTTGCAGGATTTACAGAATCTGGAAAATGGAACAGCGGAAATTCAACCGGCATCACTGCAGAATCTGGCAAAGATTGCCGTAAGCAATCTCTCGCTGATGGAACATCAATAACATACTATCCAAAAAAGAAAAGATAACGTTATGGGAAAAAATATTAAACCTGCAGTACTGGTGGATACCCAGTGGGTGGCGGACCATCTTAAAGATCCGGATGTACGCATCATTGAATCTGACGAAGATATTCTTCTTTATGAAACCGGTCATATACCGGGAGCTTTAAAAGTCGACTGGCAAAATGACCTGCAGGATTCTCTGATTCGCGATTATATTTCTCCGGAAGAATTCGAAAAGTTAATGTCAGTCAAAGGAATAAACAATCAGACACCGGTGGTTTTTTACGGGGATAAACATAACTGGTGGGCCTGTTATGCCTTCTGGGCATTCACACTTTATGGTCATGAAAATTGTTTGATAATGGACGGCGGCCGTCAGAAATGGATTGCTGAAGGACGACCCATCACCCGGGAAATTCCTCGGTATCCAACCACCCCCTATAAAGTGAATGCATTCCTGGAAAAAGATATTCGTGCCTTTCGGGATAACGTTATTCGTCACAGCCGGGCAAAAAAACCGCTGATTGATGTTCGTTCTCCCCAGGAATTCAGCGGGGAACTTCTACACATGGAAAATTATCCGCAGGAAGGCGCATTGAGAGGCGGACATATTCCCGGAGCACAAAACGTTCCATGGTCCAGTGCAGTAAAAGAAGATGGCACATTTAAATCCCTGGCCGACTTGAAAAAACTGTATGAAGACGGTGCGGGATTGAAATCCGAGGACCAGATTATTGCTTATTGCAGGATTGGTGAACGGTCTGCCCATACCTGGTTCGTACTTACCTATCTGCTGGGTTATAAAAATGTACTCAATTATGACGGATCGTGGACCGAATGGGGAAACATGGTCAGGGCACCCATTGAGAAGTAAAGACTAAATTTACTCCCGGTAATTTAGCATCCGCATTATTTCATCACTATTAAAATTATGGTTAAAGGCAGGGCAGGGTAAATTAGCCTGGTAACCGGGTAAATCAATGAATCGGCTGGAAGACATAATTTCATCCTTTCAAAACATTGATGATGAATTTAAGCTCGAACTATTATTGGATTACGCCGATAAAATGCCCTCCCCTTCTCCGGATTTTCAGTCAAGAAAAGATCTGGAGATGCAAAGAATATCAGAGTGCCAGACACCGGTCTACCTGTTAATTAGTAATACCGGGGGGAAAATTGTAGTGCAAGCCATTGTTCCGGCAGAATCTCCCACCATCAGAGGAATCGTTTCCATTATCTGGCATGCCTTAAATGGACTGTCAGTAAAAGAACTCGGGGAAATTCCGATGGACTTGCTGAATCGCCTGGGATTAAGTCAAAAAATCGGAATGCTGCGAATTCATGGAATAACCGCTATAATTCACAGGGTCAATCAGCAGGTTCAAAAAATTCAGGCAAAAAACACGCCCGCCTGATGCAAAGCAGAAAAAAGATCAAAGAATTAAGAGGGAAAAAGGACAAGGGAAAATGGAAAAGGAAACGGGGATAAAGCCTTCAGCCTTGTTCTTTTGAAATCCTTTATGATTTTATCCCCACGAGACGACTGGAAGGAGTCAGAATCGTCAAGAAGCCTTTAGCCTTTCACCTTTATCCTTTCGTCTTCACACTCCGGTTTCCGGTTTACATGTCGGCCTACCCCTGCACATTCAGTAAAATCCGGGCTACCCATCCGATAATAAAGGAAATTAATGCCACTCCCATGCTGATAAAGACCATTTCCCAAAAAAATTTGCGGAAGGAAATATCCTTAACCACCGCCACAAATCGGGAGAAAATCAGGATTATAAAGATGGCAATAATAAGAGTAAGCACTAATGCAAAATAATAGTTGGGAAAAGCAAAGAAAGGAAACACCAGAAGAATTACAGCAAAAATATAAGTCATTCCGGTGTAAAAAGCTGCTTTGACGGGGTCTTTGTGTTCTTCTTCCGATTTCTGAGAGAGATATTCTGAAGCAGCCATGGACAGGGTAGCTGCAATTCCGGTAATTAATCCTGCCAACCCGATTAAACGGCCATTTCGGAATGCCAGTGTGAAACCGGCCAGGGCTCCGGTTAATTCAACCAGGGCATCATTTAAACCAAGCACCATAGAACTGATATACTTGATGCGCTCCTCATCAATCATATCCACCAACATGAGTTCATTCTGTTTCTCATCCTTCCAGATCTCTTCAGCTTCGGGAATCTGAGGCTGGATTTTTGCATAATTTTCTTCCGCCTTTTCCTCTCCCTTTTCCATCATTTTGATCGCAAATGTAATACCCAGAACCCTGGAAATGAACCGGTAGAAGAAGACGGCAAATTTGCGGGGACGCACATCAACTTGGGAATACGTTTTCCATTTATGGTAATGACGATTCTCATCCTCAGCAATTTTTTTCAGGACTTCCCCGTTTTTGCCACTTACCCGCTGTGCCAGAGCACTGTAAACATGATATTCGGTGATCTCATTTTTCTGGAATAATTTGACCATTTTCAGGGTCTCTGAAGTAAGGGCTGCTTTTTCCATTTTGATATCCTGTGTTTTGAATTCAATCATACATTTCGGTCAGATTTATTTGGAATGCTTCAATTCTTCCCAGGTATCCCAGGAGCGGCGCAGATGAGGAATTGTGATGGATCCCCCGACAATCAAACTTATTGAAAGAGCTTCTTCCAGTTCCTGGTCGGTAAGCCCTTCTTCAGAACACCTGATTATGTGATACTTGATACATTCATCACAACGCAGCACCAGTGAAGCCACAAGTCCCAGTAATTCTTTTATTTTTACCGGCAATGCCCCGCCCTTCCGGTAAACCTGGGAATCCAGGTTATAAAATCTTTTGGTTTCTAGTCCAGCATATTTCATCACAATTTCATTCAGCCGGTCCCGTTCCTTTTTAAATTCCGGTACCGATACTCTTCCGGCCATGTTTTTCTCCTTTATTGATAATTATTATTCTCATATTCTGCATCCATCAGTTTACATTCATCACCTGCCGGGTAAATTGAGTATCATTGTAATCTCGTATTAATCCGGTGAAAATGGGAGCGAAAAATTTGAAATTTTCAATACTGATTTGATCCTCTTCACGAACCAGATGGTTTACCAACCTTCCTAAAGCAACGAAATATTATGCCGTCGGCAGGCAGATATCACGTCCTGCGACCAGACGCTGCTCTGAACTTCTCCGATGTGTGCTTTCCTCAGATAGAACATACACAACCTGGACTGACCGATTCCGCCCCCGATGGATTGCGGTAACTGGCCACTGAGTAACCGATTATGCCATAGCAGTTTCTCCCGCTCCGGCACATTTTTCAGCTTTAACTGCTGACGCATGGAATCGGGACTTACCCTTATTCCCATAGAGGAAAGTTCAAATGCACATTTCAGGATGGGATGGTAAACCAGAATATCGCCATTCAATCCACGATAACCCTCATGGGTGGGAGTAATCCAGTCATCATAATCGGGAGCTCTTTCGTCATGGGGATAACCCGATTCCAGATCGGCACCGATGCCGATTAGAAAAACAGCTCCGTATTTTTTACAGATAATATCTTCCCGTTCCTTCGGGCTCAGTTCAGGATATTCCTTCTCCAGGTCTTCAGTATGAATAAATGTAATGTTCTCAGGTAAGACGGGAGAAAAGAAAGGATAAAGGTAGCATATATACTTTTCAGTCCGCTGAATTACATCATAAATTTTGAGCACTTCCTCTTTGAGGAAATCCAGGGTTCTGTTCTCTTCAGATATTACTTTCTCCCAGTCCCATTGATCCACATACACGGAATGCAGATTATCCAGCTTTTCATCCGGCCGCAGAGCATTCATATCGGTGTAAAGGCCATCACCCACCTTAAAATCATGGTCAGCCAGCATCAGACGTTTCCACTTTGCCAGGGATTGAATGATTTCCACCAGAACATTATTCAAATCCGCGATCCGAAAAGCTACCGGTTTCTCTGTACCATCGAGATCATCATTAATTCCTGTGTCAGCGGGAACAAAGAGTGGAGCGGTAATACGGATGAGATTGAGTTCGAATGCCAGATTAATCTGAAAAAATTCCTTGATCAGCCGGATGGCTTTCTCCGTTTCTTTCAGATTCAATAACGGTTGATAATTCTTCGGAATAACCAGGTCATCTTTCATCACACTATCTCCGGGAATGTTTGTCTTCAAATTTAAGCACTAATGATACAAAAGAAATTATGAAAATCGAAATCATTTTATAACCAGCCCTGAAATATTTCCAGATATTTTCATATTCCGGTCCGGAATAAATCAAAATTTGCGGAGCTAAAGTACTAATCATAAATCTTTATGTTTACCCTTTCATTCTGCTGAGCTAAAGGCATAAATCATAAAAAAGTTTTACAAGTGCCGGGGATTTCAAACCTGATTTTTTACAATTTTGAATCATTTTCCGGGAAGCAGGTTTTCCTTACAGATCATTAAGTATTCCTGTCAAATAATAATTCCCTGTAATTTCTGTATTTTTAAAGCAATTGACATTATTTGTGAATTTCATTACATTTTTTTGTTACTTTTATCTTTAATAAAACAGTCTGATTAAATAAAGAATAAGGAGATTTACAGTGCCAAATGCAAAATTTAATCTGCCCATACCGCTGAATGAGCCCTTAAGATTTTATACACCCGGAAGTCCCGAACGGGCCTCCCTGAAAAAGACATTAACTGAGCTTAAAGGAAAAGAGATTGAGATCCCGCTTATCGTCGGTGGCAAGGAAATCAAAACCGGAAAACTGGGCAAATGCATCCTCCCGCATGATCATAAGACGGTGATCGCCCGGTATCATCAGGCAGGAGAAAAGGAAGTGAAAATGGCTATTGATGCGGCGCTTGAAAGCAGAAAAAAATGGGCTGCCATGCATTGGTATGACCGGGTGTCCGTATTTATGAAAGTGGCTGAAATGCTGGCTGGACCGTGGCGTGACACTCTGAATGCCGCCACCATGCTGGGGCAAAGTAAAAATGTTTTCCAGGCGGAAATTGACTCTGCCGCTGAATTGATAGATTTTTACCGGTTTAACTCTTTTTATGCCATGCAGATCTTCGAGCAGCAGCCACCCTATTCTCCAATGGGAACCTGGAATCGCATGGAATACCGGCCACTGGAAGGTTTTGTTTTCGCTGTGACACCCTTTAATTTTACCTCCATCGCCGGCAATCTCCCCACCGCACCGGCCATCATGGGTAATGTATCACTCTGGAAACCCGCTTCCAGCGCAGTATATTCCGCCTACTATCTGATGAGATTGTTTCAGACTGCCGGTTTACCGGATGGGGTTATTAATTTCATCCCGGGACCGGGAAGCCAGGTAGGTAATCCCGTTCTAAATTCACCTCAATTAGCGGGGATTCACTTTACGGGAAGCACCTCTACTTTCCAGGGCATGTGGAAAACTGTTGGAGATAACATTCAGAACTACAAATGGTATCCACGAATTGTGGGAGAAACCGGCGGCAAGGATTTCGTTGTCGCACACAATAGTGCTGACCTTAAAGCGCTGGGCGTTGCCCTTATCCGCGGCGCGTTTGAATATCAGGGGCAAAAATGTTCCGCCGCTTCCCGGGCTTACATTCCCAAATCCATCTGGCCGGATCTGAAAGAGTACCTGCTGGCTGAATTGAAAACCATTAAAATGGGAGATGTGGAGGATTTTACTAATTTTATGAATGCCGTTATTGACCGGGCGGCTTTTACCACCATCACCGGGTATATAGATTATATTAAAAAGGATGATGAAGCGGAAATTATTTTCGGCGGCGAATATGATGACAGCAAAGGATTCTTTATAGAACCGACTGTTGTCGTTACCACCAATCCCAAATTCCGTACCATGCAGGAAGAAATATTCGGACCGGTTCTAACTATCTATATTTATGACGATAAAAAATACGAAGAAACATTGCACCTGTGTAATGAGACATCGCCTTATGCATTAACCGGTGCCATTTTTGCACAGGACAGATATGCGGTGGAACTGGCGGACCGCATTCTGGTGGATGCTGCAGGCAACTTTTATATTAATGATAAACCCACCGGGGCAGTGGTGGGGCAGCAACCATTTGGCGGCGGGCGGGCCAGCGGCACCAATGACAAAGCGGGCAGTTTTCTCAATATGATCCGCTGGGTTACCCCCCGGACGATCAAGGAAAATTTCATCCCCCCTAAAGACTATCGCTATCCATTCATGATGGAAAAATAGACGGCCCGTATCACTACGAGGAAAAAGACTCTCCGGAAACCCGGGGAGTCTTTTTATTTTTGCAGGCTTCTCAGAAGAAGGATATCTTCCCGGTATGCTTCATCCCCTCCGGAGATTTCCAGGATCATGGGAATATTTTTCAGATCCGGATCATTTATCATAATTCGGAAACCTCTTAAACCTATTTTCCCTTTCCCGATTCGTTCATGCCGGTCCACCCTGCTTTTAAAATCTTTTTTGCTGTCATTAACATGAATTATTTTCAATTTTTCCAGACCGATCACGCGATTAAACTCCTTTTTTGTCCGCAACCATTGTGCCCTGGTACGGAAATCATATCCGGCTGTAAAAATATGGCAGGTGTCCACGCAGACGGCAATTTTATTCCCGAGTTCGCTTTCATCCAGCAGATATTTGATCTGCTCGAAGCGGTATCCCACATTGGTTCCCTGCCCCGCAGTCGTCTCAAGTAACACCACGGTATGTGATACTCTCGCTTCCTCATAAGCTTTGCGGATACTGCAGGCAATTTTTTTTAATCCTTCCTCCTCTCCTGCCCCCAGATGTGCTCCCGGATGCATCACCAGATAAGGCACTCCCAACGATTCACACCGCTTCAATTCATCAATAAAGGCATGGAAAGATTTCCGGTATACCGCCGGCTGAGTACTGGCCAGATTAATCAGGTAAGCATCGTGAACCGTCATAGGATAAACACCGGTTTGCTCCACAGCGGCATGAAAATCCTCTATCTCCTGTTCGGAAAGTTCTTTTCCCAGCCACTGCATCTGGTTTTTGCTGAACAACTGAATAACATCACAACCAATTTTACTGCCGGAATGAATGGCATTGGCAACTCCCCCCGCTATTGACGTATGGGCACCGAGTGGCGGACGATGATCCGATGTTTGATTATTGAGCTGTGGCAACATTTCAATCAATATTTTTGCCTCCCGGCGAGAACGTCCACATGCACCGCCAGATACAGGCCAAGTGCCTGGCCGGAAAAGGAACGGGAAGACTACCTTTCAGGCCACGGGGATGTGTGACGGATAACTGAATTCTGCCCCCTGATGTGCCGGATGCTGCTTTCTGGTTACCGGTCTCTGGTTAATTGTTTTTAAATTTCTGCCAGATGCAAACAGTCAACTGTGCCAGGCTTCTGACAGATGAAACCTGTTTTTACGTTTTGCAGTCGGCGTTATTTATCCATACGCTCTGATAAATTAATCAGAGGGAACCCTCAGCTTTCCATTTTGCGATGCAATACGGGATAATATATGTCAATCAGTTTTTGGGTTGAAAGGTTTATCAGGTTATTTATAACCAAACTGTCACCACCGGTTTTTCCCAGCCGAAACAACGGGACGTTTTGGTTGTGAAAAAATTTCTCTACTGAATCTTTATGGCGCGGTGATATGGAGATAATTACCCGGCTCTGGCTTTCACTGAAAAGTACCCACTCCGGCCGTGTATTGCTCTGAGGCAGTATTATTTCCACTCCCACGGCATGTTTCCTGTCCATGATGCAGGCTTCTGCCAGTGTCACTGCCAGACCCCCATCCGCAACATCATGGGCAGAGCGGATCCAGCCATTTCGGATGGCCTGCAGCAAGGCATTCTGCATATTTTTCTCCTGTTCCAGATCCAGGGTGGGACAATCTCCGGTTACCATGCCGTATTGCTCCTTCAGGAATTCACTCCCGCCAATTTCCGGACGTGTTTCGCCAAGCAGATAAACCAGGTCCCCGGCATCCCTGAAAGCAGCAGAGGTGATATGGGAAATATCCTCAATAAGCCCCACCATTCCAATGACCGGCGTGGGATAAACCGCGCTCTCAGGACTTTCGTTATAGAAGCTGACATTACCGCCGGTTACAGGAGTGTCCAGAATCCGGCATGCATCTCCCATACCTGCAACGGCTTCCCTGAAAAGGTAGAACATTTCGGGCTTATAGGGGTTACCAAAATTCAGGCAGTTGGTGATAGCCAGGGGTTGTGCTCCGGTACATACCACATTCCGGGCTGCTTCTGCCACTGCAATCTGTCCTCCGCGGCGGGGATTGAGGTAAACATAGCGGCCATTCCCATCGGTCTTCATGCATAAGGCCTTCCTGGTTTTCTTGATCCGGATGACTGCCGCATCTCCGGCACCGGGAAGAACCGCTGTATTAGTTCTCACCATGTGGTCATACTGCTCATATATCCAGTGCCTTGAAACGATATTAGAAGAAGAAAATACTTTCATAAAAATCTGCTCAAAATCATTCACCGCTTCCAGGGTTTCAAAAACATAAGCCTGCACACGGTCCAGATACGCCGGCCGGCTGGATTCCCGGAAATAAACCGGTGCTCCCCCACCCAGCACACAATAATACGGTGGAATATCAGCCACTTTTTCTCCCCGGAAGAATACCTTTAAATTTGGTTCGTCTGTAACATAACCCACTTCTTCACAAATCAGCTCCCATTTGCTGCAGATTCCCTTGATTCGGCTTTCATTCCCTTTTTTGCCAACAACCAGCATGCGTTCCTGTGATTCGGATAACATGATTTCATAAGGAGTCATACCCTCCTCTCTTACCGGAACCTTATCCAGGTCAATAACCATGCCGCTTTTACCTTTGGCACTCATTTCCGTGGTACTGCAAGTGATCCCTGCCGCACCCATGTCCTGAATGCCTACCAGCAATTTCTCTTTGATCATTTCCAGAGTCGCTTCCAGCAGCAGCTTCTCGGTAAAAGGATCTCCCACCTGCACATTTGGCCGCCGGCTCTCCGATTCCTCAGTTAATTCTTCCGATGCAAAGGTAGCTCCGTGAATTCCATCCCTTCCCGTTCTGGAACCTACCACAAAAACCGGATTACCCTGACCCCGTGCTACCGCAGATGCTGTCTGGTTATGCTTTACAGTGCCCACCGTCATGGCATTTACCAGCGGATTTTTACTGTAGCAATCTTCAAAATAGATCTCACCGGCTACCGTGGGGACTCCCAGGCAATTTCCGTAGTCGGCTATGCCCCGAACCACGCCATCAAACAGATACCGGTTACGCGCCACGCTCAGGGTACCGAATCGCAGAGAATCCAGTGCGGCAATGGGGCGGGCACCCATGGTAAATATATCCCGCATGATGCCACCTACCCCGGTGGCCGCACCCTGATACGGTTCCACGGCCGAAGGATGATTATGGCTCTCAATTTTAAAACATACCGCCAGACCATCACCGATATCTACCAGCCCGGCATTCTCCTCACCGGCACCCACCAGCAGGCGTCCTCCGCTGCGGGGCAGTTTTTTCAGCTCGGCAATGGAATTCTTATATGAACAGTGTTCACTCCACATGACTGAAAAAATTCCCAACTCGGTAAAGGTGGGAGTGCGGCCCAGAATTTCCCTTATTTTATCGTACTCAGACTCATTAAGCCCGTGTTGCCTGGCCAGTTCCAGATTCACTTCCGGTTCTTTCATCAGTAGTCTCCTTCAAAATCCAGTAAGCTGAATTTTACGGAAAATAAAATATTCAAGCAATAATGGATGTTATTTTGTTGAAACAAACAAAAAAATTTTCCCGTAGCAATTTTTTTAACATTTATTTATATATATATTTGAAAATAAACAGTAGAGGGAAGTAATCAGTTTTACAATAATGTCAGATAAAAATATCAGAAATTTAACATTACTAATTTTGTTCGTCTCGCAGCTCTTCTTAATTCCTGCAAAAATCCGGAGCCAGGGAATCTTTCATATCAGGAACTTTTCCGAACTGGAAAATATTAAGGTCAGTTATCGTTATCCGGATTTCCTCCATCCTGTTTTAAGTTATTATGCGGATTCTACCTGTACAGAACTGGTGCAGAATATAGACGTATCTGAACTGACCAAATTTTCAATATTAAACAAAGACCTTACTCCGGATGAAGATGATCTTGCGGTAATCAATCCGGAGAATTACCATAAAAAAATAATTGAATCCTTATCCAAGGGGCATTACATCATTTCCCTGTCCATGTTATATGATGTTCAAAGCTTTGTTTACGGAGTTTTTAAAAATGATCTGCTTTTATGGAAAGAATTTGAGAACGGATATGAACTGATCGCCATTTATCCCGAATGTATCGCCGGATGTCTGTTCTGCGGAGCCCATTTTGTTAATGAGTATTGTGACACATTGACCGTCCGGTTTTCAGGCAGGGGTCTGGGTGAAGAATGGGGTGGTAGTGAAAAGTTCATTGTTGAAGATAATGAACTTGTATTTATTCAGAGCACACGTTTCCGTAATTTTTCACCCTATAACGATAAAGGAAATCCCACATCGGATGCCTCCTCCTTTACCATCAAAGAAATCCACTACGACCGGAAGGGGGAGATAAGTGATCAGAAATTTTATTTTGATGCACGCCACGCTGATAATACTCCCGTCCTGCTTCCCAGCAGCTCCGATTCGCTGCAATTATATCAACTTTCCCGTGATTTCCCCGATGCTCGCCTGGATTATATCAAAACCATAAAAACCACCAATCTTCTCTTTCGGGTAGGACCGGTGCATGGCAATTATATTCCGGTTTTCTGGGAGGGCAGATGGTTTGTCACCTACCGGAACAATCTGACCTTCCCGGAATCTTCCTGATATATCCTGCATAGTAACAAATAACAATCTGAAAATTTAAAGATCTTCCTCCTCAGCAGAAATAAACAGTGTTATTTGATGTGCTGTGAAATGAAAAACCATTTGTTTATCTTTTAGACAATAGTTATTATCCTTCCCATATTAAAGAGACGGGATTATGGAAACCAGGAATAAATTTAAAGATGAAGGTGAAGCTCTGATTCATCTGGCAGAATCTTATACAAAAATAAATAACGAAATAAAAAAAGTCATTATCGGCCAGCAGGAGATTATTGATCAATTACTGATAACACTCTTCTCCCGCGGACATTGCCTTATTATCGGTGTCCCCGGTCTGGCAAAAACTCTTCTGATAAGCACGCTTGCCCAGGTGCTGGATTTGAAATTCAGCCGAATACAATTTACACCGGACCTTATGCCTTCCGATATCACCGGTACCGAAATTCTGGAAGAGGATATGGGGACAGGCCGTAAGACCTTTCGTTTCGCCAAAGGACCGGTATTTGCCAATATCGTTCTGGCTGATGAAATAAATCGGACCCCTCCCAAAACCCAGGCCGCTTTACTCGAAGCAATGCAGGAACATGAAGTAACTGCAGCCGGCGAAACATACCCCCTGCAGGAACCCTTTTTCGTACTGGCGACACAAAATCCCATTGAGCAGGAGGGCACTTATCCCCTGCCGGAAGCTCAACTGGACCGCTTCATGTTCAATTTATGGATAGATTACCCTTCCTTTGATGAAGAAATATCCATCGTAAAATCCACCACCAGTGATTATCTTCCAAAACTGGACAAGGTGATGAATGCCAGGGAAATATTGGATTTTCAGGAAGCCATCCGGAAAATGCCGGCTTCGGATAATGTTATCGAATATGCAGTAAAACTTGTGGGTTTAACCCGACCCGCCCATTTGCAGTCTCCTGAGTATATTAAAAACTGGATCAACTGGGGAGCGGGACCGCGTGCATCCCAGTTCCTCATATTGGGTGCAAAAACCCGTGCTGCCCTACAGGGACGCTTTACGCCAGAAATTGACGACCTGAAAATGTGTGCGGTTCCGGTTCTCCGCCACCGGTTAGTCGCTAATTTTAATGCGGAGGCTGAAGGAGTTACACCAATTCAAATTGTGGAAAAACTGATGCAGGAACCCATACTCAGTTAATACCCGCAAGTCTTCACTTTCCCCACCACAGAGGCAGTCCTGAAAAAATCCGTGAAAGCAAGCCCTTGCATATGTTCAGGATATTCTAATCAGCTGTATATATTTGAATTCTCCCGGCCGGACATTAAAGATTTCAGCAATTCGTGATAGTCATTCTTTTACTTTTTTACCGATTTCTGCTAACCGGTGGTAGAAGTAAATAACTTCCGCATGGGCTACACCTGATGGTCGTGCATGAATCTGTGGAATACTGTTTTCTCCAACCGGCATCACATTGGGGACATAACCGACTATGGATTCCTTCAGGGTTTTCTCCAAACGTTGCGACACCGAATGAAAAAAAGTATATAAAAACTCCTTGTCTCTCATCAATTTTTCCCAGCCATCAAAATATTCACCAATCAGAATCGGTGAAATTATATTACCAGTATAATTTTCCAACCGTACAGGGAATTTTATACCGTCCTTGGTTAAATACTGTTTTAAGAGAAGGCGATATAATATCTGAGATACTTTTTCATCCAGAATCGGAAACGGAAGGGTAATACAATAGATCATGGAAGGATGGAAGGCAAATCCAAAATCCTCTACTGCCCTGGATGGATTTGAAGTAAATGGCCTGACATACTGCTGGTAAAAACGTTGTTTAATCTTATTGGCCCATCGTCTATACCTGGAAAAATGCACATTTTTTTTCTCACCCAGTCGGATGGCTATGGACAGAATGTTGAACCAGAAAACATTGACAATGAAATTCTGCTGCAGAGGATAAAATATTTCATAGACCTCTTTGGGAGTCATATCAGACTTCCTGTACTGTCTTTCCAGAAGTTTATTTCGTTTCAAAACATAAAAAGGAAGCTTATCTTTACGAATCAGATTGATAATTTCCGTAATGATTGTCAATATCTCGTCCAGCATCCCTTCATTGTGATATAAGGTTTGATAATAGTATAGCAGGAAAGTAATGAGAAACGGGGATGCCGCATCAATCCTTACCTCCGAATTTATTCCTGCAAACAGGTCAGACAGGTCATTTTTTCGCAAAAACCGGACCAGATTCTGAATATATTTATTGGCCTGATTTGCCTGAAGACCACTGCGAAGAAGTCTGGTGACTATGAGACAATGAAAAGATAAATTAAAGTCATTCTCGCAGAGATCGGTGGTATAGTAGGGAATTTTATCAGGATATTTTCGCAGAAAATCCTGTTGTTTTCCATACAGATAATTCACCTTCTCTTCCCGGTTCTCGGCGGAATGTAAAAAAGTCAAACGCCGTTCCCGTTCCTTGTGATAGAGCTTTTCAGACTCATCGACGGAACCCGGACGAAGACTGAGCGACAGTATAACCGGTTTGGCAGAATCAATGGAAAACTCAAAAAATCCCGGATTTAAAAGATCTTCAATCTTGTCCTCTGCTTCCCGCCTGTAGATAAAATTGTGATACCAGGCAGGAGAATTAGTAAATTGTCCGGATGAATATTGCATAAAAGTTTCCTGCGCATCCCGGTAAGGCAGGTAGCGAAATTGGTTCTCCATTAAGAACACTTCCGTATTTTCAATCCGGTCCGGTTGAGTAGATTCATGTATCGTTCTGAAGGCAAAAAACGGCCGGATGACCAGACGTGCCTCTGGAGGCAGGATTCCGGAAAATTCATACTTTATAATCAACTGAGAGTGCTCTTTTAAAAATACAATTGATTTTGCAGCTGTGAAATTTTGAAATTGATATACAAACCTGGGGAAGGGATCCAGCTCGAAACGGTCCAACCATTTTATGCCTTCCATGGCCCGGTGATTTTTATACTCCACACAAAAAAAGTCATAATGATCTTTACAAGCGAATATTTCTTCCTGAAGATGGGACAGGATAACAAACATTTCACCGGAATCAGGATCTCGGACTACAAACAGACCATGGTTGCGGCGGGAATTCAGACCGGCGATAGTGGAAGAGGCGTAGTTCCCCTTCTCATCTGCTTCTCTCCATTCTCTGGTGAGAACAAAATCCAGTCCCGCCAAGGGTAATTGGGGAAAATGTATTTCCATGAAATCAGGCCATATTTCTTCGCTTTGTTTATTTCACCTAACCAGGCAATGTACCATTATACAAGATTCAATTAAATAAAGCGTTATCGAAGTCACAAAAAAGAAAATATGGTTTATAAAAACGTTAACGACGGAGCATAAGTATCAGCACCTGATGAAGATATTTCAGGCAAATATCTTATCCGGCCAGTTCAGAATCTGGTGAGTGAAAAAAAGAACGGCCAATCGGATAACCTCTTCCGGAGCATCAAACCACCCGGTGTGAACTGCGGGTGCATCGTTGCCGTCGGCAACACCAAACCGGATCATGGCACCCGGCACGTGCCGCACGTACCAGCCGAAATCATCTCCTCCCATGGAGCGAAAATCCTCTTCCGGTTTCAGATTGATACCATACTGATCAACATCATTTTTAATAAAGTGGGATATGATTTTTTTATCATTAATGACTGGCGGAGAGCCCTCCTGAACTGACAAATTAACGGTAACGCCAGAATCCGATTCAACTTGACGATTAATTTCCTGCAGTGCAGTGTGAACAATCTGGTGTGTTTCACCATCCGTAACCCTGAGTGTTCCCAGGATCTCAGCCCGGTCTGGAATTGCATTATATGCTGAACCGCTGAGAAATTGTGTAAAACTGAAAGCGAAGGATGCCGTGACAGACTGCCGGTGATGATCCATGTATTTGTTTACCCTTTCTATGATCAGCGACCCGGCGGTAATGGGATTTATGGCCAAATACGGACGTGCAGAGTGCCCTCCTTTTCCCGCAATCTGCCAGTGAAGTCTGATACTCTGCGCATTTACCCAGCCCGGGGTCAGGCCGACTTTTCCCAGGGGCAGAGTGGGATCTACATGCATTGCCCATATGGTTTCCACATTTTCCAGGGCACCATTTGCAATCATCCGGGGGGCACCGCTGGGTATCGGCTCCTCTGCCGGTTGGAAGATTAACCGGATGTTATGCTGCAACTTCAATTCATCCATCCTGCAAACAGCTCCGATTCCGGCTACTACCGCGGAGTGAATATCATGCCCACACGCATGGCATAGGCCCTCATTCCGGGAATGATAGGATACCGTTTTCAGATCCGCAATGGGAAGCGCATCAATATCGGCACGGAGTGCAATGAAGGAAGAATTGCCTTTACGAATGATATCGGCTGTCAGGCCTGTGGGAAGCGGCCTCTGGATGTTCTTGACATTTTTGTCTTGCAGAAATCGGATGATTTTATCAGTCGTGCGAAATTCTGCAAATCCTGCTTCAGGATCCTGGTGCAGGTTTCTTCTTAATTTTACAAGCTCTGGATAGATGTGGTCCACATGTTTCAGGATTGTTGTTGAATGTACATCGGTCATAATCTGAACAGGTTACCTCATTAACCGATAATAATAATCTTTTCACTAAAAATAAGCAAGCTGATTTTATGTAAGCTTCAGAATTTTTTGAATATAGTAACCATTTTATTTAATCCTCCTCTCTTTCTTAAACACAATGGAATACCAGTGAAAAAACTATTAAATCCTTTTGCTCGCATATTGCCACCGGTCCTGATGGCCGGGAGCGCTGTTTATGGTTCGGTAAACAAGTCCATCCATATTGAAGATGGAAAAAATGTACAGGAAGATCTTTCTACAATAAACGGAAACATTACCATGGGAAAAAACTGTGAAATCCTGTGGTGATTGCCACACCGTTAATGGCGCAATTGAAATCGGTTCCAATTCTTCAGCCAAAAAAATTGAAAATGTTAATGGCTATATTCTTGTTATGAAAAACACTGTCATTGAAGAAAATATCAGTACAGTAAATGGAGATATCGAGGTGGAGGCTGGTTCTGTGCTTGAGGGGGATTTTTCTGTCATAAACTGGCAGATTAAACTGAACGGGACTTGGGTAGAACGTGATCTTGAGACGGTAAATGGTGATGTACTGCTCGGCGGGAAAAGTGAAGTTACCGGGGACATCATTGTCAGAAAAACCCGGAGCTATGATTATCCTACACTGGTGATCTCCCTGGAGGAGGGGTCCACGGTAGAAGGTGATATCCGGGTGGAGGATGAACACCGTAAAGTGGAAATACATAAATCGGACAATAGTAAGATTGTGGGACGGATAATCAATGCAGGAGCACGGGAGAAATAGCCTACCTGCTGATTTCTGTTTATTTTAGAATTCATTGATGATGCGAAAATGGATTTTACCCTCGCTGAATGAAGATCCCCTCGCCAGGCCGTAATCAACTTGCAGGATACCCAGTGGGCCGGGGAAACCGATTCCCACTCCGTAACTTAGCAGAAATTTTTTCTCCGGCTGTGGCAGTTTCCTGCTGAAATAACCCAGGTCAGAAAATACAAACAGCCGTGACTGGGGAGCCAGTATGAAACGATATTCCAGGTTCGCCCAGCCTACTCTCTCACCGAAAAACTGATCTTCCCGATATCCCCGCAGGGTGGTGGCACCACCAAACCAGAACATATCCGGCGGACGAACTTTCTGTCCCTGATGACCGATAAGAACCGTATGAAGTTCTATGGCCACCACCTGTTTTCTGAAAACCGGCAGGAAGGTGGAAATTTCTCCTCTCATTTCAGTGACGTCCGTTTTGTCAATCAGCGAATCTTCTTCCAGCAGGTAGGGTGGGCCCACATTTCGCTGGGTTCCATAGTCGAAATTTAATGAGAACAGCAGGCCCTTGCGGGGATTATACAATTCATCGCGGGTATCCCAACTCACACCCAACTCGCTATTTACAGAACGCGTCCGGGGAAGCCGCTGCTGACGACTGGCCAGAGAATCCGGAAAGACTTCCCGGCTGTAAAAGCGCGCAGATCCTGTCAGAAATTCATTAAGTGGAATCTCCGCATTGAGTGAATATTCCCATTCAATATAGGTTGTGTCACGTATCAGGCGGTGCATCATGCCGCCCATATGAAATGGTAATCCGAAAATAAACGGTTCCCGATATTTCACCCGGAATTCCTCGGAATAACGGTCCGGTTTCTGCCAGAATACATCCAGCCTCCGGCCGGTCCCCAGAAGGTTACGTAAACCAATATTGAATAATCCCGTAAAATAACCGTTTTGGGAAGGCTCATTGAGCGGCGGTGGTATATATCCTACAATACCATCCAGGGTAGTGGAGGGTGCTTTTTCAAAATTAAGTTTCAGAGCGTAAAGGCTGTCTTCCTCCAGCAGCAGTTGCGGTGGCTCTGTTTTTTTGATAAAATCCTGCCTGCGAAGAACCCTCTCATAACGTTCCACATTTTCCTCCCTGAATAATTCACCTTTTTTGAACCGGAATATCCGTTCCAAATAACGCACACTGATATCGGAACCTTCAGGTAATTTTAATCCGGAGATGATTACTTTTCTGCCGGGATTGATGTCCATCTTTAAGGTAAAACCCATCTGTGAATTTTTCAGGCTGTCAATTTCGAAACCGGTAGTCTCGATTCTGCAAAGCGGATATCCTTTATTTTCAAAAATAGAAATGACCGAGCGAAACAAATCCTTTTGTAATTCATCTGTATAGGGTTTCCCGGTATATATCTCAACTCTATCCGTAATTTCATTTTGAAATTCAGGCTGCAGGGAATCGGGAAGCTGCCAGACCAAGGCAGATAAAATAAAAGGCAGCCCCGGGGATATGAATAAATGGATAATGGCATTCTGCTCATTTATTTTTTCGATGTGTGTCGAATCCACTTGTGCCAGATAATAACCCTTCTCCCGCAAGGCGGCAATTAGATCACTGTGAAGATTTTTTATGACCGTTTTATCTGCCGGCTGATAATGAAATTTTTTCTCACCAAATTTTATCTTGGATGATATCCGGCCGGAGAGGTGAATTTCCACCTTCTGAATGAAGAGAACTTGAGAACCGGCATCATCAGTTGCACTCATGACGCCAGGGTGACAAACCGGCCACAGAACTGAGCTCAGCACTATCAGAGAAAAAACAGCAAATGTCTTCACATGATCTGCCATGTTAAAAGAAGGCCCTTATTTCAGCTTGTCCCAGGTAGATCGCCCGCTGGGATCCGGCATCCCGGCGACCGGTAAAATTAAAGGTGGTGGTAATATTACCGGAAATAAAATATTCGAAGCGGATATTCCAGAGAATCGACAGACCCTCTCGCTTTCCCTTAGCCATTTCAAAGGGGACGGGACGTCCAAAGGGATTATCAAGGACTTTCACATCAATAAAATCAGCGCTTAGTTGTGCACGTGCTTTGCCGGCAATGGCATAATTAATCTGTGGCCTGAGCTCAAAATAGCGTACGGTGAGTTTGTTCAGCACCGCCCTGTCTTTCTGGAAAGCCCCCTCTATGCGAGTTTGAATCTGCCAGGCATAAACCGGCCGGTAATTGAGGATTAGAGCCCCGGTATGGCCGAAAATATCACGGCCTCTGGAAGGAATAGACGCCACTTTACGGGTGACAATACTCTGCAGATATTCCAGCTCATGGGACAGTTTCCTGGCTATCAGACTCTGACGCCAGCTGATAGATCGATCCCAGTTTTTTAGAGTCTCATTGAAGCCGGATTCCACAAATTCATTGGAGAGGTTGTCGCGGTAACGGCTGCGCAGGGTGATTCCAAATTGAGGATTTCGTTCGAAAAAATAAATGTCCTGATCCAGAGCGTAAGTCCCGCGCAAAGTGGTTGAAGGATTATGAAATTTTTTAAGATTGAGAAGATACAATTCCCATACTTCCGATTCCCGGCTCTTTTCATTTACCTTTACCAGAGAATAGAATGAGATATTTCTAAAAACATTTTGTAATCCCTCATACTTTGCTGATTCTTTTTTAGGACGGTATCTGATCTGCCAGCTGGCTTCGATGTTGGTAACCGCTTCAAAGTTTCCGGTGGATAAAATTACCTGAACATAATCCCCCTGCGGATCGGGTACATATTCCTGCAAATAGTCGTCAAACCGGTAATTACCCCGGTTTTCTCCCACAAAAATGAAAACTTTTTCCTGCAGGGCCTGTAATTCGCTGGCCACCCGATATTGCCAGCGGCTGTCAACGGTTCTTGGCTCGTTTATGTATTGAAGTTCAATCCGGCCCAGGTGACTTTGTTTATTGCCCCAGGAAGTATCCTGAAATTGTGGATCCGGCTGCCAGACAGGGATGCTGTCTGCCGCTAAATTTTTAAAAAATGGTTCATAATTTTTCTGACGGTATACAAAGGACATCCGTCCCTGCCATTTCCTGCTCTGTATAAATGCACCTTCCAGTGAGTGAGTATAGGATCTGGCCAGCTTCCGCCTCTGATTTCGAATATAAGGATCATAGAGGTAATCATCGCGGATCCGGCTCAGCAGAAACCATCTCAGTCCTAGAAATGTCTTAATATTGAGACCGGCATCCCCGTTCTGAAAATAAAAACCGCTGATTTTTTCCGGTGAAGTAGTAACGGTACGATCCTGCTGGCTATATCCAACATAGGGGAAAAATCTCCCAAATTGTTTGCCAATAAGACTTCCTGACCGTTGCCAGTTACTTTCCTGACTTAGATTTTTACTATCTATTAACTCATAATAGCCTTCCAGTTTCACCAGAGAGGAATCACTGATATTAATATCACCCCGGGTTCGCCGGGAAGATATCTCTGTGCCTCTTTGAATATATCCGTTATCCAGTTTAAACTGCATGAACTGTTTCGGGAAATAGGTGAGTGTGGATTCGATGGTATTTTCATCGTTTTGAAGTGTAGTACTGTTTAAATTCCACTTGTAATTGAATTCCGGTTGAAACTGACGGTCCAGTGGGGAAAATTCTTTTTCCTGCCGCCGCCATTTCAATTGCCAGTTAACCACACCCAGCGACGTTCCAAACAGTTCTGTCTCATCATTAAAATAATTTGTGCCAAAGGTAAAGGCATTTCCCAGATTATTGTTATCATCAAGGGAGGAAAAAACATTCCGGTCATAGAGACTCACCGCTCCCTCACCAATCAGGTTGAGGTTATTCCCAAGTTTATAACTCAGTGTCAGGTCGGCTAATTTTTTATCCCCGGCCAGCGGAATCAGTTTTATTGGCAGATAATCCCCCCGCCCCGGACCCAGGAAGCGGTAGATACCTAATCTCTCGCGCAGATAACTTCCGTTGCCCTGCCCGACGCTGCTAAACCGTACATTAAAATTTCCATTACCGGCTCCGGTATACCGGAAATATTTATAATTTTCCACACCGATCAGAGTATCCCGCTTAACATAATTCCCTTCGCCCGGTCCCACCGAATCAGCGCCGCTCACGCTGGCGGCCAGCTGGTTATCTCCTGCCCTGGCAAGAACTTCTTGTTCCTCTGGGGTTAGAGGCGAACTGTCCTCCAGCAGGTTTTTGGTATCATCCCACTCCCGGAAAAGCCGAACATCATAAGAAAATCCGGGGCCGGGAGTACCTTTCCGGGATGACAAACCAACGAAACTCTTTCCATACCGTTGAAAATTATCAGAATATTCAAAATCTACCTCAATGCGATCATCACCGGTGATCAGTCTGTTATTGGTAAAGGTAATCTGACCCAGACTGTAATCGATGATATACTGATTATTTTCCCCTCTTATGAGAAGCTCTCCGTTCACATAAATCCTCTCGGTGCCGGCAAGTACGATGATATCCCTTTCCCCGTTCTTGCCTGACAGCTGGTAAGGTCCCTGATTCCCCTCCTGCCCCAGGAATTGATTAGTGGTGAAGGTACCACGGGTAGTGGCATAAGTTAATTGCTGATTATACTGCCGGAATTCACCATAAGCCGAAATGCCCTGCAATTTCCGGTTTAAATTTCCAAAGAAAGAGTTCTGATAAGACAGGTTAAAATCCCCCAGCGTTCCTCCGATATGAGGACTGATGATTTTGACAAATACTTTGTCAACTTCACGCAGGGTCTGGGTATTTCCTTCCGGCTGAATAGGGGTGCTTTCATCTGTCAGAGCAGCCACAACCTGCAACTCGGGTGTGATATACCCAGATAACTGCAGATTTAACCCGGAATTAAGAGTGAGATCACGATTAGTACCGATTTCGATACCGCGCACAATACTTCCGCTTTTTTCCAGATTACTGCCGTAAGCATCTATATCCTCAAGAAAGCGGCTGCCCACCACCTTTCCGGTGATGTGTTCCCTCCCCTTCAGGGAATCCGGCAGTTGAACAAACTGCAATTCCCGGCGGTAATAATCCGGAATCAGGGGAAAAGGGTACTTCTGATATATCACCGTAATACTGTCACCTGCAACTACAGACCGGAGGAAGTCTATGACCCCCATGCGGTCATTCACATTATAATGTACCCCCCGTATCAGCCGGAAATTGTTGCGGTAAATTTTGTCGGACCTGGGAATAAGAAAATGATCAGGCAGTTTAAGGCTGTCGGTAAGTGAATCGGTAATAGTTATAAACGTATCCGGAGGTAAATCCAGAAAAAGGCGGTCGGTAAGATTATTCTGAGCACAAACAGGCAACCACCGCAACATGAAGCCGAGGAAGAATATCCACCATTTAAATGTCCGAAAATGAATGATAGTCACTATCTACCATATGTAAATTCATTCGCTCGTAGCAGTTGCTCAGTTCATATCTCCGAATTTGTTGTTCAAAAATAAAGACAAGAAAAACAAAATAAAAACTGTATTTTTTGTAGTATTATCGATACGTTCAGGACAATAATAAGTTCGATTCAGGATTTAAGTTCTGCGAACCAGAATCCAGAGGAAAAAAGGGCCGCCCAGAATGGCGGTAATAATTCCCACAGGGATATCCACCGGAGCCATGATGGTCCTGGCGAAGGTATCACAAACCGTCAGAAATGCACCTCCGCCAAATATGGCGGCAGGAATCAGATAGCGATGATCCAGACCCAGCAGAATCCGCAGGAAATGGGGAACAATCAATCCGACAAATCCGATAGGACCGCTGATGGCGACCACCAGTCCGGTAATCAGGGAGGCCAGCAGAAAGGAAATTTTCTGCACCCGGTCCACGGAAACGCCCTTGCTCCAGGCGGTTTCTTCCGAAGTGCTGAGAATATTAAGCATACGGGCATGGTAAAACAAAATAATAAAACTCACTACCAGCAAGGGAAGAGATTTCCAAATCAACCCGGGATCCACTACATCCAGACCACCCATCATCCAGCGGATCATCTGACGGGTTTCAGTAAAATCTGCCAGGAAATGGAGCAGCAGGATCAGGGCCCCGAAAAAATAGCTAATGGTGACACCGGCCAGTATCATGGTATGTACCGCAATCCGTTTTTGGCGGCGGGCCAGATAAAAAACCAGGATTATAGTCAGCAAACTTCCACAGAAAGCAGCTGTCTGGATAGTGGTGAACCCCAGCACGGAGAAGCTGAGTCCCAGTTTTATCATCAGGACTGCTCCCAATGCTCCGCCGGATGATACACCCAGTGTATAGGGTGTGGCCAGGGGATTACGCAACAATGCCTGAAAAATCAACCCTGCCAGGGAAAAGGATGCACCTGTGATACATGCCAGCAAAATCCGTGGTATACGTATGCGAAAGAAGATGGTCCCATCCGCCGTTACCATTCCTTCCAGATAGTGCAGGACCTGCCGGTAATCCAGGTGTTGAGAACCTATAAATGGTGTGATCATGAGAGTGGCGATAAACAGAAGAAAAATAAATCCCAGTAACCATATTTTCTTTAAATGTGTGGTCATTTACGAGTACTGTCCTCTGGTTTCAGGCGGGGATAAATTACCGGTAACCCGGTAGCAGGATGTTGAATAATCTCAACCGGAATATCATAAACGGTTTCCAGAATCTCTTTTTTCATGACCAGGGGGACCGGGCCGTCCGCAACAATCTGTCCCCGCTTTATTACCAGGATACGTTCACAAAACTGGGCCGCCAGGTTGATATCGTGGGTGACGGTTAGAATGGTCATCCCGCGCTCTTGACGGAGTTTACGCAGAATTTTATAAAAATGGATCTGATGCCGGATATCCAGGGCGGAGGTTGGTTCATCCAGAAGAAGAATAAGCGGTTCCTGCGCCAGTGCGGAGGCCAAAACCACCCGCTGACGCTCACCCCCGCTCAGGGTCTTGAAATCCCGTTCTTTTACATCAAGACAATCGGTGGACTCCATGGCATCCAGAGAAATCCGGCGGTCCTCTAGAGAATCGAAAGCCAGTGCTCTTTGATGGGGAAACCGCCCCATCATCACAATATCCAGAGCCGTAAACTGGAATAAACTGGTGAATTCCTGAGGTACGAACCCGATGATTCTGGCAAGTTCTTTGCGGGTGTAATGTTGCAGGACTTTTCCATTTATGGAAATTTGTCCGGACAGCGGATGAAGGAGACGATCGATAAGTTTGAGCAGAGTCGATTTTCCGGCGCCGTTAGGACCGATGATCCCCAGAAACTCACCGTCTCTTACGGAAAAATCAAGATTTTTCAGTGAAAAATGATTATTGTAAGAAAAATTTACCTTATCAAACCGGATCATTTTTGTTTTTTTAAAAAATTCTGTATAATTTCATGAAATTTTACTGAAATGAGACTGATTCGGGGCCCGGGAATCACATAGAACCGATCTGAAAATAAATAAATACCGCCCTCCTTTACTGCCTCCAGATTACTGAACAGGTTCCAGGCCATTTTTTCCCTTTGAATTCTCTGGAGAGTCAGATCCCAGTCGGGATGAAACTCCAGAATAACATTAATCTCTGTTTTTAACAGGTCTTCCTTATTCACTGAAAAGTAACGCGTCGGGCCGGCATCCATAACGTTAACCCCTCCACATGCTTCCCAGATTTCACTCAGATAGGTATCTTTACCTGCTACGTAGAGTTGCGCAAGACTGCCCGGCTGCCGCCCCACAACCAGCAACCCCTTCACCGGCCGGATGGCTGTATCCGCAGGACATACCATCCCTAAAGTATCCCGGATGCCTTCTATTAAGCGGTCCGCCTCTTTCTCCCGCTGAAATAACATACCGGCTTTTCGGATACTTTGCAGAATCTGATCCACAGTTTCATTGGGTAAATCCACCACGGTGAAACCGAGCTCTTCCAGTTTACGACGGTTTTCGCTGTTGGGAAACTGCAGAATATAATCGGGATTCAGATGAACAATTTTTTCGTAATCAATATTCAGATATCCCCCAACCGGCTCAATGTCCAGGGCTGCCGGTGGATAGACACAAAAATCACTTCTCCCCACCAGCAGATTTCCCACTCCCAGTTTATACATGAGTTCCGTTGGATGGGGCGCCAGCGCGATAACCCGCTGGCTGCTTTCCCGGGAAAATCCTGCAGGAACTGCCACGACCATCAAAGTGTAAATAAGCAGTATAAACCCGTTCACACGGTGTTTTTTTCCTGCATGGCATGTTAAAAATTTAAACAAAAGATTGACCTTTTTAAGTAAGCAACTGCCGGGTTTTGCGTAACTTAACCCCTTTTAATATGGCGACTTTTTCTGATTCCGCCAACCGTGACCAGGCGGCAATTTCCTGCAAAGTACGATAACAGCCAATACAGAAACTGGTATTTCGGTCAATTTTACAGGTATTTACGCAGGGAGATTCAATATATTTCTCATACATAACTAAGCCCTGTCACAGTACGGGAGTAAAATTTCATCGGATCAGATTCATTTTTCCTGTTTTCACATGCTGCGAAGCCCGAATCCGGTAAAAATAAATCCCTGAAGCAACCGTTTTCCCCGCACTGTTTCTGCCATCCCAGGAAATCCGGTGACTCCCGGCGGAAAGCACACCGTTTACCAGTTCACGGATCAGGCTACCCTTTATATCAAGAATTTCCAATGAGACTTTTTGAATGTCCCTGAGACGAAATTCAATGGTTGTTGAGGGATTAAACGGATTGGGGAAATTGGGTGACACATCCAGCTGTTCCGGCAGATTTGCATCTTCGGCTTTCAGCACTGAAAATGCCGGATCATAAACTGCGATGGAAACGGGGCCGTCGCCAACCTGAAAGCCACCTATTTTCTCATAAGCAGGTGAATATGCATAAACCGAATCTTCATCAAAATGGCAGATATAGGCATTATCCAGGGCATCGAAGGCAACTCCCGGTCCACCCGGGAGGGCATCATCCTGGTCACGTATAAACTGACGGCGGGACAAATCATACACCATCACACGGGATATGTAGGTTGCCAGAAATGCCTTATTACTGGCATTTATAAAAATATTGGTAACCGGAATCGCCAGCGGCTGTGAAAAAATAACAGAGGCTGAATCAGGATCAATTATATCCAGCTGTGCACTCACGGAATTATAATCCCCCGAACAGGTAACTATAATGTGTCCGTTCCCGTCAACATCGAGAGACTGCGGATTCAGCGCAACCGGGATAAAGGAAACGGAATAGTCCGTCAGGTCTATAACACTGATTTTACCAGGATCATAGCCCGATCCATTGAATCCGGAATTTGCCACATACAGACGGCCTTCAAAATATTTCACTCCCTGCGGTCCCATACCAACGTCAACAGTTCTGCTGACATTCCGGGTATTTACATTTACAAATGCCACCTGATTGGCAAACAACTGGCTGACAACTGCAATCGAATCATTAATAAAATCAATGTCATAAGGATTTGTTCCTGCCGAAAGTGAAATAGTCCCTGCCGGAATTAATGTTTGCAGATTTAATATATGTATTTCGTTGGAACCGGAAATAACACTATAGGCTTTTTCATTTCGTATTTTCACACTGTTGGGCAAATAGCCGAGGGGAATGGAGGGAGAACGAACTACCTGATTTTTCAAGTCTATCACCGTCAGATCTTCTCCCAGGGTATTCACCACATAAGCACTTCTGGACAATTGAGCATGAATTTGCAATGTCATCATCATCAGAAATACCATTGTAAAAATCTTCATAAATCTGTTCTCCATCAATTTGAATGGTATTTAAGAGCCAGGGATAGTTGGAACTCCCGGCCCGGCATGGGGTATCCCCGTATCAGTTCATAATTTGTCCCGCTAAGATTTTTAAGTGCGCCACCTAATTCCAGTTTGAATTCGCCAATGATCCAGTCATATGAGGCCAGAATGTCCCAGACATTATAGGAATGCAGCGGTATGCCGGTATTGGCGGCCGTTACATGCCGCTCACTGACATATCTGTACAAAAGCAGAAGTTGAATTGCTTTCAGCTGTCCCTGGATGGAGGATGAGAGACTATGTTGAGGAACGAAAACTATCTGTTTATCATAACGATTGGGTTCATCACTCTTGTTGAGAGCATCAATATAACTGTAACTTAATTTCCACTGAAGATGCTGCCGGATAAGGATCTGATCCAGCTGAAAATCCAACCCTTGTTTGTGGACCTTCTGTTCATTTCGCGGTTCCCAGATTCCCTGCACATTCCGGTGCCAGAAGATCAGATCTTCTATATTCTCCGAAAAATAATAAACGGAAAGGGAGGAAATTAACGGATTGGACCAGGTTGTCCTCAAACTTATATTCCACTGATCCTTGCGTTCCGGCAGCAGATCGGGATTACCCCGGGAACGGGCATCGCCCTTCCAGAACAGACTGTTGAAATCCGGATAGCGAATTGCGCGGGCCCAGCTGCCGGATATACTGATGAACGATAAATAATAAGGTGTAATTGAAAAACCGAAAAAAGGATAGATTTTAGCGGGCAGATTGAAATATTTTTCATATCGGGCAGCAGCACGCCAGTTATTGGCTTTCAAAATCCTGGCCAGAAAAGAAAAGGACCATTCACTGCTCCCATAGATCGAAAATGTATTACGGTTTCTGTTTCCGATACTGTATTGCGGGTACAAAAGATTCTCGCTTTCCAGCTGTTCTCGCAGAACATTCACACCCATTCTGGAACTGACGGATGGATGCAGTTGATAAAATACCTCTGATTTGGCTTCATAGAGATTGTTTTTCTGCCTGGATTTATAACGGGTGAACGGAGAAGGATCTTGTCCATTATTAAAAAATTGATCCAGTTTATGATATCCCAGCAGAGTCCTTACAAAGAATGTGTTGTTGATAAGCCAGCGGTCATTCAATTGAAAGGTCGTAAATTTAAAATTCGACCACGCATCATGATGAAGCATCTCTTCATAAAAAGATGAGGGTAATCCCTGCTGACCCTGACTATAGTTCAAAAGCATATTCAACTCATTAGCCGTGTGACGGTAAGTCAGTTTTGAAAAAAATTTCTGATTTCTGGTCCAGGCATTTTCACGGGTAAATTTCTCCCCCTCATGCTGGTACTGAAAATTCTGTTCGGAATAATCTTGGTGATAATTAGTTAAAAATTCCACACCGCTGATATCGAAATTCAGGGTTACATCGCCACCGGCGGTTGAAAAAGAACCGAGATAAGATTTAATATCCCCTCCTGCCCTTTCCGACGTTTTCCTGGTTTTAAAATTGATGATTCCGTCAAAAGCATTATTACCGTAAACAGCGGTGTTCCCATGGGGTGTAATTTCAATTTTATCAATTAATTCCAGAGGAAGGAGGTTCAAATCCACTTCTCCCGTCTGGGGGTTATTGAGGCGCTGGCCATCCAGCAGGATCAGTACCTGACTGCCGGATCCGCCGTGGATCCGAATAATCATGTTGCCGGCTCCCCCATTGCCGGTCTGAATCTGAAGTCCTGCAACCTGTTGCAGAACCCCGGGAAGGCCCAGTTTTTTCAGCTGTTCTATCTTATCTCCTGTCAGGATAATTTTTTCACCGTCCATATCCGTTGCCGGGTTAACCGCAGTGGCAAAAACGTATACAGAATCGGATTGCAAGGGATCCTGCAACAGCTTTATGAGAATTCGCCGGGGCTGGTCTGCGGTGATAACTATCCGGTTTAATTCAATAGATTGATATCCCAGATGCGAAACGCTGATGTCATAGGTTCCCGGTGGTAAATTTTCTATGGTGAAATATCCGTCCTCTTTACTGATTTCCATAAAAGCGGAATTGACCACCTGTATAATCGCCCCGGCTACCGGTTCGCCATTTGAGGCATCGGAAACATAACCATGCAAGCGTATGGAACTCTGTCCGTACAGAAGGCCAATAGCATATTGAAGTGCCAGCCAGAGCAACAGGATGAAAATGCTCCTGAAAAAGTGTGGAATCCTCATCAGCTTAAATTTTTTTAGACACATGCAGTCAATTATAAGTTTTTAATCATTTCTCCATCCATTTGAAAATACTATAAATTAAAAGCCCCAATCTTCGAATGAAAGATTGGGGCCAATATGAGTCATATTCTGGAACATTCATGTTGCTGTCCCAACCTTCCCGCGAAGGTTTTACAAGGGTGCTTCATTCCGGCCGGTCTCCTGACTCAGGATTCATCCTACTGGCTCGCCTTCCCATCCCTTCCCTGTTGGGACAGTGGCAGATTGAGCGCTCGTCCTCCTTCACAGTTGCGGGGCAGTGGCGGATTCTCACCGCGCTTCCCGTAACCGGAATGATTAAGGATCAATTGTCAAAGACCATTAACAACTCAATATAGATAGACCTGCTTCCTAAATCAATTTCAATTTTTGTATTTCCTTCTTTCTTCCAGGGAATGATTTTAATATAATTACACATTTGACCGTGGAGAGACAGCGATGAAAATTACAGAATGTGAAATTCCGGAAATCCTTCTGATTGAACCCGATGTTTTTAATGATAAGAGGGGGTTTTTCTTTGAAAGTTATAATCATCAGGTATACCGGAAGCATGGGATAAAACCGGTATTTGTCCAGGATAATCATTCCAGATCGGTCAGAAATACCCTGAGAGGATTGCATTATCAGGTTAAGCCGGGACAGCATAAACTGGTACGTGTGATAAGGGGAGAAGTATACGATGTGGTGGTGGACATCCGTTTTAACTCACCCACATTTGGTAAATGGGTGGGTATTTATCTCTCGGCCGAAAATAAAAAACAGGTATTTATTCCAAGAGGCTTTGCTCATGGTTTTTGCGTGATCAGCGATGCGGCGGAATTTGAATATAAATGTTCCGAATACTATTCCGCGCCGGATGAGCGTGGAATTTTATGGAATGATACCGTTCTGAAAATTGCCTGGCCGGTAAAAGAGCCTGTTCTTTCCGAAAAAGATAAAAAAAATATACCATTCAGAATGATCGAAAAGGACTTTATTTACCATAAACCGTAAATGTCATAGTGGCGGTAATACGGAAACAATCAGGGTAAATCAAATTATCATAAAAATTTGAAGGAAAATTCTGCTTCCCGATGTCGGCCGTTAAATGAAATGAATATTAACTTGACATTTTTTAATTTTTCCTTAAAATTGCGGCTCACACGATGCTGAAACGAAGAAAAACTGTCCAACAGGAGGAAAGATGGCAGACCTAAGCGTTCAATATTTAGGACTCAAGCTGAAAAATCCCATTATTGTAAGCAGCAGTACATTGGTCCAGTCGTTACAGGGAGTGCAGGAAGCCGAAGAGGCGGGTGCAGGAGCAATTGTGCTCCGTTCCCTGTTTGAAGAACTTATCCGCGACGAGGCGGAAAAGAATGACAAAGGAATGTATAGCGAGCATCCTGAGGAATATGATTATATTCTTTCCGAACTGAACCTTCAATACGGTCCGAAAAATTATCTGGATCTCATAAAAAAAGTCAAAGCCGGGGTAAAAATTCCGGTGATTGCCAGCATTAACTGTACTACACCCAAGTGGTGGATTGAATATGCAAAACAAATAGAAGCAGTTGGAGCGGATGCCATTGAACTGAATTTATCCCTGATGCCTACTGATCCGGGAAAAACTTCCCTGGATATTGAACAGGAATTTCTGGCAGTTATCAGGACTGCCCGGGAAAAGATACGCCTTCCCCTGGCAGTGAAAATCGGACCGTATTTTACTTCCCTCAGCCGCTTTGCCAATCAGATATGCGGAACAGGTATAGAGGCACTGGTTCTCTTTAACCGGTTTTATCAATTTGATATTGACACCAAGAAAAAACGGACTGTGGGAGCAAACTGGTATAGTCATCCCAGTGAGATGAGTCTGGCCTTACGCTGGATTTCGATACTGTACAGACATGTAAATTGCCAGCTCGCAGCTACTACCGGTATTCATGATGCCCAGGCGGTTATCAAACAGATACTGGCTGGTGCCACCGTGGTGGAAATCGCCTCCACAATCTATATCAACGGATTTCCCGTAGTGGGAAAGATGCTTGAAGGACTGAGTGACTGGATGGATAAAAACGGATATGAAAATTTACCTGACTTTCGCGGGAATCTGAGCCTTAGCAAGAAAAAAGATCCGGAAATGTACGAAAGACTGCAATACATAAAAGCTCTTACCGGAATAGAAAAATAATACTCTGACGCTGCCTCCTTTTGAGCCCCCGGAACACGGATCCGGGGGTTTTTTATTGCCTTCCATTAATACTAATATCACCAAAATGTCCATGTGGCCCGGAACGGAGCAGCAATAGTACTTTCCGGTATGACCGTAAAGAAATTTATACAATAGTAAACAAAAATAAACTTTCCTTGTAAAATAAAACGGGTAATAAATATCTATTTATAAGTGGCTTGTGCAAAATATTATTTTGCTTGAAAAAAAATGTCTGCTTTTCTATTTTGCCTGCGTACAAAAAATTTTCTTAATAACGAAATATAATTAATGGTATTAAATTAGTGAATCATTTAACGAATTAAAAGGATATAGGAATGACTAAGAAAGTATTGGAGAAAAATATTACTGCGATTGAACCCGAGATCTGTAAAGGGTGCGGCCTGTGCATTGAAGCCTGCCCCCCAAACGTGTTGAAATTTCATGAGAAATTCAATACCAAAGGATATCACTATGCATATTATATCGGTGATGGTTGCACGGGGTGTAATGTTTGTTTTTATGCCTGTCCTGAACCGGAGGCTGTGGCAGTATATAAGAAAGGTCACGTATTTGACGATAATGTGGAGGTTATACTATAATGCCGAAAGAACTTATAAAAGGAAATTATGCAGTAGTAAAAGGCGCCATCCTGGCAGGATGCCGTTTATATTTTGGCTATCCTATCACGCCTGCCTCAGAAATAGCCGAAGCTGCATCTTATTACCTTCCCCCCATCGGAGGAACCTTTATACAGGCGGAAAGTGAAGTAGCCGCCATTAATATGCTTTATGGTGCGGTGAGCGGCGGAATTCGGGCAATGACGGCATCTTCCAGCCCCGGAATCAGTCTCAAGCAGGAAGGAATTTCATATGCCGCGGGAGCCGAATTACCGGTGGTGGTAGTGGACGTGGTACGCGGGGGGCCCGGCCTGGGAAATATTGCACCCGAACAGAGCGACTATAATCAGATCGTCAAAGGGGGAGGACACGGTAACTACAAAAACATAGTTCTGGCTCCCAACAGTGCCCAGGAAATGTGTGATTTAACCATGGATGCATTTGACCTGGCCTTTAAATACCGTAATCCCACCTTTATTTTAACCGATGGATTTATCGGACAGATGATGGAGCCGGTTTCATATCCGGAACCCCGAACCGATTTTCCCAGGAAAGAGTGGGCGCTTTACGGCGATTTTGAAAGTAAAACCAACCTGATCAGTTCTATCTATCTTGATCCTGATGAACTGGAAGCTCATAACCGTAAATTGCAGGAAAAATATAGTCTCATACAGGAAAAAGAAGTCCGTTATGAGGACTATCACCTGGATGATGCAAAATTCGTTGTTGTGGCCTACGGAATTGTATCACGAATGGTGCGCTCGGCTATCGACCATTTACGGCAGGAAGGTTTGAAGGTAGGACTTTTAAGACCGGTAACCCTGTTTCCCTTCCCCAAAAAAGAAATAAAGGAAATGGCAGACCACGGAACCGCTCTCCTGGTAGCGGAAATGAGCAACGGGCAGTTGCTGGATGATGTACGTCTGGCATCAGAATTCAAAGTTCCGGTTTACTTTTACAATCGTATGGGAGGGAATGTCCCCAGTACTGAAGAGCTGATAGAACAAATAAAAATACGGTATCAAAATTCTTAATTTTCCATAAAGAGGTGAGAGAATGGCTAAAACAGAATGGACGAAATCCAAAGCATTTTATGATGAATATTTCCGCAATCCCAATCCTGATAAAAAAAGTACACACTATTGTCCGGGATGTGGTCATGGGAATATTCACAAATTCCTGGCTGAAGCTCTGGAAGATTTCGACGTTATCGATAAATCAATAATAATCAGTCCGGTTGGCTGCAGTGTGTTTGCTTATTATTATTTTGACACGGGTAACATACAGGCGGCACATGGCAGGGCATCTGCAGTGGCTACCGGCATTAAACGGGCCCATCCGCACAGTATTGTAGTGAGTTACCAGGGAGATGGAGATCTGGCGGCAATCGGCACAGCGGAGTTGATTCATACAGCAAACCGTGGTGAAAATGTGACTGTCATATTTGTCAATAATGCCATCTATGGTATGACCGGCGGTCAGATGGCACCCACCACCCTCATCGGGCAAAAAACTACCACTTCCCCCCGCGGACGTGATTATTATAATGAGGGAAATCCTATCCGGGTATGTGAGTTGGTCAACAGCCTGGATGCTCCGGTATACCTGGAAAGAGTATCGGTTCATGATGTGAAGCATCGTGCGAAAGCCCGCATGGCTATCCGCAAAGCCATCAAATACCAGATTGAGGGAAAAGGGTATTCGCTGGTGGAGGTTCTTTCTCCCTGCCCTTCCGGCTGGAAGATGGATCCTGTGGATTCCCTGAAGTGGATTGAGGAAGAAATGATTAAGGTATTTCCGCTGGGAGTTTTCAGGGATCGGTCAACGGAAATAGAACCCCGTACTCATGAGAAGCATATTGCCACAAAAAAAGAAATTAAAGAGAACCTGGGAATTACCCGGCTGCAGGAAAAATTATTCAAAAAAACCAGCCCGTCAGAAAGATATAAAAATCCGGCTATAAAAGCGGCCGGTTTCGGCGGACAGGGAATCCTGCTGCTGGGGGTGGGATTGGCTCAGGCGGGTATGATGGAAGGTTACAATGTTTCATGGATTCCTTCCTACGGTCCGGAAATGCGCGGTGGAACCGCCAATTGTCATGTCCAAATTTCTGAAAAAACGGTAGGATCACCGGTCGTATCCTTCCCATCAATTCTGGTAACCATGAACCGGCCATCTCTGGAAAAATTCGAAAAAGATGTCCTCAACGGAGGATTAATTATATATGATTCTTCATTGATCGATATTAAGCCGGCACGCAACGATGTTGAAGTGATGGATATCCCTGCTACTAAAATAGCGGATGACCTGGGAAACACCCGGATTGCCAACATGGTAATCTTAGGCGCCCTTGTGGGCTATACCAGTATTTTAAAGAAGGAAACTCTCCTGGCCACCCTGCCATATATCATCTCCCGCAAACGGCTGATAGATATTAACAAAAAGGCGGTTGAGAGCGGATTCGAATTCGGAACCAGATTTAAAGATAATGTGAGGAAAAAAAAGAACTGAGTAATAAAACCGGAAATTCCTTAACTTTATTTAACAAACAATCTTACTTCTGTTAATAACATTTAATTTTAGTAAAAATTATTCATTCAAATGAAAAGTTTAACAAAATTATTTTTTATTGTTGACTTTTAATTTTAAAATTTTATATTTAGGCCTAATTGTTAATATTTTAACAATTTAATTAAGTACGGATTTAAAAAAGTAAGCAACAGAATTCAGCAGGTGGTAAAGCAGATAAGAGATGAATTCAACAGTTGGCTTCAGGTGCTTAACCGGAGTGAAAAACGGGACGATCAGACAACATTACCGGCAAAATAATAAAGCCTTAACAGGTTGCATTTGTTTTTCTTATACAGGTGATATGGACTTTTGGGCCAACACGGAAATTCATCTAAAATCTTCAACTCATATCCCTGCTGCAATAGTATTCCAGGATAAAATAGTTAAGACTTTATGGCATCTGGTCGTTTTACCAGGAGCCTTTTTTTTAATCCTATATTGTGAAATTATGAACTTTTGAACGGGAACGGGGCTGACACCTGAACCTGTTGCCGTTAATTTACCACTCCCTGTAAGTGACAGGGCGGAGCTGTGTCCGGCAGAACTCCTCTCTATAAATCATTAAAGAACAACTAAATCCTCGGGTTGATCATGTTTACAATTACTCTGGATCAGCTGTTATCAGCCATTAAAAATATCAATCAAGCTTATCCTGTTGTCATGCCCATACAGACGGGAGAAGGATTTTATTTAAAACATTTCCCGTTGAAATCGTGGGAAGATCACAACTGGTTTTATGCTCCCATCCGTACAGCCCAGCCATTGAAAAGTTTCTTTTATCCGCCTCAGCAAAAAGTCGCCGAGTATCCGGTGGAAAAAGAAAAAAATCTGGAATATTCCCCCAAAGTGATCATCGGGGCTAAAGCCTGCGATGTGGCTGCCCTGAAAATTATCGACAAGGTGTATCGTGAAGGGGATTCTCCGGAGCCCGCTTATGTTAAAGCCCGGGAAGAAAATATTATTATTTCTGCAGATTGTCTGCAGGCAGGTGAATTTTGTTCCTGTACGCTCCTGAATCATACTCCATATGCCCTGGATGTATTTGATCTGAACATTTCCCCTCTGAATGATGGCTTTCTGCTGGAAACCGGATCTGAAAAAGGGCAGGATTTTTTAAATCACTACTTTTCGGGATACAAAAAAGCGAGCAGATCTCAAATTAACAAGCGGGAAGCACAGCGCCAGAAGCTCAGCAAGGAAGTCAGAAAGAAAAACGAAAAATATCAATTTTTTAAAACCCATCAGAGTGCCATCCAAAAACATCTTCACTCCGGGGAATGGCATGATCTGTCCAAAACCTGCGTTGAATGTGGCACCTGTACCCAGATATGCCCGACCTGCCACTGTTTCTTACTTTATGATCAACCGGTGGAAGAGCGATTTGAAAGAATAAAAGTATGGGATTCCTGTTTCTTTGCCGGTTATTCCCGGATGGCCGGCGGGCTGACGCCCCGATTAAGTCTGGGAGAGCGTTTTAAAAATCGCTTCTATCATAAATTCGATTCCTTCGTTACCAATTTTGGAGTGGAAGCCTGCACGGGCTGCGGACGCTGTTCGGAAGGATGTATGGGCAATATCGACCTGCGCCAGGTTCTGCTGGAATTGGAAAAACGGGTGGTTCTGAAAGAGAGTATAGAGATATTCTAACAACCGCTTTTATTAAAGAAGCCGGAGTAAATCATGAATCAAATACAAGAGAATAAAAGTATGGAGAATGTTTTTCACCCCCTGCAAACCAAGGTACTTGAAGTCATCAGCGAAACACCAACTATTAAAACCCTGGTACTGAAACCTCCACGGGAAATTCCCTTCAAGGCCGGACAATTTATGCAATTGACCATTGCCGGCATCGGTGAAGCTCCTTTTACACCATCTTCCTCTCCCTATAACCTGGATACCATGGAAATCACCATCCTGAAAGCCGGCCATTTGACGGAAGCGGTCCACAATCTGAAGGCCGGAGACTGGGTGGGTTTACGAGGACCTTTTGGCCGGGGTTATCCCATGGAAAAATTTGCGGGTAAAGAGATTCTGGTGGTGGGAGGAGGTGTTGGCCTGGCACCTTTGCGCGCCCTGCTCAACGCGCTATTTCACAATTTAAATAAATTCAAAAGGGTTTCCATCAAATATGGGGCACGCAATCCTTCGGAACTGAGTTTCAAAAACCAGTATGATGAATGGAAGAAACTGTCCAATGTGGATTTTGAATGTACAGTTGACCGGGCAACTGCCGACTGGAAAGGAAAAGTAGGGCTGGTTACTGAATTGCTGGAAAATACCGGTATCGATATGAATAATGCCTATGCGGTCTCATGCGGTCCTGAAATAATGCTGAAATTCGTGACGCTGAAATTATTGAGTGTGGGATTTAAACCCGAACAGATATACCTGTCCATGAATCGCAAAATGAGTTGTGGCATGGGAATTTGCGGACGCTGTAATATTGGCCCGTACTACCTGTGTAAAGACGGACCCGATATGAACTATGCAAAAATTCAGCAGTATCCTGATGTTTTCGGTTAACCGGAACAATGAAACCTTATGATAATTCATCCCATCACAAAAAACCAAGATAACAAAAATATGAGCACTCAACACATATTTGATTCCTTTTTGAAAAAAACTTTCCAGGTGACCTGCCCTTTCTGTTCCGTGGGTTGCCGTTTTAAAATTCTGAAAGGCCTGGATGAGGTTATATTTTCTAGCAAAACTCTGGATGTATTGGATTTTGATTATGCTAACCCCCTTAACCAAGGAGCTTTATGTCCACGTGGTCATTTTTCTTATGAACTGCTCTCCCACCCTATACGGCTGGGGAGATCCTTTCATAAGAAAAACGGGAAATTGGAACCGGAGACCCCCGAGCTGATTTTTCACGCTGTGGTAGCAGACATGAAAAGTAATAAAAGCATAGCTCCCCTGGCAATTCTGATAAACCCCATGATTTCTTTGCATGATATCCGCGCCTTGCTGGATTTTGCACAGAATAATAATATTGAAGCCATCGATTTTGTTGCCCCGCTGGATAGACATCTTTTCCGGGCTCTTCTGGATTCTCCCTTTAAACACCATAAGTGCGATGACAGTAGAGTATTACAGAATCTGACATACTCACTAAGCATCGGAGACCTTTTCACCAAACAACCCATTCTCAGCAGGCATCTGCTGAAAGCAAAATATGCTTTCAGGAAAAATGCTTTTTTCTCCCTGAATCCCATCCCCTCTCGTACCAGCTGGTTCGCCAACATTCATCTGGAAAATAATCCGCACACCGAACCGCTGCATCTTTTTTATTTGTTTTACAAAATCTATGATCTAAAGAAAAATGAGATGCCGCAAACCGAATTGACTACACTATGGAAAATGTATCAGGAAAAAGTTGAACCGGTTCTCGATTACTACCTGCGTCCCGATATGCGTGATTCACTGGACAGTATTTCCAGTATGCTCAGTTCTACAAAAAACTCAGCAATATTTTTCTCAACTCACCATTACAATGTACTCGGAAGCTATATCAGCGGTCTGCTCTGCTCAGCCATAAGTGCCCTGACCGGGAATTATTTCATACCCCTTTATTCCGATGGTAATTTTAATGCCATCGAGGAACTCTCACGGGATATCTATCCTTCTTTAAAAATTGGGCGTAAACCCATGCTGCATCTGATGATATCCAGTCCTTTTCAATATCTTTTTGCGGTGGGCTGGAATCCCAATAGTTACATTCCGGGTATAATCCGGGTTCCCGAAAAAGCAAAATGGATAATCAGCTCCCTGATCCAGGATCAATATCCTGAAAACACTTTTGCACTCCTTCCGGAGGCACATTTTTATGAAAAAATGGATTTGCGCACCAATTTTATCAGCTGGCAATCCATCGGATCGGAACAGGTCACTTCACCTGTAGGTTCCGCCCAGTCTCTTGCCCATTTTATTTACCAGTTGCATCAGCAGGCCGCGGAAGAGCACATAAATTTTGAAATTTCCAATTTACCAAAATACACCCAGGACTGGGAAGAAAACCTGGATGAGGAAATTTCCTACTACCTGGGGAAACTAAAAGAGATCACTGCCGGAGAAGGCATCTGGCTAATTCCTGCAGAACATGTTGCTCATTACAAAGATGCTCAATTGACCCGGCACTCCTCCTGGGCAAAAAAGGACTGCATCGATGAACAGTTTTCAATTCCGGTTTCACTTTCCGAGAAAATGAGATTAAAAAACAAGCAATACTATAATGTTGATTATCTTCGCGATCAGATTCCCTTCCGGGTTCACATCAATAATCAATTACCGGATGACCGGCTTATCGCTTTCGCGCACTATACACCTGTTCGAACCATCATTCCGTCCGAATTCGCACCACATAACAAAGAATATTATTTCTGGTGCCCCAAAATTAACATTAAATGAATAACACGAGATTTTCACAAACCGAACACTTTTTCAATCCGGAGAGTTTTACAGATGCAAGCCCTTGAAAAACGAATAATTGTCGATCTTGATCTCTGTATTGGTTGCCACAGCTGTTCGGCGGCCTGCCATTACGGACATCACAATCAGACAAATCTGGTGGCGGGAAAGGTTGATGAAATTGCCGAGGTGCCGGCCAACTGCAGACATTGTCTGAATCCCGCCTGCATGGCCAGCTGTCCAACAGACGCACTTTTTAAAGATGAAAACGGTTATGTACGACGGGCCAACCTGTTGTGCATCGGTTGCCGGTCCTGCACTCTGGCCTGTCCGTTTGGCGTCATCGGTTATGAATTTACCCGGCACGTTTCTCCCAAATGTGACTTGTGTATTGACCGTGTAGAAGAGGGGAAAATACCTCGCTGCGTTTCAGCCTGTGCCAGTGGGGCATTGCAATTCAGCGAACTGACTGCCGAAGCACTTCCCGAGACCATGGTTGGGGGCCGGTTTATCGCCCATTCCAAAGTAAGACGCATATAAAAAAACCGATAAATTTTAATCAATGAAGGAGAGATGTATGATCTGTCCTGTTTGTAAAACAAAAAATTCCGATACTTCAAATTTTTGTTCATCTTGCGGAGCAGCCCTGAACAAAAATATTGAAGACTACCAGAAATCGATGCAAAATGCCACACTTTTTGAAAATGAAGGTCAGCTGGACGAAGCATTGAATGAATTTCTTATTGCAGATCAAAAAAAACGTACCCCCGAAATTTCACTGCACATAGGTAATCTTCTGTACCGTCTTGGCAGACTGGATGAAGCTGTTGAACGTTTCAATCTCTGCCTCGAACTCAAGCCTAACCAGGCGGGAGCGCACTATGGGCTGGGATTAGCCCTTTACCGGAAAGCAAAAATAACCGAAGCGATTCAGCAGTTCAAAAAAACCATCCGCATAGATCCGGATTTTCTCCTGGCATATTACTGGCTGGGCATTTCCTTTTATCATCACGGGCAATTACAGGAAGCCTGTTCCACTCTCGGACAGCTTCTGGAGAAAAATCCCCAGTTCACCATTGCTTATTATCATTTAGGAGAAGCCTGTTCATTGCTCGGCAACATGGAAGAAACCATAAATAACTTCGAAAAAGTAGTGGAACATAATCCGCATGATGCCAATGCCTTCTTCCAGTTAGGATTAGCATATTATAAAAAAGGTGAACTGGATAAATCCATCGGCAGTTTCCAGAAAGTTCTGGAGCTTGATCCCGAACATGACCGGGCGAAACATAACCTAAAAGCCCTGGAAGATGTCAGGGTTCACTTCTATTAATAGACGTAGTCGTATAAGATTTCCCCTTCCCCTTTATGAAGAAAATGATTGAATTAATTCGTTGCGACGACAAGGACAGATGAATGGAAAATATTATCTTATATCTCATTGCTTTCCTTATATTCCCGGGATTTCTTTTCACCAGTACATTCGGCCTGGTAGTCAGCTGGATTGACCGGAAAGTATCGGCCTTAATTCAATGGCGGGTGGGGCCACCATTCCTCCAGTCATTTTATGATGTATTTAAATTATGGCACAAAGAGCTGTTAATGCCCGCAGCGGCAAATACGGCAGGTTTTATAGTTGCGCCGTTTATCGGACTTACGGCAACAACCCTGCTGGCAACCATCCTGGGAGTAATCAATCTCAATCCTGAAGTCCAATTTGTAGGTGATTCCATTGTAATTCTTTATCTGATGGTAATCCCTCCGCTGTCCATCATCTGGGGCGGATTTTCATCCGGCAATCCCATTGCTTCTCTCGGTGCAAGCCGTGAAATTAAACTTATGATGGGATATGAACTTCCCTTCATTATTGCAATTGCCACTGTTTTTTTTAAGGTAGGTTCGGTTTCACTGGGCGAGATTATTCAATATCAGCAGGTTCACGGGGCTATGTTAAACCATCCTTCCATGATCATCGCCTTCCTGGTATCATTGCTCTGTCTGCAGGCAAAACTGGCCCAGGTTCCTTTCGATATCAGCGAAGCCGAAACGGAGATTATGGAAGGACCGTTCCTTGAATATTCCGGTCCCCTGCTGTGTATTTACAAAATTACCCAGGCCATGTTACAGGTGGTTATTCCCTGGTTCCTGATCAGCATATTCTGGGGTGGTACTTTTTTCCAGGGATGGGGAATTCTGTGGGCATTTTTAAAATATTTACTCATTATAACTATTGTTATTCTCATAAAAAACACCAATCCCAGAGTCCGGATTGATCAGGCTGTGAAATTTTTCTGGGGCTGGGTCACTGTTCTGGCCCTTGCCGCTATGGTTATCATGTTCCTGGGATATTAGCAGAATTTTAAATATTGAAGGATTTCATTGTTACCCAATAAAAGCCGGAGTTTTCAGGTATGGCCAATCTTTCAACAAAATGGCTGAAAAAATCCCCCTGGGTCTATCATATCGGTACCGGGGGTTGTAATAATTGTGACATAGAGATCCTGGATTGCCTTACGCCACGATTTGATGTGGAAAGATTCGGTATCAAATTAGTGGTAAGTCCCAGACACGCAGATGTCCTTCTGGTGAGTGGTCCGGTTACCTATCATATCAGGTCCAGGCTTCAGGAAGTCTATAAGCAGGTACCGAAACCGTGCGTGGTTGCCTGCATCGGGGCATGTGCCTGCAGTATGGGAATATTCAAGGATGCATACAGTGTGGCCGGTCCAGTGGACAAAGTCATTAAAGAAGTTGATCCTTATGCCACCTTTGTATACATACCAGGCTGTCCTCCCAAGCCGGAAACCATGATCATGGCCCTGGTAAAAGCACTTCAGAAAATTTAATCGGCACAATGACACCAGAATCGTCCTCACAAAAATTGTTTTTAATCATCATGCAACTGGAGTTAAAATGACCATTGACGAATTTGTCGGACAACTGAAAGAGAAGTCAAACACGGAATTTGATGTTCAGATGCATTCCCATAAACGGGTCTATATCCGGATTTCCCGTGAAAATCTCATTACATTTGCCCGGATTCTATTTGAAGACATGGGTGCCAAATTCTCTACTGCGACCGGAATTCATATCCGGGAAGGATTTGAGGTATTGTATCATTTTACATTCGACAGGGACAAATTTATCTGTACCCTGAGAATTATGGCCCCTCATGATAATCCAACACTGGACTCCATGGCGTCGGTTATCCCCGGAGCCCTCTGGATTGAACGTGAAATCTATGACATTCTGGGAGTCAGATTTACAGGCCATCCGAACCTGAAGCGGCTGGTGAAAGCGGAATTAATCGGCGAAAATGAATTCCCCTTCCGGAAAGACTTTGATATTAAAAAATTCAAAGAAAAACACGGTCTAATCCCCAAAGTAAACTATTTCTCTCCGGTTAAGGAAATAAAAAAATAACCGTAAAATGATTATCAAATTTTTAACATTATAAGCATCACCCGACAAGGAGTTATCAATGCGATCCATAATTCCGATTGGTCCCTTTCATCCCCTTCAGGATGAACCGGAAAATTTTGTTTTAACCGTTGAAGGTGAAACGGTTATCGACATCGACGTAAATATAGGATACATCCATAAGGGAATTGAACTGCTTGCTCAGCAGAAAACCTATGATCAGGTAGTCTTCCTGGTGGAGAGAATCTGCGGTATCTGCTCCATAACCCATACGATATGTTTTTGCAACGCAGTGGAAGATCTACTGAATATAGATATTCCGGAAAGGGCTAAATATATCAGGACCATTCTGGGAGAGATTGAAAGAATCCATAGTCATCTGTTATGGATGGGACTGGCAGGTCATTTTATCGGGTACAACACGGTATTTATGTGGACCTGGAAATACCGGGAGCCCATTCTGGATATGATGGAAATTCTGACCGGCAACCGGCAGAGTTGTGGCATGTTGAAACCGGGTGGCGTGAGACGGGATCTGGATGATCAGAAATTTGCAGCCTTGCTGAAGACCCTGGATGAAATTGAACCTAAGATCAAAATGATCGCCGGGGCGGTACAGGATGATCCGGTTCTGAAAGCTCGCCTGCGTGGTGTCGGCGTCCTGACAAAAAAGGATGCCGTAAACTATTGCGTGGTGGGACCAACTGCACGGGCATCAGGGATTAATATCGATGTGCGCCGGGACGATCCTTATGCAGCTTATCCTTACCTTGATTGGGATGTGATTGTGCTGAATAATGGCGACGTATATGATAAATTCCTGGTCAGGGTGTTTGAAACCCTGGAATCCATTAAAATCCTGAGGCAGGCGGTTAAACAGATACCAAAGGGTGACTACCTGCGAAAAATCAGTGAAATTCCTCCGGGAGAAGGAATTGGCCGGTACGAGGCACCGCGCGGTGAAGATATCCATTATGTGCGATCCAATGGCACAAACTATCCCGAGCGGGTTAAGGTGAGGGCACCCAGTTATATTAATGTACCATCCTTTCATGCATCCTGCATCGGCCAGCAGGTCGCCGACGTCACCATTACCCTGGCAGCGGTTGATCCCTGCTACAGTTGCACGGAACGCATGATCTCCGCCCGTGACAGGGGACGATCCCTAAAATGGTCTCAGAATGATCTTCTTGACATAAGCCGCAAAAAAACCCTCACGATTGCAAGCGAGCTGGGAGTGGAACCTGATCTTCCCCGCTTGCGGAAATACCTGTTTTAACAAATAGCATATACATTAATCAAAATACAGAAAGCTTATTTGAAGCGGAGTTATTTCCATGGACCTCTTAACATTCCTTTACGTTCCTTTTCTGGCAGGATTTATCAGCCTTATCATACCGCGGAAACTGAAATTTTTTCAGGAGACGGTAGCAGTCATTGGCAGTCTCGTCTTTATTAAAGATGCTATTCAAAGCTTTTCCATCAACGACCAGTTCCTGCAAATACCATGGTTTCAGTTGTCGACAATTGATTTTTCATTTGATTTTCGATTATACAATTTCTCACGTTTCCTGCTGCTTTTTCTGGGTCTCTTTACTTTATTAACATCGCTCTATTCGGCGGGATTCTTCCGGGAGAGGAAAATATCCCAGCTGTATTTTCCCTTTTTGATGTTCACGCTTGGCAGCTCTGCCACCGTTGTGCTGGCCGATAACTTTTTCATTCTGCTGATTGCCTGGGAAATCCTTACCCTGCTGCTTTTCTATCTGATTGCGATGGGCCAGGGCAAATCCGCCGCCATGGCTGCCGGAAAAGCCCTTGCAATTCTGGGATTTACCGACGTTGCCCTCTTACTGGCCGTACTGCTTCTTCCAATATTTTACAACACCTGGAACATTTCGGCATTGCGTATACAGCTGGGAAATCCTGTTTCAATTACAATTTTTTTATTAATGTTCATTGCCGCCATTGCCAAGGCGGGTGCCATTCCCCTTCATTCCTGGATTCCTCCCGCTGCCGAAAGTGCTCCCCTGCCGGTTATTGCATTTCTGCCGGCATCACTTGACAAACTTCTGGGAATATATCTGCTGGCCCGGATAACGCTGGATGTTTTTATTCTCCCGGCACAGTCTACCTTATCTTATATCATTATGATTACAGGTGCAGTAACCATCATCGGGGGAGTTTTTGTGGCGGTGGTACAGCATGACCTGAAACGACTCCTGTCTTATCATGCCATCAGCCAGGTGGGCTACATGGTGCTGGGAATAGGTACCGGCAATCCCATCGGTATAGCCGGAGGCCTTTTCCATATGTTAAATCATACCATCTATAAAAGTTGTCTTTTTTTTACAGCAGGTTCGGTAGAGACCCGAACAAAAACCACAGATATTGACAAACTGGGAGGTTTGTCCAGCTCCATGCCCTTTACCTTTGGTGCCTGTCTTATTGCTGCTTTATCTATCTCCGGTGTTCCTCCATTCAATGGATTCGTTTCAAAATGGATGATCTATCAGGGCCTGGTAGAGGGCCGGTCCATGATTTTCATGATATTTCTTTTCATTGCCATGTTCGGCAGCGCCCTTACCCTGGCCAGTTTTCTCAAATTGCTGTATGGTACTTTTATGGGGCAGAAGTATGAGGGAAAGGATCTGCCGGCAGGCAGCGAATCCCGCCGGAAATATAATGATGTTTCCTGGACCATGATTGTTCCCATGGGTATTCTGGCCTTACTATGTGTTCTCTTTGGCTTATTCGCATCCTTCCCCATTAATCATTTCATCCAACCCGTGCTTTCCGGCAAGTTGGCGGAAGTCGGTCAGACCATCACCCTGGGCACTGCCTTATGGAATCCCACACTGGCCACCATCCTGTTGATGATTGGCCTGATTATAGGAGGGATTATCTTCTATATCAGCCGCATCAGAGTGCGTGAAGTTGATACATTGTTCATTGGGGGCGAACAGTTTGAAATTAAAAAAGAACGGTTACTTGCTGGCAATTTTTATGAATTCCTGGAAAAAACAAAGTTACTGGGTGGGTTTTTGAGGGAAAGTGATAAGGGAATATTCGATGTATATAACATCAGCAGTGGACTGGGGCTTTTGGTGGTTAATGTGTTAAAAAAGCTGCATGATGGTATTCTCTCCACCTACCTGGCCTGGTGTGTCATCGGCCTGGGAATTCTGAGTTTCATACTGCTGGTTTTGCAATAATTAAATTTCAAGCAATTAAACATATGAGATTGAAGGATAAACCATGGTATTTCTGTTCTACTCTTTGCTGATCTTCTGTATTATCGGTTCAATCATAGCTATTGAAGCACGGAATATTCTGGCATCCGTTATTTCGGCCGGAGCAGTTGGTATGGCTTTGTCCATCTTGTTTCTGTTTCTTGGAGCGCCTGATATTGCTATTACCCAGGTAGTTGTTGAAATTATCGTTCTCATTGTCCTGATCAGGTCAACCGTAACCCTGGACAACACCTCCATTACCAAACACCGGGATACCTTTGCTATTCTGAGCAGTCTTATTTTCTTCGGACTCTTCCTGGTTTTTGCATTCATGGCCTTCCAGGGACTCCCCGCTTTCGGTGAACCGTTGATGCGCATATCCAGCCAGTACCTGGAGAATAGTGTTGACCAGACAGGTGCATCCAACGTAATTATGGCTATTCTGCTGGATTATCGCGCTTATGATACTCTGGGTGAGGCCTCTGTTATTTTCACCGCCATTCTGGGTGCTTTTGTTGTTCTTCGTGCCAAAGGCAAGAAAAAGAAAGAAGAAAGTGATAAAATCCGGGTCGGCATTCCCGAAAAAGAAGACCTGCCGGTGGATCTGGATGAACTAAGAGAATCGGGTGATACCCATATTTAGCATCATCCGGAATGGGCAGCGGGACCTGTTCTGCCTTCTCCCCCTGTACAGGCAGTTGTCGGCCTGCCTGAAAAAAATCGCATACTCTCAGATTTGTTAAAAACATGAATTCATCTTCATTGCAATGAACCCTTAAAACTCAGGATCCCAAATATGGAAGGAATGACCTTCATCGTAAAAACAACGACCAAATTACTGATCGGTATCATCTTTTTGTTTGGTATTTATATTACCTTATACGGGCACCTGACTCCGGGAGGAGGATTTGCCGGAGGAATTATGCTGGCTTGCGGTATGATACTGATGACTCTCTCTTTCGGTAAGAGGATGTCCCTGGGTAAATTAAGTGATTTCTATGCCAGTCTTCTGGATAACCTGGGTGCGTTTACTTTCTGGCTTATTGCCCTGATCGGATATACCGGCGGTTATTTCTTTATGAATTTTATCGAGAAAAGTAATCCTTTCGGTCTCTTCAGTTCCGGAACCATTCTGCTTATTAATATTGCTATCGGAATTAAAGTGTTTGCCAGTGTTTTTGCGGTTTTCATGGCTTTAACCATCTTCGGCCGATTTGTGTCCGGTCTCATCAGTACTGAAGATGAAGATTAGATCAAATATAGAGAACGGAAACTATTAATCTGACTTTAAAACCAATTAAAGGCACATATAATGCTGATTTACTTTTTGAATTCTATTCTTTTCGTGATGGGTCTCTATTGCCTCATCGCCAAAAAACACCTGGTAAAGAAAATAATCGGTATGGTCGTGATGGAATATGCCATTAACCTGTTTATCATCTTGCTGGGATATAAAGACGCCGGTATTCCGCCTATTCTTCTGCCGGATATGAATAAGGCACAGTTTGTCCGGCAAAGTGTCGATCCGCTTCCCCAGGTACTGGTTCTTACTTCAATTGTCATCGGACTCAGCATCATGGCACTGATGGTTGCTATTTCTCTGCGGTTATATGAGAAATACAAAACATTCGATATGAGCGAAATCCGGCGGTTACACGGATAGTCCGGTAATACATGAGACAAATATGCAAAATATTTCAGAATATTGAGGGGTAATCATATATGGAAAATTGGCTTCCCATTTTTGTTCTGGCACCTTTAGGGATGGCATTTATTAATCTTTTATTGACGAAAGTATTCAGACATATTTCATCTTATCTCACCCTGTCGGTGGTAATATTCCTGCTCTGGCTGTCCTTACGTTTCTTGGGACATGAATCCTTTTTTTATGCAGTGGGGGGATGGCCGCCTCCTCTGGGAATTTCCCTGGTATGGGATCCACTCAGCCAGTTGCTTATTCTGATTGTCTCCATCATCACTCTGGCGGTTACCCTTTTTGCCTTGCCTTATATGCAGCAATATACAGCCCAGAACAAATTCTATTCCCTTTACCTTCTGATGATTGCCGGTATGAACGGAGTCATTTTAACCGGTGACTTTTTTAATCTGTTTGTTTTTCTGGAAATCGCCTCCATTGCATCCTATGCGCTGGTTGCCTTTGGAGTAGAGGCAGAAGAACTTGAAGCATCTTTTAAATATCTGGTGCTGGGCGGCGTTTCCTCTTCCATTATCCTGCTGGGAATCGCGCTGCTGTATTCGGTTACCGGAACCCTGAATATGGCGGATATGTCCAATGTGATTCACCAGGGAATTTCAAAGAATCTTCTCTTTTTTACCTTTGCATTATTTCTTATGGGATTTGGTCTGAAATCCGCTATGGTGCCGTTCCATGCCTGGCTGCCCGATGCACATCCTTCTGCTCCTGCTCCCATTTCCGCCATGCTGTCCGGGCTTATCATAAAAGCTCTTGGTATTTATTGCGTGGCCCGCATCTTCTTTGTCATAATGGGTATTGTGCCCATAATCAGGACAGTATTGCTGGTCCTGGGTGGTTTATCCATGGTGGTTGGTGTATTCCTAGCTGTTGGCCAATGGGATTTCAAGCGGCTTCTGGCATACCACAGCATCAGCCAGATGGGATATGTGATGGTAGGTATAGGACTGGCAACGCCGCTGGGTATTCTGGGCGGACTTTTTCATCTTCTCAACCATGCCGTTTTTAAGTCACTGCTGTTCCTCTGCTCCGGCGCGTTTGAATATACTACCGGAACCCGGCAGCTTAAACAGCTGGGAGGTCTCATGAAGAAAATGCCCTGGACGGGAACAAGTTGTTCTATTGCGGCTCTGTCAATTTCCGGAGTTCCTCCCTTCAACGGTTTCTGGAGCAAGCTGGTGATCATCATTGCTCTGTTCCAGGCTAAATTTTACTTCCTGGGTGCGGTAACGGTTTTCGTCAGTTTTATGACCCTCATCTCTTTCGTAAAAGTGCAGAAGTATTCCCTGTTCGGATCCCTTCCCAAACGCCTGCAGGACATTAAAGAAGTTCCTGCTCTTATGATAACCGGTATGGTGATTCTTGCCATTCTCTGTATTGGTCTGGGTGTATTATATCCCTTCTACGGACCGGCTGTCCTTGAATCCGCCCGCAATATATTACTGGATCCGAATAACTATCTGCGGTATGCCTTGCCCTAAAAATTATCAGGAGTTATTCCTTATGTTAAAAAGAATCCTTGAATTTGTATTGCTGGTAGCCATCTGGTCGGCATTCGTCTGGTCTGTTAAAATACCCGATGTAATCGCCGGTATGGTGGCGGCACTCATTATTGTGCTGATGTTCAGTGACATTTTCCCTGCCGAAATCCTCAAATTGTTAAATCCTGTCAGACTGTTCTGGGGGCTTGTTTTTCTTCCGGTATTTCTATGGTATGTGATAAAATCTAATCTGGACGTTACTTATCGGGTGTTTCATCCGGAAATTCCTATACGCCCGGGAATTGTAAAGGTAAAAACCAATCTGCGGAGCGAGGTAGCTCGGACGTTTTTGGCCAATTCCATCACGTTAACTCCCGGTACACTGACTGTGGATTTTATTGATGATAATCTCTATGTTCACTGGATTAATATTATATCAGATGATCCTGATGTTGAAACCCTTCTGATCGTCAGCAAATTTGAAAAGTTTCTAAAAAAAATATTCGAGTAAAAAGCGCTGGCTTTCCACCTTTAAAAAATTTGTGGAGTGATCATGATTATTTTTCTTATTGTACTGTTGGTTTGCAGTTTCTTCTGTTTATACCGGGTAGGAGCAGGACCCACGCCTCCGGACAGGACCGTAGCTATCGATATTCTGGGCATCCTGATGGTGGATTTCTGTGCGGTTCTTTCGCTGTTCACCGGAAAAGACCTGTACATGAATGTTGCCATTTCTTGGGCATTGCTGGCCTTTATAGGCACCATTGCCCTGGCGAAATATCTGGAAGGGAGAACATTCGATGAGTAATCTCATAATTATCCTTGTTTCTATTGGACTCTTTTTTAACTTTGCCGGATGCACCGGTTTAATCCGTTTTCCTGATATCTATAACAGGCTTCAGGCATCAACCAAGTGTGTCACTCTGGGAACAGTGCTGATCCTCCTGGCGGTGGCAATACACTTTGGATGGAACAGCATTTCTATAAAAGCCATTTTGTGTATTGTATTTGTTCTCCTCACGGCTCCAACAGCCGCTCATGCCATCTCCCGGGGATCTCATCGCGCCGGTTTCCCGCTCTGGGAAGGGAGTGTCATGGATAAATATCATGATGATTTCCCGCAAAAATCAGGTGAATAAATTCAGTTTTATTTAATAATCCGGTCTTATCTCAACGGAGGTTGTCCATGTATCTGCCAAAAGTACGGGAACTAAAAGAAGCCATAACGGCTCTGGTCAAAGGTCCCTACACCCATCCATTCCCGAAAAAACCTACACCTGTACCAGATAACTTACGGGCGGCACCCAAATATTATGAAGAATTCTGTATCGGATGTGGCGCCTGCGCCGAAGTTTGCCCGGCACGAGCTATAAAAGTGGAGGATATAATTACCGAAAACAAAGCCGTTCGTAAAATAACCTGTAATTATGGAAACTGTATTTTCTGCGGAGAATGTGAATTGAACTGCACAACCGAAAAGGGAATTCAACTTTCCCGGGAATACGAACTCTCCTATTTTGATGAAAGTGAAGCTCAAGAAAGTATAGAGCATGAACTGATATTGTGCGAATTATGTAGCAAAGTCATTTCACCTAAAGCCCAGTTACTGAATCTGTATGAAAAACTGGGAACTATTGCCTATTCCAACCCAACTATATATCTAACTAAAATGAAAGAATTCGGCATTCTGGATCCGGTTTCCCCCAGGGATTACAGGAAGATTGACCGCTGGGACATGGTAAGAGTTATCTGCCCTACCTGCAGAAGGGATGTTCTACTGAAAGAGGAATGGGGATAATATTTTTTTTTGATAGTCCTTCATTCACGTCCTATTGCACAGAACCTTTTATTAAGCCATAAGATGACCGTTTTTACCTTATGGTTTTTTTATTTTCCATATAATCTTTAGATTAAATTATGCTTAATCAATGAAGGAATAATGGACGAACAGCTCACAAAACTAAAGAAAATTCTTAAATCAACGCCTTTGATTATCGGCATAGGAAATGAGCTGAGAGGAGATGATGCGGCAGGTATTGTTCTGGTCGAAAAACTGCAGGAAGGTGGATATCCAACCGCCTTAAATGTTTATGGTAATCCGGAAAATTACCTGAGAAAAATCAGCGAAATGTCCGGGAAATCCCGGTTGTGGATCGATATTATTAACTGGGGTGGAAAGCCGGGTGAGTTCCGCATAATTGAATCCGGGGAAATAAATCATTTTGCTGTCTCCACTCATAATTTCTCTCCCGTAGTTCTATTTTCTTTCCTGAAGGAGTTTCGCGATATACCTGATTATTTTCTGGGAATTCAACCAGAGAGTATGCAGTTGGGAAGGCCGGTAAGCCCCGGGGTAGAAAAAACAATTCAGTTTCTGTTAGGTTGTATAATTACAAACATTCATCCCACCCGGAACGGATAATACGTCTTTATCTTTCCCTTCAAATTAGAAATCAGTTAATCCTTTCAAAATATATTGCCAATCATGTGATGTCGGAATATTTAAACGGCCAGCTTGACAAGAAAAATAATTCCGGCAATTATCAGCAGAAATGGTAAAATGGGAATAACCACCGCCAGCATTACAGGCAATATGATGAGAGGAACCAGAAGAGCAATGATCACCACACCCAGAACACCAAAGAGTATTTGAATCGGCAAAGTTATTACAAAAAAACCTGCTTTCAAAATAAAGAATAATACTTTTAACAGTAATATTCCCACCACCAGGGCAATAAGAATACCTAATATTTCCATAGGATCTCCTTCTGATAACATCTACGATACGATAAATTAACCCTCCGGGTTTCACCTGTAAAGCAATTATTTGATTTCTTAAAAAATAATAGCGTTTGTTTACAGATTTCATCATATATAATATTTCATAAAGCTAAATACATTTAAGGAGAAGGTTCATGAAAATAAATAGTGATAAGATGGTGCAACGGTTTCAGAATTATGTCAGAATTGATACCCAGTCAGACGAAAATTCTTCCTCATACCCCAGCACCACAAAACAACTGGAGCTTTCCAGGTTATTGCTTAAGGAATTACAGGAAATGGGATTTACGGATGCAACGTTAACTGAACATGGGTATGTTTTCGCCACGTTGCCGTCTAATCTTCCTGCCACTCATCCGGTAAAAGTACCGCCTATCGGATTTATCGCCCATGTGGATACCTCTCCCGATGTTTCGGGTGCAAATGTACAACCGGTAATACACCGCTACTATCAGAGGGGCGAAATCATCCTGCCCAAAGATAACGCCCAGGTAATCAAACCCGACATAGATTCGGCCCTGGAAAACTGCGTGGGACATGATATAATCACCTCAGACGGCACCACCCTGCTGGGAGCGGATAATAAGGCGGGATTAGCAGAAATTATGACCGCTGTGGAAATTTTACTGAATAATGCCGATATAAAACATGGAGATATTAAAATTGCCTTTACCGTAGATGAGGAAGTCGGAACCGGCACAAAATATTTCGATGTAAAAAGTTTTGGTGCGAAATATGCTTACACCATTGATGGAGAAACTGCAGGGGAACTGGAAGATGAGACTTTTTGTGCAGACACCGTAACTATTTCCATCAAGGGCATAAACATCCATCCCGGATATGCCAAGAACAAACTGGTCAATTCTATTAAAGTAACGGCTGATATAATCGATCACCTACCATCTGACCGCATGTCCCCAGAAACTACTGAAAAAAGAGAGGGTTATATTCATCCCCATGCCATTAACGGTGGGACTGAAACATCCAGTATAAAATTTTTAATTCGCGATTTTACAGTAGAAGGCCTTAAAGAAAAAGAAGAATTTCTGAAGACCCTCATGCAGGAATCTCTTTCCCGTTTTCCGGGTGCCACCGGAGAATTTAAGGTGGATGAATCCTACCGCAACATGCGGTACATACTGGAAAAACATCCTAAGGTAGTAGATTATGCCATGGAAGCCATCAAAAGAACCGGATTAACTCCGGTAAAAAATCTGATCAGGGGGGGTACAGATGGTGCCCGTTTGTCGTACATGGGATTGCCCACTCCTAATATTTTTACCGGGGGTCACAATTTTCACAGCCAGAGAGAATGGATCTCCATCCAGGATATGGAAAAAGCGGTTGAGACAATTGTGCAACTGACTCAGGTATGGGCGGAAAAAGGAGATTCCGAATAAGCACCCCAAATCCATTTAATATGAAAAAGCCATCCGAAGTCTGTATCCGGATGGCTTTTTTTATGGGAATTTTCAGCTGAAATTTTACTTACAACTGCTTCTGTACATGCTGAATCACCTGATTAATGACAGATTTCAGAGTATCAAATACGCCGGTTCCCTTGATGGCAACACCTTCAAATTGAGGAACATTGAAGAAGTTTAATTTTTTCTGAAGAAACGCTACGGATTCGGCATTGGGAAGGTCCCGTTTATTGTATTGTATCACCCAGGGGAAGGTTTCCAGTGAAAATCCTGAGGCCAGAAGATTATTTTCCAGATCCAGCAATGTTTCAATATTCCCTTCCATACGATCTCTCTGGGAATCGGCGACAAAGACTATGCCATCCACACCATTCAGAATGATTTTACGGCTGGAGGCATAATAGACCTGACCCGGTACGGTATAGAGATTAAATTTGGGTTTTTTGCCTTTTATTCTTCCGACTTCAATCTGCATAAAATCAAAAAATATAGTACGATCTTCCTTGGTCTTTAAGGTAACCAGTTCACCAGTTAGAGAAGGATCTAATTTGGAATGAATGTATTCTAAATTCGTAGTTTTACCGCTCATTCCGGGACCATAATATACAATTTTAAGATTAATCTCCTGTAAAGCCCAATTAATAAACATTCAACATCCCCGTAAGTTTGATTGACACAATATTCTATTCGCGTATGATTTATTTGAAGGAGTCATCAAGCATATCACCCAACATACTTGAAAAATCTTTGTCAATGATTTTGTTAGCATCTTCAGACTGTTCACTTTCTTCAAAAATTTGGATCAGGCTGTGGATTGCTTTTTTGGTATAAATACGCACCAGACCAAGAGTAACACTCACATCAAAAACGACCACCAGGAAAAAATTGTCACCTATATTTGAGAGGTAAACATTTCGTTTTTCCCCTTCATGGAAGAGTAATTTAAATTTTGCATCTTCTCCCACCAATTTTGCCATTTCCGAGGTGGCTGCAAAATCACTGGCGGCCAATGCACTCAAAATGGCGGTATTTATATCTTCGGTGTTACCCCGCTGGGTAATCAACTGACCGCTGATATCGGCAAGTAAAATGGTTGAAGCTTTAGTTTTGGCTGCCAGTTCAGATAATACCTTTGTAATATCATCGAATTGTTTAGCCGTGAGGATCACTTGCCGGCTGCCATCTTTTAATTTTCTCACCTGGACCATCTGGGTCTCCTTACGTTTATAAACTCTGTTGCTAAAAAATTATCGACTTTTGAGACGTTCTAGGGAAGACTTCAAACTTTCTCTCATTCTTTCAATAGCTTCGGCTAAGACACCTATCTCATTTTTAACCTGAACGCGAATTGGCTTGTCAAAATCTCCCATGCTGATCTTATAGGCCATATCAGTCAGATGGGCAATGGGCCTACTGAATTGTAATGTAATAATAAAAATTGTAAGTGTGATAGCTAAAAATATGCCAATTACAAAAACAAGGCTCAAATAAATAATGGTTTCCATTATTTTATTGTCCACAAAGGATTTCTTCATCCCCACCCGGACAAATCCCAGCAAACCCTCTTTAATCGGCTGTTTGATGTCGTAGATTTCACTTTTCCGTGACGTGATATTTATCAGTTTGACACCAAAGGTCGATCTATCACCAAATTCGGTATCCGTATGTCCCGAAATGACTTCCGGCGGGATATTGGCATTATAGGTATCGGTTAAAATCCGTCCACTGAAATCTTCAATCAAAATATATTCTATATTAGAATAATATTTATTTTTTTCAATTATAGTTTTCATCCCTACCATATCTTCTTCAATAATTTTCTCTGCCGCCAGCTCTGCAATGTTAGTGGCTACAATATGTCCCTGCTCTATGAGTGATTCGGTAAGAGTACGATTTACATAGCGGTCCGTAATATATAGAATGATGGCGCTGAAAATTAGTGTACCAATCAAAATAAAAATGGCAATTTTCAGACGAAGGCTAAAGTAAGCTAATTTTTTCATCTTAACATATAATTTTTTATTTTGGGATATATATTCCGTTGAAATTCTATCTGTTTCACCGGATCATCAATCTGATTAGTTAGCAGATCAATTAATGTTGGCAAATATCTTCTTTCAAAACTTTCCCTACTCATCCTCATCATTTCCAAAACATCCTCCAGGATAATCGCGGCAACAGGTCCAAGTAAAAGGGTCATTTCATGCTTGAGAATTTTAAAAAAATCTGCGGGAAGTTGATTATTTTCGCCGGATCTGTTCAGAAGCACTAATATTTGTGCGGAAACCAGTTTCTTAAAAATTTCTTCCACTTCCTGTGTGTTTAGCGCCAGATTGTCGGCAATTTGCGCAACTGTTTTTTGTCCGTCCAGCTGTGAGACCACTGCCAATTCTAGATGCAAAAGGCTGGAGGTATCAGCAGAGTGTTCCTGATTCACCATAAATACCATATTTGAATTGATTTTTTCCATTATTCCCCGTATAATCAACCACAATTTGCTTTAAGAGTGCTAAATTATAATCGGCATTAAATAATTAAATATTAATCATTTGCATAGAAAATATAATTATAATCCCAGCTTCTTTAAATATTCTTTTTCCGAATCATCAAGGAATTGTTTATCCAGAAAATTGTAATTATCTGAAGAAACCTTTTTTATCTTTTTTTGAAAGGACCTGGAGGATAATAATTCAGGAATTTTAACATTAATAATTAACCGCAATAATGAAATTTCAACCGGAATCCTGGAAATGACCACCAGTAATACATCAGGTAATGCCCGTGCATAAATATATCCCCTGTCATGGGAAGTAGCAATTTCCCTGTAATTCCTAATATCGGTTTCCAAAAGTGAAAACAGCTGCAGGTAATGTAAACATAACTCTTCCAGAACCTTATTCTGAAAATTGGGTCGGGTCCAGGAATCTAAAATAGTATTATCGTTTGCATAAACTGCGACCGCTTCAATTGATTCAATCACAGTCAGATCTCTTAGGAATTCTTTAATCATTATTTTACCTTTGATTCAACACCGGTATACAATTCAAAAACTTGAATCTCCGCCCCATTCAGTAAAACATACCTCTCATTATATACCCTATTCGATTCCTTTCAGTAATTTATGGACCAGATTTAAAAAATCGTCTGTAATAATATTCAGACCCGTTTCCAGGCCAATCAGGTTTGCCCGGAATTCAACAATAAACAGATACCCCTCGTTTCCCCTTAAAAAAGCATAACGATAGCTGTCATTATAAAAAAGTGTCAGAACTTTTTTCAATTTGTACCACAAAAAGCTCAGGAAAACCGGGTTCAGTTGATCGGCAGAACTTCCTTCCAGAAGCTTTCCGTTATAATCCAGAACCATAACATTTTTAATTATTTTCTGGGACGAAAGTATTGAGTAAACTTTCCTGGGGACAGAGGTGGTTTCCTGGCTTTTTTCATCAAGTTCCCTGAGACTATCCAGTACCACAGAATTCCATGGCCGTTTAATCGAATGTGCGGGAGCCTGAACACCCGCTTCCACTTTAAACTGCCCGTCGGACAGTGCCAGCATTTCATAGACCGCCTTTTCACCAATGTAAGGGCTGAATTCTGCATGAACGATCTGGCCCTCGGCAAAATATAAATATCCGCTGCCCTCATGAGAAGTGACGGTTACCTTGGCGATGTTTCGCTCCATACAATTCAATTGTATGATATTGGCTAAACGTAAGTCTTTTAAATTTCCAACTAATACCATTTTTCTATGCGAGCAATTTTAAAACCAGGTCTTTAATTTCATACAGATCAAACGGCTTCTCCATATAATTATCGGCACCACGCCGGTAAGCCTGTTCCTTGTTATCATCAGATCCATAAGCTGTGATAACAATAACTTTAGTTTTAGCGTCCCGCGCTTTAATCATGGACAGCAGATCCAGTCCATTAATACCGGGCATGGCTATATCAGTTATGACCAGATCAAAACGTTTTTCTTCAATCCGTGCCAGAGCCTCATCCCCATTTGATGCAGTCAGTACCTCACATTCGATGGGAACATTTATGAAAGTCTGGTATAAACTAAACGTTAATGCTTCCTCATCATCAACAATTAGAAGTCTCTTTACTTCACTCATTTTGATTCTCCGAAAACAGTAACCAATCAGATCCTAAGAATGAACAAAAGATGGAAGGGCAATAGTAACTGTTGTACCCTGCCCTGTTTTACTATAGATATCGATATTACCACCGTTTTCACTGATCAGCCGGCTGCAGATTGACAAACCCAGTCCTAAACCATTCTGTTTGGTGGTATAAAAAGGATTAAATATTTTATCAATATTGTGTTCGGGTATTCCCTCCCCGGTATCTGTGATTTCCACAAAAACATAATTCAGCTGATTATTATTCATATCAATTCGCTGGTCCTTTTGATCCAGAATATTAAGATTTTTCCGGTAAGTTTTGACACTCAGTTTGCCACCTCCTGCCATGGCATCCGCGGCATTCAGAAACAGATTGACAATAACCTGTTCAAGCTGGGTATCATCAACATATACTTCCGGGATATCTTCGCCAAATTCAGCAACGAATTCAATATTTTTTCGTTTTATCTGGGGAGATAACAGAAGATACACTCCATCGATCAGCAACTCAATATCATGAAATTTAAGCCTGGGCTTACCCGGTTTGGCGAATTTAAAGAATTCCTTCAGTAATTTATTGGCCTTATCAACTTCACGGATAATTCGTTCCACTACCTGCTGTTCGAACTCAGGTTTTCCGTCACTCTCTTCCAGTAACTGGGCGGCCGCCCGGATTCCCGCCAGTGGATTACGGATTTCATGTGCAATACCAGCAGACAACTCTCCTAGCAAAGCCAGGCGTTCCATTCTTTCCAGCTGCAGTTTTAAATGGCGAATTTCGGTAAGATCCCGAAAAAGCAGAACAATTCCATCAAAGTTATTGTTTTCATCGTGTATCTGGGAGGAACTCACACCCACCACAATTGAGGTACCATCCTGCTGAAGAAAATTCACTTCCCTGTCATTGATACGTTTATGTGGAAGAAAAATAGCCCGTTGACACTTCCGGGATTCAGAATCTGATGCAAAGAGATCCCTGATATTTTTTCCCAGAAGCTCCTCCCGGTCATAACCAAGCATGTGCACGGCCGTATGGTTAACAAAAGTTATTTCACCATTCAAATCCAGAGCAATCAGCCCACTGTTCAGATTCTGGATTATACTCTTGTAAAAATTGTATACCTTATTGAGCAGGTGAGAAGAATAATTGTCAGAGAATTTCTCGGATTCATCCACCGGGGTGTTGTCACTTTGAGTAATAGATTCCTCCCACATGTTGGCAAATTTATAATTCAACAGAGAAAACATCTGCTTCTTTTTGGAAATCTTATTACCCATGAAGAAAATCCTGCCAAAATTTAGCTTAAAATATAAAAGAATAAACTTTTAAAGTCTATTTGTTTTTCTTGTTATCTTCGTCAAAAATAATGCAATGATGAGATGTTTTCAGAATACATGGTGCTGTAAAGATAATTAAAATTTATGATTGTGACCTTAGCTCAGCCTATTGAATATAGATGTAAATGGATTATACCGAGTCAAATAAAATAATTTATAGTTAAACACACCCCCCCCCCGTCCGAAGCCCGGTCTAAAGCCGGACAGGCCGGGCAGGCCGTCCCCCTCTCTTGGCAAGAGGGGGAATGCAGAGATCCATCTTGTTTTGACTATGCTCACCAGGGAGTGAGTTTCCATAAGACAATATACAGGACATAATACCCATTATGTGTATTAAAATTGAATATGCTGAGCTAAGGACATAATCATATTAAAATTTACAGAAAATGGCAAGTTCGGATACAAGCATTGATAGGTTTTTTTATTTTTCCAGATTCTTTAAATCCTTAATAAGGTTTACAGGTAGCAATGTTCGATCAAGAAGTTCTTCAAGTTTATTTTTTAAAAGCTCCTGCCGGCCAGGGCTCCAGAACTGATTGAGCAGGTCTCGCGACACCAGCGCCTGAATTTTTTCAATCATGCGGGCAGATCGCTTATCTTTTAAAATACCGGCATTTCTGATGTATTTGCCATGTTGCTGAACCGTATCAAATAATTCATTTATCCCATCACCATTATTGGCAATGGTCTTCACAATGGGTGGAATCCATTTATCCTCCCCCGCGCGGAGTTGTAGCATCATCTCCAGTTCTATTTTCATCTTTTCCGCACCGTCGCGATCCGATTTGTTAATAACAAATATATCCGCAATTTCCATCAGCCCAGCTTTCATAGCCTGTATACTGTCCCCGGATTCCGGAACCAGAACGACTACCGTTGTATCGCTGGCTCTGGCCACATCCAGTTCTCCCTGGCCAACACCTACTGTTTCAAATACTATTAAATCCATGCCAGCCACTGCCATCAGGTCTGCCACATCCTGTGCGGTTCTGGACAAACCACCCAGGCTGCCTCTGGTGGCCATGCTGCGGATAAAAATACCCGGATCGGATGACAATTCATTCATGCGAATTCGGTCACCCAGGACCGCTCCGCCAGTGAAGGGACTGGTCGGATCCACAACAATGATACCTATCTTTTTCTGCTGTTCCCGAAACAATCTGACCAGTCTGGAAAGGAGGGTACTCTTCCCGGCACCGGGGGGTCCGGTCACTCCCAGGCGATATACCGGAGGAGTATCCCGGAATACCTCATTAAGCAACCCGTCCGCCTGTTCATCTTCGTTTTCAACCAGACTGATGGCTCTTGCCAGAATTCGGTAATTATTATTCTTTAAACCCTCTGAAATCAATTTAATGTCGGTCATTGTAAGCCAGAGCAATTCCTTGTCATCGGATAATGATTTAGTGAAAACAAAATATAACCAAATTCTGTAAATATATCATGATCGATTTTTTTTATTTAGAAGCTCGACTTCCACCCTTATTCCGGAATGTGGCCCTCTCGGGTACTCGAAAGGTCTGTTCCGCCAAAAAGGAGCCGGGCAAAGGATTATTAATAAGGCTTCTGCCGGTTTCAAAAAAATGCCCTGCAATGACGATCACAACAATATTTTTCCCTGAAGGGCCGGAATTTCAATCATTTTTTGAATGATATCAGCAACCTGGATCTGCTTCATACAAATCATTATGGGACATTCACGCAGCCGACAGAATCGGCATGGTACATCGGAGACCAGATAGGGATGGCCGGGATCATCGGGTGGATTCCAAAGTACCGGAAAATCCGTAGCAAACAGGCTGATGGTGGGAGTACCGGCAGCCATGGCCAGGTGTTTTGGTCCGTTATCATAAGAGATATGGAGATCAATCATGCTGAGAAATGCTGAAAAAGTTGAAAGTGGCCATAGCGGAAGAACTCGCACTTTATTCCGGCACATGGCAGCAATGCGTTTCACAGACGCCTCCTCCCCCGGAGCGTGATTAAAAAATACAACCGCATGATATTTTTCAATCAACTCGTCAGACAAAGCAGTTATATATTCTGGAATCCACTGACGTGCCGGCCGTTTTCCCAGGGGGGTAATGTTTACCCGGAACCGTCCCTCATCTATTTGCAGATGTTCAAAATAGTTTTGCACCATTTCTCTTTCCTGCAGGGAAATCACAACTTTGAGGGAACGATTCACTTCATTGATTCCGATTTCTTCCAGAGCATGGCATTTCTGCACCGCCACATATTCCTGACGAACATTGGCCGTGGAAAATAAATTGTAAGCCCATTGGCGGCGGTCCATTTTCCAGCCGATTCTCAATGCAGCTCCGGATAAACGGCTGATCAGAGCCGTACCCGGTGTACACTGGTAATCCACCACCAGATCATATTTCTGCCTTCGAATTTTAATATAAAATGCCATCATACTAAAAATATTCATTCCGGCGAACGGGTAAACAATTACAGAATCCAGTTCTTCCAGACCATCAACCAGTTTATGAATTCCGGCCTGAGTCAGAAAATGTATCCGGGCATGCGGGTATTTTTTTCTCAGTACTGAAAAAACCGGGGTTGTCAAAATAACATCACCGATTGCACGCAGTTGAATGACCAGGATCGTCCTGATCTGTTGGTTTTCAGGATTCACGGGAAACCTTTCCCAGTTTTTTCAGATAATCGCTGATTATATTGTGATCTTCAGGAATGCTCCTATAGTCCAGGGAAAATCTTTTCACATCATCGTGATACCCATACTGATGTCTGGACGTGCTCATAAAAATCATCAGAACAGGAAGTCCCAGAGCCAGTGCCAGATGTGCCGGCCCGGTATCTCCGGAAACAAAGATTTGCTGACCCGCAAAAAAAACTGCCGTTTTATCCAGAGGATGCTGCCATACAAGAGTTCTTCCTTTCAGGGATAAAGGCAAATCGTCCAGAATATGAAGATCTGAGGGGCCCAGTGCCATAGTAATTTTTAAGCCGGTCTGCCTACTGATTTGTTCATAGAGGAATGAAATAAGATCCCGCGGTAAGGATTTATTACCGGTAGCACCAATCCAAAGCAGAGCCCGACCGCGGTAATCAGTGAGATCTTGGTTATCATATAGTTGTTTGATTTCAGCGGATGAAATTTCCAATCCGCCCCATTGCAGTCGCGCCTCCGGATCAAAACATCGCCAGAGATCCAGTTGGGCTTCGGCATAATGTTTTTGCGCAGATGAATCGATGGCAACATCGTAAAAATCCCGGCTGTTTTTCCAGTTAAAACCAGCCAGGATATCAGCAGAACACCATTCACCCAGCAATGCCTGGGAGAGGGAAAAATTATCCGGATTATGACTGCTCAGAATAAGATTAAATTTTTCGGAGCGTAAATTATAAAGCCATTTTAATAAAAAGAAGGGATTGCTCAATATTTTTTTCTGATTATAAGGCCAGTAACAATTTACCAGATTTCCTGTGAATTTATACAGGATATCCGCAACCGGGAAGTGTATCAGCAAATGGATCTCAGAGTGAGGTAAACTGGAACGAATGGCTCTGAGCAGGGGAAGTAATAAGAATCCATTTCCAATACGCTGGTCCAGACGAAGAATCAGAATTTTGTTCATCTTGTTCAGGGATGGCACAGGTTTGTCCCGGTGATGAAAAAAAATCCCAAGTATGGCTTTTAAAAGTAACTTACCCTGACCTTCAATTTTTTTTGTGATTTGTTTTATCATCTTTTTCGATCAAATTAATTAAGAAAAAAAATGATTACATTGTCCTGTAAAACCGAATATAAGTTATTAATAAACACCAATAAATGAAATATAAATAACAATTTTCAAAACCAATTTTTGAATCAAGCGAATTCCCAATGCAATCGCTGCCAAAATTTATAATCATAAGCACCCTGGGTCCGTCAAGTCTCAATCTGCCATTCCTCAATTATTGCGCCCGTCATTCCTTATGCCACTTTCGATTAAATGCGGTACATATGAATTCCGGTGATTTGGAAGAATATATACATTATGTTACCACCGGAATCAGGGACCAGGAAGTCTCCTTCTACCTGGACCTCCCTGGCAGCAAACTGAGAATCGGAAAATTCAATGCGGAAATGTCACTGGGTAAGGATGAGATAAAAAATTTGATTCCTGCAGATGATTCTGACGGAAACGAAATTCCCATTCCCTCAGAAAATTTCTTTCGCTTTATTATAGAGGGAGATGAATTATTGTTGCAGGATGGGAGCATCCGGTTGAGTGTAATAAAAGCGGAGACTTCAAGACTGATCACCAAAGTAAATGCGGGAGGTATACTTCGAAGCAGAGCGGGCATCCTGATTAAAGACCGTATTTATCCCTTTCAGAAGCAGATGGAACATTTTAATATTTATCTGGAACTGGCCGCAGCGTATCAGATCGGATTCCTGGCACTTTCCTATGTGTCAAGCGCCCGGGATTTGCAGGATTTGCGTTCCCACTGCAGGAATTTGAGTTATCAGCCGGCACTAATTGCAAAAATTGAATTTCCGTCTGCATTGAACGATCTTGGCGCCATCATTGATGCATCGGATGGTCTGTGGTATTGCCGGGGTGATTTAGGTACCTTTATTTCCCCAAAAGAATTGGCAGACTGGCAGGATAAAATAATTGAGCTATCTTTGTTTAAGAAAAAGCCTGTAATAATCGCCGGTCAGGTTTTTCAGTACATGGTGACTCATCCTCAGCCTTCCCGGTCTGAAGTGGTACATTTTTATCATATGCTCAAACAGCATGTCTCCGGTATCGTTCTGTCCGATGAAACCACTTTGGGGGATTTCCCTCTTGAAACGATTCAGCAGGTTTTCAGTTTGCTTCCATAGTCGGAAAATTAATAAACTTTCCCCTCCTGGATCTCACGGTAGAGATCTCCAAATTTAAGATAATTTTCCACATCATCCAATGTACTGCAATTCGCCTGAATAACCTCCGGCAATAGCTCAATATTTTTCTTTTCCTTGAGAAGTCGTTCAATCCAGCGGGGATGCTTATGTACGGCAGCACGCAGGGACATTTTGCCAGTTAACCAGGAGAGATTCATTGGATATTGTTCGGGATGAAAAATAACAAAAAAGAGGTGAAACACCACAATTGCCAGGGTAGCCAGGATGGCCTCATAAAAATGGATAAGTTCTGAAGCCCTGATGATCCAGCTGGGGGCATAACCGGTCACCAGTATGGGAAACCAGAGAACAAAACCGGTAATGGTCATTACAGCAGTTCCCCAGACCAGAGACCAGTATTCCGCTTTCTCGGTATAATCAAATTCTTCGTATCGGGGTTTGGCTCTGCTCAGGCCCATGTAATATTTCAAAGTTTGCAAGGTTTCGGGCAGATCTCTGAAACTGATCATAATTTGTCTGAATAAATAGCGCCCGCGCTGTGTAAAGGCAATATAATATAGATGATAGAGACTGACTGCTATCAGAACCACTGCTGCCGATCGATGAATTATCCGCCTTCCCCATTCATCAATTCCAAGGCTTCCAAAGGCCCCCACCCACCAGGCATCCGGAAAACGGAGTGCGAAACCTGAGATGGCAAGGATGGTGAATGAGGACATCAGGAGTGCATGCTGAAGTATTTCTGCAGGTTTAAACCGAATAACATAATACTGTTTTTCTTCTTTCTTTTTATATTTGATGTATTTGAGATATATGATAATGTTTTGAGCGAACATGGCTCCAATTACGCCCACAATTAGAATTATGTAAATTAATGTAATATAATAATTTACAGGGTTCCCACGTATCAACATCGCTTCGTGGGTATAACTTTCTGCGAATGATTCCGTCACATTTTTATGACATTTTGAACAGGTTTCAACCAGATTATTTTTATTGACGGTGGAAAATGGATCACTGTCTTCCAGCACCCGGTGATTTCCGTGGCAGCTGGCACAGGTTGCCGCATCATCTCTTCCCAGCCTTATAGATAATCCATGATAGGAATCCACATACGTAGATACCACGGTTGGAGGCAGGTTATATTTTCGAATCAACTCTTCATTGTTATGACATTCGATACAGGCATCATGGGCAGCAACCAGACTGGCCGAATCGGGATGAAGGATCTGATGTTCACCATGACAATCTGTACAGGTAGCAGATTCCAGAACACCATGGGATAATGCCCGGGAATGAATAGACTGGCTGTATTCGCTCAGAGCATCAATATGGCAATTTCCACAGGTGGTACCAATATTTAGGCGATAAATGGTTGACTGGGGATCAATTCGTTTACGAATGGAATGTGCAGGATGGCAGGTATTACAGGTGGGTGCACTGTCAATACCTTCCAAAACCATTTTACCATGAACACCTCGCAGATATTCCGCACGGACACAAGGTTGTTTAAAAGCAGACTCTACCTGGGCACTTCGTTCTTCATGGCAGCCACAGCAGGTATTGGGCAAATTCTGGAAATAGGTTGATGATTCGGGATTGTCCGCCGGCAGAATATCATGAGTAGTATGACAATCCGAACACTTGGGCGCCAGTTCCGGCATCGCAATAAATTCCAGGCCATGTTTTGTTTTATCATAGATTTCCTGTACATCACTGTGGCAATTTCCGCAATTTACCCGGGCAAGATTTTCGGCGTGAGGAAATTCCGTAACGCCTTCAAGGTCCTGATGGCAATCCACGCAACTCAATCCTGAATGAGAAGACACTTCATACTGCTTAAGGTCAACAAACATGGAAATTTCAGTCCCGTTTTCAGTCAATCCGGTCAGATCGGGAGCTGAGTGACACATCATACAATCTTTGTTAGACTGGGCATGGGCAAATACCAATGCACCCAGCAGGAAAATGATGGAAAATCTTATCATCACAAATCCTTTCTTTCCCTTATGGTGGGATGCTCGGAAGGAAATCGAATCGGTTTGGTTAATTACGTTGTTGCTCTTTAGTCATCAGATATTGATTCAGGCTTTCTAGGTTAAAAAGCCATTTTCCGCCTAATTTGATGGCAGGGATGTCAATTTTTCCACTTTCCAGGAGCCTGTACAAACTGCCTTTATGCATGCGGAGATATTCTGCGGCTTCCTTTAAGGTTAGGAGTCTTAATTTTTGAGATGAATCCATGGCAATCCTTTCATTAAAGGCGATACGATAGATATCTGATTCAGACATGGGTTTGAGAATTTGTTAACAAGAAAAGCCAAATTTTTTATGTCTTAAAGTATCTTAATCCGTTTATCTGTTTTTAATGTTTTTTATCATCCAGAATTTATCTCCTAATTCCTTTTTACACAATTATGATCATATTTAATTTTTTTTCAGCTAAATTAATTTAAGCGCTTGTGAAGAATTTGTCAAGATAAATTATTAAATTTTCATTGGATATTTATACGGTATACCAGACGATCTATGGCAATAATGATGGCAAATAAAACCATTCCGGCTGCAATATCCACCAGGTAATGATAACGCAGATATACCGTGGAAAGGATTAAAAAACATACCACCGGGATGGTTATATAAAAGATCTTGGGGAAATAGCGTGATGCAAAATAAGAATAGACCAGTGCCACGGCTACATGGCCACTGGGAAAAGCATCCCATTGAATATTTTCAAGTCCGTTCAATGCTGCACTTATGGAATGATATATGCCCGTTCCATCCAGAATAATGGTCTGCTCATGTGCAAGGAAATACCGGGGTCCCAGTGCAGGAAATATCAAATATCCAAAGTAGGACAAATAGAACGTAAGTAATATGCTGAATCCAAACCGGTTAAATTTCCTGAAATCATTTCGAACATACAGCGGAATCAAAATCATTAGAGGTAATAAATAAAATGTCAGATAGCTCCATTGCATTATTTCAACTAACAGAGGATTATATAAGCGTTCCAGCCAGACTGTCGGATCTGTTCCGGTAAAAATCCTGTCTATCCTGATTAATATCATGTCCAGATTGCCCGGATGGATAACAGGAATAAGATAATGAAGGGCCGTGAAAAAAAGTGGCAGGAATAGAAACTGGTACCAGTGTTTAATAAGCCTCAATGCTGTGGATATTGCGGCTATACCTCCCAGAAAAAACACAACGGAAAGTACAGCAAAATGTAATCCAAGAAACAGAAAGGCGCCAGGGATAATACTGTAATTGATTATAATAAGCAAAATCCAGATGCTTAAATAACCGGCGGTCAACCAGTCATATTTTTCAAAATTTTCAAAGGAATAAAACTTTTCAGCCACGGTTATTTCATTCCTGTGTGTTTTATTCGTGAGGGCCTATTATTTACTGGAAGATCGACGGTTGCTGCCAGCAAAAAACGACCATTTCCTAAATATAATTTTCAAACCACATACAGATGTGAAGGTCTGTAATCAGTGGTCTGGGTAAATTTCAAACTCCGCTTTAAATTATGCTCAACTATTTGTTATTACTGAAATCACCGCTGTTATGGGAATGTAAAATTAACATCATTCTTTATCATTTACGTCCAGTTCCGGTACGCTGGAATTCCGGTCGATAAATGTTTTAGTTTCAATTATTCTGACCATTTCAGGAGATTTCCGATCTTTATCAAGCTGTATTCACCGGACAAAAACACTGAGTATCGTTTATAAATGTGTACAGATCCTTTAAGTTTTACCGAGAATTTTTCCACCCACTAAATTACGGTTCCATTAGGTATTATTGAATTTTTTGGAACGACAATAATTCCATCCCGAATCACATAATTTTCTGACATTTCATCCTGAAGGCCACGGGTGTTTATTAATTTTACACCATGTCCGATGCGGGCATTTTTGTCAATAATGGCATTCTGAATTTCACAATCCATCCCAATGCCAACGTTAGGTATTCCATCAGCTTCATTGTCGGACATATGCTCCTTTGATTCAAAATAATCCGCACCCATCACAATGGTCCTGTGCAAGCGGGAATTTTCTCCTATGCGCGTTCTGATGCCAATAATAGATTGAGAGATATTCGAGCGATTGATAATACTCCCTTCGCAGAGAATAGCATTTGTGACCTGCGAGGAAAGTATTTTAGAACCTGGCAGAAAGCGTGGATGTGTGAAAATGGGATGTTCTTCATCATAAAAATTAAATTGCGGCAAGGCATTGGTCAGATCCATATGAGTATTAAAAAAACTGCTGATAGTACCGATATCCTCCCAGTATCCATCAAAAAAATAACCGTAAACTTTTTTCTTATTTAAGGCAAAAGGTATGACCTCTTTCCCGAAGTCGCTGAATTCCGTATTTTCCAGTAATTCCTTCAAGACATCCCAGTTGAAAATGTAGATACCCATGGAAGCCAGGTGAGTTCGTCCCGCCGGTTCGATTCCGAACTGCCGGAAGGTGGATTCAGGAATCAGCATTTGATCCTGGTCTTCTTTAACTTTCGGCTTTTCAAAAAATGACCCGATCCGGCCATTACGGTTTACCTTCATCACCCCGAATTCAGGCGTCAGAGTGTAGGGGACAGGATACACGGATATACTGATATCGGCACTCTTTTGAATATGGAAATCAATAAATTTCTGGTAATCCATGCGGTAGAGGTGATCTCCCGACAATATCAGGATGAGTTCGCCTTCGGTGCGCAGAAAACGAAGGTTTTGACGAACGGCATCGGCCGTGCCCTGGTACCACTCCCGATTATCCAGCGTCTGCTGTGCAGTCAGGATGGTTACAAAATCCTTGGTGAAATTATCAAAGCGGTAAGTAACGAAAATATGCCGGTGTAAAGATTCACTGCTGAACTGAGTAGAGATAAATATCTTCTTTAGATTGGAGTGAATGCAGTTGCTTATGGGAATATCAATTAACCTGAATCTTCCGGCAATAGGGACTGCCGGTTTGCTTCGCATCTTGGTTAACGGATAAAGACGGCTCCCCTGTCCTCCGGCCAGTATTATGGTCACAACTTTCGCCATATGCTTCACGTCACCTGGGATTTTTCAAAGGCTGACAACTAAATTCATTTTAATATTAATAAATAATTTGATACTATAAAACCTGAATTATTCATCACTGAGCACGTTAGCGCCACGGAGGACAGATAGATTACATACCTTTTTACAGCCCCGGGGATTGGAATATGATTAATCAACTTACTCCCTCTCTCCATTACCTTTATTATAGTTTTGTTACACGGCGGGCAGTCAAAATAATTTGTGAAATCAGTGGATTGAGAAAGACAAAAAAGTCCACCAATTATCCTAACTGTCAATTTGTTTATCTGTTGTTTTTTAGTTTTTGCACTGTATTTATCTGATACCTGACACCCGATACCTGGCTCTTAGCCACTGCACGACAGCGGCTGCAAGCAGTAGCTTGCTTTGGGAGTGATAATTTCTCTCTAAAGCCGGATAGCATGGCAAATCTGCCGGAAGGGAATCATCAGGATTTATCTTCCTGAAGGATATATTTTACCTGGCCCGGGATTTTTGCAGATGATGGCTCATCCTCCGGGCCGTTTGAATTTTTCCCCTTTTCGCCGCTTTTGGCGCGTTTCTTCTTTCCTCCCTTATGCGCTGGTTTACCACTTTCGGGTTTATGATCTTCTTTTGTTTGCCGAACATCATGACCATTTCCCTGCCCATTATCCAGCATCTGCTTTTTACGCGACGGGCGGCCACGTTTTTTCTTTTCCTGTTTGGGTGCCGGAGATTCAGTTTCATTTACGGCCGCATTCTCCTTGAGTCTGGCTAATCGCTGAGCTTTGGCTTCCCTGATCTCGCGAATGATTTTCTCAACCCGGGCAGATCGCGGCTTTGCTATTTTTCCCTCCGCAACCGGTTTTTTCTCGGCTTCTTCCTCCTCAACCGGAACAGATGGAGCAGCCACTTGCGTCAGATTCTCGGGGTGAAGCGTCACTTCTCGCGGCAGGATATGGTAACGGTTCATGACCAAAGCCCATTGATCAATTTCCTCCTTAAAGAAACTCATGCGAGCCCTGGACGGATTGAAGTGCGAGGGCACTTCATTACGAAAAGCCATTTGTGTCAGTTCGGATACTTTAGCAAGCCCCAGATATTTGGATGCCTCTATGGGACTGAGCAGTGTTTTCGGAGCTTCATAAATCCGGAAATTAAATTCTTCTTTGATCCAGTCATTAACCCACTGGGAATCCTCTTCATACAGACTGTCCAATATGGGTATATATTTTTCATCAAAACGGGCATAATAGATCTGCGCCAGACCCATTCTGGCCTCTTTTTCTTCCGGATCATCCTTCAGAATCTGCTTGTAAATTTCCTCCGATTTGTCAAACAGTTTCCCTTTACGGTAGGATTTAGCCAGATCCAGTTTGGCATCCAGAGAATTCTCCAGCCGGGCGTATTGCTCATAGTTCCTCATCGCTTCATCATATTTCCGGACTTTTTTAAGGGAACGGGCCAGCCATTTATATGCTATACCGTAATCCGGCCGGATTTTCAACAGCCTGCGAAGCGGATCAATAGCACGCTGATACTCTTCCCGTTCATAATATTTTCGTACCCAGTTCAACACAATAAAGAACTGGATGTGCTGAGGTAAAAAGGCGATATCCACATTTTCATTATACACGTCCAGGTGCGTACTGAAAATCATTCGTGAGCGCCCCTTTTTGCGTTTCGGATTGTTCAGCTCTGCTGAAATCTTTTTAAAGTGGGCCTGAACCCTCTGGCGAACGAAATTCTCATTCATCATTTCAATACTAAATTCCATTTCTTCAGATTCGCCGTTTCGAATTTTCTGGTCGCTCTCAATTTTTAATTTATTTAAAAATTCTTCCATCATCTCATTCGGCTGGGTAAGGGAAAGCTCCACATTTGACTGATATTCCTGCTTATTTATAACCAGAACAATCTTCATATACAGTCGTTGCTTTTCCAGGTCCCATTTGCGAATTTCCAGTGATATCAAATTGATGACAAATTTTTGCATCATTGCTCCACAATAAGTTGTCGCCTGTTAAATACTATTTTGTGAACCGGTGGACTCCTGCCAACCTTTCACGGATATTAATATAGATTTTTATATTAAACACCGGTTATAATCCGGAGTTGCATCAAATTTAATTGTAACTGTTATAGCATTTTTTTTGTACTATTGTTTCACCTGCTTGGTCTATGTCCTCCCCACTCACTCCTGCATTCTGTTACCCGATTGTACAATTTTTTTAATTTAATTCCCAAAGATGAATAAATCATGAAGACGGTAATAATTTTACCAGATTGGCATCGTTTTCAATAAACGGCTTTATTCTGCCCAAAGCAGATGTCAGAACTGTTGTAACACCGGGGCCATGCCCGGATATCACGCTGTTGGAATGGGCAATCACACCGATTGATATCGCTCCTTCGCGGTAAATCCAGCCATAGGATGAATCAGAATCTATAATCGCAACCAAATCTCCCAACTTTAAATCGTTCAGACGATATTCTTCAATGGCCTTTTCATCAAAAATCTGGATGTCATAATCTCCCGAATGGGCGGATATATTGCCAATACCGGCCCCCATTATCTTGGCCGGAATAAAGTGGGTAACCCCTGTTTCCAGTAAATTTCCATTGATCCTGAGCGGAAGATTCTGAAATAATGCGGGATCAATATTCATGACCAGTATATCAGGATAGAAATCCAGCAACCGCAGACCGACGCCGAATGATTTAATCAGAATTTTATCCCCCGGAATCATATCTTCCATAATTTCAGGCAGGAAATCCGCCATCACATGATCAATTCCACCATGCTTGCCGGTAATATGTCCTAACCGGTTCCTTGCTTCTCCCGTAATTACCTGGGCAACATTACCAATACAAGCCAGGACATTCAAAGCCCCGTTAGGTGAATATTCAGCGACAGATTTACCACCGTTTATAATACTGACACCGGGTTCCACATGATCTGCCATCCAGCCTACGGCAGGATCTCCGATACGTACATTATAAGCTACCCCACCCACACTCGGATAGACTTCAGACCTGCCTCCGGCGTTAACCACATAACCGGTCTTCCGTAAAGTGGGATGATCAATTTCACCGGTAACACTCAATCGTACCAGCTTCTCTGTATTTAAATTAAGTTTCATAAGCAAACACCAATTTCCTGTTTTTAAAACCGTATCAGGAAATCACTTTCCCGGATGATTCCGGCCGTATGTGAATGAATCGCCTGATACGGCCACCGGAGCTGTTTAATTTTCTAAATCTGGACTGGTAAAAAACCCGGTATCAGAATTGTATGTGATTAATTTCTAATAATGATTAATTATAATCCAGAATGAGCCAGAAAACAATATAAAAATCTATTTTTTAAGGAAAAAGTTCCCAATAAAAGTATTTCGAGAATGAAAGGTAATTAGGTGCAGGAATCAGGAAAGAAAGGTCAAAGATCAAAGAATTAAGACGAAAGATGAAAGGGGAAAAGGGGAAAGGGAAAGGCAGGTTTCAGGAATCAGGTGACAGGAAGCAGGAAAAAAAGACTCAAGGAAAAAGGATAAAGGCTAAAAGACAAAGGCTTCTCGTGAATAAAATTCCCGTCGAAAGCCGGACAGGCGTAGAATTTGTGGATATAAAAACAGTCGGCAGTCAGCTGTCGGTCAGTCTCGTAAGCGCTCACCGGACAGGCAGAAAAGCAGGATTAAGGAAGAAGACTGGCGGAAAAGGTGAGTATCTATCGGTTATTTGAGGTCGACCACCACATCGACCACCGCGTGTGCGGTATTCTGATCCTGGTTCAACAGAACTCCTTCGGTTGAGATCCGGGAGTCCTGAATATAACCGGCGGACTGGATAATAAGTGCAGCTGCCCGGGCCCGTTTTTCAGCCAGAGCCTTATTGTACTGAGTATTTCCAACGCCACCCTGTCCCAGTTGCACGGTAATATGCTGGGTGGGAAAGACTCGCAAAGCCACACCTATTTTTTCAAGTCTGGTACGATCCCGGCCGCTGATCTGGATCTGGCCCAGTGGAAATTCAATTCCATTCATCCTCATAACAATCTGATCAGATTGATATATCACATTAATATTTTCCGATGCCAGGCCGGTCCTCAGATTTTCCACTTTGTGCCGGATGGTCTGATCTTCGCCCAGTTGAGTCTTCAGAGTGGCAATATCTTTTCTGAGACGGTTTAGGGAATCCAGCAGTACGGTATTCTGTTTCCTCTGCCGATCCAGTTCATCCATCAACTCACTTACCGACTGGTTGATGGATTTAAGAGCCTCATCCACATTACCGGCAAAGGAAGAATGCACATTGAGCAGAAGTACCAGTTTATAAATTGAATCTTCCAGCTGTAGCATGTGATTTTCAAATGCCGCATCATCCCGGTGGATCTGGTGGGCTAGTTGCGCCAGGTACAGTAAATGTTTGCTCTCTTCCAGAAGACTGGCCGCCTTTTCTCCCAGCGAGGGATCATTAAAATTCTGAGCATTTATGATTGATTCCACTTCTTTCAGCAGCCCGATTACTTTACCATAGGTCTGTGGAGCGGTTTTCTCCGCATTCAAATCTTTCGATTCCTGAATAAGTATTCGTACTTCACTAAGCAATTTATTTTTCACTGCTTCATATTCTGCTTCCCGGTACTCTCTGATTACCTCATTTATCTTCTGTTGTGAGTTAGAGGAAGTTCCCCGGGATAAGCGGTCGGCCACTTCGTGCATTCCCTTCTCCGCCTTTTGAAAGAGGTCCGGTGCAAAATCATTGGCATCATTGGAAAGGGCACCATCACGGGCCTCAAATATGCTGCCCATGAAAGGCTTCAGTTCTTCTGCCTTATTGTTCAGATCAGAAAATAGTGAATATAATTGCGATAAATCTGAACTTTCCGTATCCGTGAGCGGTCTTTCCACCGCAACGGCTTTTAGCCGTTCCAGTTCTTTATAATAATCACCAAATTTCCGGGGAAAAAGGATATCGGCCCTGTTCAACCGCAGCGATATGACTAATTCATCCAACTGCATGAAGTCAATGGAATCCTGCGCGCTTGCCAGCTGAAAACTCAGTATCAGAAGAAGTGTTATCAGAATCAGTTTAAGAGCCACGATATTTCCAATATTTAACTGATTAATTTAAGAGAATTTAATAATGATTTAAAGGAAAATAATTAAAGATGTTCCCGGGAGTCAAAGATTTATGTGATTGTACCGTTTACTATTATAACATTCCACGGTCTGACCCCTTGTCCGGCGGCACAGCCAGGTGAAGAGAGAGAAAGTAAAATTTGGAGAAGATAATTCATAACATCTATCTGTGAAAAAGGCATAATCATCTATGATTTTCGGAATGAGTAAAAACTCAGCTGAAAACTATAAAAAAATTTTCAAATGAAAATAGAGTACCATTGTGAGCTGCATTCCTGGAAGAGTCTAATGCCTAAATATATTTTGCTTTACTTTTTTAGGTCTGTTATTTATTTTAATCCGAAATTTCTGTAGAATAACCAGATAGAATAACCACATGAGGACCTAATGGAACAGAACAAACGCAGTCTTCCTAAAAATGCTTACCGCAAACTCGAACCCGGTGAAGAATACTTACCAGTGGTTCCGGCTGATCAATTCCTGCCGGAAGCGACTCCCTATTCCATTCTATGGGGAATGTTTTATGCCGTTCTTTTTTCAGCGGCTGCGGCTTTTCTGGGGTTGAAAATTGGACAGGTATTCGAAGCGGCTATTCCCATCGCTATCCTGGCGGTGGGCCTTTCGGTTTTTCTTAAACGGAAAAATTCTCTTTCGGAAAATGTCATCATCCAGTCCATTGGTGCGGCATCCGGGGTGGTGGTGGCCGGTGCAATTTTTACCATTCCCGGTCTCTATATACTGGGGCTGGACGCCACATTTTTCCAGATATTTCTGACGTCTCTGTTCGGCGGCTTTCTGGGTATACTTTTTCTCATTCCCTTCCGGAAATATTTTGTCAAGGATATGCACGGAGAATTTCCTTTTCCTGAAGCCACTGCAACCACCGAGGTCCTTGTAGCCGGTGAATCGGGAGGAGAACAGGCAATGATCCTCCTGAAAGCTGCAGCGGTAGGGGGTTTATATGATTTTCTGGTGTCCGGCTTCGAAGCCTGGAAAGAGGTGGTATCCACCACTGTTTTCGGGTGGGGTAAAGCCCTGGCTGAATCCACCAGGCTGGAATTCCGCCTTAATATTGGGGCAGCGGTCACCGGGCTGGGTTATATCGTCGGCCTGCGATATGCGATGATCATTGCAGCCGGGTCATTTCTGGCCTGGTGGGTTCTCATTCCCATGGTCTATTTTATCGGACAGTATATCCCCGGTCCCATATTGCAGTCCGCCCAGCCCATTTCGGAAATGTCTCCCCTGCAGATTTTTTACGATTACGTCCGGCATGTGGGTATTGGGGGGATTGCAGCCGCTGGCATCATCGGCATTATTAAATCCTGGCGTATAATTTTTGGTGCCTTTAAACTGGCCAAGGAGGAAATTTTCGGCGGCGGCATCACCCAGCAGGAAGATTCCCAACGAACCCAGCTGGATGTCCGGATGAAGTGGGTAATTTCTCTGATTATTCTAACCCTGTTTGCCATATTCATCTTTTTCGCCATTGGGGTAGTAAATAAGATCGGTTTCGCCATAACGGGATTGCTGATTGTAACCATTATTGCTTTCCTGTTCACCACGGTTGCGGCCCGGGCAATTGCCATTGTAGGCACAAACCCGGTATCCGGCATGACCCTGATGACGCTAATACTCTCCTCCGTGATCCTGGTACGGGTAGGTCTTTCCGGGAAGGCAGGTATGCTGGCAGCACTGCTGATCGGTGGGGTGGTATGCACCGCCCTGTCCATGGCGGGCGGATTCATCACCGACCTGAAAATCGGGTACTGGCTAGGGACCACTCCCCGCACTCAGGAACGTTATAAATTTCTGGGAACAATCCTGGCGGCAATATCGGTAGGATTCGTCATAATGGTGCTTCACCAGACCTTCGGTTTTGGTCCCGGCGGCCTGGAGGCACCGCAGGCATCCGCCATGGCTGCAGTGCTGGAACCGTTGATGTCCAATCAACCCGCTCCATGGCTGGCCTATATGGCCGGGGTGTTCATAGCCATAATCCTGGAAATGATCAAAGTACCGGCGCTGGCATTCGCACTGGGAATGTACCTGCCCATTCATCTGAATACACCCATTCTGATAGGCGGTATTATCTCACATATAGTTTCCACCCGCTCCAGGGACCAGGAACTGAATAATGCCCGCAGGGAAAAAGGAACCCTGATTGCTTCGGGATTCATTGCCGGGGGAGCTATCATGGGAGTGGTATCGGCATTTATCATCTATGCCGGTCAGGAAATTATCCGCCCGGGATGGACGATCGTACGTGCCCTAGGCACGGTTTATGAACACTGGACTCAATCCAGTGGTGCCGAAATCCTGGGTTTCGTCATGTTCGTTCTGTTGTGCATTTATATGATCTGGGATGCCATGCGGACCGGAAAACATTAAAGAACAATAAGATCTGGAATTACCACGAAGTGACCGTTATACGGAAGATCAAAGGTAAAAATAATTGGCACAAAATACGAAAAAAGGCAAAAAATAAAAGAAAAAAAGAGAACATTGCCGTGAGCCTTAAAGCCTGATTCTCAGTGTACTCTATCAGCAAATTTGACTTGGCAGGCAGGCCTGAGATAGACAACAGAAAGTCTAGGTTGCCCGGCATCCGGAGTAAAACCTGGGGATACAGGATTTGTGAGGCAGTGGAGCCAATTGAGGCGTTCTAGAGTAATCCCCAGCGCTTGCGGAAAAACCACTCCAGGCTGAATAGGAATATCAATAAAATAAGCCAGTAGATTTTATTCCAGAGTACGTAATCCATGGTCAGCATCTGAACCTGATCATAAAGCTGCATCCTGCTTACATTTTGCACAAAATGCATAACAGACCAATTCTGTCCCCCGGCTTCGGAGGCCAGCTGGCGCATCAGTCCGGGATCTGCTTCGCTTTCCTGCATTTCCAGTTCAAGCTGTTCGACCACGAATTTTCCTCTTATTTTCCCCAGATTCCGGTCCCCCTGAGAGGCTTCAATTTCATAGTTATAAGTGCCGCTGGGGAAACCCGCCGCACGGTAGGTATAGAATCCTCCCTGATTGGAAATAACATCCTTAAGTTTATAATCCTCACCGGTAATGGCAATTTTTACAGCAGCATCCTGGACCTGATGGTAGAACTCATCCAGTACCTGTCCGGAAAATTCCACAAATTCTCCCATGCGATACACTCTCTGATTGGGGCGGATCTGAATCTTCTGGATATCTTCCCGGCTGACCAGCCAACGCAGGCTGTTTTCAATAAATTTTCGGAAGAACAAATCCTTCACCGGATCATCCTGAAACTGGAAGTGCCAGCTGCCGAATCCCCCCGCACAAAGCACCAGGCTTTTTGTTTCATAACGTATGGAAGCCATTAATACCGGTGCAGGCCTAGTATCATCATCGATCCGGGCGTTAAGCAGGATACTTGCATCTTTTTCCGGCAGCAGGTTTTTCCCAAAAACGGTGACAGGGGGAAGATCCTTCCATAAATTCAATGTTAGCTGGGGATTCTCCTCAATGCGGGTAGCCGGATGCAGCAGTCCTGCGGCGGTAAGTGTCACCATGGCCTGTGTGCCACCGTCCGGGACCGATTTACCCGAAAACGGCAAAATGTCCAGAATGGGTTTCAGGCTGTTAAAGCTGGTGGAATTATTCAAAACCAAAAAAAGTGGCTTTTTACTGGTTTTGACAGACTGCAACATCGTGTTCACAATGCCCTGCTTGCTGCGCCCGGTGGGATAGCCCAGAAAAAGGAAAACATCCTGCGAATCCAGCACCACCTTTTGAAAATCCCTTTCATAAAAGCGGCCATTCACATCTTCGGTTAAAACAGAAAAGCGAACAGCAGGAATCTGTTTAAGAACATACAGCAGCATCCGCTGATCAACGGAAGCCTGCCCACTGACCAGCAATACTTTCAGCCTGCTTTTCAGCACATTTAAAACGAAAGTTTTCCGGTTATTCTGTTTGTTTACTTCATCCTTGCCGGGATCGATTTCCACAGTATACTGGGTTTCTCCCGGTTTCTCTGCCGTAATGGTAAAAACCACCTGTTTCTGAAATCCACTGGCAGGGAGATTGACCACCCTGGCGGCCAGCTGCTCGGATCCCCTGTGCAGACGCACAATCACTTCCAAATCGTCGTAGCCGGTATGCAGAACTGTAGCCCAGACAGTGGTAGTATCTCCGGCGTAAACAACTGCATTGTAACGGATTCCGGAGATCTCTATATCTTTTTTCAGGCTGCTGTCTCCAACCGTGACGGTATGAATTACAATGGGACTGTTCCGTGCGGTGACCAGCGGATTCGCGCCCTGATTGAACTGACCGTCCGAAAGCAGGAATACCGATTGAATATTATATTGAATCAGGCTGTCCAGGATACTTTCCAGGGCAGCTGAAATATTGGTTTGGCGGCCGGAAAAAGAGAGGGTATCACCAGCCAGGGGTGCCAGATTTTGAGCGAATTTATAGATTCTGATGGCCACCGAATCATTACCGCCTGCCTGGCGGAGATTTTCAAGCGCATAGCGCAGCGAATCTCCCCGCTGTCCATAGCCGTCTTTGATGGTCATACTTCTGGAGTTATCCAGCAATATGGCCACGGTAGGCGTCTCATGGCGTTTAATAATCAGCTGAACTACCGGCTGAAAAAAAATAAAAAATATCATGACAAGACTGAGGCTGCGTAAAACAGTCAGAAAAATTCTGCGTGGCCGGGAGAGGGGCGGGAGTGTGCGGCTGTAATAAAAAACCGCAATACCGATGAGCACCCATAAAAGCAGGAAAAAGATCCAGCCGGCTATGGAAAAATTGAGAAGCAGTTGTTCCACCATAAGTGCTACCTAGCAGCTCTCTCCCAGTCTCAGTGACGGGTAAACATTAAGATCCCGTGAACTGTAGTGTTGGCGGGAGAAATATTCCAATCCGACGCGGGCAATCATGGCGGCATTGTCCGTGCAATACTCCAGTGATGGCAATATGACTTTCATATGATACCTGGCAGCTTCATCCCTCATCCAGCGGCGCAGGAGCGAATTGGCGGCCACTCCGCCTGCCAGGGCAATCCGTTTGATCTGATGTGTGCGGGCAGCTTCAACTGTTTTTTTCACCAGAACTTCCACTGCGGCACGTTGAAATGAAGCGCAGATATCATTCAGATGCTGCCGGGACTTTTCCGGGCCCATCTCCCTGGTCAGATTTAGTACGGCAGTTTTCAAACCACTGTAACTGAAATCAAAATCAGCTTTTTTTATCAAAGCACGCGGGAATTCCACAAAATGAGGATTACCCTCCTCTGCAAGACGATCCACCTGTGGTCCTCCCGGATAAGGTAGTTGCAGAAGTTTGGCAACCTTGTCAAATGCTTCTCCCACTGCATCATCCCGCGTTTCTCCCAGAATGCGATAGCGGAGGTGATCCTGCATAACTACAATTTGGGTGTGCCCGCCCGATACTACCAGGCAGAGGAAGGGAAAGGATATGCTATGTCCATTCAGGAAATTGGCATAAATATGACCTTCCATGTGGTTAACCCCTGCCAGGGGTAAGTCAAGGGCCAGGGAAAGACCCTTGGCATAATTCAATCCTACCAGCAATGCGCCAATCAGGCCGGGACCACAGGTGACGGCTATTCCATCAATGTCCTGCAGACCGATACCGGCCCTGGACAGGGCTTCTCTGACGATGGGGATTATTTTTCTGACATGCGCCCGAGAGGCCAGCTCCGGTACCACCCCTCCGAAATTCACATGAACCTCCTGGGAAGAGATAATATTGGATAAAACTTTGCGTGGTGTGATTACTGCAGCGGATGTTTCATCACAACTGGTCTCAACTGCGAGTATAAATCTAAATGTATTCTGCATCAAATATCTTTTTCAACTTCCCCGTTTTTTCTGTACGATTAACTCAAAAAAGGGAGGTCGAGTTTCCATATATAAAACATTGGCATCAGTTTTTATATCTGCCTTCACCTTCTGCACACCCGGCTTCCATTCTTTTCGGAAATCGATGATAATCTGAAAATCCTGCATACCCAGATCGGCCAGAATCTTCTCTCCGCCTTTAACATAGATATTAGCGGTTGAAGGTAGCGGAATGACTTCCAGATTGGCCGGTTTATCAATCACCGTAACCGGAACATCCAGTACTTCTTTTTCAGCCAGGCGCTGTATATCGAATGTAGCCTTCACCTGTGTCGGATCATATTCGGCAAAATATTCACTGGACTCTTGAATTATAAATTCTGCGGTGAAAGGTTTAACCATTTCCTTGAACTCTTTTTTTTCGGTATAGATCCGGTCCACTTTTGTGAAAATTTCGGCCGGACCGGTAACCATCACGGAATCCGGATCCACCAGGATATCCACCAGAATCATTCCCGGTGGTTCATCCATATCGTAATCAACTTCTACCGGGAGTTTTTTCAGCATTTTTTGGTCAATTTCCATTATCAGGGTGCGCGGCCGCAGAATGGATTTTACCGTCACATCCAGTTCCCGCGGGAAATTTACATATTCTGGGTGTTCGCTGAGATCAAATTCGGCGTACCGGGACACACCCGACAGATCAATCATATAACTCACTTTATAAAACCGAAGACGCAACAGATCCAGTCCCTTGCCGATAAATTCCACATGCACAGAATTGCGATGGGGATATTTGTATATTTTATCCTGGTCCAGGTTGGAATACTGAATTGGAATATCCATGGCGTATTCATACACTTTATTCATTTTCACCATGAACCAGAGGATAAATGCCAGGAAGGTCACTCCCAGAATGGACCGGTAATTCTGTCTCAGCGAGGATAATTTTGGAATCATTTTCATGTATCAGGGTTCCTTTTCTCGGGAATGACTTACTTTCAGGACAATATGATCGCCTGCTTTCATATTAAGTGTCCGGGCGGCATTGCCACAATTCTGGGCAAGTTGCAAAAAACCACGGCTATCCCAGGTCAACAGCAGTTGGTCAACTGCCGCTTCGGCAAAGGTTCGCTTAATGCCGTAGATGAAGGAGTGGTTAATCTGGGCCCTTACATCGGGCGGGCTTCCCAGGGTTTTCCAGTCAGACAGGGTAAAATTTACAATCAAATTCCCGAAATGATCCACATGAATCACCTTCAGGCGGTATTCATCATCTTCAAGGTCATCGAAAGACTCATAGAAAGAGGTAAGATGCTCCAGCGGTTGCGAAAATTTATCCGGAGATTCACCTTTGAGGATACGCACCGCAGCCGGGGCAAATATATCCCGGCCATGGAATGTGGGGCTCACCTTGGAACCGAAGAGTTCTGTGCGGATCCGGAAAGCCCGGTAACCGGTGGTGTGGAGAATATAACTGAATATTCCATTATTGGGTCCGATAAAATAGTAATCCGAAGTTTTCAGAATCAGGCAATCCCGCCCTGTTCCAACCCCCGGATCCACCAACGCCAGATGAATGGTTCCCGCCGGAAAATAAAAGGCGTAATTCATGAGGGAAAACGCCGCCTGGCGGTAATTAAACGGTTGAATGTTATGGGTAATATCCACAATAGAGACATCGGGAATGCTATTCAGCAGTACACCTTTCATGGCGCCCACATAACCGTCTTCCGTACCGAAGTCCGTTAAAAGAGTGATGATGCACTGACGTGTTTTCATTCTTATTTTTGACATTTTTTACAAAAAAAAGTGGAGCGGCTATTTATTACCGTTTTCTCAATCGGCGTTCCGCATCTCATGCAGGATTCACCGTACCTCTGGTATACTTTTAAAAAATTCTGATTCTCCCCGTTAATGCCCTCTACCGTACGATAAGCGCTGTAGGTGGTTCCAAAACGTTCTGTGGCCAGTTTCAGTATTTTTTTTATTGAATGATAAAGTGTTTTTATCTCACGTTCCGTTAAGCTCTGCGTGTTTCTTGCCGGACGCAGACCTGCATCGAACAATATTTCGCTGGCATAGATATTTCCTATACCGGCCAGTACCCGCTGATCCATCAGAAACGACTTCAGAACCAACTTTCTTAAATGTAATAATTTCTTGAAGTTATTTAAAGTAAAATTTTCCTGCGTGGGATCAGGTCCCAGGTGAGCGAAATTCGGGATCTGCCGGTAAAGGTAGATTTTGCTGAACTTGCGCACATCCTGAAAGAACAGCTGCAACCCGTCAGAGAAACGGAAATGAATATGAATGTGGCGTGGATAGAGTGAAGTGGCCGAATCACTGATAAAGATACCCGACATTCCCAGGTGGTATACCGGATAGACATCATCCACCGTCCAGTACATGAATTTACCATAGCGTTCTACCTTCAGAAGGGTTTTCCCTTCAAGTGACTGCTTAAAAGCGGCTGCCGTGATGTTTTGGAAAATTATCACGGGGTTTGCTGTTACTTCTATAATCCTGGCGGACAGGTAACGGGCGGCAATCTGACGGACAATCGTTTCAACTTCCGGTAATTCGGGCATAGATGTAATTTCTCCTGAATAAAAAAATTACCTGAATTGTATTGAAAATCCAACCCAACTGTCAATTGATTTTTTTCTTTTCATCTGTTTCACGCTATCCTGGCTGTAGAGATTGCTGATGAAGGATAAAAGCTTAACAATAAGGTGCCAGGTATCAGGTTTCAGGCATCAGCAAAAAGGGATAAGGGATAAATATTAAGGCGTCAGGTATCAGTTTTTAGGCACCAGTGTCCCGTCCTGAAATAGGTTGACAGTTTTATCAGAAGAAAGAAAGGAGGAA
>CAYWTB010000010.1:0-95126 GCA_964461135.1 uncultured Caldithrix sp. | reverse complement strand
GATGAAACTTTTTATAAATGCTTAATTCACAAAATACGATATAATGTATCAAAGTAGTTATATTCTTAGAAATTAAATGGCCCCGGTCTTCAGATCTTTGATTAAAGAATCCAGCATATTTGGGCGTTAGCCTCTATTTGTGAGTTAAGCAGGTTAACGCTTTTTATTTATTTGGAGTTGATCCCCTTGAACATTCTTCAACCATTTTTAGATATGTTGCTATTTCATGATTTTTTAAGTTTTCCATGAATCGTGTAAATACCCTTGGCAAGTATGAATGATATTCATCTCTTGCACGCGGTATATCACTTAATCGTAATTGAGTCCCACCGGTAGTGAAGTATTTCGTCTGTCCGACGATAATGCTCTTTTTCTCCGGGACTTAATTTTTACTTTCATGGTTTCCCAACTTTTTTTATAATTGTAATTTTGATTCTATCACTTCCTTTTTTAGTCTTTTTAGAATCTATAAACCGAAGTTAAAAGTAATACCTAATAACACAATATGTTCCCTGAAATCTATCACTTTCACATTATTTACTTCTTTATTAGCATATAAATACTTGTATATTCCGTAAAATCCTATTTTCCAGAAAATTCTAATATTGACTCCTGCTTCAAAATTAAACAAAATTCCTCTCTCCATTGCATTCGGCTCATCTTCACCTTTTGGTACTTCTAATCCACCAATACCTCCTCCCACAAAGAGATTTACCGCTTCGGTTTTAAATAATTTTGTCATGTAAAGAAAATTAACGGCAATTAAACCGGCTATTTCGTAAGAATTAGTTGGATTGGAGCTGTTTGTATAATATTCATTGGAAACCGAAATAGCGATAGGAAATTTTCTCGGTTTAATATCAAGTGCAATTTGACCCCCTCCTAATTTTCCATTAGGCGAAAGATTATCTTTAAATCCTCCCTGACCTAATCTAATCGTGAAATATATTTTTTTCTCTGCAGAAGAGATACTATCAGTTGAACTAACCATTTCACAAGCGTTAAGTTGAAAACATGAGAAAAAAACAAAACCAAATAATAAAAATATAAAGAGAAGACATATTTTATACACGAACCTTCTCCTTTTTTATATTGGATTTCCTATAACAAGCACACCCAAATTAGTACCTCCGTGACAGCTTGTCTACTGCTGTAGAGCGTAGTGGAAAAACAGTCCGGTGAATTGATTTGCTAACGCGATATTCATTCAGATTCTACCTTTTTAAAGCTTTAATTTCAGAATGGGCGGAAAAAATAGCCGTGGTAATGCGAAATCTCATCCGGTTTCGCAAATAGGATTAATGGTGGCACCCCAAAAGCTTTTGAAAAACAGGGGTCTATCTCTTTCGCTTTTTCTATTAGCTCATCAGCTCCTTTTATATCCCCCCTTGAAATTTAACTTTGGCTAACAATCCAAGTGCATATGCTTTTAACGGCGGATTCGGTTCAGAGTCAATATATCTCATGCGTTAGTTATCCTTTTTTGTTAGCATTTTCAACATTTCAGAAATTTCTTTGGCATACCACGTTTCTGGATTCATTTCCAAGGATTTCGCATAATATTTAATAGCCAACTTTTTATCACCCTTAATCCTGTAAATGTCTGCGACACCATTATACGCATTCCACCAATCCGGATATAATTCAATTATCCATTTATAAATCTCAATTGCTTCATCTAACATGCCTGTGTCCCGTAATTCAATGCCTAACCAGTTAAGTTGATTTTTGCTAAAGTCATAATCATCCGGATGCTTATCCTTTAATTCATTAAAATGATTTACAGCGGATACTACTTCTTTATGTTTTATTATTTGAAAAAGGGTATCTTTGATGAACTTTTTAGGTGGCTCATACTTTTCATTAAAGAGAATAGCGGCTAAGCTTTCGTTGATTTTAAATAGGTACGCTTGCTCATAATTACTGAGTGATATAATGAAAACCTTCTCATCCGGAAACCTAAACAATTGTGCCCGAAAGCCATCAATGGCTCCACTGTGAGAGACAAGTTTTCTATTAAAAAGTTGCCCAATATTCCATCCATAGCCGTAACCCCATTCTTCTCCTGGTTTAACATACGCCGTAAATATGGTATCAAGTGTTTTTTTTGATACAAGCCGTGTGGTATAGAGCGCCTGATCCCATAAGAATAAATCCTCCACCGTAGAATAGAGCGCACCGGCAGCATGGGGAGTATCCATTTCAAAGTAACTAGCATTAAGAAGTATTTGGTTCTCTCGTGAATAACCGGCAGCCCGATGCTTCAGAATTGATCTGGGATGATCATAGCCGGAATTCTTCATCTCTAATAGCTCAAAAATATACTGATTAATTACCTGTTCGTAAGATTTTCCAGTTACCTGTTCGATGATATAACCCAACAGGACATAACCGGAACTACTATATCCAAATTCAGCCCCGGGGCTAAACATCAGCTCTTTATATTTAAAGCGTTCAATAGTTTTGGGGACGGTTGTTGGGAGTCGTTCATATTGTAAATTATCAGGGAATCTTTGAAAATTAGGAATCCCAGATGTATGGGTCAAGAGATGATGAATGGTGATATCTTTCCACGCCTCAGGACAATCCGGGACATACTTACAGATCGAATCATAAACCCGAAGCTTGCCCTTCTCTTGTAAGATCATGATGGCCATTGCGGTAATCTGTTTTGTAATTGAGCCAATCCTGAATTTAGTATCTGGTCCGTTAGGAATATCCCATTCCCTATTCGCGAGGCCATATCCTTTTTTGAAAACGACTTTTCCATTTTCAGCAACCAACACAGTACCATCAAATTGACCGTAGTCATGATAGCGTTGTAGCAGTTCATCAATCTTGTCTGATTTATCTTGTGCTAAAATATTTTTTTGAAATAAGAGACCTGTTGAAACAGTTATTAACAATATGCTTATAAATGTAGAAATTTTATGCCATTTCATGTTTACCTACCCCTCAAATTAAGTAAATCGGTTGCCATTTTTTAATCTCCGCAGCGGTGCGAAGCGCCGTCCGCAGCAGCGCGCTGTTGGCCGGCGGTGGTGCCGCTTGATCTACCAACAAACACCACGCACCGTCTCCCGTGCCAAAAGAGATTTCCCAAATCAGGCGTGGGACGCCGTCATTCTCCATGGAACGCAGGACGTTGCGGGTCCTTTCCCAGAGAATGCGCGTTGGATAGAAGTACCGCTTATGGCCAAGGGCGGACAGCGCGTTATGCTGCTCGTGCCAGCGCGGCTGTAAGAACGATCGCATACGACATGAAGAGTATAAGAAGTATCATGTTCAGTTCCTCTCGTCCGGCCAACGGCAGCGATAACCTGACAAAAACGCTGAACCGAACTTGTCTAATGCCCAAAAACCTGACCCGTTTTTGTTCTGGTTGATTGCGTTGTTATACCCATATTGATAACTAAACGGTCATTTACACGAATCGTTTACTTTGATCACCGTTTCTTACGCGATGGTGAAAATACCTTATACACAATATTATGTCGCATCGAATAAATATTCTGTAAATCATCCATAACAAAAGTAGCTTTCACTGATCTTGATTCGTTTTGGTATGGTTCTTAGAATAGAATGTTTTCCTACCATTGAGCCTCTAATGGCTCCTATTAAAGATAAAACCCATCCACCACATATGGCTATCCACAGAGATGTTATCCAGAAATTTGGTTCAACAATAGCAGAAATTATACCCATCGTATTACAGAGGATTGGCACGTACCAAACGCTTTTTGTATTCTGTCTGCATATGAAAAACAGGCTGTTGTAATTAAAATATCATAAGTGATATAAGCAATCCATTCACTAATATCCTCATCACTTTTTAGAATTGAACCCAACAAGGAAGCAAGAAATAATATAAAAATGAGTGATGAAAGTGCTGTTAATAATGATAGCGACCAGCTTGGTAACCCAAATAAAAATTTTTGTTCTTTTATCTTCATATTATTGTCCACTTTAACTTATCGATCCTGGTGTGGTCTAACGTTCTGCGTTTAATCCCCGGCTTCGCATGAGTTAATAAAAGGAACGAAATTTTAATCAACACACCCAATAATTAAGAAAATTCGAGCCCTCCCGCCAGAGTCCGGCTTTCGACGGCGTAGGCTTGACAAGCGCTAGTTAGGTGGATTTTTCTCCTAATGTACTGCCCAGAAGTCCTAATCCTATAAATGTTACGATCTCTATTAGAGAAATTATATTTAAACCTCTTGTGAATATAAATATTAGGCCCATCAATGCCGGAATAACGCCTACAAGAAATCCATTTATTAATTTCTTGTCACCTGTTCCCTTCGAAACTAACCTCGATCTCCATAGTATTAGGAGGCCAGTCAATACGATATAACCAGCCGTCAATATTATATTCTCATGATACATCTCAGATATTGCTTCACTTATACGGGCACTCACTTCCCCCGAATCCTTCATTTTGGGGCCAAGCTCAAAGCCCATTTTGAAACCCATGATTACCCCTGGAATCATATAAAGTACAAAACCCAGACATAATGCAAGAAATCCGTTCCACAAAGCCCTTATCCATAAAATTCTGTTTGATATGGTTGAACCGTTCATCTAATAATTCCTTCTGCCATTCATTCCACCTAATAATACTAAGCGATTTTTAAATACTGTTTTTATAGAAAACTTTCACATCCCTGCTTTTCAAAATCATATATCCATAACCGGGCATTTTCCAAATCATTTTCAACGAAATCTGCCATAATTTACTTTAAAATATTATAATACTCAATAATAATTCATCAACTTTTAACTTTTTGAAATAATTTAATTTTCCACATCAATTCCATGCGGAAAATAACCATAATACGGTCTACTCCGAGCAGGAAATCCATGACGGTCAAATCAAGGTGCTTTTGTTAAGCCTGGATTTCCCGGGAACAGTAGGACTCATCGTTGCCAATAATTAACGGATATGCGGTTCGGCAGGATGCTTTCCAGTATTCATATATTATATCTGGGGAACAGATGAAAACAATGTTTGGACAGTAGGTCGCGGCGACCGTAACACCTATCCGTTATTTATTCCTGTATACAGGTGATCAATTTTTATTAGTGGATTCACTCATTCGAACTAGTCCGGGATATGAAACTATCCGCTTGGATTTATGGGGTGCTGATATCAATAATTTATATTCATCTACCGGAAACTCCTTAACAAAATATATGAACGGAGATTGGGTGACACAATTTTATGGGGCATTATAGAAAGTTTTCGGCAGTTCGCCGCATAACATCTTTACCGGAGGATATTATAATACAGCGTATCACTATAATGGAATTGACCGGGCGCAGGTTTATTTGCCTGATGAGATCGTGGTTGGTGGGATCTGGGCAATCTGGTGTAATGAGAAATATGTCTGTGTGGTGCAATTTTACCAGAATTTTGAGAGGCCAAAATTTAAAGTACTAAATATATTTGCCGTGGTTGCCCCCCGTTTAACCGTTCTCGGGTTTGTGCAATATCAGGCAAATTCATCAAACACCTATCGTTCAAATGTATCCTTTAAACAAAACTTGATAATTTTTCTTTTCTTTAATATATTCCGGCTAAAAAGAGAGCCCATGTTTCAGATTGAGGAAAAAAGAGAAAAAGATATCAGCATTCTGCAGGTCTCGGGAATCATGCTGAACGAAGAATCCCAAATCTTATCCCATAAAGTGAAGGAGCTTATTTCGACCGGCGTAAAAAAAATTGTGATTGACCTGGGAAAAATAAATCTATTGAACAGCTGTTTCGGCCTGGGTGTGCTGGCCGCCTGCTGGGGATCAATGAACCGGGAAAACGGAAAATTACTTCTTGCGAATCCCAGTAAGAAAGTTAAACGAATCCTTGAAATCACTAAATTAAATCAGGTATTCGACGTTTTTAGCACCGTTGAGGATGCCATCAGTTATTTTAAATAATATCCGTTTAAATTCGTATTCCGAGAGGACCAGAAAATACCAATATGTTCTGCCCGAAATGTAAATCCGAGTTCATTGAGGGTGTTTATCGATGTCCGGATTGTGATACGGACCTGGTTGCCCGCCTGCCTGACGCCGGATTCCTGCCTTCCGGAGATAAAGAACCGATTGAGAATTACGATTGGATTATGATATTCCATCCGGTCGGGGCACAGGAGCTGGCCATGATTAAAATGATTCTGGAGCGGGAGAATATCCCGTATTTCATAGGAAATGATAACACCAGGCGTGCCGCTCTCTATACGCCGGTCAATCTTGCCTTTGAATTATGGGTGCCGCAGGATTTTGCGGAAAGAACGCTACAGTTATTGAAAGACGAACTGGCACTATCATGAAATTTTTAGCCGGGGGAAGTCTGAGATTTGTTTTCTATTGAATATGCGTTCAGGAAGATGCATTTAGATAAGACGCTCTTCCGAAAATAATATCGAATACTGTATTACAATTGAATACGCTGAACAAATGACCTAAATATACTATTTTTTAAATTAGGTGATAAATTATCGGTTTCGCCTTCCGGAAACATATAGTATCTTTTGATGGACGATTTAAAGCCTTAAGGAATAGAGTATGGATTCAGACAGAATAAATTATATCCTGCCCGATGAAGAAACCATGCGGACAGCATTCTATGAAAAAGACAGCACTTTTAAGGGCGTATTTTATGTGGGCGTAAAAACCACCGGTATCTTCTGCCGGCCCACCTGTACCGCCAGAAAACCGCTCCGTGAAAATATTGAATTTTTTCCTTCTACCCATGAAGCCCTTCTGCATGGTTACAGACCATGCAAAGTTTGCCGGCCCCTGGGTAAAAACGGAGAAGTCCCCGGCTGGTTGCGGCCTTTATTGGATGAAATTAATCAACTTCCTGATGAGCGTTTTAAGGATGCGGATCTGAGAGCTCTGGGCCTGGATCCCAACCGGGTGAGACGCTGGTTCAAAAAAAACCATGGAATCACTTTCATGGCTTTTCTGCGCCTGCAGCGCATCAGCCAGGCATTTGGCCGTATCAGGCAGGGCAATAGAGTAATTGAAGCGGCCTACGATGCAGGCTATGAATCGTTAAGCGGTTTTACTCACGCTTTCCGTAAACAAACCGGATTTCCGCCTAACCAGAGCCGCCGGCATGATATGATTTTTACCAAACGGCTGCTTACTCCACTTGGACCTATGCTGGCAGCAGCATCTGATCATGGTATTTGCCTGCTGGAATTTACCGATCGCCGGATGCTGGAAACGCAGTTAACACGCATCAAAAAACGGTTGAATGCAGAAATTCTACCGGGAAACAGCCCCGCCCTGGAAGAACTGGAAAAACAATTGAATGAATACTTCGACGGAAAAAGAAAGCAATTTACATTACCCCTGGTCCTGAGTGGAACTCCTTTTCAGGAAAAGGTGTGGTCTGCCCTCCTGGCTATTCCCTTTGGAGAAACCCGTTCTTATAAACAGCAGGCACTAAATATCGGTCGGCCTGAGGCGGTGCGTGCAGTAGCTCGGGCTAACGGTGATAACCGCATCTCCATTATTATTCCCTGCCACAGGGTGATCGGCTCCGGCGGTGAACTGGTTGGATATGGAGGCGGCCTGTGGCGCAAACAATACTTATTGAAACTGGAAGCGGACAATCTATCGCAGGGATAAACTTTAAACTTCCTGCACATTCTGCGGCTTCAGAACATTTTTATTTCTTTTTAAAAATTGCCATCCATTTGTCTTTTTCTATACGATTAGGGCTCTGGATTTTTTTCTTTTCCAGGTATTCCAGTTCCCTCACCATTTTCTGGTAATTCAGCAACCGTTGTGGATCAAGCTGTTCGCTTTCTACAGCTTCCCTTACCACACAACCTGGTTCGGATTGATGCAGACAGTTCCGAAAGTGGCAGGAGGCTGCCAGATTTTCTATATCTTCGAAACTTCCCCCGGGCAACCCATCGCTGCCCCAGAGTTGTAATTCGCGCAAGCCCGGTGTATCAATGATCATGGCTCCCCTAGGTAATATAATCAGCTCACGGCGGGTGGTTGTGTGCTTTCCCTTACCCGTACTCCTGCTTTGACCGGTGACAACCTGTTTTTCGCTCTTCAACAGGGCATTTACAATGGTAGACTTTCCCGCCCCGGATGATCCCAGGAGAACTATAGTTTTTCCAGGCCTGAGATGGCTGTTCAGTTTTTCCAGTCCGCTCCCCTGAATCGCGCTCATTGCAATTATGTCAACGCCGGGAGAAATGGATTCCACCCGGTAAATATACTGTCCAACATCCGTGCACAGGTCGGTTTTATTCAGTATTATCAATGGGACGGCACCGCTATCATAGACGAGCGTCAGATACCGTTCAATGCGTCTCAGATTAAAATCCCGGTCAAGCCCGCTTACTACGAAAACCATATCTACATTAGATGCCAGAAGTTGCTGGATAGAAGGTCCACCGGAGGTTCGTTTTCTACCCCCCGACGCAACCCTGGATATTACCGTTTGACGGGCAAGAACTGCCTGTATTACCGCCTGTCTGTCTCCTGTCCGCAGTTGAACGGCCACCCAGTCCCCGCTTACCGGCAACCCGGTGTTATGGCCCTTATAATGTAACAGCCGACCTGATAGTGTCGCTCTCAGCTCCCCGGATTCAGTATGAATCCGGTATGAATTGCGATACTGAGTTATTATTCTGGCAGGATGTAAATTTCTCTGACGATATATCTCAAAGCCGGAATCGAAAAAACTATTCCAACCCAGTCTTTCAATATTCATTTCGGATTCTTCTTGTTTTTCCGTAATCCATGGTTTTGCAGAAAAATTGTACGGCCCGATCAGTTATATGCAGAAAATCCATACCTTTTCTTCTGCAAAAAATTTTTATGTATTGGGCTTTCATTCACTTCCGCAGGATTTGATATAGATCTGCCTTTCTTCCTGATGATTTTTACGATTCTAAATGTTCAATAAATAGGTCCGAACATCTCTTGCCATTCTTTTGCATTTTTCATCACGGTTGTTAATACTTCTTCATTTTAGTGTGAATTGAATGTGAACAGATGTTAATTGTTTTAATATATTGTGCACTTTTGTTCTCTTCTATTATAACTATTTTAACAGTTAACAAACATTATTTTCACATTGACACCCTATTTATTGTTTACATTTTTATTAAATTCAATAGTATGAACATACTTATTATGATGATGATGTTTTATATATTATTAATAAGTATTTATTGTTAATAGATAAATAATATTAACTAATTAGTACCTTAGCTCCAAAAAATGTTTTATAAATCATTGATTTTTAATAATTACTAAATAACAGCAAAATAAATGTCATTGTCCCGGGAGGGACCACTGCGTGGCGAAAAGTGAAAACGACAAAGTAATCCCCATAAGATTTTTACAAAATTATCCCTCCCTGGGATTAGATCAGGAACACGGAGATTGCCACGACATCCATGTCTTGCCACATAGTGGCCACTTCCGTGGCAATGACAACAGTCTAGTTTTCGGAGCTGAGGGAATAATCATATAATATTAAAACAACTGTTGCAAAATTTAATCTGCTTACTACACAAAATACGATATAATATATCAAAATGATTATATTTTTAGAAATCGAATGGTCTCAGCCTTCAGACCGAGGATTAAAGAATTCCGTATATTAGGTTGTTTGATCCTATTTGTGAATTAAGCAGATTAAAATATAAAATTATGGTTTATAACAAAAGGATGGTTTCATTCATAAAAAAATGCATTCTTCCGCTAGTTTTGAAAATTTAAATATTTAAGTATGAACAGTTAATCGGATTGCTTAAACAGCGGTGTGATGTCTCAATTCTCATAAAATATGAAGCAAATGAGTTATTCTGGTTTATTTTCTTTCTTTTTATCGGAAGATGTTTTTTTTCTTGAATAATCCGTTATATAAAAACCACTCCCCTTGAAAATAAGTCCGGTACCACCGGAGATCGATAAACAGGCTATTCCATGACACATGGGACATTCCAGTTCTCTTTGATAAGAAGAAATGGAACTGAACTTTTCCAATTCATATCCACACTCCCTGCATTTATAGCGATAAGTTGGCATCTTATAAATTTTCCTTTAACACACCGTTTCTTTGATGCCGTTTATGTAGTAAAAGTTTCATTTTCCCAGAAAGTTTGTGTAGATGTGAAGAAATTCATCCTTTCCGCCCAGCATAGATGCGCATAGCGGAAAATCTCTTTTAATTATGTTCACCACCTGGTGAGCCGTATTGCGAATATCCCACTGTGCATGATGATCTTCCCTCAAACGTGAAAAATGATATAACTCTCGAAGATTTATTTTAAAAAGGACACGTCGTCTGTGGGCATTGGTTAAAATATACGGAGCAGCAAGAGGATAATTTCTTTTCAGGCGGGTATAAAGGTCATTGGTCTTATTTACTATTTCCATGAATAGTGATTTCTGATTGGTCTCTGCCACTGAATCGGGAATGGTTACTCCAAGGTTAATATCATAATCCTGTGCACTGATATTGGCCATACGATGTCTTTTTAACTGCCCGTAATTTGAAGCACTGATAATCAGTTGAAAGGTAAAATTAACAAATTCAAATTCCCGCAAAACACTGTCCCATGGATTAATGTTTGTAAAAATAATTTCATAAAATTCTCTCTTTTCTGTTTCATTCAGTGTTTTGGTAAATTCAAAAGCATTATTAAAAGGGCCGCCATGATATTTAAAGAGAGCAGCAGCCAGAATCTGGTCATCCGGATCTTCTGTAAAATCAAGCAGGAGAACATCATCGTTCTCCTGCCGATTGCATACCGGTAGTGAAAAATGAGAATGGATAAAATGACCAAGAGAAGTGTTTATATTGAGCAGATAGTCAGTAGGCTCAATATATTTGATGATAGACGGGGCCACATTTTCAGTGCTTTCAAACAGTTTTTTGCCATACTCGCGTATCTCTGCCAATGGATGACTGTTACATTTGGCGATCATATTTTCCAGGGTTCGGGCATTTACAGTCATTCCCAGCTGGGTTTCAGTGGCAAGCGAAATGATATAACGCGCATCCTCTTTTGCCAGACCGTCTATCATCTGGTGATTTGCCGAATCCTCTGCAGCCTCTTTATATGATTCAAAAAAGTATGGTTTGAGTATCTCATAAAGCCTGTTATATGTACGATTCTGTTCGTGGATCAGATCTACATATTCTTTTTGCAGCGGACCGGACCGGATTTCTTCCGGAATGATGAAATCCTCCTTGAGAAGGATATAGCGCTGGGATTTTTCAGTATAAGATGCCAGGCGGAAGTGTTCGATGGTTTCGACAGCGTAACGCGAAACCCCGATAATATCAAAATTGAAGGTGGCATGCTCGGCAACCGAACTATGGCCCAGCCCGAAAATAATGTTCTGATTGGATTTTCTGGCCTTTTCTACTTCCTGTCTGGCAATTTCACGCAGTTCATTGATCGGTCTGGGATTACGGCTTATCCGGGCATAAGCAGCTGATAACGTCTCCGGGGTCAGATTATCCTTTTCCAATAGCCAGGAAGCATCGGTTACCAGCTTCTGTATTATTTTTTCTCTGTTGCGGGTGTCTGCTTCTAAAAAATCAGCACTCGACAGCCGATCCGCCACCCCGCGGATAAATTCTTTCAGTTCCTTGACTGTTTCAATGTCCAGATTAAAACCAGCCAGCAAGACCTTCATCGCGTACTCATTTATGGCCGTAAATTATATGCTATTTTAATTTCTTTAAATATTCTTTTGCTTCTTTCTTATACTTATCATCGTCCGCATCTTTTTTGGGCAGCTCCAGCACTTTTTCGTACATGGCGATGGCCTTGTCCTTTTCCTTCGTTTCTTCGTAAGTAATTCCCAATTCCAGATAATTGTTAATGTGACCGGGATCCAGTGCAATGGCTCTCTTAAAATCAAGCACGGCGGAATCTACAGATGCATCTTTCGGTACCCCGCCCAGAAAAATGTTTGCAAATTTTCTCTGAAGCCAACCCAGTGTGGCCATTTTGCGATTCCAGCGTCCCAGCACGTGCCAGGCAATTCCGTCATTGGGATCCAGTTCCAGGGCCTTATCCACTTCAACCTTTATCTCTTTTGATAACCTGACCTGTTCTTTCTTACCGGCATCCAGCGCCACCCGGCCGATGGCGATGGCAAGATAAAGGTGTCCCTTCGATCCATCAGGATTCAGCGCGACTGCTTTACGTGCGTACTTTTCGCTGTTCATGAAATACTCATTGCGCTTCTCTTTGTCCGAAAAGTCTTCACCCACATCCACATAAGCACGGGACAATTTCCAAGCCGCTTCGTAACTGGTTGAATCCATATGCAGTGAGCGGGCATAATACTCGAGTGCGGCCGGGTTATTAAATGCGCTGTAAGCACTGTCTCCCCGGGCTATTAATTCCTGCAGTTCCTGTGCCTGTACTGAAAATTGAATCAGCAATAAAACCGCAAGAGCAAGACTACTGAACAGTAATTTTTTCATGGGTCCTCCGAGTTATGATACGCTTTCATAATGGTTTTTTAGTAAACACTGTTTGACGTTTATCATTCACAATCACCGGGACACTTTACCATAAAGGTAAAAATCATAATAGATTATAATTAATTTAATTTTGCAAATAAACAAATGAAATTATCATAAATTTCCATATACCCTTTAAAATTTCAGTTCATTGGTACCCGGGGGTAAAACCAAAGAATTAACCTGTTTAATTCATAGCATAAATTTTCACACAAAAGCACATAGATTATTTATTTTAGATAAACTCTTCATATTCTAAAACGCCCCCAAAATAAAGAAACATATAAAAAAGTTAATCCCATTTTTACACGACTTTGTGCGATGGAGCTTTCAGGTCAACAAGCTAAAAGCCCAATCCTGAAAAAATCCTCACTTCACAATTTCAACATGTAAAATACGGTCGTAGATCTCTATCCGATCCATCACATCCCATCCGGAGACCAGCTTTCCGAATGCAGTATGCCGGCCATTGAGATGGGGTTGGGGGATCTGTGTAATGAAAAACTGGCTGCCCCCGGTATCCTTGCCGGCGTGTGCCATACCCACCACACCGCGGTCATAGAAAATATTGTTATATTCACAGGGAATACAATATCCCGGACCTCCCCACCCGTCTCCCCGCGGATCTCCCGCCTGAATAACAAAACCGGGCACAACCCGGTGAAAGTATATGTTATTGTAAAAATCACTTCTCACCAGGTCAAGAAAATTGGCTACCGTCACAGGTGCCTTGTCCGGAAAAAGCATCATTTCGAAATCCCCGCAGGTAGTAAAAAATTTTACCAGCGGCCGGCTATCTGCAGCAACCATCGGGAAATCATATTTTAAAGCCGGATAGTTAGCAGTATCCCTGGTGGATACCAACTGATGGGTGAGTTTTTGAAGCGCATTTATGGCAGCGTCACGAACAGCGGGAAAGGGGCTGTTTTTTACTTCCTGCAGGAAATCAACGGACTCCAAACTTCCGATGCTGTCCAATGCGGCAATTATGGCGAGCATGGGTTCAACATCCTGCGGGGGCTGAAAATAATGATAACCATCAATTAGAGGAGAAATGGCGACCGTATCTTTGATTTTAGCCAGCTTGCCGGCAATAATGGTGGTCACCGCGGGATCATGCAGCTGTAATTTGTCAAACATCAGATCCATTGACAGCCCCGCTCGGTTGACCAGCGATTCCAAAACCCGGCTTAATTCTGCCTTATTGTTAGTATTGGACATTTTACGGAGCAATTGTGTGGATTGGAAATTATCGATATTGTCAAGAGTGAGCAGAAGATAATAATTTTCCGGCCATGCAGTATTGTTAACATTATCCTCTACAAAACGTAATGCTTTTTGAGGGCGAAAGCGGGAGAGTTGATACAGGGCAAATCCCTGTTCCCTCCAGTTGCTGCTTCTCCTTATAATTTTATCCAGCTGATCGGCCGCAGCGGCTGTTTTATAGGTGCCAATCGTCTGCATGGCAGCGGTGCGGATATGGGGGTTCTCATCGTCAAGACGTTTCTGAATTTTACGGAACAGTGAAGGAGGTTTAAGCACTTCCAGCAGCTGCAATGCCGCCAGGCGTACATACCAGGTGGAATCTTCCATTAGAATCGACAGGCGATTCTGATATTCCGGCGAATCCGCTATTCGCGCAATTTCCCGGATTACGGTATTTGTCTGGTATTTCCTGGGAAGGGAAGATTTCACATAATTCAAAATGACTGTTTGGGCCTTCAGGGAAAAGAAACGTGTAAGAGGATCCGGATCCAAAAGGCTGCCAAGCAGCGCCTCGAATTCAGGGGGAGATCCCGTTTGGTAAAGGGCATAGGCACAGCGCCACCGGAGATCCGGGTTGCTGCCGGATTGCAAAAGGCGGCTGATATTTCCCATGGTCTCATAAGGTCGGTAACCCCGGTACGCCATAATGCCACACCCAGTAGCTGCGGCCACCTGGTAATCCGGTATATCGCTCTGCAGATAATTATTCATGACCGGAAAAGAAATTTCCGTACCTACTTTTCCTAAAGCGTCGATCATGCGGGTTAAGACGGGTATTGATATCTCACGTTTTATGGCGTCCAGCAATGGTTGTTCGGGCGTCGTAACTGAAAACTCTCCCAGAGCAAAAGCGGCTTTGGCTCTCACGGAGTCATTGCGGTCACTCAGCCGATTGACAACCCAGGCAATAGTTGCGGTATCCTGGATCCGTCCCAGGCTCAGCACGGCCTGTTCACGAATTTCCTCATCCGGGCTGTTCAGACAGCGGATGAATGTTTTCCGGTTAATTTCCCGGCGGTATTCCAGGGATTTAATTTTCTGAACCGATTCTCCGGAGGAGAAATTACAGGTAAAACCAGTCAATACTGCAACAAGAAAGAGAATACTCCGAGATAATCTCATGCAACCTCGCTGAACCAGAAAAAGATAAGTGACAATGTCGAAAATTTTTCATTCTGAATCAAGTTTAACTTATACCGGCAAAAATAAGATTTTAGGGATCTTTTTAAAAAACATGATATTTATAGTATGATTAATTTTATTCCGCAGAGGAATAATTTCGGGTGCGGGAAATAAATTAAAGATTAGGCAAACGATATTTTATTTTTTATCTTTTACGGCTTTTTTATAAATTGTTACATATAGTTCAATAAGGAGAAAAAATGCGACGTTTTTTTTTATTATTTCTGGTGATGGCTGTATTTTATGTTACCTGCAGTAAAGACCAGAGCAAACTGGAAAAAGGAACTCCGGCTTATGATTTTGCGGTGAAACTTTCTGAAAAGCTTTCCTACCTGAATCCCGATAAAAACAATCCGCTGGTAAAGACGAACGAATTTGTGTTGAAAACCGGTGAGGTTATTAAAACCATTTTTGATAACATGGGAAAAGGCATTGAACAGTTTTTTTCGCTGGACTCGGTAACCCTGAAAAATATTATAATGAACAATGCCAAACAGCTGGCCGAGAAAAAAGTTCTGCTGCAAGCGGCCAGAGAAAAAGGAAAACAGATTTCGCCGGCCGAGATGGACAGTCTGATGAATCAGCAATATAACCGCTATGGAGGCAAGGACAGGTTTGTACAGATGTTGAATCAACGGGGCATTGATTTCAGTTTTGTTCAGGAGCAGATTCAGGAGTCGATTATCATTCAGAAATATATGGACCAGGAGGCCGAGGAGCAGGGCAAGATCAGTGATGAGGATCTGATGAAGGTATACGAACAGGGTAAAACTGTCACGGTTCGCCATATACTGTTGAGTACCCAGGGCAAAAGTGATTCTGAGAAAGTAGAAGTAAAAAAGAAGATGGAAGAAATACTGGTCCGGGCCAGAGCGGGAGAAGATTTTGCAACACTGGCAAAAACCTATTCGGAAGATCCGGGATCCAAAGAAAATGGCGGGCTGTATGAGAACTTTGGTCGTGGCCAGATGGTGAAGCCGTTTGAAGACGCAGCGTTCAGCGTACCGGTCGGTGAGATCAGCGACATCGTGGAAACCACTTATGGCTATCACATTGTGAAAGTGATTGACCGGAAGAAAGAGACCCTGCCATTTGTTGAGGTAAAAGAGCAATTACGTCTCCAGCTTCAGAACAGAAATAGCAACCAGGTGAAACAGGATCTGGTAAACGAACTGAAAAAAGAAGCCAATTTCACCGTGGTGGAATTTAACTGAATAGCCACCCGGTAAAAGTGCCAGATATCAGGACGAAACTTTATAAATGACCACGCTTTCCTGCTCATTGGTATCGTTTCGGGCAACAATTGCTTTAACAAATTCAGTTTTACTTAAATTTACAGGCTGGTGAGGCAAAATTTCCGGAATAAACAGGAAATCACCAGCCTCATTTATTACTGATTGATTCAGACCTTCCCCGAGGCGAGTTTCCACACTGCCCGGGAGTATATAAACAGACGTTTTAAAACCATTATGAAAATTCGGAATGGCAGATCCGCCCGGAGGTATAATAACCATGCTCATGGATAACGTCCGGGCACCAGTAGACGTTCCGGAATTCCCATCAAATAAGGAAACTCCCTTCCGGGTCATGGTTTCAGAATCCGGCCGGATAGTAATGATTTTATCACGCCTGGATCTATGTCTTTTCAGTTGATTCATAAAATTTATCCCGCATTAATTGTTTTTTCCTCTATCACGGATTATCTGGTAAACAAAATATTCAATTTGTGTAAGTCCGACTTTATATCTATCATTAGTTAACCCAACTTTCCCCAGAAAATAGTGGAAATGGGGTATAATCATAGTGATAATGTAATTATATGCATTTTATATTATTTTATTACTTTATTGGATTGGGATCATTTATAAGATTGCTGCGAGTCATTTGTAGTGCCTAAAATATTATTTATGCTTGACTTGTGGGCGTGCTAGTCGCTAGTTTACGTTATGTATATTCGTAAAGTTACCCGGCGGGGCAAGACGAATAAAAATTATACTTACTATCGTTTGGTCGAGAACATTCGTACGGAAAGGGGACCCCGACAGCACACCCTCCTCAATCTGGGACGTTTAGCTCTGCCAGCCGAGAAGCATCCCTTGCTGGCCCAACGGATTAGAGAGTACCTGAATAGTCAGATCCCCTTATTCGGGAGTGATCCGGATGTGGAATCCCTGGCGTTTTATTTTGCTCACCAGATCCTCAACCAGGCCGGGGCTTCCGGGGCCTCTGTACCGGCTCTGGAGGTGATGCTGGACACGTTGGAGGCCAGTGGAGGCTCGCACCCATAGGTGCCGAGCAGGTGGGAGTCAGTTGGTTTCGGTATTTGGAGCTGGACCGGTTATTAGGGGAGCAGGGCCTGAGTAATCGGGAAGTCAACCTGGCGGCCCTCAGCATCATTGGTCGACTCATCGAACCGGGCAGCGAGCTGGGGACCCTGGCCTGGGCCCGGGAACGCTCGGCTCTGGGGGAGGTGTTGGGGACGGATTTTGGGTCTCTGTCCAAAAATAGTCTCTACCAGATTGCAGACCGCCTCTATTCCCATAAGGAGGTGCTGGAACGCCATTTATGGCAGCGGGAGCGAACGATTTTCAATTTGAAAGAGCATCTGATTTTATATGACCTAACCAATACGTATCTGGAGGGATCGGGAGCCGATAACGGCAAAGCCCACTTTGGTAACTCCAAAGAGCGGCGCCATGATTGCCGGTTGATCACGCTGGGTCTGGTTGTGGATGAGGATGGTTTTCCGAAAACCAGTCGCCTCTTTAGTGGCCATCAGAGTGAGCCAGCGACACTGCGGGAGATGGTTCTGAGTCTGGCGAGGGATCGTCAATACCCGGATCGCCCGATTACGGTGATCGTGGATGCCGGTGTGGCAACCGAGGAGAATGTGGAGATGCTTAAAGAGGCCCGGATCGGGTATGTGGTGGTTTCCCGCCGCCGTCATGATTTTCCCGGGGAGGGGGCCGGTTATGTCACCCTTCGCGAGAATGAGCGGGAGCGTATCCGGCTCAGGGTGGTGGAAGCCGGAGAAGAGAAAGTATTATATGTTCACAGTCTTCGCAAGGAGTTGAAGGAGAATTCCATGCGGACAAAATTTGAGAGAGCCTTCGAGGAGCAGCTGCGCCTTTTGAAGGAGGGATTGAGCCGAGCGAATACCACCAAGCGGTATGATAAGGTTCTGGAGCGGATCGGACGGTTAAAGGAGCGCTACCGTCGGGTTAGTTCCTATTACCAGATCGAGGTGGTGAGGCACGAGCAGCGGGCGCTCGATGTAACCTTCCGGGTGAATCGACCCCAGGAGTTAGCCCGCAGGTATTCGGGCAGTTACTTTTTACGGACGAATCGGTTGGAGTGGGATGAAGCCGAAATTTGGAATACCTATAATTTAATTCGCCGGATTGAGAAGTCGTTTCAATGTCTTAAAAGTGATCTGGGATTTCGTCCGATCTATCACCAGAAGGAGCAGCGCAGCGATGCTCATTTATTTATTTCAGTATTAGCTTACCATTTATTGGTCAGCCTGGAGCACCGCTTACGAGCCCTGGGAGATCATCGCAGTTGGTCCACCATACGAAAAAAACTATCGACTCACATTCGAGTAACGGTTGCTCTTCGGGATAAGAATAATCGATGCCATCAGGTTCGATTGAATGTGAAAGCCAACCCGGATCAGAAGAGGATTTATAAAGATTTACTGGTAAAGGAAACCATGTTGGCACCGCAAGTAACGGTGGGTTGAAATCTGTAGTGCCTAAATTTTTTTAACACCCCTTGATTTCAAAGGGTTTGAGTCATGTTAGAGGGAAAGTTGGGTTAAGAGATTTTATCAATTTATAAATATAACGAGGAGGAGTTCCACAGATGAAAAAAATAATTCAGGCGGCAATTGTTCTGTTTGTGATAGCAGGTCTACTGGGATGTTCTGCTACACGCACCCAGAAAGGGGCAGCTATTGGTGCCACGGCAGGGGGTGTGGCGGGAGCAGTAATCGGTAAGCAGGCCGGCAATACTCTGTTGGGTGCCATTATCGGCGCGGCAGTTGGCGGAGCCGCCGGAGCATACATCGGGAACTACATGGATAAGCAGGCCAAAGAAATATCGGATGATATTAAAGGCGCCAGGGTGGAACGCATTGGGGAGGCCATTAAAATAACGTTTAATTCGGGGCTGCTCTTTGATGTAAATAAGGCGAATCTCCGGCCGGAAAGCCAGCTGGAACTGGCCAAGCTGGCGGGCATCCTCAAGAAGTACCCAGATACAAATATTTTAGTTGAGGGCCATACCGATGCAACCGGTACCGAGGAATATAATCTGGAACTTTCCCGCGAGCGGGCGCAATCAGTGTCCAATTATCTGGCGGGTCAGGGTGTGGATCCTACCCGTTTTACCATGATGGGATATGGAGAAGGCCAGCCGGTAGCCAGCAATGATACTGTTGAGGGGCGCCAGCTCAACCGCCGCGTGGATATTGCCATTATGGCTAACGATAAGCTGAAAAAAGCAGCCGAGCAAAAAGCGGGATAATTGCTGTCCGCAGAAATAACCGGACGGAAAACACCCCTCTTTTAATAAACAGGGATGGTTCCCGAATATACGGGAGCTATCCCCTGTGTAACCTTCTGATTTAACCGCGGATGTAATATCGCATTAAGGGACGTGTTTCAGCACGTCTGGCCACTTCCTTAAAACCGGCTGCCCGGAAAGCGGTTGCAAGCCCGGTATAGACAAAAACTCCCGGAACGTTTTCCTTTTTAGGTTCTACCGGATAACCTTCCACAATATGACCACCGTTCTGCTTGACATATGTTGTGGCATATTGAATAAGTCCGGTACTGATCCCCTTGCGACGGTATTTCTTATCCACGAAAAGGCAGACGATAGACCATACCGGCTTGTCATCAACGGGTTGCATAATTCGTGATCCCGCCAGTCGGGGATAATGCTCCCGGGGAGCTACAGAACACCATCCCACCGGAATTCCGTCTGCGTAGGCGATAATCCCAGGAATAGTCCCGCCGTCCACCAGCCCCTTCATGGATTTCCTGTTAGGGTTTCCCTTTTGGCGGTTAAACTGTGCCCGGCTGAGCCGCCACCACATGCACCAGCAACCGCCGCATGCCCCATTTTTCCCGAAAAGCCTGATAAAATCGTCCCAACGTTCTGGTGTTAAGGGGTGATACTCAATTTGGACCCTGCCGGACATAAAATCCCCATAGTTTTTTCAAATGGTACCTACATCGTTTTTAGTTGATTTTTTTACTTTATACATGCAGTCATCCGCCCGCAGCAGCAGATCCTTGTGGCTATCAGCGTCATCGGGAAAAACGGCTATGCCGAAGCTGGCAGTTAATTTTACCGGGATTTTCTCGTGGTTTAGGAAGCTGGATTCACGGATGCGGCCCAGAATTTCTCTGCTGAGTTTTAATGCATCTTTTTTAGAGCGCCCGGGAAGGATCAGAATGTATTCATCACCGCCATATTTTATAAGCAGGTCCCGCTCATTCATAAAGCCGGTGATGGTTTCTCCGATCTCCCTCAGAACCGCGGAGCCCGCCAGATGACCATAAGTATCCACTACCCGTTTAAAATTGTCGATATCCACGAAAGCTACTGCTGTTTTTTCTTTTTTTGTTTTACTTTCCTGCAGCAGGCCAGGCAAAATCATATGCATATAGCGAGCATTATACAGACCGGTATATTCGTCGGTGATACTCATCTTGTGGATTTTGGATAGATAGTGGGAATTCTCTATGGCAATGGCAGCGTAATCTGCCAGTATGGATAGTACCGGTAATTTCATTTTTCGGAAGGTTTCTGGATCTTCCACATTTACAATCTCAATAACCCCCAGTGTTTTGCCATGGATTTTCAGCGGCAGGCAAATCAGAGATTTTGTGGTAAAACCGGATCTTCGGTCCACCTCACGATAAACCCGGTTGTCTTTCTCGGCATTTTCAATAAATAATGGCTCACCGCTCTGGGCTACTATTCCGGCGATACCTATTCCCAGAGGAATCTTCACATCATCAACTAGCGCTTTATCTATTCCTACCACCACCTCAAAATACAGTTCTCCCGTTTCCTCGTCTTTCAACAACAGAGACCAGTTTTCCGCTTCAACCAGCTGGCTAATTTTATTCATTATCAGGGATAAAATCTCACGCAGATTAAGAGTGGAGGTCAGCAATTTACCAATCTGAAGGCAGGGCATAAAAACCTCCTGCAGCATCTGATTTGGCAGAGACGTTTTTTCATTGGTTTCCATATTACAAATGACCTATTATTGATAAAATTCTAATGGTGAAAATGAAAACTGTTTTCATTCTTTCTGCAAATAAACAACTGGCTGGTTTTTACATGCAACAGTGAACCAGGGGGAAGCGTTGGCCCGGTCATCTTCTTTGCGTTGCGGGTGAGCGTGCACCCATGAACCGTCTTGGCCTGAAATGGAACGGGCAAGGACAGGGGTTTTGTCCCGCTCTTCGCGTGAATTGTGCCACCGGTCCCGGAGATCCACCGGGGGCCTGCAGATAGCGAAGCCTGTTTACAAAAATTTTTGAAGCTATCCGGCATCATGATAAATATATCCTCAAAGTTCCTGTATACATATATCATGAATATAAAAATTTTTTTCCCAGGATTGCAGAAAAAAAATGAGTTGTGTTTTTATCGTAACCTGCTTGATTCACAAATAGAGGCTAACGCCCAAATATACCGGATTCTTTAATTCCCGGTGTGAAGACCGGGGCCATTTAATTTTTAAGAATATAACAACTTTGATACATTATATCGGTTTTTGTGAATTAAGCGGGCTAAAATACTATTGCCCGTTCGCTTTATACGTTGTTATCTTGATTATATTTAGTAAAATAGTTAAATTTTTCAATCACATGGAAGGATCAGAATCATAGAACCGGACAATTTCCTGACTGTTGAGAAGACCGCTTCCGTCGACATAAAAGTGAAGGGATCGGTTTTTATTGGAAACATCTTCCCCGTCCCCGATAAAGAGTCGGCCGAAAGAAAGATCCGGGAAATACGTCAGCGTTTTCACGATGCCACTCACAACTGTTTCGCTTATCGTATGGATGAAGCGGAATTCCGGTATTCTGATGACGGAGAACCATCGGGAACTGCGGGACGGCCCATTCTCTCCATGATAGATAAATATGAGCTGTGTAATGTTCTGCTGCTGGTCACCCGCTATTTTGGCGGCACAAAATTGGGAACCGGCGGGCTGGCCCGTGCATATAGTGGTTGTGCGAAAGCGGTTATACGGGAAGCAGTGATTAAACGAAAACCCAATTACCTCACCATGCGGGTGTTTTATTCTTTCGATCTCATTAACAAAGTTCAGCATGCCGTTCAGCGGTATGGCGGCCGTATTAAAGAAGACGCCACGGCCGATGGAATGGAAGCGTTCATTCGGGTTTTACCCTCCCGGTGGGAGGCACTGAAACAGGAATTAATAACCACCACCGGGGGTAGGATTGAATTCGCTGAAAATAAGCAGAGTTAGAATTGTGATCTTTGGTGTAAAAATAAAATAATGATATTATATTTTCTTTCTAATGATATGAATAAAAAGAATGATTCAACCGGATATTAAAATATGTTCGTATTCAGGTGTCCATGCGAGTTCATATTGACAAAATAAACAAGACCTTCAAAGAAAAACCGGTGGTGAGCCACCTCTCCTTTACGGTACATCCCGGAAGAATCCTGGGATTACTGGGCCCCAATGGCGCCGGAAAAACCACCACCCTCCGCATGATTCTGGATATTCTGAGACCGGACAGCGGCAAAATCACTTTCGATGATAAACCCATAAATAAAAATATACGGAATCAGATCGGGTATTTGCCAGAAGAACGGGGTTTGTATCAGAAATACAGTGTGATGGATGTAATGCTTTATTTTGGCCGCCTGAAAAATCTGTCACGGCGAAAAAGTCATGTGGAAACCGTTCGCCTGCTGGACAGCTTTGAGATGATTGACTACATGGAAGAGCCTGTTGGCCACTTGTCCAGGGGAATGCAGCAGAAGCTGCAATTCCTGGTCAGCCTGATCCATAATCCTGAAATTCTGGTTATGGATGAACCCATGTGGGGATTGGATCCCATAAACCAGGAAAGACTACAGCAGAAAATTTTTTCGCTGCGGGATGAAGGAAAAACCATTCTGATTTCCACCCACCAATTGGCCGAAGCGGAAACCACGTGCGATTATTTTGTGCTCATAAATCAGGGAAAAGCGGTTTTGCAGGGCTCCCTTGAACAGATCCGAAAAAATTTTTACCAGAATATGATTGTACTGGAAACGTCTCAGAAACCAGAAATCCTCAAAAAAATACCCAGTATCCGGAAAATAGATGTCCAGAATTCGGTTATTTATCTTTATCTGGATGGAAATGCACCGATAAGACAGATTATGCAGGAAATTATTCAGACGATTGAAATTTCCCGGATTGAAATACATAAACCGAGTCTGCATGATATTTTTATACAAACCATAAAGAATATTGGAAAATGAAATCGTTTTTAATTATAACCTGGTGGGAATTTATCCGGCACTTTAAATCCTGGAGTTTTCTGATATCCACCTTTGTTTCACCGGTCATTTTCGCCGGAATCGTTTTGATTCCCACACTCTTTCTGGAAGATCCGGGTCAAAACCGTGTCCGAATGCTGGGTTGTGTGGAGTTTGATACTACCGGTCTGTGTCAGGGAATCCAGGAACGTTTTGTGGACGTTAATGCTGGCTCTACAATTCCCCCTTTCATGCGTTTTATAACAATTAAGGCGGATACCACACCGGCCATGAGGATACGCTTTGAAAACGTTGCCGGCCTGAAGAAGGACCTGGACAGTCTTGAAGACGCTTACAATACCATAAAAGAACGCCGTAAGTTTGTTTTTCAGAAACCCAAATCCACCGGGCGGGAAGCCTCACTGAGAACCACTTATGATGAGCTTATCCAAACGCGGGAAGCGCGTGATCTGGCACAGATCGAGTATCAACACGCCAAGCTGCAGGCAGATTCCCTGTGGCGGATTGAGACCATGCGATATGCAGATCATCTGCTGAATATCTTGCAGCTGGAGGGCTATCTGCTAATTGATACGCAGGAATTTTCGCAGGGAATTGTCGAATTTCATTCCCTCCTTCCCTCCAATTTCCTGGAAATTGAACCCCTGAAGCGGGCCGTTCAGGTGGTTATTGTTGAACAAAGGCTGAAGCAGGAAGGATTGCGGGTAGATAAAATACAGGAATGGCTGGAGCCCGTTCTTTTTCGGGAAATCCAGTTGCAGGGAGATGATAAGGAGGAATTCGATTTTATAATAAATTACCTGGGTCCCATCATCGTGGTGCTGTTTCTCTTTATCAGTATTTTCACGTCCAGCGGTTTTCTGTTCAGCGGGGTATTAAAAGAAAAAACCAACCGGGTTATCGAGCTGCTGCTGTCTTCGGTAAATCATTATCAGCTGGTAGCCGGCAAAATCATGGGACTGGGTCTGCTGGGCATTTTTCAGATCATTATCTGGTACGGTTTAACACTGCTGCTTATTGGGTTTAATGTACTGAATGCCAGCCAGATTTCTTTCCTGAACCTCACAAATGCCTGCCTGTTTCTCCTGTACTTTGTTCTCGGATATCTCTATTTTGCCTCCATTTTTGTGGGAATCGGCTCACTCTTTTCCAATGAAGAAGACGCCCACCACCTCAACCAGTTCATGAGAATGTTGTCTATTTTTCCCATTGTACTGGCGGTTTTGGTGCTGCAGACCCCAAATTCTCTGCTGGTGAGGATCCTATCCTTCGTTCCGCCCCTTACTCCAACCTTTATGATCCTGCGAACGCCACTGGGAAACCCCCCTCCCCTGGATTATCTGATTTCCACCGGTATTATGGTGGTCTCCATTATTATCAGTATATTTTTTGCCGGAAAACTATTCCGGGCGGGCAGTCTGCTTTACGGGAAAAAACCAAGACTGAAGGAGATTTTTGCCATTTTAATCGGACGAAAATGAAATATAATCACATTTAAAAACTTAAATCTGTCCTTATCCGGTAATAATGGCAAATCCCTTTTAAATATGCTGTGCGATTAAGGGAGTTCGGTTTTTATTAATGTACGGGAACATAAAAACGGGTAACAGACACATCACCCGTTTTTATGTTTATCGGTCATTCTTTTTTGCGCGGCTTTTTGGGTTTGGTTACAGGTTTGCGGGATTTTTTTGCAGGGGCCGCAGCCGGTTTTTCCGTTACTTTTGCTTCCGGTTCTTCCGCCTCTTCTTTGGTCTCTTCTTCCTCTTCCTCTTCCTCTTTCAGCTCTTCGTCTTCCCGCTCCAGAAGGCTTTCCTTTTCCTGTAATTTATATAGAATTGTGTAGATAATGGTCAATCCGGCATTAAAGATAGCTTCGCCATAAACAATCACCGTTCCTCCCAGGAAGAGCAGAAAAATTGCCATAATGTATCCTGAAACCACGATGGTTCCGGCCATCTCCGGAATCCAGGGGTGCGGGGAGGAAAGATAAACCCAACTGCCCATATCCCCCGGCAACAGTTGAGCCCAGGAGTAGAGGGCCGGAAGAGAGTGATCAATAACATAGAGGGCCTGTTGTTGAACCTGAAGGATTTTTTCTCCCATTCCAATAGAAAACAGAAAAATGAAAACTCCGTAGGAGATCTTGAGAGCCAGGGCAAACAGGAAAACACCCACCACATAAAGAACGCCAAGGATGAAAACATATACCACCAGCCTCCAGGGTTGATTAAATGTGATACTGAAAGACTGAAACACCCCCCCCAGCGCATCCTCATCTGAGGTGGCGATAATTGCCGGGACAAAAAACATACTGACTCCAAAAGCGATGGCAATAAAAAATAACAGCAGGGCAGAAAGAATATAGGGCATGGTCAGCAGAGCCATACCCAGTTCACCCACATAAGGAATCCACCCGACAAGTCCCATGACCAGTGCGGCGACCACAAAGAAACCAATGATAAAAATAAAGGTAATCATGGCCCCCAGAGAGGATATCCACTTTTTAAGGGCAAATTTATAGGACTGAGTCCAGGTATAAAAAAGTTCATCCCGCAGATTCATATAGACAACCCGTGAAACCGCCGTGTTGGTTAACAGGATTATGGCGAACCAGACAACAAGAGCCAGGGCATATATAATCATGGCATACCAGGGTACCGGCAAGGCAAAAGCGCAAGGCAGAAGTCCGGCATATTCCCAGATGTAACTAAAGCTGTATCCGCCCAACAACAGACTCACATAAGCCAGAATAAGGTAAGCGATATATCCGGTCAGAAAGCCGGTCCCGTTTATCCAGATTCGTTGAATACTGAATGCCAGCCTGGGGGCCCGGAAAACATCCTTGAAATTAAAATGAAACTGTTTCATTGTTCCTCCTGAAATAATTTTTAATGGGTTATTTTACAAAATAATAAACCTTGTGTCAAGATGAGGTTGCTGTTCACGGATTCAGAAAGGGAGAAAATTTTTCAATAATCTCGGAGAGAGATGCCATTTCGAGACACCTCGTTTTGATGCCGCATACCCGGAATATCTTGACGGACGCTGCATGAAAATCCTGGTCCCGGTATTTATCTGATAAAAAAATCACCTCTTTTATTTCCTTCTGAGCAATTTTTTTAGCACACTCATTACAGGGAAAGAGTGTTGAGTAAATACGACAGTCATCCATCAGGCTGGTGGTAGAGTTGAGAATAGCGTTAGCTTCCGCGTGGACCACGTATGGATATTTAGTGTGCAGCCATTCACCCTCCCTCTCCCAGCTGAAAGCGGTTTCATCTGCACCGGCAATGAATCCGTTATAGCCGGTACCGACAATCCTGTTCTTGTGGTTCACAATAACTGCCCCCACCTTGCTGCTGGGATCCTTGGATCTCAGGGAGGTGAAAAGCGCGATCCCCATAAAGTATTCATCCCAGCTCAGATAGAGAGGCTTCATGAGTGCTCCCGAATTTTCTGTTAAATTAACGTGAGTTCGACATAAGAAAACAAGCAGGTTTTTAATAATCCTCCCCGCTTTTGGCAACCCTCCCTTATAGAAAAAAGAGGGGCGGGTTGGATTATGCTTTCATCTCTCAAACCAGATCTTGCACCGGGTGTCATTTATTAAATGATTATTATAAAATTTACCTCGAATTCACAGTAAATTAAGAAACTGCAGGCAAATGTAAAAATTGATTTTTTACTTTTACCGGGAAATAAGGAAAACTCGCGTTCCGGGACTTTTTATTTGAAAAAGTATATTGGAATTGTGGGGAGCAGCATCTAATTTTAGGCGAAGAATAAAGGATTAAAAAAAGTGGCAAGAAATGTCTACCGGTTTAAAGGTAATTTCAAGAGTTTTTTATTTGCATCGGCAGTACTTCTCATTATAGGATTTCTATATTATACTCAGCTTCTGGTAACTGAACTGCAGGAACAGTCCCGGGAATTTTTAAAATTCAGGGTCAAGATATTCGAAGAGAACATCAATTCGGATGATTCTCAGGATCTCAGCTTCTTTTTTAATGAAGTCATACAAACGGCCGATTATCCCAGCATTTATACGGATGCGGAGGGTGAACCAGCCTTCTGGAGAAATATTGATATACCACAGCAAAATGAGCGTCCCCTGCCCGGCGGGATCAAAGAGAAACTTGAGAAAAAGCTGCAGGAATTTGACAGAATAAATGAACCCATCCCCATTTCCTATCAGGGATCCATTCTCGGTTATTATCACTACGGACAATCGCAGATTATACAGCGCCTTAAATGGCTGCCGTATGTGGAAATTGTGGTGGTAGCGCTCTTTATCCTGGTGGGTTACTCCGGATTCAGCTCCATTAAAAAGAGTGAAGAGCGCTTAATCTGGGTGGGAATGGCCAAGGAAACCGCACACCAGCTGGGAACGCCACTCTCCTCCCTCATTGGCTGGGTGGAATATATGAAATCTTCGCCGGATAAGGTAAGCGAGATGGTTTCCGATGTGGAAAAAGACCTGGATCGCCTGCAAACGGTGGCGAACCGGTTTTCTAAAATCGGGTCGGTTCCCGATCTGAGGAATGAGGATGTTGATTCGATTATTTCGGATGTGCTGGAATATTTTAAACGGAGGCTCCCTGGCAAATCAGGGAAAGTGGAAATAAGCAAACATATCAACCCGGCCCTTCCTCCGCTGCTGCTGAACAGGGATCTGTTTTCCTGGGTAATGGAAAATCTCATCAAAAACGCCCTGGATGCACTGGAAGGAAACGGAGGTTATATCAATATTTATGCAGATTTTCTGGGAGAGAAGCAGATTTATATCGACGTGCAGGACAATGGAAAGGGCATTGCTTCCGGTCAAAAGAAAAATATATTCAGACCCGGATACAGTTCCAAGAAGAGGGGGTGGGGATTGGGTCTGAGTCTGACCAAACGAATTATCGAGGATTATCATGGCGGGAGTATTGTGCTCAAAGAGTCCCAACCCAGCCTCGGCTCGACCTTCAGGATTGTACTGGATATTAAGAACGGATAACTGCAAGGTGTTAAATGCCGGAACAGCCTGAAAACAAAAACCAGTTGGCAGTCTCCTGTCTGCAGTCGCCAACAACCAGCACCCAGTATTCCCGACTCCATGTCTACCTCCGGTCAATAGTGTCCGGTTAATGTGATAAAAACTTTACTAAATTGCTTTGCAAGTAACCCATAGGTATACCTTTTTCAGTACATAACTTACTTTTGCCTTTACCCGAATGATGAAATGTATGTTTACGGTGAAAGATTATGGATCAAAGACATTTTGGGTAAAATTTAATAAGCCCCTAATATTCGTGGTCACCGAATTTCTGAATGCCAGTTCTTTTGCCTTCATGCAAAAGAACCAAAAAATCAAGACTGTCAGGAAAAATCTGGAAATTTGACGGTGCACCTCACTAAAATTCTTAAACTCGTCCCGGCTAGCCGGGACTCAAACAGAAAGAATTTCTAACGATTTTTCCTGAAGGTCTATCATAACTACAGCATATTTTTTAACCGGACTTCAGTAATGACCTCCGGTAGACTGTTCGGGACTAAATCTTCCAGGATTTAGCCAAAAACGAGCATCCAGTAACCAGCAACCAGAAAAAGAATGACAGAAATTTATTGGGATAATGAAACTGTTATATTGGGAAACTATCGGCGAAATGCTGCGTTAAAATTCTCGTAAATATACCTCATATTTACCTCCATCAATGAAAGCGGGTGCTCTTTTTGAGTACTCGCTTTTCTATTTAAATTTCTTCTCGCCGGCATTAACGGTAAAAGGAAGATTGTTTTCCTCCGGTGGTATTGCACAGGTATAACGATGATTATAAGCACAATAGGGATTATAGGCCAGGTTGAAATCCACGGTGTACTTGTTTTCGGGATTTTCGCTTAAATCAATATAACGCCCGGTTTCATAGGTCGCCGTATCGGTCATTGCGTCGGTAAATCCGAGAAACAGATATTTGTCATAATCGGGATCATCGCGTAAAATCTTATACACCTGCAGGCGGTATTCCTTGCCGTTATAACGAAAGGGAAAATAACCATACCTGAGCGCGGGACGTATATCGCCCTTAGTGCCCAGGATGGTATCCCGAATGGCGGAATCGTACCGGTTAATCGGTCCGGTAAAGCGAAGTGAAAGGTTGGGAGAAAAATATTTCAAGCCGTTAAAAGATTCTTTATCCTCTTCCTTCAGGGGAGACCAGTCGGCATGGGCGAAAAGGCTGTCTTTTTCTGCCCGCTGTTGCAGAATAGCATTTACAATAATTTTTTCCTCAGGCGAGTATTTTTTATCACAGTTAAAAAGAATGACAAAAAACATGATACCGGCGGGCAGCAAATATTTCATTGAATGAATTCTCTTGTTTTATTGAAATACGCGTTGTTAACTGTTTTTAGCGGATGACTACGGCTGTAACGCTGGCTGAAACCATCAGCATCCCATCACGAATCACTTCATAATCCGGATCCACGCCCACCACGGCGTTGGCTCCCAAATCTGCGGCATTTTGTTCATCTCCCGCAGGACGATCCGGCGGGCATCGGCCAGCTTTGATTCATGGGCAGCGGAACGCCCGCCCAAAATATCAGTAATACTGGCAAATATATCGCGTACAATATTGACACCCATAATCGCTTCACCGGTGATGATGCCCTTATACTCAATAATTCGTTTTCCTTCGATGGCGGGTGTTGTGGTAACAATCAAATCGGGCCTCTTTATTTACTTGAAATAAAATTAGGAAGATCCGCAATCGAATCCAGAATGCGGTCCGGTTTGATTTTCGACATTTTAAAGAGTTCATCGCGGTACTTGCCGGTTTTCACCAGTACACCGATCATGCCACTCTTCTGGGCGCCTCCCACATCACTGTCCACATCATCTCCTACCATGGCCAGCTCCACGGGCGGAATTCCGATGATGCGGGCAGCCTGTAAAAAAAATTCCCGGGAGGGCTTGCCGATAACAGTAGCTTTCTTGCCCGTGGCAAATTCCAGGCCGGCTATAATGGCCCCGGCGTCAATGGTGAGCCCTTCCTCGGTCTGCCAGAAACGGTTTTTCTGTAAAGCCAGAATCCGGGCACCATTCATAATCAGTCGAAAGGTGGAATTGAGACGATCGAATGTGAGATCTTTTCCTATATCCCCGATGACGATATATTTGGGATTATGGGCAGTGATTTTAAAATCTTTAAAGTCGTTAACGGCACTGCCCGCCGTCATCAGGTGAATCTCATAAATACCTTTGTTTTTCAGCCAGTTGACTGCCGCCAGCGGAGCGGTATAAATATCTTCTTCTTCGATCGGAAACCAGGCTCTTTTAAGGTGATGCCAGATGGTTATCCGGCTTTGCCGGGTGGTATTGGTTACCAGCAGAAAGGGAATTCCCTTATCTTTCAGAAACTGAATGGTCTCAATCGCCCCGGCAATCCGTTGATTACCGGTTACTAACACACCGTCGATATCAATCAGAAATCCGGAAATTTGTCTGGGCATATGCGCGACTTTATTTGATTAGCATGGTTAGTACTGAAAATCCGTATACCGGATTGTAAGTTATGGTTTCGCTGCTACAGAAAATAATTTTTTCGGCCCGTTTCAGGGGTCACGTTTTTCCTGCTGAGAATTGTATTAATCAGCGATAAATGAAAATTACGCTGCTTCTGCGGCACCCCAATCCCTCCGGCCAACCCTGGCGACAGATTTCTAATTTAATTAAAGATTTTTATCCATCAGGCAGTGGCTTCTTCCACCACCTCTGCTTTAGGGGCCTGTTCTTCTCCGGGGATTCGCACAACAAAGGAATTTGTGGGACATCTTTTAACCGCCATCTCGAAATCTTCCCAGTCTGCGGGCACCACCGGCAGATTGTCTTTCATTTCGATTTTACCGGAGGGCGTAATATTGGGTTTGGCACAGAGACTGCATCCGATGCACCCGACGGAACACACTTCCCTTACGGCTTTTCCGGAATTCTGGTTCACACATCCCAGGAAAACTTTCTGAGAACGAGGAACCAGTTGCATAATTCCCTTGGGGCAGGTTTCCACACAGATACCGCAAGCGGTACATTTATCTTCAATAACGGTGGGCAATCCATTGTCCAGCATGGCCATGGCATCAAACGGACAGGCCTTTACGCAGGAGCCGTGTCCCAGACAACCATATTCACAGGCCTTGTGACCCCCCAGAATTAACGTTTCGGCATCGCAATCCGCCAGCCCTTCATAAACAAACTTGTCTTTGGCAATTCCGCGCGCCCCCTGGCAACGTACCACGGCTACCATGGGATTGGTTGCCTGTGCTTCAACCCCCAGAATAGCGGCAATTTCCCTTATTACATTCTCGCCTCCCGGAGCGCACAGGGTGATATCGGCATTATCCTGCACCACTGCTTCGGCATAGTTTAGGCAACCGGGATATCCGCAACCCCCGCAATTAGCCTGGGGCAATGCTTCATTTATTTTTTCGATTCTTGGATCTCTTTCCACGTGAAATATGCGGGAGGCATAAGCCAGCACCGCCCCGAATAACAGTCCCAATCCTCCCAGTGTGATCAAAGAAGAAATTATCTGTACATTCACTTTGGGACACTCCTCTAAAATCTTTATTTTATTCCCGTGAAAAAATAAACACGTGCTCTAAATCAGTCAAGGAATTAGATTTTTTATTAATCCGATATTATTTTATTTCAAAAATTTAATTAACATGCTTTTGCCGGGTTTCCACCTTTTCATTTTTTCAATTTTTGCAGAGTTGGAAATTTTATTATATTTCAAAGTTGTTTAGGCTAATTTCACATGGTATGCAGTTAGAAACAGTCAAATCGGCAGCTGTTTTTGAAAAGCGTTTCAAATTGTAATTCAAGAAGGAAAGATATCGGACTGCAGAGATTGATAAAGTGGAATCCCGTAAAAATCATCGATTGTTTTCATAATTTACTAACAGAAGACAGAAAGGAGATTTAAAATGCTGAAGAAAGAGATGCAGGAAATACTGAATAAACAGATTGCCATGGAAGAGTATGCCTCCAGGTCATATCTGGTATTAGCTCTGTGGGCAGAGGAATCCGGTTATGAAGGAACGGCTAAATTCTTCTATAAACAAACGGAAGAAGAGCGCGGGCATATGATGAAGTTTATCAAGTTTGTGCGGGAAGCTGGTGGTAGTCCCGAAGTGTCCGCATTAGGGGAAAATCTGAACAAGCCCAAATCATTCAAAGATCTGTTTGATATTGCCCTTAAACACGAACAGGCTGTAACCAAATCTATTCATGGTATGGTGGACCAGGCTTGGAAAGGTAAAGATTTCGCTACCTTTAACTTCCTGCAATGGTTTGTGGGAGAGCAGGTGGAAGAGGAAGACCAGTTCAGGACCATTCTGGATAAAATCAAAATTATCGATGAACACGGTGGAAGTTACTATATGCTGGACAGTGAGCTGGCCATGCGGGCGGAATAGGTTGGTATTACAATACCCCGGCGATTTTTACATCCCGGGCTTTGCCCGGGATGTAGGTATTATCTCTATAACATTGTATGGCTTAATTTCCTTCATACAGCGGAAATGCGTTTCCGGGCAGGATTCCCGGCCAACATGAGTACAGGGCCGGCAATATAATCCCTTGTTCTCCAATACCGTTGCCTGCGGACTGGAGGGGAAAAATCCAAGCTCTTCAACTGTGGAACCGAAAATGGCCACCAGGGGAATACCCGTGGCACTTCCCACATGCATCAAACCGGAGTCATTGGTGACCATAATGCCTGCCCGGGCGATAAGGGCGGCGGTCTCTGGAAGGGTAAGTTTATCGGCAACTGATATGGCACTGCCCCTGGGAACCAGGGTTAAAATATTTTCTATAACCGGGACATCATCCTCTCCTCCCACTAAAATTGAATGCCAGCCATTTTCTTCAAACAGTCGGCGGATCAGAACAGCATAATATTCAGGCAGCCATCGCTTGGTAAAATGCCGGGCGCCGGGAGCTATAATGACTTGCCAGTCACCGGCCGGTAAACCCCGGAGGAAAGAGTCGGCGTTACTTTGCGCATTCTCTGGTAGAAATAATTGGGGCTGTCCGTTTACTGGGAGCAGTCCCAGTGGAGCAGCGGCCCGCAGGTATTTTTCCCACACCGGGATTACACGTCCGTATAGCCGCCGGTACAGGTTAATTTTAAATTTGACCAGAAGAAAACGAATGATCTGGTTCTTTCGAACCTTTAATATCCGCGTTCTTTTACGGAAGAACCGATTGATACCCAGGCAGATGAAACGGCTTCGCAGGTTACGGTGGATATCGATAATAACATCATAACCCGCCCACTGTATTCTTTTGCGTATGTCACGGAGACCGTTGAAACCGGTCCGGTTATTAAATTCTATCAGGTTGGAAATGTTGGGATTATAGCGCAGAAGTTCGGCATAATCCGAGCGCACCAGAAAATCAATTTGCGCCCGGGGATATTTTTCCCGTAACTGATGCAGCAGCGGTGTGGACAAAAGGACATCGCCCAGGGAGGAAAAGCGAATGACAAGAATTTTATGGATGGTTGAATTCACGCCCTTTTTCGCCGCTTAAATACTATCTTGGTCTGCATACCGGTAGAGAACCGGGAATTGATAGCAGGATTTGCCGCCAGGGAAAAGCATCCCTATTTAGACCGGCTGACTACAAAATTTGCCAGATCCATAAGGGCCTGACGCGCCGGACTTTGTGGTAATTTTTCCAGTTCACGTATGGCCAGGTTCCTGAAATGGCATGCCTTTTCTTCCGCCCGGCTAATGCCGTCCCGGCTAATGATAAATTCTACGATCTGGTCTATCTGTTTGCGTTTGACGCCATTTTTCAACATCCTGACCACCTTTTTGCGCTCACCGGATCCGGAACCCTCAAAGGCATAAATCAGCGGGAGCGTAATCTTCTTATCTTTCAGGTCATGTCCCACCGGTTTTCCCAGGATTCCCACTTTACTCTGGTAGTCCAGCAGATCGTCTTTTATCTGGAAGGCGATTCCCAGGTAATTCCCAAAATTTTTTAAAATCTGGCGTTGTTCCGGAGTGGAATCGGTAGTCATGGCCCCTACTTCACAACAGGCCGAGATCAGAGAAGCGGTTTTATCGTGAATCAGCTGGAAGTATTCTTCTTCGGTTATATTCAGCTTGCGCGCCTTCTGAATCTGCAGCAGTTCTCCCTTACTCATGCTCTTAGCCACATTGGCAATAACATTCATGAGCTCCAGATTACCCACTTCTGTGGCAATAATGAGTGACTTGGCCAGCAGGTAATCCCCCATGAGAATTGAAATCTTGTTCTTCCAGACCTTATTGATGGTGGGGAACCCCCGGCGGAGTTCCGCTTCATCCACCACATCATCGTGTACCAGGGTAGCGGTATGAAGAAGCTCAACCACTACTGCCGCCAGATAACTTCCGCGGGTGGGTTCGGAAATAGTACGGGAAGATAAAATAACCAGCATGGGACGGAGTTGTTTTCCTTTGTGACGTACCAGGTATTTGGCCACCTCATCAACGATGCGCAGATTGGAGGCCATGGATTTCTTGAAATAATCCTGAAATGTATCCAGGTCACCGCTAAATGGTTTAAATATGGATTTGGCTGCTCTTGCCATTTATCACTCGTTATCCTGGTTTGGAGTTTGATTTTGATTCTTCCCGCCGGCTTCTTCCTTTTCTTCCCCTTCCTTCTTGTTCCTGGATTTAAAAACCATGGCTGATATGAGAATGGAAAGTTCATACAACAATACCAGTGGAATGGCCAGCAAAATCTGCGTAACCGGATCGGGTGGAGTAAATACCGCGGCCAGAATAAAAATTACCACAATGGCGTGGCGCCGGTATTTACGCATGAATTGGGGGGTAAGAATTCCCAGCCGGCTTAGAAAATAGCTCATGATAGGCAATTGAAAAACAACACCGAAGATTACCAGTAACCGGATTATAAAACTGATATAGAAATCGATGGCAATATTGGTCTGTATTTTGGCCGGTGCCAGACCCAGAAAGAAATCCAGGGCGAAAGGAAAAATTACGAAATAGGCAAATGCCACGCCGGTCAGAAAGAGAAGGGTTGCCGAAGTTATAATTCTGGGTACATATTTTCTTTCATTGAAATATAGTCCGGGTGCTATGAACATCCATATCTGATACAGGATATAGGGAAGAGCCACAATAATTCCGCCAAAAAAAGCAATTTCAAGCGTCACTATGAACATTCCCTGCACTTTAAGCACCTGAATATTTATGGTCAGATCCACCTGGGTGGTAGGCCACAATAGAATATTCAGCAATTGCTTGGAAAAAACAAGGCAAATTATCGCCCCGACTATGACTGCCAAGAGTGATTTAATTGTGCGGTTACGAAATTCCTCCAGATGTTCCAGGAAAGGCATTTCTTTATCAGGAATCTTCAATTCTCGGATATCTCCCGTCATCAATTAAAAAATCCCCTAAATATAAGGGGATTGTATGAGAAAATAAAATGCATTTTCATTGCCTGCCGGGGCCCATTCCACTTTTCCGGTTTTTATTTAATGTTCATACCTGAAAATCCCAGAAAGGCGATAGACATCAGACCAGCAATTATAAAAGCAATAGGCAGCCCCCTCAACGGCTTGGGAAGATTGGTTCTCTCCAGTCTTTCACGAATGCCGGCCATTAAAATCAGCACCAGTGTAAATCCCAGACCCGCAGCAAAAGCCTGAACGATGGTATGAATGAAACTGTTGTCTTTCGGCAACCCATCGATAAAAAACAAGTCGATATTCAGCACTGCAACGCCCAGAATGGCACAGTTGGTGGTAATCAGTGGGAGATAAATACCCAGTGCGCGATAAAGGGTCGGGCTGACTTTCTGAATGTACATTTCAATAAACTGCACCAGGGAGGCAATCACGAGAATGAAAACAATGGTGCGCAGAAAGGTCAGGTCGGGAACGTTCTGGATGGGCGTGTTAAAAAGGGAGTAAAAGATATTCATGTAGGTTGGAGCCAGAAAAAATGTGTACAGCAACCAGGTAACCAGTGAGGCAATGGTCATGACGAAGGTAACCGCCATTCCCATTCCAATAGCGGAATCCAGCTGTTTGCTCACCCCCATATAGGGACAAAGTCCCAGAAAACGTGCCAGCACAAAGTTATTGACAAAAATAGATAAAATAATAATCTGGAAAATGCTGTATTCCATGGTGTTTTCCTTTTAAGATTGTTTTTTACGCGCATCCAGCCAGTTTAAAAGTGCCATATAGATGCCGATAACCAGAAAAGCTCCCGGTGGGAGAATAAACAAAAGAACGGGCTTGTAACTTTCTCCCATGATGGAATACCCTAGAATGGCCCCGCTGCCCAGAATTTCCCTCAGAAGAGCAATGGCAGAGAGAGCCAGGGTAAATCCGATACCCATGCCAATAGCATCTGCAATGGAGGGCAGAAGGGGGTTTTTACTGGCAAATCCTTCTGCCCGGCCCAGAATAATACAATTCACCACGATAAGAGGTATAAATATGCCCAGAGATTCGGAAAGCGCCGGAAAATAGGCGGACATGACCATTTCCACCACGGTTACGAAGGAGGCAATGACCACAATAAAAACTGGGATACGGATTTTGTTGATACTTTTCTGCCCTTCTTCGGACAGGATTTTAGCAAAGAGTATAATTAGCAGGGAAACGATGATGTTTGAACCCAGAAGTACAAAGGTAGTGGCTGCACCCATTCCTATGGCATTTTCAATGGAGGTACTTACTGCTAGTGTGGGGCACAGGCCCAGGGCCAGTCTGAAAACCGGATTCTCCCTGTATATTCCTTTAACCAATTCAGAGATTATGGCCATCCTAACTCTCCTTTGAATTTTTAGCGGGGGTAATTCCAAGCCGGGGGAGCAGTTTTTCCATCTCTAAACGGATGGAATTGGTGATTGATCTGGACGTAATAGTGGCGCCTGTAATGCTCACAATTTCGCCTCCATCTTTATCCACCTTCAGATCATTTGAGGTTTTCCCGTCAAACTGGTTGGTGCTCCAGCGCTTCCCGTTGAACGCCTCGTTGTTTTCTGATAATGCTCCCAGACCCGGTGTTTCTTTCTGTGAGATAATTTTAATGCTGGTAATGTGGCCGGTGGTATCAATACCCACCATGGTTTCAATCAGGCTGCTGTAGCCTGTACCTTCAGCTTTGAATGCGTAGCCGATCAGATGAGTAGTATCCGTGTCGGCATAAGCTTTGTAATACTGAATTACCTGTCGTTCAAAAAGGGTGTCTCCCTTATTGTTCATTACTGGAACCTGACTGGTGACCGGTACCAGAAGTTTGGCCTGTGGCAGTACATAATCCAGCGCCTTGTGGGTCTTTGCCAATTTTTGAATTTCGATTTTCGGTTTTGTTACGCTGTAAATTTCTGCCAGTAGCCAGGCGGCTACTACCGTAACAATAGTCAATACCACACTTAATCGGATTATATTCTTCATTTTTTGGTTACCTCCCCGAAGACGGTAGGAACTGTATACCGGTCAATTAGGGGTACGGCCAGATTCATTAATAATATGGAATAACTGACCCCTTCCGGATATCCTCCCCATAACCGGATAGCCACCGTGAGGATACCGCACCCCACCCCGAAGATGATTTGGCCCTTGCTGTTTAAGGGTGAAGTAACCATGTCTGTGGCCATATAAAAGGCTCCCAGTATCAGTCCGCCGGAAAGAATATGAAAAATCCAGTTGCCGGTGAAAAATCCTTCCGATCCTCCAAAAATCCAGGCCAGCACTGCTACCGTCCCCATATAGGAGAAGGGAACCTGCCAGGAGATCACGTGGCGGTAGAACATGATCAGGGCCCCGATCAGCAGTGCGATAACGGAAGTTTCCCCGATACATCCTCCCACATTACCGATCAGCAGATTTGTATAGCTACTGGAGAGGTTTGCAATGGCCTCCTGTGCCTGCTGTACCTGTGAAGGATCAAAACTCTGGGGGTTGGCTATTATTTTAGCTGAATCTTTTAACAGGCTGAGGGGTGTGGCCCCGGTAATGGCGCTGATACCAGAAAGGGTTCCTTCCCGTGGTGCAACCCAGCTGGCAGTCATTTGAACCGGCCAAGAAGCCAGCAGAAAGGCGCGGGCGGCCAGAGCCGGGTTCAGAATATTATTTCCCAGGCCGCCAAATAGCTCTTTTACAATGGCTACGGCAAATACCGACCCCACAACCGGCATCCACCAGGGAGCAGAGGCCGGCAGGTTGAATGCCAGAAGAATTCCGGTAATAACGGCGGAACCATCCTGAAGGCGTAAGGGTTTATGGGTTATTTTCTGAATCAGGCCTTCCGTTATAACCGCAGCGGCCACCGCCAGCAGCGTCAGCCACAGAGCTTTGGTACCGAAGAAATAAACGGCCATCAGGAGCGCTGGTAAAAGCGCAAGATTAACAGTCCACATAATTTTATTGATGGAATCGGTATCCCTTACATGCGGAGAGGAAGAGGAAACAAAAAGTTTTTCAACGGTTTCATTCATAGAGATCTTTCTCTTTCAAATACTATTTCCAATTTCGGGTCTTCTTCATAAATAAAGTTTAGAAAATTAGCTGGCTTTTTTCCGCATCTGGATGAGTTGACGTTTACCATGCCGGATACTCTGTACCAGGTAACGGTTTGCCGGGCATATAAATGAGCAGGAACCGCATTCTATGCAATCCATGATATGCAGCCGCCCCGCTTCTTCGATACGGTCGTAATCCACCAGGTTTTGAAGAGTGGTGGGAAGAAGATGGGATGGACAGACTTCCACGCAGCGGCCGCAGTTAATGCATGGTTCTTCCGGTGCGAGGTGCGACTGTTTTTCTTCAAGAATCAGTATTCCGGAGGTTCCTTTCACCACCGGTACGTTCAAATGGGGTTGAGCAATTCCCATCATGGGTCCGCCCATGATTATTTTGGCTGCCTTTTCCGTCAGGCCTCCGCAGAAATCGACGACCTCCTGAAAACTCGTACCGATGGGCACCAGAACATTTTTGGGTTCTTTTATTCCCGGGCCGGTAACCGTGACTACCCGGTGGGTGAGCGGCCGCCGAAAGGCCACGGCGTCAAAGACGGCTTTAGCTGTTCCTACATTCTGGACCACTACTCCGATATCCATGGGTAAACCTCCGGATGGAACGTCTCTGTTCAGGGTGGCTTTGATCAGCTGTTTTTCCGCTCCCTGCGGATATTTCACCGGGAATATCCCGATCTCGATATGGTCATTTTTTTTAATATGTCCTTGCATTACACGAACAGCATCTTTTTTATTGTTTTCAATCCCGATGATTCCGCGCTTTACGCCCAGTATTTTCATAATGAGCCGGAAACCGTTCAGAATATCTTCCGGATTTTCCAGCATTAAGCGGTGGTCGGCCGTGAGGTAAGGTTCACACTCTACCCCGTTGAGAATGGCTACATCAATTTTTTTATCGGGTGGAGGCGCCAGTTTAACATGAGTTGGAAAGGTGGCACCGCCCATACCGGCAATTCCTGCCTCCCGGATGCGTTCACGCATTTCATCCGGTGACAGATCAAAATAATCTTTTTGCTCCCGGATCGTTTCTACCCAGCATTCTGTTTCGGCCGCCTCGATTATAACCGCCCGGCCCCTCCCGGCGACCGGATGATCAATGTCAGCGATACTCTTAACTTTTCCGGCTATCGATGCATGCACCGGTACCGAAATATAACCGTTAGCTTCCCCGATCTTCTGACCGGCTTTGATTTCCTGGCCTTTTTCCACCAGCAGGCTGGTGGGGGCACCGATATGCTGGGCAAGAGGAATAGCAACGGATTTTGGTTGAGGTAGAGTCTCTGTTTTTTTCTTTTCTGTATATTTTTTTCCTTCAAAGGGATGAACACCCCCGGAAAATGTTTTTATTCTCACAATGTGGGTCCTCTTTTAAACGTACCTGTTTGTGCATTTTAAGTAACGCATTGGCGAAAAATATATCAAAGTACCGCTACAATTATCAAGCCTTTTTTCAATTATTAACCCGTAATATCAACAATTTACTGTAAATGATGTTACGCTGAAAGAGCTTTTAATTGTCGACACACAAACAATTGTTTATAAACAGGATATATTACATTTTTGTGAAGTTTTCCTTTATAACCCCGCCGGTTTTAGGCCAACAACATTCATCCGGCGGTAAAAAACCGTCAAAATAAATTATAGATTTCACCAGAACTGTTCCTATATTGGCCTCTGATCTGCCGATTAAACTTTCCTGAAGGTTAATAAACATGTTGAATTCGAATTGCTATGGAAGACAAGAAATTTAATTTACGCTGTCTGGCGAGGGATCTTTTATACATCCTGCCGGGATCAATCTCTCTGGCCCTGGGACTGGTCTTTCTTCTGATACCCAATAGAATTGCAACGGGTTGAGTGGCGGGGCTGGCTATTGTGGTTCACTACCTCGGCGGTTTTCCAACCGGTCTCATCATGTTGGTCCTCAATATTCCCCTTCTAATCATTGGCCCGCGCTATCTGGATGAACATTTTCTGCTTAAAATTATTCTGGCAGTGGTTGCGGCATCATTTTTCACGGATTTTTTTTCAATCAACCTTCATCTGCACAGCCCTACCAGCCATCTGATGCTGGCGACCATTTACGGAGGGCTGAGCGTTGGTCTCGGCCTGGGATTAATTTTCAAAGAAGAGGCCTCCGCTGGTGGAGGAACGGTTATGGCCAGAGTGCTGTCACAAAAAACCCGCTTTAAAACCGGTCAGGTGCTTTTTGCCATAGATGTGGGAGTCATCACCTCGGCCGCTTTTACTTTCTGGAATGTTGAGCTGGCACTGTGGGGATTTCTGACTATTTTTATTGCTCCCAGGTGGTTGATCTTATATTAACAGAGAAACCATTTGCCAAAGTAGTGCATGTGGTTACCAGCAAGGAAAAACCATCGGAGAGCACATTATTAATGACCCTGGGCCGCACGGCGACTGTTCTGTCCGCCCGGGGGCTGTATTTCGGCGATAAAAGGAAGCTGCTGATGATTGTGGTGGATTCCAGTCAGATTTCCCGGCTGCGTGATATCGTTCATCTTCATGACCGTGATACTTTTATGATTGTTACAGATGCACGCGAAATTCTGGGAAAAGAATTCTGAGAGTCCCATCTTCTTCATATAAAAGCGGAGAAATTGCATTGTGAAAATAACTCTTCTATATTTGACCTACAGGATAAAAACGGATCAATATGGCCAGCACTTTCTTTTTTTCTGACGCCCACCTGGGCGCTTCGCCACTGAAAACGGAACGATTAAAAGAACAGAAGCTTCTCAGTTTTTTCGAATATGTGGCACAGAACGGAGAACGGTTGTTTATTGTGGGAGACTTATTTGATTTCTGGTTTGAATACCGTTCCGTCATTCCCAAAGGCTACAGCCGCGTGTTATGTGGGCTGAGCCGGCTGAGCGACCTGGGCATGGAAATGCATTATATTGCCGGAAATCACGATTTCTGGATGCGGAATTACCTCCAATCCGAATTCGGTATCCAAATGCATTTCGATGAAGTAGAATATATTATTAACCGAAAACGTTTTTATATTAATCATGGTGACGGATTGGCCAGAGATGACTCCGGGTACCGTTTGCTGAAACGCGTTTTTAGAAACAGGATCAATATTTTTCTCTATAGCCTGTTACACCCGGACCTGGGGATTCCCTTTGCCCGCTGGATTTCCTCACTCAGCCGTCGTCATACCCAGCAGGATAAACCGCCATCTGATCAGGACTATGTTAATAAAGCCTTAAGTAAATTTGAACAGGGATTTGATTGCGCAATTTTTGGGCATTTGCATTCGCCACGCTTCCAGGAGTTCGGCCAGAAGGTTTATATAAATCTGGGTGACTGGATTGAAAATTTCAGTTACGCGGAATTCGATGGCAATAAAATCCGTCTGCTGGAGTGGGATTAAAAAAAGCCCGCAGGTAAAAATCATCTTTTGTTGACATGGCAACAAAAAATTATTTAATTACCGGGCTTTATATATAATGCATATAATTTTATAGACATATTATGGAGAAAGCATGAAACGAACATTTCAACCCCATAATCGAAAGCGGAAAAATAAGCATGGATTCCGCGAGCGGATGAAAAGTAAAAATGGCAGAAGGGTTCTGGCAAGAAGACGCTCCAAGGGCCGCCGGAGACTTACTGTTAGTGATGAATTCTAAAAAACGATATCCTCTCCCCAGAAAGAGCGTATTAAAGAAAAAGAACGATATTGTCAGGGTGCTAAGGGAGGGAAAACGTTATTCATTTAAGATATGCACTATTTTCATTTGCTCCTCCGGCACGACCGGGGTGGCATTTCTCATACGGAAAAAGACAGGAAACGCGGTTAATAGAAATCGGATGAAAAGACTTTTTCGGGAAGCATACCGGCTGCAGCGTTCCCGCTTTATGGGTAAAGAGGTGGTATTTTATATCAAACAATATCTGCATGATTTCCATTTTATAATGGAATTAATCGAATCAGTCAATTGAAAAATGAAATATATATTTATTTTTTTGATAAAATTTTACCGTCTGTTTATCTCACCACTCTTTCCCCCGAGTTGCCGGTTCTATCCATCCTGTTCATCCTATTCGGAAGAAGCTCTGCAACGCTTTGGTTTTATGAAAGGTGGATGGTTAAGCCTGAAGCGAATATCAAAATGTCACCCCTTTCATGAAGGAGGATTTGATCCGGTACCCCCATCACCAACTGAGGACTGAAAATGGATAAGAGAACCATTATTGGAATTGTATTAATTATTATTATCACCTTGTTGATGCCATTTTATCAGCGCTGGATAGGAGGGAACCAGAAGAACACGCCTGTTTTCACCCCCGGAACGGACAGTCTGAAAGTTTCAGGTGATACGACGCCCGCCGTACCAGAAGAAGTTGTTCCGCCCGTTTTGTCATTTGCTGATACCGCCCGGCAGGAGGAAGGACCGGCCATACAGGCACAGGTAGCAGAACAGGTGAAAATCATTCATATTAATAACAGGGTTGCCCAATTCTCCTGGAGTACCTCGGAGGGTGGAAATCCGGTCCTGTTGGACCTGGAATATTATAAGTATTACAAGGGTGGCAATGTTAATCTGATCCAGAATAATTACATGACGCTCCGATTTCTGAATGCGGATGGCAGGGAATTTAAACTGAATGATTACAATATGTTTGCCGATTTTGTGAATGGTCAGACGGTCACGCTCAGCAAAGACCGTCCGGAGTATAATCTGAAATTTTATCTTCCAGTCCGGAACGGGCGCATTGAAAAAATATTGCGTTTTTATTACGACAGTTACTCTTTTGATGTAATTATTCGTTTTAATAATCTGCAGGATTACGTGATTAACCGCAAGTATTACCTCGGCTGGAAAAACGGTTTGCCGGCCACAGAAGAAAATGTGAATGATGATCTGAATTATTCCCGTGCTTACACATACATGGCCGAAGAACTCATAAACATGGATGCCTCCGATAAGTACGGAGAAAAAGATTTTAACGGCCGGGTGAATTGGGCCGCCATCCGAACCAAATACTTTCTGGTATCTCTCATCCCGGATAATCCCGGCTTAACCAATGGCGTGACCATCAGTGGAGTAAAGACCGAAGTGAATGACCGCCCGGAAAAGGAATACAATTTCACTATCGACAACCAGTTTCAACCGGTTCCGCTCTATTCCGATACCTTCATGGTCTATCTGGGACCGCTCGATTATTATATGCTGAAAAAGTATGATGTGGATCTGCAGACCCTGGTAATGAACCGTGACTGGTATGAACGCCTATTCCGGCCCATCAGCCTTTTAATCATACCGGCTTTCAAATTTCTCTATCGTTTTATACCCAACTACGGGTTTGTGATCATCATTTTTTCAATTCTGATAAAGCTTGTGCTGCATCCTCTCACCAAGAAAAGCTACCAGTCCATGAGTGAGATGCAGTACCTGCAGCCCAAAATGACCGAATTGCGGGAAAAGTACAAAGACGATCCTCAGCGAATGAATAAAGAGCTCATGAAGTTATACAAAGAGCACGGAGTCAATCCTCTGGGAGGCTGTTTGCCTATGCTCCTGCAAATGCCAGTGCTTTTTTCGCTGTTTATTGTCTTCCGTTCCACCATTCAGCTGCGCAGCCAGCCCTTTATTCTGTGGATCAACGATCTGTCCGCCCCGGATACACTGCACCTGGGTTTCAGCTTGCCCCTGGTCGGCAACAGTGTTCACGTGCTGCCCGTTCTTATGGGTATTACCATGATCTGGCAATCGCGCATGTCCATGACGGATCCTAAGCAGAAACTCATGATATATTTCATGCCGATTTTTATGATTTTCATCTTCTATTCGCTTCCGTCGGGGCTGAATCTTTATTATGCGGTATTTAATCTGTTAAGCATGGCCCAGACTCATTTTATAAAGAAAAAAATGCATCCCGGCAACAACAAGGACAATCAGCCAGCGGCTGTAACCGGTACCTCGGCAGCCAAAGCGGGCCGGGGAAGCCGGAAAAAGAAAAAATAGCAGGTCGACAACCGTTTTCAATGAAGTATATAGATACCGGTGATACCATCGTTGCTCTTTCCACCCCTCCCGGGCGGGGAGCCATAGCGGTAGTGAGGGTGAGTGGTGGAGAAACACTATCCATTATAAATCAGCTGTTTTCACATACCCTGGGTCCGGATCATCACCGGCGGGTACAGCCGGGAAGTATATATGGCAGGACGGACCGGCGGGTAATTGACGAATGTGTGGTGGCATATTACAGGGGACCCCATTCCTATACAGGGGAAGATGTGGTGGAGATTTCCTGCCACGGCAATCCTCTCATTATTGATCAGATCATTCAGGAAGTCATGTCCTGTGGTGCACGGGTTGCACAGCCGGGAGAATTCACCCGCCGCGCCTTTTTAAATCATAAACTGGATCTTTCACAGGCGGAAGCAGTGGCAGGGGTGATCGAAGCCAGAACCCGACAGGGATTGTCCTGTTCGCTGCGCCAGCTGGAAGGAGGGTTATCGGAACGGCTGGCCGGCTTGCAGCAGCAGATTCTGCATATTCTGTCCTTAGTCGAGGTGAGCCTGGATTTCAATGAAGATGATATCCGGGTATATGAAAAATCCGAACTCATTCAGCTGGCCGGAAGAAGCTATGCAGAGCTTGAGCAGTTACTTTACAGCTACGATTACGGCCGGCTTTTACGGGAGGGGATAAAGTTACTGTTACTGGGAAAGCCCAACGTGGGAAAATCCAGTCTGCTCAATACTCTGCTGCAGACGGAGCGGGCGATTGTCAGCGAGGTTCCCGGTACCACCCGCGACTATATTGAAGAGGATACTCAATTAGAGGGTTTTCCGGTGCGGATTGTGGATACCGCCGGGATTCGGGAAACCCTGGACAGAATTGAGGAAGTTGGAGTGAAACGGGCGTTGCAGCACATCAAATCCTCTGATCTGGTACTGGCTATTTTTGAAGTTCACCGTCCCCTGGATGCAGATGATTTGCGCCTTATACAGCATCTTAAGCGCGATGCACATAACAAGGTACCGCTGCTGCTGGTCCTTAATAAAATGGATCTGGGATCCCACCGCAATCTGCCCCTCCAGCTGCAGGAACTGGAGGCGGAGAGTGTGACGGTGTCGGCGAAAACAGGCCAAAACATTGAAGAGCTGCGGGAAAAGATTAAAAAGCGGCTGCTGGGTGAACAGGGCCTGGAAGAAGAAGGCGTGATTATAACCAGCGCCCGCCATAAAGAAGCATTGGGCGGGGCCCGTGATTCCCTGCAAAAATTTATTCACGGGATCCAAAATAATATTGATGAAGTTATTTTAGCATCGGAACTGCGCCACGCAGTTGATGAAGTGGGGGAGATTGTGGGGACCGTGAGCAATGAAGATTTGCTCAACCACATATTCGCTCACTTCTGCATTGGGAAATAAAGGTTTCACGTGAAACACCAGAGGTTTTCTTGAAAGATAGATACGATGTGATTGTGGCGGGCGGGGGGCATGCCGGTATCGAGGCGGCGCTGGCCAGCGCACGGCTGGGCATGAAAACCGCGCTGGTCACCCTGCGCCTGGATACCATCGGGAAAATGTCCTGCAATCCTGCCATTGGTGGTTTGGCCAAGGGGCATCTGGTGCGGGAGGTGGATGCCTTGGGCGGGGAGATGGGCAAGCTCATCGATGCAGTGGGTATACATTTCAAGATTCTGAACAAGTCCAAGGGTCCGGCCGTGTGGTCGCCACGCGCCCAGGCAGACCGGCTGGCCTATTCAAAAGCGGCCCGGATGGCAGTACTGTCCCAGCCCAACCTGGATGTGATCCAGGCAGCGGTCAACGGTCTGAGGGTGAAAAACGGCCGGGTAACCGCCGCCGTTCTTGATGAAAATCAAATTGTTTCCTGCTGTGCTCTTATACTGACCTGCGGTACTTTTTTAAACGGCAAAATATTTATCGGGTTGAACTCCTTTTCCAGCGGCCGGGCGGGAGAGATGCCCATCCATGGTCTTACCGAGGCCCTGCTGGATCTCGGTTTCACTTCCGGCCGCCTGAAAACCGGTACACCTCCCCGCATCCATCGCGATTCCATTGACTATTCCCAGGTGGAAGAACAGGAACCGGATAATCCGCCTGTACCCTTTTCATTCCAGACCGAAAAAATTGAGTGTCCCCAGATCAGTTGCCACATTACCTGTACCAATGCCCGCACCCATGAAATACTGAAATCCGGGTTGGACAGATCGCCCATGTATACCGGCATGATCAGCGGAATCGGTCCCCGCTACTGTCCCTCCATTGAGGATAAGGTGGTTCGTTTTGCGGATAAGGAACGCCATCAGCTGTTTCTGGAGCCGGAAGGGCGGGATCACCCGGAAGTATATGTAAACGGTTTTGCCACCAGCCTGCCGGAGGATATCCAGTTGAAGGCACTGCATTCTGTGGCCGGACTGGAAAATGCCCGCATCATCCGGCTGGGGTATGCGATTGAATACGATTTTTTTCCATCTCATCAGATCCGGCTGTCTCTGGAAACCAAGAATGTGCAGGGACTTTATTTTGCGGGACAAATTAACGGGACCTCCGGCTATGAGGAGGCAGCCGCCCAGGGCCTGATGGCAGGAATTAATGCCGCACTTAAACTGAGGGAGGAGGAGCCCTTTGTCCTGGAACGTTCCCGTGCCTATATTGGGGTACTGATTGATGATTTAATTAATAAGACAATAGTGGAACCCTATCGGATGTTTACCTCCCGGGCGGAATTCCGGTTGCTGCTGCGGCATGACAATGCCGATCTGCGATTAATGGAAGCCGGTTACCGGCTGGGATTGTTGCCGGCGGCGGCTTATGAACGAATGGAGGAAAAGAAGCGGCGCACTGAGGAACTGCTGGAGGTTAGTGAAAAAACATCCGTTAATCCCGCAGATTTTAACGATTATGCCCGGCGGATCAACAGCAGCCCCATACAGCAGGCTGTTCCCATGCGGCAGCTGATGCGGCGCCCCGAAGTCAATCTGAAGGATCTGCTGCAGATTGCCGGAGTGAGCAACGGCTACAGACAGGAGGAATTGATTCATGCTGAATTCATAACCAAGTATGAGGGGTATCTGAGGCGGCAGGAAGAGCAGGTGCGAAAATTCAGAAACATGGAAAACCGAGAGATACCCGGTGGTTTTGATTACCACTCAGTTCCCTCTTTGTCTAACGAGGCCCGTGAAAAGCTGCAGCAGATACAGCCGCTTTCACTGGGACAGGCATCGCGCATTTCTGGTGTTCGCCAGGGCGATGTGGCTGTTTTGATGATTTTTTTGGAAAAGTATTACAGGAATTCGTATAATGTTTCACGTGAAACGCCCTGATTGCGGGTCATTTAACGGCCCGGTTGTTTCACGTGAAACAGAAGCAGGGTTTTAGGGGAGAGGAAGGAGGCCCATCTATTGCCCATGAGTGGAGATTCCACGCATATTGTTCGTTCCCTTTATCCGGATATTTCCCATGCTTGCCTGTGGCAGCTGAACCGCTATGTGAATCTGCTGCGGGAATATAATTGCCGGATTAACCTGATTTCCCGTGCCGATACGGATCAGATCTGGGAGCATCATATCCTTCCCTCGCTGATTATTGATAAAATTGTGGAGTTTCGGGCAGGACAACAGGTAATGGACCTGGGAAGCGGGGGGGGATTGCCGGGAATACCTCTGAAAATTATTCATCCGGCCATTAAAATGTTACTGGTAGATTCCTCCCGTAAAAAGATCGCCTTCCTGAGAAGAGTGATTTATGATCTTCGGCTGACCTCCACCGGGGTAGTCAGGGCCCGCCTGCCGCAGGAAGCGGAACGTAACCAGCTGACCAACCGTTTCCACTGTATGCTGGCGCGCGGGGTGAGTGATTTCAAAGCGCTTTGCGAAATTGCAGTCCGGGTTTTGCTTCCGGAGGGCTATCTGCTGGCCTGGAAAGGCGAAAAGGATGTCGATGAGCTGCAGGAAATTTCAGAGAAGAATTCCTTGATTTTTAAGATCCATGCAATTTCAGATAAAATTCCCCCTGTTTCCGATAAATTCGCTGCTCTGAGGATTGTACAGGTGTGGTTCCCGGGGAGCCAAAAGCTCGCAATTGAGGAGGAAGAGTGAATAAAAAAACCTGTATAACGCAGGATTTTTACTTAAATTTGCAGGATATGGTCATCAATTAATGGTTATTTAAAGGCAGGAAAAGCAGTCTATGGCTAAAGTTATTTCCTTCATTATTCAAAAAGGAGGGTGTGGTAAAACCACCACGACCGCCAACGCGGCAGGATATTTGTCTCTCCATGGCTTTAAAGTACTGGCGGTGGATATGGATCCCCAGGGAAACCTGTCCCAGCATATGGGTTATGATACTGAAAAACTGGAAAAAACCATTCTTAATCTTTTCGAACGGACGGCTGCCATTAATCAGGTAGTTCTGAAACGGAGCGAGTTGTTGCATGTCTTACCCAATAACCTGCACACCGCGGCCGCGGAATTTTCGCTGCAGAAATCCATGTCCCCGAACTATCTGCTGCGGGATGCCCTGGCTCCGGTTTTGAATGATTATGATTATATTTTTATCGATTGTCCTCCTGCCCTAGGATTATTCTCCATAAATGCCCTGGCAGCATCCACAGAGTTTGTCCTGGTGGTTTCACCGGAGTTTTTTCCCATGAAAGCCATTAAACCTTTATATGATACTTACCGTATGGTGAAAGAGAAAATGAATCACACCCTGCAGTTTAACGGAATTGTAATGACGATGTGTGATTTCCGAACCCGCCATAGCCAGGAAGTATTTGACATTTTAAAGAAAAACTTTCCACATAAATTATACAACGCCTATATCAGAAATAATGTGAGCCTGAAAGAAGCCTCTTCCTATGGACAAACGATTTTTGAATATAATTCCCAGTCATTTGGAGCTTTCGATTATCAGAATTTTGCCGAAGAATTTATCCGTAATCATCATAAAAATATTGCCAAGCGTGAATATTACCAGCAAAAATTCGAATCCCTCACCAGCGGAGAACAGAAACAAATTGTGATGTTTGCCGAACAGAATCTATCGGCCTATGCACGAAGCGGCCTGGATAAAATGAATGACAGTACGGTTCTGAAAGAAGCGCTGGTAATAGAAAGAAATAAGGTGCTGGAAAAATTGTTTCCATACCGGTTGAATACCATATTTGATCAGGTATCATGAAATCCATACTTCTGATTGTCCTGGTAACCTGTAGCCTCCGGGCTGCTTTTGAATACTGCGCTGCAGATCCATCCATGCACGGCACAGCCGGAAGCATGGTGGCCCAGGAAGGATCATATGCAGGTTACCTTCTAAATCCGGCATTGTCCGCCGCCTCACCGGATATGGCGGCAGGAATGGTTTACTTCCGGCCCTATGGAATACCCGAGCTAACCTGCGGTGCCGTGATTACCCGTTTTGCAACCAAATCTATGGGCAGCGGTCTGGCATTATCCTCCTTTGGAAACGAACTGTATCGCGAAAATCAACTTACCGCCAATCTTTCCGGAAACTTTCTGGAAGATCGCCTGTTGCTGGGCCTGAATCTCCGCTGGTACTCGTTGCATGTGCAGAATTATGATGATATGAATACACTGGGGGTAGATGCCGGCCTGCAGTATCGCCTGCATCCCCGTATTCTGATGGGGTTTTCTGTTCTGAACCTTAATCGGCCCGCTTTGAACGGATTGGAACAGGAAATCCCGCTGATCACCAGCTGGGGAATGGCCATTCGCCTGCATGACCGATTCATTTCATATCTTTCCCTGCAGAAAGATTTCCGTTATCCCCCAAGCCTGCGCTTTGGAGTCAGCATGCAGTTTAATCCTTATCTGCAGTTACACACCGGCGTGAATACCTATCCCTCGGTTCCCTCGCTGGGACTCAGTTTTATCAGAAAATGGATTGCTGTACAATACGCTTTTCAGTATCACTTTGATCTGGGGGGTACCCACTTCTGGGGTTTATCTTTCAGCAAACCGAGATGAAAGAGCATGATGAATAAATTTAACCTGTTGATATTTCTCATCCTTAACCTTTTCATGGCCGGACACCTTCATCCGCAGGATGTGGATGAGATGCAGCAGAAACTGCACGCCATCCAGAAAGAGATAATGAACCTGGAAAAGCAGTTGAAGACGCAAAATAACCGCCTGAAGATCGAGACAACCTCCATCGAGAACATTGATATACAAATCAACTTAACTCATGATAAAATAAATATTTATAGAAGAAAAATTGGGGCCCAGCAGGTCCTGGTTGTCAGGCTGGAGAATCAGATAGATTCCCTGCAGCACAACATCACTAACCTCCAGGATATTTTCAGCGACCAGGTTGTTTTTGCTTACAAATACCAGCGGGGCAAGCAACTTGACTGGATTCTGGGAGCCTCCAGTTTCAACGAAGTCGTGGTGAAATTTCAATATTTTAGAAAAGTAACTCAGGCAGAGCGCAGTATTTTTGAAGATCTCATTCATTCAAAAACCGAGCTTGATGAAAAAGAAGCCAGGCTGACCAAAGAAATTGCTGTTACCCGCCAGTATCTTGCCGCCGCCAAAGATGAAGAAGGAAATCTTAACTCCCGCCGAAAAACCAAATCACAGTTGATTGACGAGATTAAACAGAATAAAACGCTTCTCTCCTGGTCATTGAAAGAGAAAAAACAGAGCTATCAGGAAATGAAACAGATTCTGGCAAGTCTGGAAAAAGGACGTTCCAACCGTCAGCTGAAAGTGGATACCCGGATAAAATGGGAGAAATTATCGGGAAATTTTTCTAAAAGTAAGGGAAAATTCAACTGGCCGGTAGAAGGGCAAATTCTGCATAATTTCGGTCGTTTTAAAAATCCGGAATTAAAAACCGTGCTGGATAATCCGGGAATTGATATTCAGGCCAGCCGGGGATCCCTGGTGCGCTGCATCTTTCCGGGGGTGGTAAGTCTTATCATTTATATGAGCGGATTTGGTAATACGGTGATCATCGATCACAATGACGGATATTATACGGTTTATGCTCATCTTGACGAAGTGAGCGTCAACAGCGGAGATTTTGTGGAAGTAGGGTCACAAATTGCACTGGTGGGAGAAAGCGGTTCTCTGGAAGGGCCCAAACTTCATTTCGAAATATACGGGAACAATCAGACCCTTAATCCGTTACTCTGGTTAAAAAACAAATGAAGAAATACTTTCGAAAACAGCCGGGTTTTTGCTTGTTTTTTGACGGGCTTTATTATAATATTACACTGGTAGTATCTTTTCTAATTCACTATAATTTTAAACCAAACATTAACGGAGGAAACCCATGTCTCGAGGAACCGTGAACAAGGTGATGATTATCGGAAGACTGGGTGCTGATCCTGAAGTTCGGTATGCGCCAAGCGGTAATGCGGTGGCGAACTTCAACGTGGCTACCAACCGATCTTACAAGGACCGGGATGGAAACCAGCAGGAGCAGACGGATTGGCATCGGGTTGTGGCATGGACACGGCTTGCCGAATTTGCTAAACAGTATCTTCACAAAGGCATGCGCGTTTATGTGGAGGGAAGGTTGCAGTACCGGGAGTGGCAGGACCAGAATGGAGCCAAGCGAAACTCTACGGATATCGTTGTTAATGATATCCAGATGCTGGAGTCGCTGGGAGGAAAAACGGAGACGGGAGATCAGGAGAAAATGCCGACTAATCTGGAAGTGCCTGATGAAGTTGAACCTGCGGAAGATGATTCTGTGCCATTCTAAGGTGAAAAGCTCCCACCGGAAAACGGTGGGAGCTTTTTTGTCATTTTAAAGTAAAATATTAGTACTATAGATTTTCAGGAGTATCGGGTTATGAAAAAGTCCCCCCTCATAGTAATAATCGTTGCTGTCATTATTCTGACGATGGCGGTCAGTGGCTGGTCTCAATATATTGAGAAGCAACCGCTTCAGGGTAATGAGTACGGTGCTGGAATCACTATTGCCATGTCCGGCATCGGCCTGGGAGGCTTTTACCGTTTTGCAGCACCCGGATATACCCACATAGGCGCCGAACTGGATTTTTATATTATGAGGGACGATAACGAGTTTACTTATTACGATTACTATGGATATCCCCGGCAGGTCAACAAATTTAACCGCCTATTTATAATTCCGGCCAGCGTCGAATTGAAAAAACGACTTTTCTATAACAGCATCGAAGATGATTTTCGGCCCTATATGATCGGACTGGGAGGAGTTACTTTTGCCATGAATTTCCCCCGCAACAATGATTATGAATTCAGTTTGTTACCGCCCGCGGAGCAGCAAAGACTTCCACGAAATGATGAGTACCGGTTTTCCTTTAACCTGGGTATTGGTTTTGGCATTGATATCACGACTAATGAATTCTTTTTCGTTTCTATCAGGCCACAGTACCGTTTCATCTATTTTCCAAAGGCCATCGCAGGAAAAACCAATCATTCCGCTTTTGAAATTCGTCTGGAGCTGGGTAAGAGGTTGATAAAAAAATAATCCCTGGAGCCCATATGAGACAATTTTATAAAGAATTAAATAATCCCCAAAAAGAAAAACGATTCTTCTATCGATTTTACCGGATAAGCAAGGACAGCATTGCTGCCTGGTATCATCGCCATAATAAACTTCTTAAACATGCTGGGCTGGGAGGTAAAAGCCATCTGCTGGAAAAGGGACATGTTCTGTGGAACCGTAAGGGCCGGTGGTAATAAAAGCTGGTACCAAACCAGCGGTTTTATATCAGAGAATAATTTTCCTGCGGGTTAAAATTCAGTATCCAACCTCATTCTATGATTATTAAACGATAATGCGCGGTATAGCACTGTTTATACGGGTTATAAATTCGTAATTAATGGTACCGCACAGGCTGGACAGATAATCCGCAGTAATTGAGGATCCCGCGTCGGTACCCATTAAAACAACTTCGTCTTCAAGTTTCACCGCAGGAATATCGGTAGTATCCACCATGACAAGATTCATGCACACCCTCCCGCGAATGGGGGAACGTTTTCCATGGATTAAAACGTAGCCCTGGTTGCTCAACCCGCGGCCATAGCCATCCGCATAGCCAATGGGAAGCACTGCCAGGCGGGAAGGACGCGTGGTTTGAAAGGTGCCGCCATAGCCGATATTCTGATTGGATTTAACATTTTTCAATTGTCCGATGCGGGTTTTCCAGTTGAGCACCGGTTGCAGAACATCCTCACCATTTCGGCTGAACTTGATTTTATACGACACGAAAGTTTCGCGGGAAGGCCATAATCCATACTGGCCAATACCGAGGCGGACCATATCAAAATAGGTCTCCGGGAATAGTAAAATAGCGGCCGAACAGGCGGTGTGGAATTTGATGGCAAAAAATCCTTCGCTTTTAATCATATCGGACATCTGGCGGAAGAGATCCAGCTGCCGGAAAGCATATTCGTGGCTGGTGGTATCTTCAATGTTCGCAAAATGTGTGTAGACACCCTCCAGTATTATCAGGGACGATTCTTTAATTTTAATCAGAAATGAAGGTAAATCATCACGATCAATACCCTGCCGGTAGGTCCCGGTCTCCAGCTTGAGATGAATCCTGACCTGCTTTCCTGATTTCCGGGTGAGTTTATCCAATTCTTGGAGGCTCTCGAGATTATATAGTACCAGCCGGATGTCCTGCTCGATGACCTCTTCCAGGCGGCTGAGCAGAACAGGGCCCATAATCAGTACGTCCCGGGTGATGCCCAGCTTTCGGAGCTCCAGGGCTTCATCCAGAGAGTGAACACAGAAGGAATCGGCTCCATACTTGATGGCCAGCGAAGCGATCTGTGCCAATCCGTGGCCATATGCATTGGATTTTACGACTGCTGAAAATTCGGTCCCAGTTTTCAGACGGTTTTTGAAAAATGTAAGATTGTGCGCATATGCCTTTTCTGAAATTTCCAGCCAGCTGGTAATTTGTGGTTTGTCCATTTTTGTCTCAGGTCTCTGATAAGATTTAAAATAGTCAGGAAATTTACCTGTCGCAAGTCCTTGCTTTATAAGGCTGGGAGAAACATTGAAAGTTGGCTAATTGATATAAGGATAGAGATTTGTCCCATTTATTATATCAGGACTAATCCTGCTACCAGTCCAATTAAAAGACCATAAACGATATGGGCAATTAAGTGGATAATGGCTACCTGGAAGCCGGCGTTTTGAAATTTCTCCACCGGGTGGTGTTCGGCAAGAATTACCATAATGAAACTGAAAGCAAATCCGTGGGCAAATCCGATAATCCCGCCGGCAACCAGGAAAGAGAGAACCCCGGACAGCTTTAACATCTGGAGAAAATAAAGATAAATAAAAGCGAAAATAATACCTGAAATATATTGAAAGACCAGACCCGGCAACAGGGATGTTTCAATAGAACGTGTAAGAGCACTACCCAGAGCTCGAACCATGTTTGCATTTATCCGTTTGAATCGGTCAACTGACCATAGTAGCAGGGTCATGCCGCTTGTACCGATCAAACCGGCAATAATTGTTGTGGGGACGAAGTGCATTGAGGGCCTCCTCGGATTAAGATATTAATATAAAATCGCTTATTGTAATCTAAAGCTGCTTCAAGGGTTGTACGCGATGATATCTGGATAGTATTTAAAATTTTATTTTCGATTTAATCTAGCCGATCTTATTATACGGGAATTAATATTATATATGTTAAAGTTGGAGAAAAGTTCACACTAGATGACTTGTACCTGAATCATAGTTGATGGGATCTGTTTGCCTTGTACATTAAAACCGGTTTAAGGAAACAGTGTATAATTTTTTTCAGAGAATAACAGTACAACGGAAAAACATAAAAGGTTTTCATATCTCAGTATTGCGTAATTTATGATATTATTGAGGACGTTAATAAGTTGTGAACATATGAAGTTGATACACATGAACAGGTTTAACTATAGATGATAATCGCGGATAAAATTTATAACCGGCCAAATATTTTTAATCTATCCTATTTATTTCTGTTGATATTATCGTTATCATTTATCCCGGATGTTTTTTCACAGGATTCCACACTGATAGCTTTTACCTTTAGGGATCAGTTTAATAATATTTATACCCGGGATGATTTTGCCGGTCATATTTTAATAGTTGTGGGAAGTGACAGAGAGGGTAGCCCGTTTAACGAACTCTGGAGTTTTGCCATTTATGATTCCCTGAAAAAATATAGCCTGAATGACTCGGTCAGATTCCTGCCGGTGGCCGACGTACGGGGGGTTCCGTTTTTTCTGAAGGGAATGGTTAAAAGTAAATTTCCCCGGGAAAAGAAACGCTGGATTCTGCTGGACTGGAAAGGACTTTTTGCGAAGGCATACCGGTTTATTGCAGGGTCCAGTAACATTCTGCTCATCCGGCGCGATGGAAGAGTTGTTTATCATGTATACGGGCGTGAACCGGATCCGGAAAAATTAAACAACTTACTTCAAAAATTGTATAATCTTCCGGGCATGAATAAGCGGTAGTGAAATAGAAAAATATACAGGTTTTTATGAAATTATTTTCCCGGGATAAGTGGGATTGGAATAAATACCGAGATTGAAAGGTGGTTTTGGAGAAAACATGCATGCAACGATTATGAAGGGTACTGAACCGCTATTCATCAAGGGCAATTCCGTCGGATTTTTGTTTATTCACGGGTTTACAGCCTCTCCGTACGAGGGAAGAGAAATAGCAATTCGCCTTAACAAAGGGAAAGGATGGACGGTGTCGGTGCCACTTCTCCCGGGTCATGGTACCTCTCCGCAAGATTTGGTAGGGCTAACCTGGAAGGATTGGTATGGGTATGTCCGGCAGAAATATGATGAATTAAAGCAGATCTGCAATAAAGTTTTTGTCTGCGGACAGAGCATGGGGGGATCACTGGCTCTCTATCTCGCGGCTCATTATCCTGTGGATGGTTTAATTACTCTGGCTGGTGCTGCATTTTTAAAGGACTGGCGGCTTATTCTTCTTCCTGTGGCCCGTCATATTATGACCTTTAACCATAAGTCCAGGGGGCCTGATATCCGCAATTCGGCACTGAAAAATGAGGTTCCTACTTATTCCAAATATCCAGTGAGATCGGTGGATCAGATTCTGGATTTATTGAAACATATCAGGGAAGAACTGGGTAAAGTGACAACTCCGACCCTGCTCATTCATTCCCGCCTTGACCGCACGATTCATTACAGCAACCTACAATATATATATGATCATATTGCCTCTCAACAGAAGCAGATGGTGGTTCTGGAGAACTCTTATCACGTAATCAGTATCGACGTGGAGAAAGAAACCGTGTTTCAGAATATATATACTTTTATGTCTGAAAATATCCGATAATTACAAATGACACCAGGAAGTGTAGCGAATGAGGAAGGCTATCCTCTGTTTCATTATTACCTCGTCCGGTTTATTTGCTGCCGGAATTCAGATAGAAAGTAATGATCCCCAAAGGCCGCTCGTGCTTGTTCCGGTGCATCAGGCAGTTGGCGTAACCGCCATTGAGGCAGGAATGGAGCAGCTTCCTGCCCGCTTGCAGCTCGTCCAGAACTATCCCAATCCCTTTAATCCGGAAACCACCACTGAATATTCCATTCCGGGGTCCGTGAATGTAGAACTTATAGTATTTAACCTGCTGGGGCAAAAGGTAAGAGTCCTGGCATCCGGTCTTCATGCTGCTGGATCCTATGAAGTTACCTGGGATGGACTTAATGACAATGGCCGGCCGGTGGGATCCGGCATTTATATCTATGAGCTAAAAACAGACAATCGCATCATAATCCGGAAAATGTTACTGTTCAAATAAGGAAAATTTTCTAATAGTAAATGAAAAAGTTGATTGGGTAAATCGGAGATGATTTATAGCCGAGCCCGGAAATTTAGTGTGAAGCAAGATTTAATCAGGAATAAAAAATTACTGAACCCTTATAGATTAATCATTTTCCTGATATTTCTTGATTTTCATTTTTATTTTCATCTTAAGCTTCATGACGTCCTCCGTGTTTCTTTTGTACAAAATTAATTCGGTTATATCCTTTGTTTTGTGAATTAAGTCAATAAATACAGTTTTAAAAATAAAATGTTCCCGTAAAAATTCATAATTTTTTGCTGGCGGGAATTCCTGTTTATAGATTCTTTTCGGCCCGGAAAGTTACAAAAACAGCATTTTTTCAGATTCTTCTCCTAAAACCTTCCCCCAGGACTTCATGTACATCCGATATTATAGCAAAATCATCCGAATCTATATTTTCAATCAGCTCGGTTAGTTTGCTGATTTCCTTACGGGTTACCACCGTCATGATGACCTCGCGGTCGATATTTTTGTATAGTCCTCTTGCTTTCAGGGCGGTTGCCCCCAGCTCATTTCGTGGATGATGGCATCCGAAATTTCCCGGTATTTATCTGAAATGATATAGACCGCCCGTGCATAATTGAATCCATCGAGAATAACATCCACCAGTTTACTGGATACGAAAAGCAGAAAGAACGCATAGAGGGTAAGAGACATGGCGGCCGGTCAATAGAAAGATGCTTCCAGTAGATCACCACTCCGGCAAATGAAATAACAAAAGAGTCAATCAACATAATGGCTTGCCCGGGTTTGAATCCGAAGCGTTTGTGGAGTATGGCGGCGATGATTTCCGAACCGCCTGTAGTGCCTTTAAATTTGAATATTATACCCAGGCCGATACCCAGCAGAACAGCACCGAGGAGTATTAGAAAAAGAAAATCATGTTTCTGCAGGTCCAGAATGGTGTCGGTTTTCTGTAACTGCATGATTTTCCGTCCCGGAACATCGCCCCGAAAAAAATCAATGAAGAAAGAATTAGTGGAAAAACCATAAAACGTCCGCGCACCATAGCGTTTTCCCAGGACCCGTATACCCCAGAAATAAAGTGGAATGTTAAACAGCCACATCATCATACCCACCGGCAGCCGGTTATCGGAAAGATAGTGAACAGCCATAGATAACCCGCTTACTCCTCCCGGTACTACCCGTGCATCCACCAGAAATACCCCTATTGCCAACGCCATAATTATGGCACCCAGGGTAATGAAGAAATAATCAACAAAAGGCAATTTTCTTAATAATTTACCCATATAAGAGCTCCCGAAAACAAAGCCTTAAATTTAACATCTTTTATTGAAATTTTATGATTTTAAAAATATTTTCCTGGTGCCGGGAATGAAACGGCAGGGTATTTAAATTTTTCAAAAAAATGATAAAATTGTTCTAGCTCACATTAATTGCCGAAATAATCAATAAATTTTCTATAAGTAAAAGGCTGAATTCACGGTTCCGCTGTAAATGGCAGTTTATCTTATATGGATGTAGTTATTAAAAAGGGAGTTTGAAAAAAAATCATTTTCATAATCCCAATTATCATTTTTTTAATATTCTCGAAGATCGGTATTGTTTGGGAGCAAGGATTCGTTTATATTTTTACAAAACAGGTGATTCAGAGGATGGTTTCAATAAATACCTTGTAAGTGAAAATTTATAAAAAACATGACAGACCCGAAGACAGTTAAAGTATTGTACATTGAAGATGATCCCGACGCCTGCATGTTAATGCGGAGGGTACTGAATAAATCGCCTTTCTGGTATTATGAAGCCACCAGCGGTCTGGCGGGAATGAAAATGGCCCTGAAAGAACGTCCCCATTTGATAATCATGGATATTGATTTGCCGGATATTCGCGGGGACGAACTTACCACCAAATTCAGAAACACCGAAGAACTGAAAGAGGTCGTGGTGGTTGCTTTAACCGGGATGAAGGAAGAAAATGCCCGGGAGAAAACGCTCATTGCCGGTTGTGATGGTTTTATTCAGAAACCCATAGATATTAACCTGTTTACGGACCAGTTGCTGCAGTTTCTCAAGGGAAAGAAGGATATTGTCAGGGAAGATCAAAAGGAAATTTTCCATAGTCAGTTTGAACGCTCTATTGTAGATCGGCTTACCAATAAAGTACAGGAGCTGGAGGTATTTAACCGGCGCCTGGAAACCACATCGCAGCGTTTGAGGGAGTACAACACTTCTCTGGAAAACGTCCTTTCCATTTTATCTGTCTTACAGGCCTCCCGTAATCCGGAAATGTTCAAGACAACTCTGGTGGATGAGATCTTTAAACACTTTAACTTTGAGCGGTGTGCCTTTCTTGATGTGGATCCGGAGCGAATGGTAATGGAGATAAAGTATGCGCGGGGAATTGATCAGAGTGAATGGGGAGTATATGAATATCCGGTGACCAGTCCTTTTATCCACCGGATGTTTGAGAAAAATCCGGTGATTCTGGTAAGAAATCTGAACCAGATCGAAGATCCAAAATTAAAAAATGTTCTTACCAGCCTGGAAACCAGTCAGTTTATTTTTGCCTACCTGGGTATACCGATGAACGAACAGGATTCGGCAGATATCGGGGAAGGAGTTCTTCCGCTTTTTGAGTCTTTCATGCCCAGCCTGTATAACCAGGAAGATGTGGATATGGATATAATCCTGAGTAATCTGAAGGAATATCTGTCCAGTGAATCTCTCTACCGGGCGGGCTTTATTTTCCTGGATAATTATAAATCGCACCGGACTATTTCCACCGGCGAGTATCGGTTTCTTGAAACCCTTATTCGTACCGCCAGCTACATGTATCAGAATTTACTCCTTATGGAGCAGCTTCGTTTTCTATTTATAAAAGCGGAAAAGGAAGCGATTACAGATCCACTGACGGATCTGTACAATTACCGTTATTTCATTCTGCAGCTAAACCGCGAAATCAGTCGTGCCCAGCGCCACACATCGGTATTTTCCCTCATTATGATAGATATCGATTTCTTTAAGCATTATAATGATAAATATGGCCATCAATCCGGGGATCTTATTCTAAGGCGTATTGCCCATACCATGCTGGAGAACACCCGCACCAGTGATATGGTCTGCCGTTATGGAGGAGAGGAATTCTGTATCATCTGTCCTGAATTGTCCAAGGAAGGTGCGCAGAAAACGGCTGAAAAACTCCGCCAGATAGTGGAGAAACTTGATCTGCCCCAGATTCAGACCGTTCCCGGCGGAAAACTGACCATCAGTTCAGGAGTATCCAGTTTTCCCCCGGATGGAACAACAGCATACCAGCTCATATTAAATGCCGATAAGGCCCTCTACCGGGCCAAGGAAAGCGGGCGAAACAAAGTCTGCGTTTCCGTATAACTTCCCAATAATCCTATTATTTTATTTGCTTCCCACCCCTCCCCTTTTTATTATATGCAGAAATCTGTCTCTTTCCCGGAGGATCCAAGGTGCGTATAACAGCCACACAGATTTTTGTATTAATATTCTGTTTCTGTGGAATATCCCAGATTATTTTTGATAAACCCCTTTCAAATCGTACCGCCAATTATAATATAAACGCGCATCTCGATACGAAAAGCAGGATTTTATATGCCTATGAAAGCCTGAAATGGAAAAATACAGCAAAAATAGAAGCCCGGGAATTACAACTGCATCTGTACTTGAACGCTTTCAAATCTGATAAATCGACTTTCCTTTCTGATATATCCAGGCGGCATCGCCGGTTTTTCCATTCTTCCATGGAGCATCCGGGGAGAATAGATATTAACAGCATGATTCTGAACGGGAAGCATGATCTTACCGATCAGATTGAATTCATACGACCGGATGATGGTAATGTTAATGATTCTACGGTAATACGTGTTCCCCTCCCGGAGCCGCTGCTACCCGGTGATGAGCTGGTCCTGGAGATAGCTTTTACCTGCCGGCTTCCCCGGATTATTGCCCGTACGGGTTATGTCAATGATTTTTATCTGATCGGTCAGTGGTTTCCTAAAATCGGTGTATTCATTGACGGCAAATGGAATTGCCATCAGTTCTTTCCCAATAGTGAATTTTTTGCGGATTTCGGAGTATATGAAGTTGAACTTACCCTTCCAGTTGAATATACTGCTGGATCTACCGGCCTTTTAATGAGTGAATGGCATAATGATTCTTTACAGATTTTACACTGGAGGGCGGAGGATGTCCACGATTTTGCTATAACTGCCTGGCCCCGTTTCAGAACGGAGACCCGGAGGATTGCAGGAATTGTGGTAACGCTGATGTATGCCCCGGAGCACCGGGATCAGGTGGTCCGTTACTTCCGGGCGATAGAAGGAGCAATTCTGTATTTAAACAAATGGTTGATGCCTTATCCCTATCCCAGTCTCATTCTGGTGGATCCGCCCCTTTATGCTTTTGGTGCGGCCGGCATGGAATATCCCTGTTTTATTACCTGCGGCAGTGTCAAGGGCCTGCCGGATAATTTCAAACTGTTTCCGGAGGAAGTGACCATTCATGAGTATGCTCATCAGTATTTTTACGGAATGCTAGCCAGTAATGAAGCGGAAGAGCCCTGGCTGGACGAGGGATTTACCAGTTATGCCGTAACCAGAATCATGTCAGATCTATACGGAAAGCATCGCTCGGCTGCTGATATTTTCGGCATCCTGAAGGGTGATTATGACCGCCATAAAGAAAGCTACATGAAAGCTCCGGATCTGAATGTTGTGCTGGCCCCCTCCTGGGATTATAACAGACGTGAATATGGAATTTATACCTATGATAAACCCGTTCTTATTCTTTATACTCTGGAAAATTTTCTGGGCAGGAATATGATGGATCAAATCATGCGAAACTACCAGTCGGACTATAAATTTAAACATCCGGGCACGGCGGATTTTATCAGAACAGTTAATGAAACGGCCGGTCGTAATATGAACGATTTTTTCAGACAGGCCCTGCAGGAAACCCTTTCTCTGGATTATTCGGTGGATCGCCTGTCCTCTTTGTCCTCTTCTGCCCCCAAAGAAGCAGATAAACTTGAGACACAATTTACTTCGGAGACGGTTATCAGGAAGCGGGGAGGTTTTATTTTTCCGGTGGAAATAAAGTGCGTATTTTCCAGGGGTGATACCCTTACGGAGCACTGGAATGGCGAAGATTCTCTTCTGGTGTTGCGCTATAACCGGCCGGATGAATTAATATCGGTATGGGTTGATCCTGAGACAAAAGTCTGGCTGGATCTGGACTGGATCAATAATTCGCTCACGGTTAAGAACAATAAAATAGCTTTTTATCGCCACTGGTTAAAATCCCTCAGGCTTTATCAGCAAACCCTGCTGGGATTGTTTTAAGCACCAAATTCCGGAGATTTTATGATTCGTGCTCTGGTGGAAGGAATTTTACAAACCTGGCGTCTGCGCGCATTATTGTTCCTGTTCTGGGCAATAAATCTGCTGGTGGCAACGCTTTTTATACATCCTTACCTGCAAGCCTTCGATGAATTTTTTATTAATCGTCTGGTTACGGATGTGCTGGCTCACCAAAGTATTTATACCTACTATGCCGAGTTTTATTACTACATGAATCAATCGGTGCATAGTGCCCTCTATCCGCTGAAAACCGGAATTCTGGTACAGTATTTTGTATTTCTTTTATTGAGCGGAGGCCTTATAACCTCTTATTTTTCAAGGAAGAAGGTTCGCTATAAACAGTTTTTTTTGTGGTCTCTCGGAACCATGTGGCCCATGTTCAAAACGGCAATCTTTATCCCGTTTATATTACTAAGCGGTGCCCTGCTTGGATTGTTACTGCTTTTGCCACTTGCTCTTTTTCTTCCACAGCCCTTTATTGAAAACGGGTATTTTTATTTTTTTGTCAGTGCCGGAGGGATCTGGGGATTATTTATGCTTCTTGTCCTGCTGCTGCTGGACCTGACCAGGGTCGGGGTTATTCAATATGGTTCGGCTTCGGTGGCTACAGAATTTTTCAGGTCTGTGCGGCTGTTTTTGAAACACCCCCGGCGGTTTTACACGTTATATTTACTTCTGATGTTGCTGTGGATACTCGCGGTTGTTATTTATTGGATAACTCAGCAGATTCTGGATGACACACACCTGCTTAGCCTGATCATTCAACTGCTTGTTCTGCAATTGTCCGTGTTTGTGCAAATTGGTATCCGGGCTTCCCGATTTGGGGTGCTGGCCAATTTTGTGCAGATCCTGGAAGCCGAGCCGGCACAACTGAGAAGAGAAGTGCTGGAGGCCCACGAAATGGAATATGATGACTGGTGAAATAATATGGCTCGATTACGCATCGGTACATGCAGCTGGAAATATGATTCCTGGCAGGGAATGGTTTACCGGGAGGCAAAACCCTCAAACTACCTGGCAGAATACAGCGATCTGTATCCCACGGTAGAGATTGATCAATGGTTCTGGTCGCTGTTCGGGGTGGATAAGATAGCTCTTCCCTCACGCAAGACCGTGCAGGAATACCGGAATTCGGTGCCCGAAGATTTCAGGTTTACGGTTAAGATTCCCAACAGTATTACACTTACCCATCTTTACCGCAAGGAGAAAACAGAACCGCTCGTTGAGAATCCACATTTTTTGTCTTCCCGGTTATTTGAACAGTTTTTTGATAGTATTTCTCCCCTGAAAGATCGCCTGGGTCCCCTGATGTTTCAGTTTGAATATCTGAACCGGCAGAAAATGACATCTCAGCAGGTTTTTCAGGAAAGGTTGGGCGCCTTTATGAACCAAATTGACAGCCACTACCAGTATGCGGTGGAGATCCGTAATCCTAACTATTTAAATGAATCCTATTTCAGCTTTTTAAAAACCCGGCATTTAGGTCATGTTTTTCTGCAGGGATATTACGTGCCCTCCATAATACCGGTATTCAGGGAATTCGGGAAATGGTTGTCCGATTTCACCGTAATCCGCCTGCACGGACCGGACCGGAGTGGTATTGAGGAACGGAGTGGCGGAAAATGGGATAAGATTCTGGAACCCCGGGATGATGAATTGAAACAGATATCGCAGGTGGTGCGGGAATTACTGGATCGCAAAATGGATGTGTATGTAAATATGAACAATCATTATGAGGGGTCTGCCCCCCTTTCAATCAAACGTCTGGAGAAATTCTTGTCTGCACAGGAGACCCACTGAGAAATCTTAGGTACCGAAAAACCGGTCCCCGGCATCACCCAGACCGGGCATAATATATCCCTTACTGTTTAGCTGGCGGTCCAGGGAGGCTGTGTATATTCTGATGTCGGGATGATTCTTCTGCATGGCATCCACTCCTTCCGGGGCTGCAATCAGTACCATGATCACAATGCGTTTGGCCCCACACCTTTTCAGGGAATGAGCGGCTTCTGAGGCACTTCCACCGGTAGCCAGCATGGGATCGATTAACAGAACATCCACATCCTCAAGGTTTTTAGGCAGATTGCGGTAATAGTCAACCGGTTTCAAGGTAATTTCATCACGGTAAAGACCCATGATTCCGATTTTTGCTTCCGGGATGATGGACATAATGCCGTCAATCATACCCAGGCCGGCGCGGAGTATGGGTACCACCACAATCCCGCGTTTCAAAACCTGAACGGTGGTTTCTTCCACGGGAGTGTTCACGCGGCTTTCAACCGTCTCGAAATGACGGCAGGCCTCATAAGTCATCAGGGTAGCCACCTGGTTCAACAGTCGCCGGAATTCCTCGAACGGGGTGTTTTTGTCACGGATGCGGGCAAGCCGGTCCGAGAGCAGTGGGTGTTTAACAATGGTAATATTGGATTGATTAGCCATAATTTTGCCTGAATCCTTTCTCGATGGATTCTCTGGTTTTCTCAACCAGAGCATTTCGGTTCTCAATGGAATATTCCCGGATATCGATAGGAGGATGGATGACTACTTTTACAATACCACTGTCCACCCTTATTTTCCCTTTGGGAATAATTTTACGGGTGCCGCTGATGGATACCGGCAGAATGCAGAGGCCTGAGTTAATTGCCAGTATAAAGGGTCCTTTCTTAAAGGAGTGAATTTTTCCGTCCGGGCTGCGTGTTCCTTCCGGGAAGGCCAGAATTGACAGCTGATGAGTACGGACAATTTTTTCTGCATTTTTGAGGGTTTCAATGGATTTTTTCTGGTTGGAACGGTCGATTTTCAGTATCCCGGCAGCCCGCATTCCCCAGCCGAAAACGGGAATTTTAAAGAGCTCTTTTTTGGAAATGATGCGCAGGTTCAGAGGCAGGGCCACCGTGACTACCGGTATATCAATATGACTCTGATGATTGGCTACCACGATGTAAGGGGTTTCCGGCTGAACATTTTCCAGACCGGTGATGTGCAATTTGACACCGGCGGCCAGAAGAGAGATTCTTCCCCACAGTTTCATAACCGCATTGTTATAACGCGAATAAGGATTAAATATTCCGCCGATAATAGCCAGCAGAGAGCATAGAACCGTGGCAAAGACAAATACCGGTACGAAGAAAATCAATCGCACCATGGAAATCAATAATCCTCACGTTTAATGACTGGGAAACCCGTATATTTTCGTAATACCTCTGGGACCAGGACGGATCCCTCGTCAGTCTGGTAAACCTCTAGCAGTGAAACCATCAGTCGCGAGGTTGCCAGACCACTCCCATTGAGGGTGTGTGGCATTTCCGGTCTGGAAGTACCACTGCGGCGAAAGCGCATATTCATCCGCCGTGCCTGGAAGTCCTCAAAATTACTGCAGCTGCTGGCTTCCAGCCAGTTCTGTTCGGCCGGAGACCAAACTTCGATATCATAACATTTGGCAGCTCCAAAACTTAGATCACCACTGCACAATTCCACCACCCGGTAGGGAATACCCAGCAATTCCAGAATACGGGTGGCGTTCTGCAGCAGGGATTCCAGTTCATCATAAGAGGTTTCGGGAAGTACAATTTTCACCATTTCCACCTTGTTGAACTGGTGAACCCGTAAAAAACCACGGGTATCTTTTCCCCAGGAGCCGGCTTCTCTCCGGAAGCATGCAGTATATCCGCAATACTTTATGGGCAATTTATCTCCCTCCAGGATTTCGTCACGGTGCAGATTGGTAATAGGAACTTCAGCGGTGGGTATCAGAAAGAAATCTTCCTGTTCCACGTGGTACATATCTTCCTCCAGTTTGGGAAGCTGTCCGGTGCCATACATGCTTTGCCGGTTTACCAAAAAAGGAGTAAACACCTCCCTGTATCCGTGCTCCGTCAAATGGGTATCCAGCATAAAATTAATAAGTGCCCGTTCCAGCTGGGCCCCCATGCCTTTATATACCGGAAATCCCCTGCCGGTTATCTTGCTTCCCCGGGGGAAATCCAGAATATCCAGCCGTTCCCCAATGGTAAGGTGATCGGAAATTTCAAAATCAAATTCCGGAATTTTGCCCCAGGCACGGACCACCACATTATGGGAAGCATCTTTTCCCACCGGAACCGATTTGTGGGGAAGATTCGGAAGACGATCCAGTTCTTCCCTCAGGGACTGCTCCAGGTTTTTTAGCTCTTCATCAAAGTTTTTTATTTCCTGTGAAATCTGGCGGGTTTTACTGATGACCTCATCAGCAGACTGACCCTGTTTTTTCAGCTGGCTCACTTTCTGTGAGAACTCATTCCGTTCATGTTTCAGGCTCTCCACCTGCTGGATAATTTCTCTTCGTTTCTCATCCAGGGCAAGGATGGCGTCAACATCTCCCATCTCCCCTTTGTTTTTAATCCCGCTTTTTACCAGTTCGGGATTTTCGCGTATGAATTTAAGGTCTAACATACGGGGCTCTATATCTTATTGATGATTTATAAATTCTTTAATGGCAGCTACTACATAATCCTGTTCTTCTCTGGTTAAATCCGGATGCATGGGTAAAGAAAGAACCTGCTGAGCCATTTTTTCGGAGACCGGAAAGTCGCCTCGCTTATAACCGGAGGTTTTTTTATAAGCTTCCTGTAAATGTAAGGGAATTGGATAGTAAATAGCATTTGGTATATTTTTTTTGTTGAGAAACCGGTGAAGTTCATCACGGCCTTTTTCCAGGCGCAGTGTGTACTGGTGAAATATGTGATCCGCGTAGTCTGCAATAAAGGGCGTGATGACCGCTCTGTCCTTCAGGCTTTCCGAATAATAGCGAGCATTGTTGCGACGTTTTTTGTTCCATTCATCCAGGTGTTTCAGTTTAACCCGCAGAATGGCGGCCTGTATGGTGTCCAGGCGGCTGTTTACCCCCAGCAGGTCATGATAGTAACGTTTGGTGGACCCGTGATTGGCAATTACTCTGACTTTTTCGGCCATTTTATCATCGTTGGTGGTGACCATGCCTGCATCACCGAAAGCCCCCAGATTCTTGCTGGGGAAAAATGAAATGCAGGACAGCAATCCCAATGAGCATACTGGTTTGCCTTTGTATTTTTCGCCCAATGCCTGGGCGGCGTCCTCAATCACGGCCAGTCCGTGGTCACAGGCCACTTCCAACAGCGGATCCATATCGACTGTTTGCCCATACAGATGAACCGGAATAACCGCCCTTGTCTTTTTGGTAAGGGCTTTTTCAATTAGACCGGGATTGAGATTGTATGTTTTTTCATCAATATCCACATAAACCGGCTTCGCACCTAGGATAGCTATAGTTTCCGCGGTGGCAACAAACGTGAAGGGTGTGGTAATTACTTCATCACCCGGACCAATGTCCAGAGCCATCAGTGCCAGTTGCAGGGCATCCGTTCCACTGGCACAGGGAATGGCGTGTTTCACTCCCAGGTAATCCTGCATCTCTCCGCAAAATTTATTTACATCCGGTCCGTTGATGAACTGGCCCGAAGCCATTACATCCAGTACGGCACGGTCAATCTCGGACTTGTAAATCTGGTACTGGCGTTTCACATCCACCATCTGAATATTCATTAAACCCCCACGTCATAAAATTTTGTAATAATTATTTTTATAAGTCCAAAAATATAATAAAATACAGGATGTAAATCAAAGATCAAAAAACGGAGTAATCTGTATTGATTACCTCATGTTATAATTAACCCGGACAATTTTTAAAAAAGGGTCGTTGATTCATAATTTATGTAACTATTAACCGGATAGGGGTTAAGGGCAAGGAAGCCATGGAGTGTAAATAAAAAAATCTATTATTTCTTGCTGACCAAAGTTACTTTTAATTATGAGTCAACGAAAGGTAATCTGGTTTTTTCTCCGGATCGAAACTTCTGTTACAATAGGATGTAAAACTGAATTATTTAAACTGCTTAATTCACAAAAAACGAAATATTGTATGAGATTTGTTGTATTCAAAGAAATTAAATAGCACTGGTTTTTAGACCGGGGGAAGCAACAAATTTGATTGTTTTTGGGACATTGAGACATCGGGGAGCATCTAATGAAGATTACAAATCGGATGGTAATAATGCTGGCCATGTTTAGTATCAGCGAGCTTCTTGCCCAGGAAAATACCGGGAAAATGGTAGTCATTGAAACCGATCTGGGAAAGATCGTTATCAGGCTCAATGACGAAAGCGCTCCCCTGCACAGTCAGAATTTCAGGAAACTGGCAGAGGACGGATTCTTTGACGGCACTACTTTTCACCGGGTGGTAGCGGGATTTGTCATTCAGGGCGGAGATCCGCTCAGCAAAGATGATGACCCATCTAATGACGGACGGGGTGGTCCGGGTTATACTATTCCGGTCGAACTGGGATTACCACATCTGCGGGGTGCCGTTGGAGCGGCACGGCAGGGTGATGCGGTTAATCCGGAGAGGAGATCCAACGGCAGCCAGTTTTATATATGCCTGGCACCCCAGTCGCAGCTGGATTCCATGGGATATACAATTTTTGGTGAAGTGATTGAAGGAATGGACGTGGTGGATAAAATTGCAACCATGCCGGTGGTGGGACAGACTCCGCGGGAGCTGGTTATCATGAACCGCGTGCATCTGGTATCTCCAACCAAACCGGCCGAATAAATTATTATAAGCGATCTGGTCGACTAAAAATTTAGTGGTAAACCAAGTAATTATTAAGAAAGAAGCAGCCAATGGCAAAGATGATCCTGATTTTGGTTCTTGTTTGGCTGTTTTTACCGGGTTCGCTGTGGAGTGTTGAACGGTACTGGGTTTTTTTCAATGATAAGGGCGCTCAGGAAGCGGGTGGATTCCGGAAATTAAGAGAAGCCGTATTGGCGGAACTGCCGGAAAAGACCATTGAAAGACGTCTGGTCCGGGGAACAAACGCAATTGACCCTGCAGTTATTTCGGCCGATCTCCCCCTGAATGAGGAATATGTAGGTGCTGTAGAAGCCAAGGGATTTCGTGTCCATGCCCGTTCCCGCTGGATGAACGGAGTGAGCGGATATGCCCCGCAAAGTATTCTGGAGGAAATTTCCCGTTTACCTTTTGTTGCATCCGTGCAGATGGTTAAAAGCTGGAAAATCCCCCGCGAAAGCGTTTCATTCGAAGGAAACGCCGGATTTTCCAAACCCTCTCTTTCCATAGACACACTGGCCTATGGCCAGTCTACCCTCCAGATTCAGTTCCAGAATATTCAATATCTCCATCAGAAGGGTCTTAACGGGGAAGGAATTATTATAGGTGTTTTCGATACCGGTTTCAACCTGCAAAATCCCGCTCTCCGTCGTGTTGCCTCCCGGCTGATAGCCCAGTATGATTTTATTCAACAGGACGGTATTACGGCAAATCAGCCGGGTGATGCATATGATCAGGATTTCCACGGGACCTATGTTCTCTCGGTTCTTGCCGGATTTCTCCAGGATACGTTAATCGGGCCGGCATACGGCGCGGACTTTCTGCTGGCAAAGACGGAAATTGTTAACCAGGAAATCCATGCGGAGGAAGATAACTGGGCCATGGCCGCAGAATGGGCGGAAAGCCTGGGCGTGGATATAGTATCCACTTCTCTGGGATATTCTACTTTCGATCCCGGAGAGTTCAATTATACCTATGCGGACATGAACGGGGAAACCACAATAATTACACGGGCGGCCAATGAACTGGCAATCCGGGGTGTACTTGTGGCTTCCTCGGCGGGAAATGAAGGAAACAGTTCCTGGCATTATATCACCGCTCCGGCAGATGGCTTTCGGGTGCTGGCAGTAGGGTCGGTCAATAAGAAAAACATGGTATCTGCTTTCAGTTCCAGGGGCCCCACTTATGATGGCCGGATCAAACCGGATGTGGTGGCATTGGGAGAAGGTGTTTATGGCGTGATCGGCAGTATCGGATTCGGGTTTCTTAACGGGACGTCGGCAAGTTGCCCGCTGGCGGCCGGAATTGCAGCCCAAATTCTGCAATTTAAACCGTCACTTGATTTAGACGGTCTGCTGAACGTTCTTCGTAAGTCGGGGGATAATTCCGAATATCCTGATAATGATAGAGGATGGGGAAAAATAGATGCCTTGCGGGCCTGGGAAGTGGCAAGGGGCGGAAACGCGAATAACCTGGTATCTTTTAAGGTCTTCCCCTCATATCCCAATCCGTTTGGAAAGCAATTGGGAAATATTTATTTTCCGGTGGAGTTAATCCAGCCCTTACAAATAAAAGTTGAGATATTTACCGTCCTGGGCCAGAAAGTCAGAGATATTATTTCAGACAGAGCGGGGAATTATAAACTGATACGCTGGGATGGCAGGGACCAAAAAGGAATACCGGTACCGGCGGGCATTTACATTTACCGCGTTTCAGGTGCAAATGGAACAGCTTCGGGCAAGCTGACCATTCTATACTAATATGCTTCCGGATGGGGATGAATTGCCAGAATAACCCATTCTGCCGAATGGTCACTGGCGCCGGTTTCTACAGTACCGCTGGATAGAACCTCAAAGCCTTTAACATATATATGATCCATGGTAAAATCAAACGGGCCCTTTTCAACCGTGGCGCCAGCACCGCGTGAAGCCCGGCTAAAACCATTGGTCTGGAAAATCTTATCCAGATCGATAACATTTTTTTCGAACATGGTATTGAAATCCCCACCCACGATGATGTACGGACGGTTTTTTGAAATGCTGTTGACAATCGAATCCGCCTGAGCCAGCCTTTTCTCTTCGCTCAAAACAACCGTAGCGGTGTGAACACTGTATACCCGTATACTGATATCATCAATAACCGCGGTGGCGGCAACGGCTATCCGGCGGGTTCTATTGATAAAAAAAATCATAGGGTAACAGTATCTTTTTGACATCCTGCAGAGGCCATTTTGAAAGAATGGCATTGCCAAAATTTCTTCCGGTTTGAGGATGGACGGTTGCCGGGTAATGGATATAGTCATAATGCAGTGATTTGGCGATCTTCTCTGTCCCGGTCTCATCCATTTCCTGCAGCAGAATGATGTTGGCGCCCGATAAATTCGAATTGTCCCGCATATTTTTAATGGCTTCATCCACTTCCCGCGCGAATTTAATATTAAATGTGACCACTTTGAGAGTATCATTAAAAACGGAAGGTTGTCTTGCATAATTTCCCGTAAATTCAGGACCTTCCGGTGACAGGAATCAGGAAAAAGAGACTCAAGGAAAAAGGCTCAAGGGAAAAGATAGAAAGCAGAAAGCAGGGGCCAGCAGTCAGCAGTAGGCAGAAAAGCAAGATTACCAAATAGTAGTCGCCATGCGAAAGATCAAAGATAAAAGAAAGGGTAAAGGGAAAAAGGGAAAGCAGGAAACCAGTCGGCAGTCAGCCCGTCACATCCCCGATGCCGGACGGGCAGGAAAGAGATGAGGAAGCCTTCAGTCTTCAGCTTCCAGGCTTGTGGTTTTCATTTGAAAATTTCAGCAAGCAGTTGTCATTTGTGCTTCTTTTGATTATTTTTAACGATATTAAAAAAGTTTGCGTTTCTTTTTTAATTTCTGAACATCCAATGGATATATCAAACAAGGTTTTTTGATGGCCGGAATTAAACGGGCAATTGTCATTATTCTGGATGGTGTGGGGATCGGAGAATCTCCCGACGCCGATGAATTTGGAGACGAGGGGAGTAATACTCTGGGGAATCTGGCCGATGCGGTTGGAGGCCTGGAATTGCCCAGGCTGGAACGATTGGGCCTGGGGAATATTGCGCCATTAAAAGGCGTTTCGGTTCAATCTGATCCCCTGGCTAATTACGGGAAGATGAGCGAGCAATCACCCGGCAAGGACAGCACCACCGGACACTGGGAGCTTGCCGGATACATACTGGACTTTGCCTTTCCTACCTACCCAAACGGTTTCCCCCCGCGGATAATCGATCCGTTTAAAAAGAAGATCGGAAGGGAAATCCTGGGGAATAAAACGGCATCCGGTACGGAAATTATTAAGGAGCTGGGAATTGCCCATATTGAGACCGGGTACCCGATTATTTATACCTCGGCGGATTCGGTTTTTCAGATCGCTGCTCACGAAGATATAATTCCGTTGAAAGAGCTCTATGAAATGTGTAGAATTGCCCGCAGTATTCTTACCGGCAAAGACGCAGTATCAAGGGTGATTGCAAGGCCGTTTACGGGGGATTCACCCGAAAACTTTGAGCGGACCCGGTCCAGACGGGATTTTTCACTGAGACCACCTCAAAAACTAATGCAGAATTGTTTCCAGGAAAATGGGTATACCACGGTGGGGATCGGTAAGATCGATGATCTGTATGCCGGGATGGGTCTGGACCGGAAACTGCATTCAAAAAGTAATGAAGACGGTATGAATATCCTGCTCGGGCAAATAAAAATGTTGGAAAAAGGTTTAATAATGATTAATTTAGTGGACTTTGATATGTTGTGGGGACACCGTAACGATTCTGAAGGTTTTTACCAGGAACTCAGAAAATTTGACAGCCGTTTGTCCGAAATTCTGGCATTATTAACCTCCGGCGATCTGCTGATTATTACCGCTGATCATGGCAATGATCCGACAACACCCAGCACCGATCACTCACGTGAATATGTCCCCCTGCTCATCCACGGACCATCTCTGAAAAAAGGAATCGATGTGGGCATAAGGAAAACTTTTGCAGATGCCGGCAAGACGCTTACCGATGCCTTTTTACTTAAAAATTGTAACCTGGCGGGAACAAGTTTCTGGGAGATGATTAATTCTCCCGAATGAATTTTCTATTAAGGTTTTAGCGGAAAAAATCGATCTATACGTAAAATAGTGGGAAATTCTTTATGACAGAATTCTGGGGCAAAATTAAAAAGAATATCGTTGACACCCTGAATGAAGCCATTGACAAGACGGAAGAACTAACCAGCGTGGGACGAACCAAGCTGGAAATACTGCAGCTTGAGCATCAGATCGAAGAAAAATATGTCGAAATGGGCAGGTTGGTTCACAAACATTTTACTCAATACGCCGAGAGTTTTCCCAGGAGCGGAAAACTTCTGGAGCTGAACAAAAAGATAAATAAACTGGAACAGCAGCTCCGTGATAAGGAAAGAGAATTGGGACGTATCAGAGAGGAAGAAGGTATAGATTTTGATTCCTAGGATTGTTTTCCCCCACATAATCCTCGTGCTGGCCATTATGGTTCTGTGGGGAAACTGGCCCATGGAGGCCGTTTCTCCCCGGGAAGAAGTAAGAATCGTGGCGGGAGGAGATGTAATGTTGGGATCCTGGGTGGAGGATGTGGTCCGTGCGAAGGGCTGGTCCTATCCTTTTCTGCAACTGGATTCTGTTCTGCAAGGAGCGGATGTGGTTTTTTCCAACCTGGAGGCACCCTTTGGCCGGGAGGATTCCGCCTTTGAAAAAACCTTCACCTTCCAGGTTTCACCGGATCTGATACAGGTTCTGGTAGCCGGAAAAATTAATGTTGTCAGCCTTGCCAATAATCATATTCTCGATTATGGCCCCTGCGCACTCTCCTATACCATGAATGCATTGAGAGAAACGGGGATCTATTTCAGTGGTGCAGGCCAGAATTTGACGGATGCCCGCCAACCGGCGGTGTTACAGGTTAAGGGCCGTAAATTGGCGATTGCCTGTTACAGTTTAACCTTTCCCGAGGAATTCTGGGCCACCGATTCCACCGCAGGTACCTGTTTTCCCTCCCATACCTTTTTTTACAGGGATATCAAAAAATTTAAACAGGAAAATGATCTGGTCATTGTTTCATTTCACTGGGGCGGAGAGCTGCTGAATACCCCCAAAGAATACCAGGTTCAATTGGCCCATCAGACCATCAACGCCGGGGCCGATCTCATTATAGGTCATCATCCTCATGTTGTTCAGGGGCTTGAAATCTATAAAGGCCGTCTTATTGCTTACAGCCTGGGGAATTTTATTTTCGGATCTTACAGCCAGCGCGCCATCCGCAGCATGCTGATAAAATTATATTATGGAACCGCCGGCATAAAGCAATGTAAAATTTATCCGATTAATGTAAATAACGGGGAAATTGAATTTCAACCGAAATTGTTACAGGGGGAGGATAAAATTCAATTTATCAATGAATTAAATTCAATATCAGCGGAACTAAACAATCAGCCGCTCGTAATTAATAGCGCTGGTTTTATAGAATTGTAAATCACGGAAACCATTAACTTATAAGATGTTGATAAAATTAAGGAGGGGATTGACAGGTAATGGCAAGAGGCTCTATCAGTCGAGCAAGTCAATCACTGGATAAGTATTTGCAGGAAATAGGAGAGGTGCCCTTGCTCTCTCCGCATGAAGAAATTGAGTTGGCACGCAGAATTAAAGAGGGAGACCAGGTATCATTGGAAAAGCTTACCAAAGCCAACTTAAGATTCGTAGTGAGTGTAGCCAAACAGTACCAGAATCAGGGCCTGTCTCTGGGTGACCTGATAAATGAAGGAAACCTGGGACTTATTAAGGCGGCCAAACGATTCGACGAAACACGCGGATTTAAATTCATTTCGTATGCTGTGTGGTGGATTCGTCAGAGTATTTTACAGGCATTGGCGGAGCAATCCCGGGTGGTGCGTCTTCCGCTTAACCGCGTTGGTGCATTGAATAAAATCGGAAAAGCCTATTCAGCACTGGAGCAGGAGTATGAACGTGAACCCAGTCCCAGCGAGATTGCAGATCAGCTGGAAATGACCGATTATGAGGTCGCTGATACGTTGAAAATCTCCGGCCGCCACCTCAGCATGGACGCTCCCTTCAGTAACAGCGAGGACAATCGCCTGCTGGATGTCATCCAGAACGATCATCTGCCACCACCGGATGACGACCTGATGGATGAATCACTGCGGGTTGAAATTGACCGGGCTTTGGCTACACTTACAAAGAGAGAAGCGGAAGTGGTCCGTTTGTATTTTGGTTTGGGACAGGAACATCCCCTGACGCTGGAGGAAATCGGTGAACGCTTTAACTTGACCCGTGAGAGGGTAAGACAAATAAAAGAGAAAGCCATCCGCCGGTTGCGTCATACGTCCCGAAGCCGTGCATTGCGAGCATTCCTTGGTTAATTTTCCTGTATCCAGCGTATTCAGAGAAAAAACCCGGAGTATGAAACTTCGGGTTTTTTTATGGAGTTTTCCCGGCCCGCTTTACCGGAGTTGGTGAGGGTGCAGATTTTATCTCGATAAATTTACCGGTTATGGTCTTGCCCTCGTTTAAAAAATATCTTGTCTGATGAAAACGGTCCGGGTATATTCAATCAGGGAAGCGAAGTCCTTTTTCCCGATTAACGGAGAACAAAGCAGATTTTTAATCGTAAAATTCGCACAGTAAAAAAGGCTTTTTCATGAAAAATTTTAATGTTCTATGGATTTTCTTATTGATAGTTTCTTTCCTGGCGGCGAATAATCAGAATGATACCTTTTATCTGAATCTATTCTTTACCAATGATGTGCATGGAAATATTGAAGAGCAGGAGGCGGAATTTTTAAATCCGGAATTTCCTCCCCGCCTGGGCGGGGGTGCTGCAGCTGTGACTATTATGAAGAAAGCACAGGAAAACATTACGAAGAAAGGCGGTGCCTCCCTGCTTATTGATGCGGGAGATATCTTTCAGGGCACCCTGGTGGGTACTCTTTCCAAAGGAATATCCATCGTAGAATACATGAATATGGCAGGCTATAATGCCTGTGTACCGGGAAACCATGATTTTGACCTGGGTGCGGAAAATCTGAAGACACTGATTGAAATGTCTGATTTTCCCTGGATCAGCAGTAATATTGTTGAGCGGGCCAGCGGTAAAATCTGGTCTCCCCTGAAAAAATATGTGGTGAAGGATATCAAAGGGATACGCGTTGGTTTCACCGGATGCACCACGGTGGGTACTGAGCAAATGAGTTTTCCGGAAAATATCAAGGGACTCACCTTTCTGCCGGAAATCCCGGCAATGCAGAAAGCCGTTGATGAATTACGGGAAAAAGAAAAGGTTGACCTGGTTATTGTGATGGTACATACCGGTCTGCCATATGATGAGCGGGAAGGATATAGGGAATTGCAGCACACCACCCTTCAGGAAGTGCTGGACAGAGGGTATGCTAATGCCATGGAAATAGCCCATTTCGTGAAGGGAATAGACATTCTGCTGGGAGGCCATCTGCATAAAGGATATCAGAAACCGTGGGAAGATCCCGTTACCCACACCATTTGTGTTCAGAATTATGGCAATGGTGGGAATCTGGGTTGGTTGATGGTGAAAATAAACAAAAACACAAAAAGTATAATGGATTATGATTACCCGGACGACGCAGGTACACTGCTGTTGCTGCAAGAGGATGAGTTCTGGCCGGACAGTACTGTGGCTGCCTATATCCGTTCCCAGCAGGAAAAATATGAGAAGGGCTTTCGGGATGTAATTGGAACTACCCAAACGGCTCTCACCCGTTCCGGAACAGAAGCCCCCATGTACGAACTAGTTACAAATTCCATGAGGGAAAGGGTGCGGGCAGATTTTGCCTTTACCAATTACGGAGGGGTAAGGGCGGATATCAAAGTGGGTCCCATCTCCCAGGAGGATATTTTTAAGGTATTGCCTTTTGGCAATCAGATTGTTGACTTTACTGTTTCCGGCCGGTTTATTAAAAAAATGGTGGAAGATAAAATCAGGGGAAACCGGCAGGGATTAGCTATTTCCGGAGGCAAAATCGTATATAATCCTACCCGCCCGGAAGGGGACAGGATCACCGCTTTTTCCATCGATGGCCAGCCTTTACAACCGGATAAAATGTACCGTGTGGCCACAACCGATTATCTGATGGAAGGGAATTCGGGCATGTCCATACTGAAGGAAATTCCGGTGGAGCGGGTGGCTTATACCGGAATCCTGCTGCGGGATGCGGTCGCAGGATACATTCAGGAACACTCCCCATTGAACATCCGGGTGCGGGACAGCTGGGAAAAAAATAATGACGCCGCCCCGGATCCCGCCTGGATCAAGGGATTTGAACAACCGGAGAAGACAGTACATAAATAGGGAGGATTTTCGACACAGGGAGGACAATCAAAAATGCGGGTGATAAATATAGGGAAAAAATCAGGCCGGAGTGAAGGAACCTGCTGTATCTGATAAGAATCCGAAAAAAAATGATTAAATTTTTCCGTACGCTGTGGAAATTCTCCCGTCCTCATACTGTCATTGGTACAACCCTAAGTATCGTTGCTCTCTTTGTTATTGCAGTGGATATAACCGCTTTTCATGAAATTCCCGTTGGTTCATTCATAATGGCACTCATCAGCTGTCTGGCGGGCAATATATATATTGTAGGTCTCAATCAGATTGAAGATGTGGAAATTGATCGTATTAATAAGCCCGATCTCCCCATTCCGGCCGGAATGCTGTCAATCCCGGCTGCCAAAATAATCGTGGCTGTAAGCGGTATCTTGTCCCTTAGCCTGGCATTAACGCAGGGAATATTTCTCTCCCTGGTTGTCATCATAAGCGTGTTTCTGGGGACGCTTTACTCCCTGCCACCGATCCGTTTAAAACGATTTCCCTTCTGGGCGGCTTTTTCAATTTTAACGGTGCGCGGCTTTGTCATAAATCTTGGTATTTACCTTTATTTTATAACTATCCTGATGCCCCGTCCCTTTATCCCCTCAAAAATTTGGGCCCTTACTTTTTTCATGTTCGGATTCAGCCTGATGATTGCCTGGTTTAAAGATATTCCTGACGTTGAGGGTGATCTTCAGTTTAAGATCTTGACCTTTGCCGTACGCCTGGGCCAGAAATCGTTGTTTCACATCGGTACCATCTTTTTAAGTGTTTTATACAGCGCGATTATACTGGCCGGAATATTTGTCATCTCGGGGGTCAATAAACTTTTTTTTGCGGGAATACATTTTATATTGCTGATAATTTTTCTATCTGCCGGCTTGCGGGTAAATCCCTCAATAAAATCATCCATGACCCGGCATTATCAGTTTATCTGGAAACTGTTTTATCTGGAATATATTTTTTTCCCGCTGGCATGTATACTGGACTAAACCGTGCTCATTTTTCCGGATATCCCAGAAGATAGGTAACCCGAGTCCCAAACCTCCCTTTTAACCGCCCGTACTCCCACTTATATCCGGATATTTTAATACTGCCGGTGAGACTATTTAACTCCGCGGGGGAATAGGTTCTTAAATTTGATATGATGCCATCCCATACCACGATAAACGGGATAATGGGAATGATATAGGTTAGAATAAATCGTGACAACGTCAGTGGTTTTATTAATGGAGTCAGGATCAAAGCAATTAATGGAGACAGCAGAATGAAGAGAATGGTCAGAAAATCCCGGCCAGCCAGTTCAAATGCAGCCATTCCCTGCCTGCTTTCAGCGGTTGCAGTCAGAATGTGCCGGGCATCCAGCGGATTAAAATGATGAAAAGTGTTAAAAAAGGTGCGGAAGCCTTTCAGTTCGGTGGGAATCAAGCGGGCATCCACCGCTGAAGAAACGAAAGAGATGTTTTCCGGGGCTTGATATTGAACTTTTTTAAACGCGTCCAGGTGAGGATAAAAATCGGTTAGAACCACTTGCAGGTCCAGTATTCCCCGGCTGTTGAAATATTTCAGAATGTCTAAAACAGGCCCGGAACCGCCCGAACCCAGATCGATAAGAGTGAAACAATTCAACTCCTGTAATAATTGGCCCAGGCGGGGCAGCACCGGCCGGTAGAGCCCGAACTTATTAACCAGAAATCCCAGATAATCCGTCACCAGATTTCTAATCGTGCCTGAAAACCATGGAAAATCTTCAAGTTCAAACAGTTGCATTCGCTTCATTCACTGTAAATTTACTCTGGTGAAGCCGTAAATTCAACGGATAACACTCGGAAAAATATGCGTCGGATTCCGGGCCTGATCCCTTCTGTTCAGATTTTTCAACAATTTCAACAATAAAAATTATAATAACCGGAACGAAAAATGAAATTGGGTATATACTAGAGTTGTAACATAACGAGAATATGTTATACTCATAATGTTCTTTCATTTTCATGATGTTAATTCTCTTTGCCAAACTTCGTTAAATCTTGTATATTAAGGCTTTAATAATTTTATGAGGATTGGATTATGCGTCCACGCTGGTTAAAGATTGAAATTCTGATAATATTATTTCTTACCTTTTCGGTTATTCCAGCCCAGCTTCCCAAGATTGAAAAGCAGGATTACCTGACAGCCCGGGGCATGTTTGATGATAGTATGTATGAACTGGCCCTGCAACAACTGAAGGATTTCAGTAAGAAATACCCCGCCAGTGCCCTGCAGGAAGAGGTAAATTTTCTGCAGGCGGAGTGTTATTTCTATCTGGGTCAATACCCGGCGGCCATTCAGAAATACCAGCAGCATATACAGGAATTTCCTGCAGGAACCCTCGCCGATGAAGCCCTTTTCCGTATGGGATTATCTTATTATAAAAACAATCAATATAATCCGACCATTACCACTATACAGAAATTCATGCTGACCTATCCTCAACACGAACTGGCTGCTGAGGCCTATTACTGGATGGGCGAGAGTTACTATAAGCTGCGACAGCTGGAAAAGGCCGAAGCGGCTTATCAGCAATGTATTAAAAAATATCCGCAGGCAGATATCAAGGTATATGCTTATTACAGCCTGGGATGGATTTATCAGGATACCGAACGTCCGCAGGAGGCACTGGACGTCTACCGTAAATTAGTGACCGAATTTCCCGATAATCAGCTGAGCCTGGAGGCCTACTTTATTCAGGGAAATATTTATTATCAGATGGGGCGTTTTGATGATGCCATTCAGATTACGATGGAGGGATTGAAAAAAGATACCGAAAATCGCTTCAAACCCCAGGGCCTTTTTCTTATCGGGGAAGCAACTTTTTCCAAGGGAGATGTGCAAAGGGCCCGTGAAATTTATCAGCGGATCACCCAGGAATTTCCCTATCATGAAATTTACTGGCAGGCCCAGTTTTCTCTGGGATGGACTTATTTTGTGGAAGAAAAATATCAACAGGCCCTTGAAATTTTCCAGGGTGTAGCCACCAGCCGGAAAAATGACCCCACAGGGATTAAAGGTCTTTTTTACGCTGCATTATGCAAGAAAAAACTCAAGGAATACCAGAATGCTGATCAGCTTTTCAATCAGCTGGTCATTACCCAGCCCTCCAGTGAATATGCGGATGATGCTCTTTATGAACAGGCAGGAATGGAATTTGATCAGAATAATTTCCAAGAGTCTCTCAACTACCTGCAGAAATTGCTGGAACTTTATCCGGAAAGCGACCTGCACCCGCTGGCATTAAAAATGAGTGCGGACAATTGGATAGGTTTAAAAAATTATGCAAATGCTTTGGAAATGCTGAATAAGATAACCCGGGCACCGGATGATATCCGCCAGGAAGTCCTTTTCAAGAGAGGGTGGTGTTCTTTTCAACTGGGAGAGTATGCACAGACTGCACGGGATCTGCACCAGTACCTGCAGGAATATCCGGCGGGAAATCTGGATGCGGATGTGCAATACTGGCTGGCAGAGGCGTTATACAACCAGGGTGATTATAATGCCGCCCTGCAGGCCTATAAGAAATATCTGACGAAATATCCCAATCATACTTATGCCAATGATGCTCGGTATGGTATTGCCTGGAGCTATTATCAGCTGAGTCGTTTTAATGAAGCAATTAAAGAATTCGGCGAGCTGGCGAAGATCAGTGATAAACCCGTTTATAAAGCGGATGCCCTGTTGCGGAACGGGGATGCATATTTTGCCCAGAAAAAATATGGTGATGCCCTATCCTATTATCAGCACTATCTGCAGAATTTTCCCTCCGGACAGGAACGGGAATGGGCCATTTTTCAGATGGGCATGTGTTATGTGAAACAGGAAAAATATTCCGATGCACGGCCCCAGTTTCAGAAACTCATGCAGGACACCCGTAAAGGGGAATATGATGAGAATGCCCGTTATATGATTGCGCGAACCTACTTCATGCAGAATGATTTTGACCGTGCCATCTATAATTACAAGGAATTCGTGCAGACATATCCGAAAAGCGATCTGCTGCCACGTGTTTATTATGAAACCGGGGATGCTTTTTACAACAAGAGGGATTTCCGGGCAGCAATGGTGTGGTACGAGGATGTGATAAAAAAATTTCCGGATAGTCCAGTATCGGGAGAAGCCATCAGTGGCTTGCAATGGTCCGCCATGCAGATGGGCCAGGTGGAACAGGCTTTTAAGGTGGCCGATCAGTATATCCGGCAAAATCCCAACAGCCAGCTCAGCCAGGAACTGTTGCTGCGCCGCGGAGATTTCTATTTTGGTTTAAACCAGTTCCAGGAAGCCATTCACGCCTATCAGTATTTCCTGCGTCAGTATCCCGGCTCACTCATGGCGCCCAAAGCCCAGTACTGGATTGGTTTGAGCTATGTAAATCTTAATCAGACGACGGAAGCCATTCAATCTTTTGATAAAGTAGTTCAACAGTATCCCGACAGCGATGTGGTACCGGATGCCCTTTTCCAACTTGGGATAATTCAACGTGAAAACAATCAGCTTGATAAATCGGCGGATTATTTCCAGAAAATTCTGGCCGGTACAAACCGGCGCAGCCAGGATACGGCCTTTCTAAGCGAAGTTCATTACCAGCTGGGTCTTACATACCTCAAGCAGGGTAAAGATGATGTCGCCCGTGGACAATTCCAGAAGTCCATAAGCGTTAATGCCGGTTCCTTCAGTTCCTATCAGGCACGCGTAGAGGAAGCCCGGGTGGAAGCCCGTGCCGGATCCATAGAGAAGGCAAAAGAACTTCTCACTCAGGTGATCCAGGACCGTAATGATGAACTGGCGGCTCAGGCCCAGAAAGTTATAGGTGATGTGTATTTCAATGCGGGAGATTATCAGGAGGCTTTGGCCAATTATCTGCGGGTAAAATATGTGTACCAGGGTTATCCCACCTGGGTGGCTAATGCTCTTTACTCGGCAGGAAACACCTATGAAAAACTTGGACAGCTGGATGAGGCTAAAAAAGCTTACCAGGAAGTGGTCAGTAAATATCTCACCGAAAAAATCAGTGAGAAAGCAAAAGAACGGCTGGCGGCTTTATGAGAAAACATTTATTCTTGATTATTTCTGCAATTCTGATAACAGGAGGGGGTAAAATCCTTTTCAGCCAGGAGGTTGTGGATACCCTGAAATCACCCCCGGTGAGTGTTAGCAAAGCTCCCAGGGATCTGCCGCCTATTGAGATGCAGGAATATACCATCGTGGGATTGGCCAAAGTCTTTCTTCCCAGCAAAGTACGCACCCGAATTTTCAAGGAAGTAAAAATAGGCTGGTCGGAAAATCAAGATATTTATCGTAAGCAACTCCCGGCCATTACGTTTCAATTTTCCAGGATAAAAGCATCACTTTTCCGTCTTTATGAGTTTCCCTGGCTTGATTCCCGTGTTCATTATGGCTCGTATAATACGGCCGGGGTCAATGTAAATATGCAATTCAAGGCGAAAAATACTTTACCTTATTTATCGGCAGATTTTGGGCGCAGTGACGGTCATGTAGATAATGCCCAATGGACCCGGATGGGAATGCAGGCAGGAATTCATCAGCAACTGGCTCCCGGCCATCTCTTCAGCCTGGCTACTGATTACCGGTTTTATAAACAGGGTATCTGGGGAAACCGGGAGAAGTACCTGCAGGACTGGGAGACACAGACCACTTTCTGGAAATTCACCGGAAACCTCGAACAGGAATGGACAAAGATGTTTCGCACTGAACTGGGAGGAGGCTACTATCTGGACGATTTTGAAAATGCCTTCAGGTATAAAGATAACGGGGGTTTTGCATACGGCAATGCGTTTGTCAAAATTGAAAAAACGGGCATTGGCCTGAAGGGAGAATACTCGAATAGCGCTATAAATGTGTCCGATGGTAATCTGAAAATGGTTCCTGCGGACAGTACCGGCTTAAAGGAGTATAAATCTACTATATTCAGCGGACTGGTTTACATTCAGCAGGAAATCGGGCGGCTTGCTGTTCAGGGAGGGGCGCGTTACCAGGCCGGTGAGGATAAAAATGTTACCGGTTCCACGAATAAGGTAAAGACCGATGACGTTTATCCTTATGCCACTCTTGTCCTGGGATTTTCAGGAAAAGGAACCATTTACGGCAGGTTCCGGCCGGGCCGGGAGATGCTCCGGATGAGGGATGAAGTAAGAGCTCTGCCTTTCAGTGAATTCGCTCCGCCGCGGCTGTTAAATTACCGGTCCCGCCTGGAAACCGGATTCAGCCTGAATATTAACCAGGCACTGGATGTGAATGTGCAGGGCAGTTTCTCAAAGGTAAAGTACTACCCCGCGCCCGTGGCACCCTCGGATTCTTTGCCGGCCGCCATGGCAGTGAACGGTTATCCGGGCTGGGTATACGGGGTGATAGAAGAAGCGAAAATTAATGAAATTACCGGTATTATTAACTGGAAATTTCAACCATCCTGGCGCGTTATGGGGTGGATTACCTACCTGCACAGCGATATACGAAAACCGGGCCAGTATCCGGAGAACATTACCGGTAATACTATCCCTTACATACCCGATTTTTCGGCTTATGGTAAGCTGAGCTGGAATTTCTACCGTGAACATCAGATTTCTGTCTGGTCCAACTATGTCAGCAGCCGCTACGATGATCTGAATAACCGGATTCTGCTGGACGGTTATTTCCTGCTGAGCACTCAGCTGGATCTGAAATTCAGACAAAACGTTATCTTTTATATTGCCGGAGAGAACCTGCTGGATACATCATACCAGATGTGGAAAGGTTTTGTGGCCCCCGGTATTAACGGCCGGGTGGGGCTGAGACTGGTGATGTAGTCCTGTGGCAGGGTAATTTCCGGATAAGTTGCCGGTGAGAGAAAAGTTTATATTGTTCATTTAAGGAGGAAATTTTATGAGTTTATTTTCTGTGCTTGCTAAAGGTGGCTGGCTGATGATCTTCGTCGGCATTTTTTCACTGATTGCGGTCGGCATTTTTATTGAAAGAATGATGGTACTGAGAAAGGCCAAGATAAACCTGAATGCCTTTCTGATAAAAATCCGTCAGTACATCAGCAGGCGGGATTATGATAATGCTCTTATGCTCTGTTCAAATACGCCCGGACCCATTTCAAAGGTAATTGAGAAGGGTATTCGGTTGAGGGGCCAGAGCCGCGAGGAGATCAAGGACGCCATAGAAAGCGCCGGCAGATCGGAGATATACCAGCTGGAAAAGGGTTTTGGCGCTCTGGCAACCATTTCCGGCGTAGCGCCCCTGACCGGTTTTCTGGGAACGGTAACCGGTATGATACAGGCATTCATGCGTATCCAGGAGCTGGGCGGAAATGTGAATGCAACCGTTCTGGCGGGAGGAATTTGGGAAGCACTCATTACCACTGCGGCCGGCCTGCTGGTAGGCATTCTTACCCTGCTGGGTTACAATTATCTGTTAACCAAGGTTCAGCGCCTGGTATTTGATATGGAGATCAGTTCCACCAATCTGCTGGAATTGCTGACCACTTCCAATCCAAAAGAGGAGAAGGTCCATGAAGCTTGAAATGGAAAGTAAATTTCTGAGCACATTCAGTTTTTCCTCGCTGACCGATATCGTTCTTCTGCTGTTGATTTTTTTCCTCCTGTCCTCCTCCTTTATTATTCAGCCGGGAATAAAAGTGCAGTTACCCAAAACAGAAACCGCTGCATTTCATAGTGAAAAAAGCATATACATCACCGTCACTCGGGCAGGATCTGTTTATCTGAATGATAACCAGGTATCACTGGGTATGCTGGGGGCCGAGTTAAGGCGTTTTATTGTAAGCGGGGAAAAGCAGGTGATTGTTCTGCGGGCGGATAAGGAGGTAAAACTGGATCTGGCCGTTAAGGTAATGGACATTTGCAAAGCGGCAGGCGCAGAACGGTTTCTGATCGGAACCCAACCGATGAGAGCCGAAACCCCCGGTCAGTAGCCGGGATGTTTATTTCAATGGAGAAAAGTAATTAAATAAACGTTGTAATAAAAAACGGTCAGTGAACGATGTTTAAGCGATTGATAGATGATGAAAAAGTTATGTCGGTAAGCGGAACGGTTTTCGTTCATGCTTTACTGGTCATACTTTTTCTTCTGATTCATGTGAATTTTCGGCCGGTGATCGAGGAATTTGCCGAAATAGCTTTTTCCGGGGGATGGCTGGCACCGGCCAGAGAACAGCCGTCTGTTGCATCGGAAAGTGTGGCGGAAGAAACGCCGGCAGTGGAAGAAATGAACCAAACCCTGCCGGAGAAAATTGAACTGCCCGAGAGGCGGCAACCGGATTTAAATGAACAGGAAATTATTGAAAAGGTTAAACCCGAGCCGGAGAAACTGATTACTCCCGGCAACGTCATTAAAAAGACCCCCACAGCCGCACCTCCCATGCCTCCGACCCAATCCAGCGGACCCACTTTTTCCCGACAGGAAAAACAGGTAGATAAGGGAATTTTTCAGAAACAGCTGGATGATAAACTACTTCAGGGTAATCAGAAAATGGAGATTGATGCCAACCGGGAATTTGAAATTGACTGGGAAGGTGAACTGAAACGGGAGGTTTACCAAAAACGGTTACCCGAGTTTCCGCCGGATGTGCAGCGCGAAGCCACTATTAAAATTCAGTTCGGTGTTTTACCCAATGGCCTGGTCGGCTCGGCAATATTGTTACAGAAGGGGGACACCAAATTAGAGAATCTCACCCTGGAAGCTTTTAAAACCTGGAGGTTTAATACTTTGCCGGATTACGTGGAACAGGTAACCCAGAGCGGCATTATCACCTTTCACTTCAAGCTGAAATAAACCGGCTGAGCTGACAGCTTTAAAGTCGGTTCTGGTGACCGAAATTATAAACAAAACCGATCCAGGGTAGAAAGGGAAATCCCTCTGTATCAGCTCCCGCCGGGTAAAAAAATGCAAAATCCGCAGCCAGTCTATCACCGAAGAACCGCAACCCAGCGGAAACCAGTTGCACTTCACTGTCCGGAATCAGCCAGTTTTCGCTGATCAATTTGGTCATTTTCCCCAGACGTAGTTCCCCGCCCACCTGGAATAAGGGTTTATCGGCAACGTCCCCCCCTGCAAAACCAAATCCCAGCCCGGCGGTCAAAGCAGCTTCCTCTGTACCGTATGTACCAACGCCATACATTATACCCGCCCAGTCTGGTTCATCCGGTATTTTGATGAAGAGTACACCAGCGGACAGGTCAAATTTTTCCAGTCTTACCGGAGTAATTTTAGGGGCGAAATAAAACAGTTGATTTTCAGCGCCGGGGAAGAGAGTCATTCCGCCCGCCAGGGTTAAAAAATCTGCAACCCCTACTGCAATAAAAGGAAAAAATATTTCATACGCGGCAAAGTATCCCTGGCCGGCCTTCAATGCCCTGCCGGTGGGGGCAAAAAGCAAGCGGGTCCGGTTCGGATCGTCATTCCATAATTCTCCCCTTACATATTGGCCCCTGAGCAACGTTCTGCTCTTTATTTTTGTCTTCTCAATGGTCATTTCAACACCGGATTGGGTGTGAAAACGAATTACCTGGTTATCTTCAGACAGGACGGAACCGATGAGAGTGGATCCATCAGTTAGTTCCAGTTTAACCAGGTTGGTCGCGGTGGTATCTGCCTGGGCATGAGATGAACCGGAAATGAACAGCAACAGAAAAATCACATACAAGGAGGTAATGGTTTTCATGTTTGTAGTGTCCTTTTATTTAAACATAAATTTATATCTATTTTTTTTAAAAACAATAATAATTGATTATCAGAGAAAATAATCTAATTGATCAGGCTCATAGCTCAATAATTTGAAATAATAGCGGGAATTATCTTACAATGTTCCCTTATATTTTTTATACCCAAGCGTCTGTTACCGTTAATATAATTCTGAAGCTGATGAGTGTCGTTTTTCCTCGCACGGAGCCACAAAGATGGCTAATGAATTTCACAATTGAGAGATCTGGAGAATTCTTTATGGTTGATCATAACCGGATGATAAATAATCTCTATCATTCATGTTCTTTGTGCGGGTAATATCTAAACTAAAATCAAAATCAGATTTAAGCTATGTATTCTGTTCATCCAGTCCACTTCAGCGATATTTGATAAAACCGGATGAATTGCGTTTTTTAAAAGAGATAAACTTTTCAGATGGTATTACGTAAGTTATGTCACCAAATTGGATTTGATATGGACCACAGCCCCAAAGATAAAAAAAACCGTATGAAAAACTGGCGGCGTTTCTACCAGCTTTATAAAACAGATTTGACCCTGGAAGAAATTGAACGATTGATTAAACGGGATGTGCCGGGTTTATATGATTTTTATGGGAGGAGGATGGAAAAACCGGACCAGGGACGCAACCGGCTGGTTCGCGCACTTACCTTTTCCCGCAATTTCTTCCTGGCGTTTTTGATGAAATTGACTGCCGCCCGCCGTCTTTTCTATTCAATTGCTCTTTTCTTGTTTTTCTATGGTTTGTGGAAGGGCCTGAACGGTTGGGTTTTTCTTTCCTTTGTCATTCTGAATGTGTTGCTGGCCCTGGAAGTGGCGGACAAGCTTATGGCGAAAGATGAACTGGAAGTTGCCCGGGATATCCAGATGAGCCTGATGCCGAAAGCAGCACCGGAAAACTTTCCCTATGATGTGGCCTGTTTTTCAGAACCGGCGCAGGAGGTGGGTGGCGATTATTACGATTTTCTGCAGCCACCCGAAAATTCCGGGAAGACTTACGTGGTTATCGGAGATGTGAAAGGCAAAGGCATGGCCGCTGCGCTCTATATGGTACGGATACAGGCACTGCTGCAGTACCTGGCTGGCAAACACCAGTCACCGGCACGGATTCTGATTGCACTGAATAAAAATGTCAGGAAGATCATGCGTAATGACTATTTTGTAAGCATGGCTCTTACCAGCGTGGACAAGGAAGGCAGTTTCTGTTATTCCCGGGCGGGACACATGCCTCTTGTTCATTTCTGTGCCCGGACCGGAAAATGTACGGTTATCCGGCCCCGCGGGATTGCCATAGGTCTGGAAAACGGGGTAAGGTTTGAGAAGGAAATTGAAGAGATCTGTATTGTGCCCGAGCCACAGGATATTCTCATTTTTTATACCGATGGTATTGTGGAAATGATGAATTATGATCACCAGCTGTATGAGGAAATGAGACTGCATTCCATCGTGGAAAAAAATGCCGGCAAACCCGCTGGAGAGATTAAAAATGCCATTCTCAGGGATGTGACTGAATTTCGCGGCACCATGCCCCCGCATGATGATTTAACCATAATTGTTATAAAAATTACCGCCTGATATAAATCTGCCTGTTACTTTCTTTACACTTCCCGCTCCATTAATCCGGCTAAACAAATAAAGTTTGGCGGATATTATTGATTTTAAACCGTTTTTAATATATTTTGCAGGATTTTTAAGAATTTTGATTATAAATTGTTTATTATGACCTGGATGAAGGACATAAAGGAATAAACCACCCGACATGAAATTTGAAATCGGAACAGTAATTTCCCATTACCGCCTGGAAGAAAAGCTGGGAGCGGGGGGGATGGCTATTGTTTATAAAGCGCTGGATTTAAAACTGGAGCGTTTTGTGGCCTTAAAATTTCTGCCTGCGCTGGTCGGTTTAAGCGATGAGGACAGGGAACGATTCATGCAGGAGGCCAAAACCGCCTCCGCACTGGACCATCCCAATATCTGTACCATTTTTGAAATAAATGAAACCGAAGGCGGCTACGTGTTCATATCTATGGCTTACTACGGTGGCGAAACCCTGAAAGATAAAGTAAATCGGGGACCGCTATCCATGAAAGAAGCATTGAATATTACCCGTCAGATTTGTGAGGGACTGGGCGTGGCTCACGAGAAAGGAATCGTCCACCGGGACATGAAACCGGCAAACGTTATCGTCACGCCGGAAGGAACAGTTAAAATTCTAGATTTTGGAGTGGCCAAATTTCAGCACAAGGCCCGCTTTACTAGCCCCGGGTCGGTGATCGGCACACCCGGATATATGTCTCCGGAACAGGCCGGCGGGAAAGATGTTGATCATCGTTCGGATATATGGGCCACCGGTGTGTTATTATTTGAGATGTTAACTGCACATCTCCCTTTTGAAGGAGATACCGATCTGTCTCTGATGTATTCCATTGTTCATAAAAAGCCGCTGGCCCTGGAAAGTTTCCGGAGCCATGTCCCTGCGGGTCTGAACCGGTTGCTGGAGCGCGCCATGGCTAAAAATGCACAAAACCGTTATAATTCCATGAAGGAATTTATAAATGATATCGATCAGTTGGATCAGGAAAAAGGATCTGATCAGGAAACAAAGGTTCTGAAACCACTTGAAAATCACCATCAGTCCATTGCTGTGCTGCCGTTTGTTGACCTGAGCCCGGATAAAGACCAGGAATATTTCTGTGATGGGCTCAGTGAAGAGATTATCAATGCCCTTACCCGGGTGAACGCACTGCGGGTTGTATCACGAAACGCTTCGTTCCAGTTCAAGGGCCAGAATCTGAACATTGCCCAGATTGGCCAGCAGCTGGACGTGGATAAGATCCTGGAGGGCAGTCTCCGGAAGAATGAAGAGCGAATAAGAGTTATCGTGCGCCTGATTAATGTATCTGACGGTTTTTTGATGTGGGCGGATGAGTATGAACGGGAATTCAAAGACATTTTCGCCATCCAGGATGACATATTCCGCTCTGTGGTACAGAAGCTGCAGATTGAGCTGATCGGAACCACCGGGAGCCGCCTTATAAAACGTTATACAGACAACCTGGATGCATACACCACGTATCTGAAAGGCCGCTTCCATTTGAATAAAAGAACTGCGGAATCCATGGAAAAGAGCATAGATCATTTCAAAAAAGCCATTGAAATCGATAATTATTATGCCCTGGCCTATTCCGGATTAGCAGATGCCTATATAGTTTTAGGGTTATATGGAAAAGATGCACCCATCGAACTGATACCGCTGGCCATATCGTCAGCCACAGATGCGTTGGAAATAGATGACCGGTTGGCGGAGGCCCATATTTCCCTGGGATGTGCCAAGGCAATTTTTCAGTGGAACTGGGAAGGGGCTGAGACGGAATTTCTGCAGGGAATTGAGTTGAAACCGGAATATGCGGTAGCCCATCACTGGTATGCTATTAATCTGCTGACTCCCCTGGGCCGTTTTGAGGAGGCGGAGCAGGAAATCCGGAATGCACAGGAACTCGAACCCATGTCACTGGTCATAAATGCCACCGTCGGGCTGGTTTCTTATTTTGCCCGCCAATATGATACCGCTGTTGATTATTTTCGCAGGACTCTCGATATGGATCCGGATTATGCGGTAAGCAACTTTTTTCTGGGTCGCGCACTGGTTCAGACCGGGGATTACCGAGAAGCCATGGAACACTTTCAAAAGGGACTCAAGGCTTACGGAGACAGTGCAAATATGCTGGCAACATTTGGCCACGCCGCCGCCGTGTCCGGTAAGAAGGATATTGCTTTAAAAATTTTGAACCAGTTGCTGGAACTGTCACAGAGCATGTATGTTTCTTCCTATGATCTTGCCGCTATCTATTGCGGGCTTAAAGATTTTGATCAGGCCTTGTTCTGGCTTGAGAAAGCCTTTGAGGAGCGTGCTTACCTGATGATTTATCTGCGGGTGGATCCTATACTGGAGCCACTTCGAGGGGAGAAAAGATTCCAGAATCTTGTTCAGAAAATTTATTCCTGAAAATGATTCATATCTCACTTGGAATTTCTGCTGATATATTATTAATATTTTTACCAGATTGAATTCTGAAAGCTCACTAAGCAATACTGATGTTATATGGACCCAAAACATTCATCTTCTGGCGAGATACCTTCCGAGCCGCCACCGGTAAAAGTAACCATCAAGGAAGAAGGCAGTGCGCAGAGAGAATTCCAATTCAGGAAAAGTTTTATCATCGGCCGCGAAGATAGCTGCGAAGTACAGGTGCAGGCGATGGGAGTAAGCCGCCAGCATGCTGAGGTCTATTATGAGAAGGGACGCTGGTGGATTAAGGATTTAAAAAGTGCAAATGGGACCTACATCAATGGAGAAAAGATTGAAAAAATTCCTCTTGGCAGTTCCACCAGGGTAGACCTGGGAACAAATAATGCAGAAATCTTCTTCTCGGTTGAGGGATTCTCTTCTGATGCCAGGACCATTCGTGAAAAACCACCTTCCGTCACACAGTATGTTCAGAGATATTTTAATGAAAAGAGTAATGAAGCCGCCGGAGAACATACCCAGCTTATCCGGGGTGCCTTCCGGTTTGTCCAGAAGAAACAGAAGAAAAAATACTACCTGATTATCGCCGGACTTGTGGTGATTGCTATGTTAATTGGGGCTTACAGCATATATCAGTACCGGCAAGTCCAGCAGCAGAAAATGATGGCGCAGCAGATATTTTATTCCATGAAATCACTTGAACTGGAATTGGCACAAATGCGCAATGAAGCGGAAATGCAGGGTAACACCAAATCACTCACTCAGCTCTCCAGCACGCAGACTCAAAGAGAGGAGCTATCCCACAGTTATGATAAACTTCTGGACCAGCTGCATTTTTATGAAGATGCCAAATGGAATGAGACAGACCGGATCATCTTGCAGGTTGCCCGCGCCTTTGGTGAGTGCGAGCTGGGGATGCCCAAGGATTTTCTAAAGGAAGTATACAGGTATATCAAAAAATGGAAAAGTACCAGCCGCCTGGAAAATGCCCTTTTGAGAGCGATATCAAACCGGTATCCGGAGATCATTTCAAGAACCATGCTGGAATATCATTTGCCTCCGCAATTTTTTTATCTGGCCCTACAGGAGAGTGATTTTATTGTCCAAACCATCGGACCCAGAACCCGTTTCGGAATCGCCAAAGGTATCTGGCAGTTTATTCCCGCCACCGCCGCCCGGTATGGCTTGTCCAACGGACCCTTAATGGGTTTGCGGCGATACGATCCCCGGGATGAACGGTTTGACATCGGCAAATCCACCGAAGCGGCTGCCAGATATATTCGTGATTTATATGAATCCGAAGCCCAGGCTTCAGGTTTACTGGTGATTGCTTCATATAACTGGGGAGAACGGAAAATGCGGGACCTGATACTCCAGATGCCCCATAATCCTCAGGACCGCAATTTCTGGGAACTGCTGAAAATCTATGGAGATGAAATTCCCCGCGAAACATATGACTATGTATTTTACATAATATCAGCTGCTGTTATTGGCGAAAATCCCGGTATCTTCGGATTTGCTTTCAACAATCCTCTAACGGTGACGCCGGGAACACCGTGATTCTATCAGATTTTCCCAAAGGCGTTTTCCAGATCTTCCAGAAGGTCCTGCCGGTTTTCGATTCCTACTGACAAACGTATTAATGAATCGCTGAGACCGATTTTACGGCGATCTTCCGGCGGTACGGACGCATGGGTCATGAGGGAGGGTACTTCAATGAGTGATTCTACACCTCCCAGGCTTTCTGCCAGTGCAAAAAACCGGGTGCTCTCTACAAAGATCTTTGCCTGCTTTATATCACCATCCAGTTCGAATGACAGCATTCCCCCGAATCCGCTGGCCTGAGACCGGGCCAGATCGTGTTGGGGATGGCCGGATAATCCCGGATAATTGACTTTCCTGACCCGCGAATGTTTCTCCAGGTATTGAGCAATATACAGGGCGTTTTCCTGATGTTGTTTCATGCGAACCGCCAGGGTTTTCAATCCCCGCAGGACCAGAAAACTGTCGAAAGGAGCCAATACGGCTCCGGCCGAATTCTGAGTGAATTTAATTTTTTCATACAGGGATTCATCGTTTAACACAACGGCCCCACCCAAGGAGTCACTGTGGCCGTTCATGTACTTAGTGGTACTGTGCAGGACGATATCTGCTCCCAGGGCCAGGGGTTGCTGGAAGTATGAACTCATGAAGGTATTATCCACCGCTACCGGAATACCCCGCTGGCGGCCCATGGCGGATATGGTTTTGATGTCACATAGTTTCAGCAGGGGATTTGTGGGTGTTTCCAGCCAGATCAGCCGGGTTTTGCCGGTTATGGCTTTTTCCACTATGGCGGGGTCCCGCGCGTCTACAAAGCTTACGTCCACCGAAAAATTTTTACGGAATACTTTTTCAAGCAGTCGGCGGCTTCCCCCGTAAAGATCATCAAAAGCAACCACATGATCTCCGGCCTGCAGCAGTGAGAGAAAAATGGTGGTTTCCGCAGCCAGGCCGGAGGAAAAGGCCAACCCGTAACGCCCGTTCTCCAGCGCAGCAAACCGTGCCTCCAGTGCATTGCGGGTGGGATTACCGGAACGGATATATTCATATCCCCCGGTAGGATGATCGACTTTTTCCCGGGCAAAAGTGGTGGCCAGGTGGATGGGATGGGCAACATCGCCACTCCCGCCCGGCTGGAGATTAGGCTCTTCTCCCACGTGTATGGCTTTGGTCTCGAATTTCATGGCACTTCTCCTGTATAAAATCTCTTGATTCTCAATGTATAGGAGAAATAATGGGCTGTCAATATCCAAAAAATCAAAATGATTACGTCCTTAACTCAGCGCGATGAATATGGACGCAAATGGATTATCTCGAGTGAAATCAAATATTTCACACATGAACTCACCTCCTTGCCTCTGTTGCCAACCCTCCGTTTCTGAATTCTTGACTCAGCGTTGAGGTTTTATTACACTACACAGGGTTAATCAGTGGAAAAGGGATGGCGTAGTGAGCCCGTAGGGCGACCGGAG
>CAYWTB010000009.1:0-99950 GCA_964461135.1 uncultured Caldithrix sp. | reverse complement strand
CAAAAATGGATCGTAAAAAGTACTGATTAAAAAATTTGTGAATTAAACAGGTTAACATGTATCATGCTTCACTCTGGCATTTTGAGGGTCATTTATGAGCCCAGGATCTTGCTTTATCGAAGCTTAGCTCCGAAAAACTGGATTTATTCCAAGATGATATATGCTATACGATTTCAATGTATAGTAATTGAATGTATTTTAATATTAGGGATCAAGAATGTATTTCCTGGTAATAGTTTAGAATTTCCGATCGTTCTTTATCTTTAGTATTGTCTTCATAGTGTTTTTTTCTCTTGATAGAAAAGAACCAAAAGACATGTCCGGAGGCCACCGGACTGGTCAAGACTATCAGAAAAAATCAGGAAATTCTGCGGTTCGTTTCACTGATCTGAAAATCCTGGATGATTTTCATCCCGAAAAAGACGGGAAGTCATGAAAGATCGAGATGAAATCGATAAAGTTCTAAACAGTAAGAAGTCATAATGAGTGTTGATGCTGAGACCGGAACCATTTTTTCTTTCCGCGGAACCGGATAATAAAGGGAGTATTATCTGATGATTCTGCTGTTTCGTTAAAAATTATCTTTGTTTATTTAGAAAATTTTTGAGTTTTTTATATGCGTTACCTGCGAAATGACGTGTTGAAGGAAGGACAAAAACTCACTGAATTTTGTCCGCCGAGAGTAAATTTTCATAAAAAATTCATTTATTAATTTTATATTATAATAGTTAAAAAAACCGGAGAAGAGCAGAATGAGTGTTTCATTTATTCCCGGAAAAACGGTGGAGGTTCCCGATATTAAATTCAGGGGTGAAATTGAACTTCCTGCAGGAAAAACGGCGATGATTGTGGTGGATATGCAGAATGATTTTGTAAAAGAGAAGGGTACTCTGGTTGTTCCTGCGGCCAGGCATACCATTCCTCATATTAAGAAGCTTCTGGTTGACGCTCGGGATTCGAAGGTTCGGATTGCCTATACCCAGGATACTCAGGTTGAGAATGATCCCGAATTTGATATCTGGCCATCTCATTGCGTCAAAGACACCTGGGGCTGGCAGATAATAGATGAGCTGAAACCGTTAAAAACAGAGCTGATTTGCCCCAAAAACCGCTATGATGGATTTTATGGAACGTGGCTGGGCCATTTTCTGCGAAATATCTGGAAAGTGGAGAATGTTGTCATCACCGGGACGGTATCCAACATTTGTGTTCTTCATACCGCTGCTTCGGCCGCATTACGCTGGCTGCATGTGGTTGTTCCGGCAAATGGTATTTCTGCCCTCACTGATTTTGACCAGGCACTTACTCTTCATCAGATCCATTCCTTGTATGCCGGAGACGTGCTGAGAAGCACTAATGATATCAAATTCAAAGTGTAGGAGCTTATAGAGTTTATTTTTAGAGTACCTGGTAAAGACAGATCAGAAAAATTCTTATCCGAGAAAATATAAAATTAACAGAGACCGCAAGAAGATGAATAATCAGTTAAAACCCGACACTGAATTAATAAAAAAAGAATTACATGAAATTAAAAAGGTTCTGAAAGGGGCCAGCCATCTTCTGATTATTGTTCATAACAATCCCGATCCTGATGCCATAGCCTCAGCGGCCGCACTTGCATATCTGGTTGATAAAAAATTTGGCCTCATCTCCAGTATAGGATATGGCGGCAATATCGGGCGGGCGGAAAACCTGGAAATGGTGCGGAAGCTGAATATTCACATGAAAAGGATGAATCGTATCAGCATGAAAAAATATGACAGGATTGCCCTGGTGGATACCCAGATCGGTGCGGGAAATCATGCCCTGGCGGAAAAAACCACCTGTGACATTGTCATCGATCATCATCCCAAGAGAGGAAAAGAAAAAGCCAGGCTCGAAGTTATAAAACCAAAAATCGGTGTGTCTTCCACTATTCTGGTTGAGTGGTTACAATACAGTGAACTGGAAGTACCTCCGGATTTGGCCACGGCGCTTTCTTATGCCATCGCCTCGGAGACGCAGAGTCTGGGAAGGGAAACCACCCAGCGGGATATCCAGGCTTATCTTTCCGTTTATACACGCTCAAGTATGCGCAAATTAGCACAGATTATGTATCCAAAGTTGAACCGGGCGTATTTTAAAACATTAGACAAGGCTTTACACAATGCGTTCATTTATCGTCATCTTCTGTACTCTCATCTGCAGGATGTCCCGGCCGCCGAAATTGTGTCAGAGATGGCTGACTTTCTGCTACGGCTGGAGCGCATCAGCTGGATTATGTGTACCGGCCGCTTGAAGGATCAACTGATTATTGCCGTACGTTCCTCCAATCCCAATGCGAGAGCGGGGGAGCTTGTAAAATCCCTGGTTTCCAATTCGCGCACGGTGGGAGGGCATGATATGATTGCCGGGGGGTATGTGCAGCTTGAAAAAGGCAAAAAACAGGAATTGATGGAAATGGAGATAAATATGACCAGAAAGTTTGCCCAGCAACAGGGTTACGAAAATGTGGAATGGAAATCGCTGTTAAATTTATCTGAATCGTAAAGGAAAAACTTTTAATGAGATCATCAAAGGAAAAGGAATATTACTCGGCGAGTCTTAATTCGTATGAAAAATTTAATCTGGTTCTGGACAAAATCTGTTCCCAGAATGAGAAGGTAGATTCATTGGTTCTTCGGTCTACCATAGAACTGGCCATTGAAATTGCCCGTGAAGGAAGGGAGGGAAGGAAGATTGGTACCATGTTTGTTGTTGGGGATGAAAAGGCGGTTCTGGCATTATCCAGGCCGTTGATTCTTGATCCGCTGGAAGGTCACAGTATCTCTCTTAAACATATCGATGATCCCAATATGAGGGAAACCATAAAAGAACTGGCCCAGCTGGACGGTGCTTTCATTGTCAGCAATGACGGTATTGTGATTTCAGCCACACGTTATATTGATTCCCAAAGTCAGAATATCGATCTGCCTCTGGGTTTGGGAAGCAGGCATGTGGCAGCCGCCTCCATAACCAAATCCACCGAGGCCGTGGCCATTGTGGTGTCGGAGAGTTCGGTGGTGAGACTTATAGAGGACGGGAAAATAATGGTAGAAATAATTCCCGAACTGTGGTTGATCCAGAGTGCCCGTTATAATGCCCTGCAACAGGCAAAAAGGAAAAAAAGTAAATGAGGGCGTTAATTGAAAATTAACGAAAGTTATTGGAAATAAGTTGTGTAAATGTGGAGTGAGGAGAAAGCTTCTGCGAAAAGATAATTATGAAGAATCGATGGTTATTAATCAAGATATTGATACGGTTTATGAGATTTGGAGGGAATTTGAAAAATTTCCCAAGTTTATGAAAAATGTTACTTCTGTCGTGAGGAAGAATAACAATCTGATCCAGTGGGTGGCAGAAGGCCCCTTTGACATAAAGATTGAACGGGGTACCAAAATTGTGGAACAGGAAGAGAACAGTAAAATTTCCTGGAGCAGTGCAGGTTGAGATATCCAGGCAGAGGGGGAAGTGAGATTCAAGCCGGTGGACGGACACCAGACACGGGTCACTTTATCCATGGATTACGAGTCGAATAAAGGAGTGGCGGCCTCAATATTTCAAAGACAGAGAAGAAGTTATAAATAATAAAAACCTAATAGAAAAATAGAATTCTAATAAAGGTATTTATAGTTTCCTTATTCAGAACTTATGAATTTTCAGGGTTCTGCTGTCTTTGTGGTTATATTTTTAAATAAATCAATATTAAAAACATTTACCAAAATCAAGGAGAAGAAGCCGTGAGTCAGGCGGAAGAGCAGAATGAAAAGAAATTTTATGAGACGATTGTGGAGAATACCCAGCGGGGTGATCTATATAGAGTAAAGTTCAAGAATAACAATACCATTTATCTGGGAATTCCGGTGATTTGTGCAACCTGCGAAGACGAGGAGAGGTTAAATTTTCCTTTAAGATCGTTGAACCCAGGGGGGAAAAGAATCTCATCACCGAATATATTTCTGAAATTGAATATATGCATCGAACCTGATCAGGACCGTCTGAATCATCCGGCTTCTGATGCGATATCATAAAACTAATCGTTCCGGCCGGAAACACCCGGGCTCATGAACTCAATCGTTATTCAATGACCGGATTTGAGGAACGGCATTGAAGGAAACAACCTGATGGGGAAGGAAGAACTGTTTTAGTATGAAACCTTACTTTTAGATATTAAAAATGGTTTTTATATTGGTGACAGTATATGACCAACAACGGGAAAAAAATACATATCGGCACTTCCGGCTGGAATTATAAACACTGGAAGAGCGTATTCTATCCCGAAGATCTTGCTCAGAAAGACTGGTTGGATTTTTATAAGTCCAGATTTCACAGTGTGGAAATCAATAATTCATTCTATCAGCTGCCGGCGAAATTGACTTTCAGACAATGGAAAGAAACGGTGAATGATGATTTTATTTTTACGGTTAAAGCCAGCAGATACATTACTCATATGAAAAAACTGAAAGATGCACTGGAGCCATTACACCGTTTGCTTGACCATGTGGCAGTTCTGGGCCCTTCCCTGGGTCCCATCCTGTTTCAGCTGCCACCCCGCTGGCACATCAACACAGAGAGGTTGTCTTCGTTTTTAAAGTCGCTTCCCGAAAAATACCGGTATACCATGGAGTTCCGGGATGACAGCTGGTGGCATAAGGATGTTTATGAATTATTGAAAAATCAGAATATCGCATTCTGCATTTATCAGCTGGCCGGGATCCTTTCACCCCGGGAAGTGACAGCTGATTTTATTTATATCCGTCTGCATGGACCTGCGGCACAGGCATATCAGGGTCAGTATGATGTTCAGGAACTGGCCGGCTGGGTGGGTGCCTTCAGCAGCTGGAGTAAACAGGGCAGAGAAATATTCTGTTTTTTCGATAACGACCAGAACGGTTATGCTGCCCGGGATGCTTTAAAACTGCAGGAAATGATTAACGGATAGTCTGTATGCGCCTGTCACATCACTTTGTGTGTCAAATCGAGTCCTGCTGTTCCGGCAAGCTTAATTAAACGGATTTTCCGGGGTGATTAAAACGGCTTTGTTATCATTTAATATTAATTTATTGCAGCTAAAATCTTCGCAATAAGTGTCAGGAAAAACAGTATAAAGGAGCAGGTTATTTCCGGGGAGATAAATCAGGGGCTCTGCAAAAAATGAACCAAATATTTCATACACCGGTCAGGCAGGTTATATTTCGTTATAAGGACAAGACAAACAGCAGGGGAAAGGGTTTAAAACTCCTGCCCTTGTAATAGCTGAAAGGACAATAGAATACTCCCGGTAAAGATCATTATTGTGTATTGTCTTAATCCTCTGGAATTATTTATTCCAGAAAATACTTTTTCATTCAATCTTCATGATCATTCAGTAATTAAATATTGAATATATTTTCTGTTATGAGAGATTAAAATACTGGGAATCAAAATAAGAGGAGTAAAAAATGTATAATGGTATGGGATGGGGATCCTGGGGTTTCGGTTGGTTCATATGGATAATTATACTGGTAATTATTATCTGGGGAGTGATAAAAATTGTGAGCAGCACCAGTAATAAACCGCAACATCATTCTGGTGATGATGCGCTTGAGATTTTGAAAAAAAGATATGCCAGGGGCGAAATTACTAAAGAACAGTATGATCAGATGCGAAAAGATCTACAGAGCTAAAATTTCAACTTTAGAATTAATCTTTGTTTAACTTTGATTTTACTTTTAGGTGATGAAATATCTGAATTTTTCGCCTCAACAGGGCAGGGGCTGATAGTTTAAAGCTAAAAAAGGTCAATGAATCCTTACTGCTGAATTTTATACCGGCAATCCGCAAATATTAAAAAATCAGTAAATTGAAGGAGGGGCTATGAACTATAAAAATGTTAAAATACTGAAAAAAGATGATCTTCAGGATGGCGGTATGAAAACGGTAAAAGTTGCTCAGAATGAGATCCTGGTTACCCGGGTGGATGATGAATTTCACGCTTTTGCCGCTCATTGCACTCATTACGGTGCCCCCCTGGGTGATGGGGTCCTGAGCGGAGTGCGGATTGTATGTCCCTGGCACCATGCCTGTTTCCATGCCAAATCCGGTGATTTGCTGGAACCTCCCGCACTTAACGCATTGCCAAGCTTTGAGGTGAAAGTGGAAGGTAATGATGTGATTGTCAGATTCCCGGAAAAACCGGAGGCAGCAAGAATTCCTGATATGACTAAATTGCAGCCGGAAAAAGACAAGAGGATTTATATTATCCTGGGAGCGGGTGCTGCCGGGAATGCGGCTGCACAGGTGTTGCGTGAAACGGGCTTCATGGGACGGATCCTGTTAATAAGCCGGGAAAAACGTCTTCCTTATGACCGGCCGAACCTGAGCAAGGATTATCTGCAGGGTGATGCAGATCCGGCCTGGATGCCGTTGCGGTCGGAGGAATTTTATAAATCACATGATATCGAATTGCTGCTGGGCCGACTGGTTAAACGGGTGAATATTCCCACCAGAACAGTAACATTCTCGGATGAGGACACGCTCATTTATGACAAATTGCTTATCGCCACCGGTGGAATTCCACGTACACTTGCGGTGGCCGGAGCAGACCTGAAAAATGTATTTACCCTCAGAAGCTTTGATGATTCTGATGCCATTATTAATGTTCTGGAAGGAGCGGGTGAGGCAGTAATTGTGGGATCCAGCTTTATCGGTATGGAGGCCACCTCAAGCCTGAGGCACCGTGGATTGAAAGTAACAGTGGTATCCCGGGATCAGTTTCCCTTTGAGAGAGTTTTCGGTCCGGATATCGGAAAACTTTTTAAGGATGGCCACGAAAAAAATGGAGTAACGTTCAAGCTGAAAACCGAAGTAAAAAAATTTGAGGGGAAGGATTCGGTAGAAGCTGTTGTGCTGAGTAACGGGGAGAGGTTAAAAGCAGATTTGGTTATTGCCGGAATCGGGGTTAAACCGGCAACTGATTTCATCCAGGGTCTTGAAAAGAGCAGTGATGGTGGAATCCTGGTTGACAAAAATCTTAAGGCGGCAGAAGATGTATATGTCGCTGGTGATATTGCCAGTTTCCCCTTTTGGCTGACCGGAAAAAATATCCGCATAGAGCACTGGCGTACCTCCGAACAACTGGGCCGGATTGCCGGCCGGAATATGGCGGGAAAAGAGACGACCTATAGCAGTATGCCCTTTTTCTGGACTAATCAGGCCGGATTGTATTTCCGGTATGTGGGCCATGCAACTACCTGGGATGAAATAATTGTTCAGGGAGAAATTCCGGCAAAAGACTTTCTGGCCTATTTCATTCAGGAAGATAGTGTTGTGGCTGTGGCCGGTATGGGACGGGACAAAGAGATGGCTGCTGTGGAAGAGCTTATCCGTTTGAAAAAAATGCCCTCACCGGAAGAAATAAGAAATGGTTCAATAGACCCCGTGCGGATGTTGTCAACATAAATTGCTATAGAAAAGTTATTATCATCGTTGTTCCTAAGACATATAAATTCAAGATGATCCCACATTTTTTCTTTGGCTATCCGGGAAAACAGGGAAACAGAATATGAGAATTATAAAATCAGCCATTTATGCGCCGTATTATGCCACTTCTAATGGATGTTGGCAAATTTTATGCCCCCGGAAAACAGCTTATCCGAAGAAACATCTTCTCAAAGAGGAACGGGTAATTCAAAAATCCGTCTCTGAGGTTTGCGCTCTTTCCCTGCGGGGAACAGTATAATTCTAATTGAATAGACCAAGGCTTCCTGGATATTCATGATGTTTATGATAATTGTCTGTAGCATGAAATTTTCTCATTTCTTCATAATTTCTTCATTTGATATTAATAATATTCGGATGCATTAAGAAGGATGCACATGAATATAAAAAAGGAGGATTACTCATGGCTAGTAAAGATGGTAGTCTGAGATTTTTAAAAGGGTTGATGGTCGGTGGAGCGGTTGCCGCCACCATGGCTCTCTTATATGCTCCCAAGTCAGGAAAAAAATTACGAAAGGATATTCGCAAGAAGTCAAATAATTTAATAAATGAAGCCGAATCCAAATTTGATGATTTACAGGAAATGGCGGAGAGTGTGCTTGGTGATACGGAAAAACGACTTAATAAAATGAGGAAAAATACGGAATCTGCCATAGATGATCTGGTTAAAAGAGTGAAAGACATGCGGGAGAATGTAGAAGGGCGGGTCAATAACACTTTTAAAAATTAAGAGTTAGTTGACCATACCGTTAAAATTCGTATCTGAACATTCAGGATGAATAAACGGTAAAGGCGAATGGAGTATTCTCTGCGAGAGTGAAACTTTGAGCGAAGAAGGAGAATTATAGTCCGGCAATAAGAAAAGGGAAAAAAATAGTAAGCCTGGGAGTCGTGAGTTTATAATAAAATAGGATTAGATTTTTGTGTGGTAAAATTCTTTCATTACAAAATATGTTCTGCGGCGGATTTTTCATTTTTTCAAAATTTATTTGGAAGTCATCTTTTAATTTTCCCTCAACTTTTTCCTTTCCGGCCCACACAATTTTGTTAATCCCGGTTATTTTCTTTTGTTAATCTGGATACCAGGTTTGTATGGTAGGTTGAAATAAAATGCCCGTTAAGGTAAAAGGAGGATTTGTATGACCGACGTTTCTGAAATAAAAATTGAGAATTTTTTAAATAAAGAACCGCAGTTAAGTTTGTCCCTGTATATGCCAACTCATCGCACAGGTAGTGATGTAAGGCAGAATGCTATTCGTTATAAAAATTTAATCGGCCGGATGAACAGCGAATTAACTAGGCGCAGAATAGTGGATAAAAAAATCAGTGAATTACTGGATCCTCTGGATCAACTCTTAAATGACACCTTCTTCTGGAATCATCAGAGTGACGGGCTGGCATTGTTTCGGTCTAAGGAGACCTTTTTAAAATACCGTGTTTCGTACTCTTTTCCGGAAACGGTCATGGTTGGGAACGGTTTTTATCTTAAACCATTGATTCCCCTTTTAAGTCGAAATAAGAAATATTACCTGCTTGCTCTGAATCTGAGTGATTTATCGCTGTATCGTGTAACGCTGGATACCATCTCTGAGTTGAACATTAAAGATTTACCTAAGAGCTTGAAGGATGCACTTAAATATAATGTGTTTGAAAAACAGGTCCAGTTTCATACCAAAGCTCCTGGGGGAAAGCATGGTCGACAGGCTATGTTTCATGGTCAGGGAGCAGGCGGAGATAATTCGGAGAGAAAGAAATACATTCTGGATTTTTTTCATCTTGTTAATCATGCTTTAAATGAGGGGATTGTGGATAAAAATATTCCTCTGTTGTTGATGGGTGCGGAATATCTGATCCCATTGTACAAAAAAACCAATTCTTATCATAATCTTGTTGAAAAAGGGCTGGGTAGAGATCCCTCCGGATACAGTAAGGAGGATCTGCATGAACAATCCTGGCAGTTCATGAAAGCTTATTTTGAGCGGCTGGAAGAAAAATATCGGCAGAAATTTGATAAAGCGGTCGGTGCCGATCAGGCAGGCTTCAAGATTGAAGAGATTGTGCCGGCAGCATATGATGGCCGGGTGGATGTCCTGTTTATTCAGACAGATCAAGCTGCGTGGGGTCTATTCAATCCGCAGGATCATCACACCACCCTTGGTGACGTTGAAAGCAGTCAGGATGAATCCATTGATCTAATTGAATTTGCCGTTGTTCATACCCTTCATGCAGATGGGCAAGTCATAGTGCTGCCGGGGGAAAAGATGCCCGCCGCCGTGAAAATGGCTGCTATTTACAGGTATTAACATGCCATTCTAATTAAATTACTAAAATGAGCATGGAAAGCTGGAGCCACCATCCTGTCCGCAGGATCCATAAATCAGGCAAAAGCCAAATCACAATATCTAAAATAAAAATTACAAAATTAGCTTTGCCTCCACTTTTGTGTAATCCTTGTCTTGTCTTTACCCTTTTGAAATCTTGGAAGATTTCATCTCCGGCAGCGGTCGGATCCGCCTTCCGGCTGACCGATTAGCCGACTGGAAGGCGGCGATGTTATAGGCAACCCTTTTCGCTTTATCCTCTTCTTTAATCTAGTTTTAGCATATCCTCGTTTTTTCTCCCGGTTGTAAAGCCCATTGCATGTTTAAATTTTGATAACGACTTTTTTCACACAATTTTTTTTGTATATTTATTCATGATCCGCCCATCAGAAAAGGAAAATCGCCGGTGAAATCTTGCAAGCTTTGTCTGACCATTTTATTATTTTTTTTCTTAATTGATGCCGCTTACATTCGCGCACAGGATAGTACCGAACAAAGAAAAGCCCGGGAAATTATCACCAGAATTGATGAACTGTACCGGAGTAAATCCAGCTACTCCGAAATGGAAATGGAGATTGTGACCCCACACTGGCAGCGTACTTTGAAAATGAAAGTATGGACGGAAGGAAAGTATAAGACGTTCATCCGAATCCTGGAACCCAAGAAGGAAAATGGTTTGGGGACGCTGCGAATAAAAAATGAAATGTGGAATTATCTTCCAAAAACCAATAAAGTCATTAAAGTCCCGCCCTCCATGATGATGAGCTCCTGGATGGGTTCGGATTTCAATAATGATGACCTGGTGGATGAATTTACACTGCTGGATGATTACCACTATAAAATAATTCATCCTGAAGATGCCCTGGAGGATCTTATTTATCTGCAGCTTATTCCCCGCCAGGGGTTGCCCATTGTCTGGGGAAAAATAGTTTCGTCTGTCCGCAAATCCGATTACATCCCGGTTCAGGATAAATACTATGATGAGAACGGTAATTTAATGCGAATTATGAATTACCGGGATATCAAAATTTTCGACAACAGGAAAATACCTTCCGTTATGGAATTAATTCCCCAGAATAAAGAGGGCAATAATACAATATTGCGATACCTTACTGCTTCATTTAATCTTGAACTGAAGGAAGATATTTTTACCCTTCGAAATCTGCGAACTCCGGAGTTTTAATCAATTGAAAATAACTTTGACCTGCACAAAGAACTGCGTTTTTCTCAGGGGGGTTTTGTATTGATGATGTTACTAAAGATGGCGTTTCGTAACATTTTCCGGCAGAAACGGCGATCCATTCTGACGGCATTGACCATGTTCGGCGGTTTTGCGCTGGCGACCATCTCCATAGGCTGGGCAGACGGCTCATATAATTTCATAATTAACATGTTCACCAGGAACCAGTTGGGCCATATCCAGATTCATGCCGGAGGATACCGTGAAGATCCCTCCATTTATAAGACCATAAAAAATTATGCGCTTGTGGGGGATACAGTCAGCCAGGTCCATAATGTGGAATACTGGACACCCCGCCTGTTCGCCGCAGGGCTGGTTTCGGTCAATAACAACAGTACCGGTGCCCAGGTCATAGGTATAAATCCGTTAAGAGAGGATGAGGCCACACATTTTTCGAAAAAAGTTATTGAGGGGAAAAGTTTTTCTGAAAAACCGGCTCATGAGGCCATTCTGGGTAAGGGCCTGGCCAGAACCCTGGAAGCGGCAGTCGGTGACGAAATTGTAATTGTATCCCAGGCCGCCGACGGTTCTATAGCCAATGATATTTATACGATCATCGGTATTGTATCCACCGGTGATGATATAAGTGATCGCATGTCATTTTATATGAATCTGACGGATGCCCAGGATCTGTTTGTGCTCCCCGATCAGGTTCATGAAATCGCAGTGATTGTAACAAGATTAAGTGTAGTGAAAAAAGTGACGGACGAGATCCGGGAGCGGTTAGATACTAAAAAACTGGAAGTCGCCCCCTGGCAGGTGTTTGCAAAAAGTTTTTATCAGGCAATGAGTGCGGATAAACAGGGCATGTGGATTATGCTCTTTGTCATAATACTGGTGGTAGCGGTGGGAGTTTTAAATACGGTTCTGATGTCGGTTCTGGAACGTCAGAAGGAATATGGTTTATTAAAAGCCATGGGAACCAAACCGGGAAGCATTATCGGTCTGGTACTGTACGAAGTTAATATCCTGGCGATCGTCAGCGTCATCATTGGAGCTATACTGGGTACCCTGGTAAATTACCTTCTGTCTCATCAGGGCATAACTCTGCCGCAGGCTTTTACCTATGGCGGAATGGAATTTAAAACCATGTATACTGAGGTGAATGTCCGCAGTCTGATCATTCCCACCATTACCGTTGTGCTGGCAGCCACTTTTATTTCGATTTTTCCTGCGATGCGGGCAGCACATACCGAACCTGCCCGGACCATGAGAATGTAACAATTGAGGATTTTATGTGGTTATTTATCAAACTGGCATGGCGTAATGTATTCCGGAATAAGCGCAGAACCTTCATCGCGGGAATCGCTATCGGTATCGGGCTGGCCTCCCTTATTTTTGTGGATGCACTGATCATTGGTATGAAGAGAAACATGATTGAATCTGCCACATCCTCCTTATTGGGAGAGGGGCAGATCCACCGCAAGGGTTTTCGTGAAACCTATAATGTGGATCTTACCATTAACAGGTTACCACTGGTGGTAGATTCACTACGCCGGCAGAATATTGTGGAACATTTCACCGAGAGAACTATCACCTATGCGATGATTACTTCTCCTTCCGATGTTCAGTCCATCAGCCTGGTAGGAGTCAATCCGTCCAGCGAAAAATATCTCTCACAGGTAGATGAAGCCATCATAGAAGGAGATTATTTTACCGGCGAAAATATTCGCGACATTCTGATTGGAAAAAAACTGGCAGAAGTTTTAAATGCCAGTCTGGGTGAACGAATTGTGATTACTGTTTCTCAGGCAGTAACAGGCGATCTGGCCCAGGAGATGTTCAGAGTTTCCGGCATTTTTCATTTTAGTGTAGCCGAGATGGACCGGGGAATGGCGTTTATACGCCTCAAGAAAGCACAGGAAATGCTAAATGTAGGAACTAATGTACATGAAATTGCCCTGAAATTTATTAATCCCCGGATAGGCCAGGAATTGAATCTGCCCTTCTGGAAGGAATTCTCCCGCTATGGAAATGAAGCGATTGGCTGGACGCAGATTCTTCCTCAGCTGGAGGCTGCTTTTAAACTTTCTGATTTTAGTACCTTTATTACCGGGTTAATCCTTTTTGGTGTAGTGGTCCTTGGAATTATCAACACACTGTTTATGTCCATCCATGAACGGATGTTTGAATTCGGGGTTATGCGGGCTATCGGAACACGACCATTCAGTGTAGGACGACTAATTGTTTTCGAAGCGGGTGCACTGGCCATCATCAGTATTATTCTGGGTGATATTCTGGGACTGATTGTTACCTATATCACTGCGCAGGTAGGAATAGATTATACCGGTATCGAATTCGTGGGGGTTACCTTTCGCGAACTGCTTTATCCTGTGATGAGGGTTGGACAGTTTATTTATTATCCCCTGTGGGTTTTCGGACTTACCGTCTTAATTGGAATTTATCCTGCCGTCCATGCCGCCAGAATGAAAACAGCGGATGCTTTGCGCAAAAGTCTGTAATGAAAGTAAATTCTTATTTTTGAGGATATTATGGAAGAAGCCAGTAAAGTGATTGTAGCCCGGGGAATTGACAAAACCTACTCAGATAATGGAGTACCGGTTCATGCCATCCGGGGAATAGACCTGACGGTTGATTCGGGAGAATTTACTGCCATAGTTGGTCCCTCCGGATCTGGCAAAACTACTTTTCTGAATATCATTTCCGGACTGGACAATGCTGATAAAGGCAACGTTTATCTGAAGGGGAAACAGCTGTCTGAGATGAGTGGGCGGGAATTATCTGATTTTCGCCGGGATAACATTGGATTTATTTTCCAGGCCTACAATCTTATTCCTGTTTTAACGGTGGAAGAGAATATTGAATATATTATGCTTCTCCAGGGAATATCCAGAGAAGAACGGCATCATCGTGTTCTGGATATATTGAAAGAAGTGGACCTGGAAGGTTTCGGACATCGCCGGCCCACTCAATTATCCGGAGGCCAGCAGCAGAGAGTGGCTATTGCCAGAGCTATGGTATCGCGGCCGGCGTTAATTCTGGCTGATGAACCCACCGCCAACCTGGATTCCGAAACGGGAGCATCCCTGCTGGATATGATGAGGGAATTGAATGAGCATACTGGAATGACCTTTCTGTTCTCAACCCATGACCAGCTGGTTATGGATCGTGCCAGACGGCTGGTGGTGCTTAAGGATGGTAGAATTTACATGGATGAAAAAAAGACATAAAGTTCCTGCAAGATTAATTTTGTAACAGCTCTGTTTGGAAAATTGCTGAAATTTCCCATTAATCCCATCGAGTGTGAAGCAAAGATTTTGAAGCCCGCAGTTATGAAAGTCCTTAATGAATTCCTTTGTCGGGTGCCCCGGTTATGGTTGTATTTTACATCCCTGGTCATTCTGATTCATCCCTCTCCGGCTGATTCCTCCTTCTCCCTGAGCGGTTATACTAAAAATTTTTTTGTGCTTTACCGTTATACCGATCCCGGGTTTGCCGCCGCCCTGGGCCTGCCTGCCCGTACAGATTTCGGGGCGGTTAATCAACGAATCAGATTGGTAACGGATTATTCCGCCTCCCATTGGCTTTTTCTGAATGCTGCCTATGATTTCTCTCTCCGGGTGCAGGATCCGGTTTTATTCCGGGTGGTACCTTTCTTATCTGTCATTAATCCGTATGAATACCGGGTTACTGATTTTGACCGGTTGTTGTATCCCGGTAATTCTGCAAAACAGGGAAGTTTTGGTATATTTCAGAATCTTGACCGGCTGAATGCCCGGATTTCCATACCACTGGCCGATCTATACCTGGGCCGGCAGGCTATTGCCTGGGGAAGTGCCCGTGTTATTAACCCCACTGACGTCATCGCACCCTTTTCTTATGATGACCTGGATACGGAAGACCGTATCGGAGTGGATGCGGTTCGCTGGCGTATGCCTGTGGGAAGTCTGGGCGAATTTGATATCGGTTATGTGTTCGGCAAACACTGGAAATTTGCTAACGATGCCTTCTTCGTGAGGACCAAAGTTAATGAATGGAATACCGATATCTCTTTAATTTTATTAGGATTCAGGGAAAATCTACTGTTGGGATTTGATGTGGCGCGTTCCATTGGAGGTGCAGGCTTCTGGTGTGAGACGGCTTATGTGCTGGCGGATCAACTGAAAAGAGACTCAAAGCAATCCACTGAAAATTACCTTCGATTTTCCACCGGCCTGGATTACAGCCTTACCAGTAAAATGTATGGTTTTGTGGAATATCACTTCAACGGCGCGGGGGAATCCAAACCGGAAAATTATTATCGCGACTTTTTCAAAATTGGGTACCGGCAGGGTTCGGTTTACCTGCTGGGGAAACATTATTTGACGCCGGGTATGACCTACCAGCTTAGTGGTCTGGTTACCTTTACCGGAGAGACCCTCATTAATATTATGGATCCTTCGCTTTACCTGGCTTTGTCTCTGAATTATAATATTGCCGAAAACATTTATATTGCCGGTGGAGCTTTTGTGGGTGCAGGTAAAAAGTCAAAAAATCTGATCCTGCAATCCGAATTCGGCAGTTATCCCGATACCTACTACACCTCGTTTAGAATTTATTTTTAAGCTTCCCCATCCGGGTTTACGGGCGACCCTGATTCCCTCCGGTCGGCAAAAAGGAAAGATCACAGATCAAAGATCAAAAAGGGTATGTAAAGCATAGCGCACAGCGGAAAGAAACGTTTCAGGAACCAGGTACCAGGATTCAAAAGGAGCAAGTTTTCCCTTTTCCCTTATTTTCCTGACACCTGAATCCTGGTTACTGGTTGCTGGATGCGGGATGCTGGTCACTGCCGACTGCCGATGTATCTTTACCCTTTTGAAATCTTGGATGATTTCATCTCGACAGTACGACCGGAGAAAGTCAGAATCGTCGGGAATCTTTAATCTTTCATCTTTAATCTTTGATCTTACCTTTGCCCTTTACCCTTTTCATAATATTTCCAAAAATCATAAACATTTAAAATAATCGGAGTAGAATATGCAAAAAACAAAACGGGTGCTGGTGGTAACCGGAGCGTCTGCCGGCCTGGGGAAAGCGCTGGCTCAGGAATCTGCAAGCCGGGGTGACCGGGTTACCTTAATTTCACGCTCAAAGGAAAAGTTGAAACAGCTGGCTGCCATGATTGTGGCCGGGGGTGGCGAGGCTGAAAGTTTTCCGGCTGATATCAGTCAGGAGGATGCGATTATTGATGTCATGACAAAAATACAAAAGCAGTATGGATCCATAGATCTCTTGCTGAACTGTGCGGGAGTGCTGGAACCGGTGGCTCCTCTGATTAAAATTTCGGGAAAAGAAATACAGACATCTCTGCTGACCAATGTGTTCGGTGCTTATATAATTACCCGTGAAGCTCTGAAGAGGATGATAGCTCAGAAGAATGGTGGGGATATCGTACATATTACCAGCAGTGCTGCCGAGAACCCCTATGCCGGGTGGTCGGCTTATGGCAGTCAGAAAGCCGCTCTGAATATGCTCACGCGTATAGTTGCCCTGGAAACGGAAAACACACCTGTTCGCATTTATGCCATATCCCCAGGTCCATTTGAGAGTCATATGCAGCAACTGCTCAGAGGATCCGATCCGGCTGATTTCCCTCAGCACGACAGGTTTATTCAGCTTTACCGGGATAATGCATTAGGTTCTGCCGACAAAATTGCCCGCATAATCCTGGACATAACTGCCACAAACTGGCCGGAATTGTCAGGCCGCATTGCTGATCTGCGCTCTGGGGAATTTCAGGATGACTGTGCCCGACATGATGTGCATTTTACCACACAGGATTTTAAGGGCTTCCATTAAGCCTGCTGCATGCCCTCACTTATTGTATACCTCATCCGTTCTTCAAAATATTTTTTATAGATTTGGTGAACGGACTTCATGAAAAATTCATGATGATTTAATAATTTGGATAAGTAAAGGAGGTCGAAAATGCATGAAATGCCCGAAGTGTACGATGATTATAATTTTGTTAAAAAACAACTGGAAGACTCTCAGGAAGGTGTTATCTATGCCACGCCAAAAGTTGCCCAGTGGATAGTTGATGAAAATTATGAACCGGCCCTCTACCTGGGTGAGGCGGTAAAAATTTCCAGGTGGCAGGAGGAAATCCGGGTGATTCCTGTAAAATGGGAAGAAATGCCTGAGAATGAAGAATGGGACTGAACCGAGATTGGTGAACCGTTTATTCGAAATATTGAAACAGAAAAGTTACCATAAAAAATGAGAATAAGGGGGTTTTATTATGGGTGATATCCGTGGCAGAGAAGTCGATTAAGGACCCTCCGGTCACAGGCAGTATGACGGTGGTCGAAAGATGGGTTGAGGATTGATCCAACCCTGACGTGGAATGCCAGCCGGTACCCGTGTTTTACCTTTCCGCAGTAATATTCCTGAAATCAATATTTTTTTTTGACCATAATGATACAATCAGGATTGAAAAGATTCGGAAACGATTTTTGACCAGTCAGATGATGAAAGCATATAATTTAAACAAAAACAATGTATACGAATTAACCTGTTCCCTGTCCCAACGTCAGGTTGATATGATTCTCCACAGGAGTTTAATCAATATTGTGCGAAAGAAAATAAAAGCGACCGGATACTTCTGAAATTCACCGTTTATTGATAGGGTTGAGCTCTCAGCTTTTTAAAATTCCAGTATTCTGTAAAGTAGCGTATCCAAAAATTAATGTTATAAGGAGATATACAGAAATGGCGGTGGAATCTGCACACCGAATGCATGAATTCCGTATCCCTCTGTTTCGCATTTCTTTTGTTGTGTATCAGTTTCTGGAGGATTAATTTTACTGAGTATACCAGTCGGCATATATTAATGGCTGATTTCCTGTTTATCTGTTTGTTTTATCTTGTCTTAAATAAACAAGCGGCAAAATCAGATTGAATTTTTCTGGAATAAAATAAACCGTCATATGAATTTTATATCAGGAAAGGAGAAGTTATGAATACAATTCGCGAGATACTTGATAAAAAGGGATATGATGTCTGGTCTGTAACCCCCGATACAAAAATTATTGATGCCTTGAAGCTCATGGCAGACAAGAATATCGGGGCTCTCATTGTTCTGGAAGAGGAGGAATTGGTGGGAATTGTATCCGAGCGGGATTATGCCCGTAAAGTAGCCATTCACGGGAAATCTCCTCATGATACGGCGGTGAAGGAAATAATGACCCAAAGAGTATTGTTTGTGCCACCGGAGAGAAGCGCCGAGGATTGCATGGCCATCATGAATGATAAAAGAGTGAGGCATCTGCCCGTTTATGAAAACGATAAACTCATCGGGGTGGTTTCCATCGGCGATGTGGTAAAAGCTGTGATAACAGAAAAGAAAATTGCCCTGGAACAGCTGGAGAACTATATTACCGGTCGGCGTTAAAATCTCAGAAAAAATTGTCGGGAAAAACATACGTTCTGGTAGAAGTTATCTCTTCATTATTAATTTTAAACATGGATAAATCCAATTCAATTTTGTGCGTATCCACAGCTTTGAATTATCACGAAGTGCCTGCCGCCGGAGGCCAGGCTTGGGGAAGAAAAATGGGCCTGATGCTACTCAGGGTTTTACCTGAAAGTGATATTAAATATTCAGCAATACATCAGGGAGATAAAGGGGTGAATAAACTAATGGGATTTTGGCATTAGCTGTGAATCTTGTCTAAGCCGATTATTTTCATAAAACATCACAGAATATGACATGAAGCCGGAAAAAGTTTATCCATAGCCTCTTTGAGCTTTCAGACGTGCTGGACTTAAAGCCTGAGTGTATGGATTGATTATTTCAGTTGCACCTGCATTATATACATGTCACATCAGTTTTTTCAATTGCAAGCCCTCCGGTTTCGACCAGTGTGTGGGGTCACTTCGGCGGCCCTTGTTATTTTATAGAAAATCAGAATCAGCTAACTTTCATTTTGTTTTCCCAGTTCCGGCTGATTTTCTCAGCCATTACATCAGAGAAGCATAGCCCAGGCCGGTCACCAGTTTCTGAATAATAATCATGATATCCGAAGGGAATATGCCGAACCATATGAGCAGTATCAGTAAAACAGCCAGCACAATACTGCCACCCAGGGGGAGGTATGCCGGACCGCCTTTTTCTCCGGCTGTTTCTTTGGAGAACATGGCAACAATAATTCTGAGATAGTAGAACAGACCGATGGTACTGTTCACCACCAGAATAATCACCAGCAGCCATAAGGTAGATTGCACTCCTGCGGTAACCACATAAAATTTACCGATAAAACCTGCCGTCAATGGTATCCCTGCCAGGGAGAAAAGCATGGCCGCCAGGATCAGGGAAATCCAGGGCCTGCGCCAGAACAAACCCTCATAATCCTCTATCATATCAGGTTCGCGTTTCTCTTCCGTGAGCACGGTAATCACTCCAAAAGCTCCCAGAGTTGTAATGAAGTAAGCCACCAGGTAGAAAGATGCTGCCTGAATCCCATAGTCTTTGCCTGCAATAAATGCGACCAGCAGGTAGCCCAGGTGGGCAATGGAAGAATAGGCCAGAATTCTTTTGACATTGTTCTGTAATAAGGCCAGAATATTTCCGACAAACATCGAAGCTATGGCAATGACCGCAAAAATCGCCATTATGGATGAGCTGGCATGTGCATTCGTTGCCAGAAAGAGGCGGAATAACAAGGCAAACATCGCACCCTTGGAAATAGTGGCAATAAACCCGGCCACCGGTGCGGGGGCTCCTTCATAAACATCTGGAGTCCACATGTGGAAAGGCACCACAGCGAGTTTAAAACCAAAGCCCACAATAACTGTGGATATTCCTGCCAGCATGATGATATCATCCCAGCTGAATTTTCCTGCCATGTAACCAATTTCCCGGAAATTCATGGTGCCGGTTTGTGCGTAAATCAGGGCGATCCCGAAAAGAAGGAAAGCGGAAGAGAGTGCTGCCAGTATAAGATATTTCAACCCGGCTTCAATGCACCTCAACTGGTCTTTTGTGTAGGAAATGAGCGTATAGAGTGAAACGCTCAATATTTCCAGACCCAGAAAAAGGGTAATGAAATGGTTGCTGATCACCAGCACCGAGGTACCCAGGGTTGCCAGCAAAACCAAAATGTAGTATTCCTCGGGCCGGTCATGGTTTTTAGCTAAGTATCCGAAGGAATAAGCTATTACCACAAAAGAGGATACCAGAATGAGACCAATGTAAAATATGGCATAATTGTCCCAGATCGCCATTACGCCAATATGGTAAGGCAAGCCCGGAAAAGATTGCAACAGTGCTATGAAGGAGGCGCCAAGCGTTATCAGGGAAAGGACAGCACTCAGAGCATGGTTCCTTTTAACGGCAATTGCCAGCATAACGACGATGGTGCCGCCGGCTAAAATAATGAGTGGAAGCAGAGTGATTATATCTGAGCCAGTCAAGATGTTTCTCCTCGAATTTGTCCGATTGAGGAATTTTTTAAACATCTGGGCTGAAAGGAAAATCCCATCCCGGTCGTTTTCAGCGGACGATGGAATATTCTTAAATGTTTTCTGTTTTTTTCCTCAATCCGGAAATGGGGTACCCGTTCATTCCCCATGGTAAATATATTCTCTTTTTGTGATGGTACCGGCAAGTTAAGTGAATTATAATTTTGCATTACAGGAGTTTTTAGCGGTTGTGAATATTGCTGGATTTTCTGGGTGGTGGACCGGGAGGTAAGAAGCACCGGTCGGGGATATATGCCCACCCACACCAGAGTAACTACCAGCGAGCCCATTACGAACATTTCCCGCACATTAAAATCCTCGATTTTCCATTCCTTTTCCTGTTTTCCATGGAAGACCCGCTGCACAATCCGGAGAGAATAAATAGTGGATGCCACCAGACCCAGGGTAGCAAGGACAGCCCAAAAGACCGTGGTTTTAAACAGACCCACCAGAATTAGAAACTCAGCCACAAAATTACCGAAACCGGGTAATCCCAGGGAAGCCATGGCAAAGATAAGTCCCATGGCACCCATGCGCGGTACGCTTTCCCACAGCCCTCCCATGATATTCATATCCCGGGAATGAATTCTTTCCTGCAGTAACCCCACCAGAATAAATAACGCCCCGGTACTTAAACCGTGGGAAATCATCTGAATGACCACTCCCTGCAAAGCGAGTTCGGTAAATGCAAAAGCGCCGATCAGTACAAAACCCATATGGCTTACACTGGTATAGGCCACCAGTCGTTTAAAATCCGTCTGGGAGTAGGCCAGTTTGGCACCGTATAAAATACTTATCACTCCCAGAAGATAGGCAACGGGTGCAAACTCCATGGCTGCGTGGGGAAATAGGGGAATAACAAAGCGAAGTATACCATATGCACCGGTCTTCAGTAACAAACCAGCCAGAATTACACTGCCCGCAGTAGGAGCCTGGGTATGGGCATCAGGAAGCCAGTTATGGACAGGTACAGCCGGTAATTTTACCAGAAAGGCGATCAAAAAACCGTACATGATCCAGCGGGCGGCCGCGGGTGACATAGCGGTGCCCAGTAAATCCATATATTCAAAGGTGTACGTACCGGTGGACTGCCCGTGAATGAAATACAGAGCCAGAATGCCCAGAAGCATCAGAAGACCGCTAAGCTGGGTGAACAGAAAAAACTTGTAGGAGGCATATATGCGGTTTTCATGGCCCCAGATCCCGATCAGAAAATACATGGGAACAAGCATGAGCTCCCAGAAAAAGTAGAACAGAAAAAGGTCCAGTGCGGTAAATACGCCGATAATTCCGGTTATTATAAACAGCAGATTGAAATGGAAAAATCCTACACGCTCCTGAATCTCGGTCCATGAAACCAGTACGGACAGAAACGCCAGGAACAGGGTCAGCATGACCAGCAGCAGACTAAGACCATCCAGTGCCAGATGAAACTGGATTCCCAGCTGGGGGATCCAATTCCATTTCAAATTAAGCAACCAATGATGCTGTTTGGTTATACTTAAGCTATCATAATTTGATATCCACACCGATAAAATCATTACGAAGGCAATACCGATAACGAAAGCCGATATCCAGCGGGGTGCATTTTTGCTTCCCCGATCGCTGAACATGGCCAGAATTCCGCCCAGCATCAGCAATGCAATTATCCAGATTAGTATCATATGAATACCACGATAGTTATAGTGATCAACGCACCTATGAGAATACCCATGGCATACCAGCGAAGTTGACCGCTCTGGGTTCTTTTCAGCTCGCGGTGGAAATAACGGTTAAGGCCGGCAATGCCGTTATAGAACAGGTCGATAAAATCGTTTTTGTTAATCTGAGAGAACCATACTATGGGAAAAACAAATATATGGTCATACAGCCAGTCGAATCCCCAGCCGGCAAACCAGTATTTCCGCAGCATGGCTGCCAGTCCACCCCTGGTTATGTCCTCGACGGTACGGAATTTTTTCATATAGAAAAAATAGGCCAGGAAAATTCCACTGAGGGCCAGTACGGCTGTTATTATCTGGAATATTAATTCTGTTCCAGCGGATTCATGAAGTGATTCCACCGGAGGGAGGATACTGTGGAGAAAGCCCGAAAAAAGTTTCAGATGTCCCATAGTATCCGGCAACTCGATGACGCCCGCAAAAACTGAAAGAAAAGCCAGGACCATCAGGGGAATGAGCAATCGCCTGCCGGGCTTGCGGTCCACCTTCATTTTGGCTTCTCCGAAAAAGGTCACAAAAACCATCCGGAAGGTATAGATGCCAGTAATAAAAGCGCCAAAGACTCCCGCCAGCCACAACAGTACGTTACCCTTCTCGCCGGACCAAGCGTACCAGATAATCATATCCTTACTGTAGAAACCGGCAGTAACCAGCGGAAAAGCAGCCAGGGAACCGGAAGCGATCAGGAATGTCCAGAAAGTCACCGGAAGTTGCTTTCGCAGCCCACCCATTTTGAACATATTATGTTCATGATGCAGGCTGATAATAATTACTCCCGCACCCAGGAAGAGCAGGGCCTTGAAGAAGGCATGGGTCATAAAATGGAATACGCCTGCAGACCATGCTCCCACCCCCAGTGCCAGAAACATATATCCGATTTGACTGATAGTTGAATATGCCAGGACGCGTTTTATGTCTACCTGGGTGATGGCACTGAACCCGGAAATGAGCAGGGTAAGAGCACCGATAATAGCCACAACCAGCTGGATGGGAGGAGCAAGTTCGAAAATAACGTGAGTACGGGCAATCAAATAGACGCCGGCTGTGACCATCGTGGCTGCATGTATAAGAGCACTTACCGGTGAAGGACCTGCCATGGCATCCGGTAACCAGGTTTGCAGCGGCAGTTGTGCTGATTTCCCCACCGCGCCTCCCAGCAGCAGGACTGCTGCAAAAATGGCCAGTGAAGATCCCACTGCCCAGTTCTGTGAAGCTGAGTCCATAAGTTGCTGGATATTCAATGTTCCGAAGCTTGTGAACAGCAAAAACAGTCCGATGGCCATGGCGGTATCGCCCACCCGGGTGACCACAAATGCTTTACGGGCGGCATAACCGTTTTCGGGATCTTTATACCAGAAACCGATTAGAAGGTAACTGCAGAGCCCCACACCTTCCCAGCCGAGATAAAGTAAAAGCAGATTATCTGCCAGTACCAGCATAAGCATGGAACTGACAAAAAGGTTCATATAGGCGAAAAAGCGAGAATACCCATCGTCTTCTTCCATGAATTCTGAAGAATACAGATGAATGAGAAATCCCACGAAGGTTACCACGAAACAGAATACCAGGGAAAGGGCGTCCAGACGGAATGCAATGGCTGGCGTTAACTGACCTACATTTATCCATTGCCAGACCACCTGGGTAAAGGCATAGCCGGCAGGAGGATCGATCAGAAACTGCAGGCCGATAATGATCACCAAAAGGGCGGATAATCCCACCGAACCGACACCCACCAGGGCGACAAGGCTGCGAGAGATTCGTCCTCCGAACACTGCCAGTATTATAAAACCGAGCATGGGAAGGAAAGGTACAATCCAGAGATAGTCAAACATGGTTATCCTCTCATCTTACTGGCCGCATCGGCGTTAAGTGTTTTAAAGAGATGATAGAATTGAAGAATAATGGCCAGGCCTACCGAGACTTCCGCCGCTGCCATGGTGAGAATAAAAAGAAACATTACCTGCCCGTCAGCCTGAGCCCAGCGGGCACCGGCTAAGATAAATGCCAGTCCGGCCGCATTCAACATGATTTCGATGGACATAAGTATAAAAATAATATTTTTTCGCACCAGAACGCCGATGAGACCCAGGGAGAATAAAATTCCGGCCAGGAGAAGCCCGATTTCAATGGGCGTGGTGGTCATTCTGAAGTCCTTTCTTCTAAAAAACGATGTACAACTTTCTTGGGGCGATGGCCCAGATGATAGGCACCCACAATACCTGCCAGCAGGAGAAATGCCGCCAGCTCGACTCCCAGTAAATAAGAACTGAAAAGGGATAACCCCACCTGGCGGGGGGTAACGGTGGTTCCGGAAAGATTCTTATGAATTCCTGCAAAAAAGATATAGATAAATTCCAGCAACAGAATTATGGTCAGGATACCGGGACCAATCCACATTTTGCCATTCATCCACTGTTTTTCCTGTTTGGTTGCGTCCTCACCCAGGTTCAGCATCATGATCACAAAAATGAAAAGAACCATGATGGCCCCTGCATAAATTATGATTTCCAGAATACCGACAAAAGGTGCTCCGACGGTAAAAAAGATTATGCTTACCGCCAGCAGGGACACAACCAGGTATAGCAGTGCATGGACGGCATTTGACCGGGTAATAACCATTACCGTGGAAGTAATGGCCACAAAAGCAGCAATGTAAAATATAACTGTCATATGTCGTTCCTTAGCTTACTAACATTTCAGGGTAACAGCTCCCGCACATCCACCGGCGGTTCCTCGTTTTCCCCCTCGCCTTTGCTCTTGCCCTTGATGGCCAGACCGGCCTCTTTATAAAAATTATATCCGGGATATTTCCCCTGGCTGTCCACCAGAAGATCTTCTTTTTCATAGACCAGATTCTGCCGGTCATATTCAGCCATTTCAAAATCGGGAATAAGTTGTATAGAATATGTGGGGCAGGCATCCTCACAAAATCCGCAGAAAATGCAGCGGGAAAAATTAATCCTGAAGAATTCCGGATAACGCCGGCCACCTTCATCCTCCGTAGCCTGCAGGGCAATGCAGTCAACCGGGCAGGCCACCGAGCAGAGATAACAGGCCACACAGCGTTCTTGACCATCGGGATCGCGGGTCAGGACAATTCGTCCCCGCCAGCGTGCCGGAAGAATAATTTTCTCATCCGGATACTGGACGGTGAATCTTTTCCTGAACATATGCAGAAAAGCGATCCACATGCTTCTGAGATTACTGATCATTTATTCCTCAAATCGTTTATTCTCATCGGTTTTACTGTTTATTTGGCCATTAACCCGTTGCCAGCAAGATGGCACCGGTCACCAGAATATTCACAAGCACCAGCGGAAGCATAAACTTCCAGCCATAGCTCATCAGCTGATCATATCGGGGCCGCGGCAATGAGGCCCGCAACAAAACAAACATAATGAGAAAAACCCCGGTTTTGAGAAAGAACCAGACAAAGGGTGGAAGGAATGCCGGACCCAGCCATCCGCCGAAAAACAAAGTAACAATAAGGGAAGATACCAGCGTTATTCCCAGATACTCCCCCACGAAGAACATACCGAATTTCATTCCGGAATATTCGGTGTGAAATCCTGCCACCAGTTCACTCTCAGCCTCCGGAATATCAAAAGGCAAGCGATGGCTTTCAGCAATACCTGCCACCGTGAAGACCAGAAAACCAAAGAACTGGGGTATCACAAACCACATATCTCGCTGTGCTTCCACAATATCACGCAAACTGAATGAGCCGGCCATCATTATCACACCCATCAGTGAGAGACCCATGAAAACCTCGTAAGTGATCATCTGAGCGGTTCCCCTGAGGGCCCCCAGAAGAGCATATTTGTTGTTGGAAGACCACCCGGCAAGTACCAGGCTGTAAGCGCCCAATGAGGACATGCCCAGGAAAAAGAGAATTCCGATATTCGGATCAATCACATATATGGAGGGTGTAACGGGAATGATGGCAAAGCTTAAAAGAACACTCATCATAATCACGGTAGGAGCGACAATAAATACAAATTTATCCGCAAAGGGAGCAATCCAATCCTCTTTAAAAAATATTTTCACCATATCAGCCAAGACCTGGAATAGTCCGAAAGGTCCAACCCGGTTAGGCCCGTAACGGTCCTGCCAGGCTGCCAGCATCCGGCGTTCCACATATATCATTCCCGCTGCCATGGTAAGAGCTACAATTACTACGCCGACGATGATGACAATAATTTCAAGGGGGGTTCTCATTTGCTTTCTCCTGAAATTTTAGCCCATTCGGGAAACTGAATACCCGATAGGGCAGGAAGATTCACCGGTAGTCCAATGGTACCCTGCGGGAATTGCTCTTCAATCACAACTTTACATTTATAGTGGGAATCATCAATATTTAGTGTGATTGTCTTACCTTCTTTTATTTTGAGCTGATCGGCATCCTTGTTGTTCATAATTGCAAACGGATCCGGAATTCTTTGCTGGATGGGTGCGGAAAGAGAACTCAGCTCTTCCGATCCATAAATAAGGGCAAGGGGAATCAGCAGCCATCCATCTTTTTTTGATTTGAATTGTTCCGGAATATCCTTGAAATAAGAGCCGTTTGAAGCACCGCCATTTTCCAGCAGACGCTTTCCCGGATCCCCTCCTTGCAGTGGTCCGCCCACTTCAATCTGGTATTTATTTATAGCCTGTTGAGAATTCCAACCAGGCGACCAGAAGAAGGGGATGAGGGGAGAAGGAGGTTTGCCCTGGAAACCTTCCATTGTAAAGGAAAGTGCGGAATCCGGATCCAGAGGCGGTTTGGGCTCACTAACGTTGATATTGGCGTTCATGGCGGTCCGGCCACTGAAGCGGTGCGGCTCCCGCGGAATTTTCTGCCCGGCAATCCGGAATCCGGGAGGAGGTGTAATATCCACTATACTCCTGAATTCAGGGTAACTCTCGGCCACCGAACGGATGAAATCATTTAAATTCTGCAGATTTTTTGTCTCTTTATGTCCGGTAGCGGCCATAATATCACTTATCCAGCGCCAGCTTTCCTGAATATTTCCTATGGGCGGATAAACCTGGTAGAACCGCTGAGCCCGGCCTTCATTGTTAACCAGGGTACCATCTGTTTCGCTGAAGGCACCTGCGGGAATGACCACCGTAGCCATGGAAGTGGTATCATGTTCATAATAATCCAGGCAAATAATGGTTTTCCATTTCTTAAGAAAATATTCAACCTGCTTCTTCTCCATCTGCCGGAAAAGGTCGTTTTCCAAAATGATGAGTACGGCATCTTTATCAATTTTTTCCTGTGCCATCAGGTCTTCCATATTCTTTCCATCCATCATGGCTGTACCGATGCTGTTGCAGGCCGGGACCACAAAACTTATTTCTGTCCGGTTATTATGGAAATGAAGAGCCCTGGCAATGTTGGCTGCTGCCTGAAGGACGGCTTCCGATTGAAGCGTGGTTCCGCTAATAATAAGCGGTTTTTTTGCATCTTTCAGATCATTGACAATGCCGCCCAGCCTGGATTTGATGTCTTTGTCCAGATCCGGGACAGCGGGAGCCTTGCTGTTGATAGTATTGGCGATGGCAAATCCCAGTCGTGAAATATCCGCGGGATTTAAGCGGAAAACCTCCTTCGCATGTTCATCAAGCTTGGTGGTATGGGGCGTAACAATATATAGAGGACTTTTTCTGTCTTGTATGGCTTCCAGCACGGCGGCATCCTGCCATTCCGGAATATTCAGCCGCTCAACAATGCTCATGGGAGATTGTCTTAAGGCCTGGCGCACCGCCAGATCCATCATGGGTGCGGAATTGGTAATATCTTCACCCAGGATTAGGATGGCGTCGGTCTGTTCAATTTCAGCCAGTGAGGGAGTGCGACAGGGTCCGTTTTGAATAACATCCAGGATGTCATTCATCAGATTTTGCTGTCGGGAGGACACGCCCTGGTAAAAATTATCCTCTCCCACCAGGGTACGCACGGCGTGATTAGCTTCCAGGGTAGCGCGGGGAGAACCAATGCCGAACATATTCCTGTTTGCCATAAATTTGGACAGTTCTGAAAGAAGAATGTCTTTTTCCACATTTTCGAACTTATTGCCGGATTTTTTCAGCAGGGCAGATTTTATTCTTTTTTTGCTGTTAACGAACTCATAGCCGTACCGTCCCCGGTCACAGAGAAAATACTGATTCACTTTACCGTTGTACCGGGCAATGACCTGCCGCAAGGAGCCGTACCGTTCACCGGGAATAATATTGCATCCCAGTCCGCAATGATGGCAGATTGAGGGAGCCTGAGTTAGATCCCATTTGCGTGTATAATGTTTTTTCAGTGATTTATCGGTAAATACACCGGTGGGACACACTTCCACCAGGTTACCGCTGAATTCGCTTTCAAGCGTGCCGTCCTCATACCGTCCGAAATAGACATGATTATGAGCAGCGAACACATTAAAATCCCGTCCTCCGGCATATTCGCGGTAAAAACGTACACAGCGGTAACATTGGATGCAACGATTCATTTCATGGTTTAAAAACGGACCCAGGTTCTGGTTATTGTGAGTCCGCTTTTTGAAGCGAAAGGTTCGGTAGTTGTGGCCGGTCATAACAGTCATGTCCTGCAGGTGACACTGGCCGCCCTCATCGCAAATGGGACAGTCATGCGGATGATTGGTCATGAGCCATTGGATAATATTGGCCCGGAATTCACTGGCTTCAGGATCTTTCAGCGAAATTCTGACGCCTTCTTCAACCGGTTCCATGCAGGCCATTACAATTTTACCCTGCTTATCATTTTCATCCTTAAACTTCTTTATTGCACACTGACGGCAGGCACCCACCGATCCCATGGCCGGATGCCAGCAGAAATACGGCAGATTAAATCCTAAAGACAGGCAGGCTTCCAGAAGATTTTTCTTTCCAGGAACTTCATATTCCACATTGTCTATGTAAATTTTTGGCATCTACGACCTCCAGGGACAACCTTTTTCCTGAATATGCTTTTCAAAATCTTCCTTAAAATATTTCAATGCACTCTGCAAGGGTTCCATGGCACCGGGAGCAAGAGCACAGAAAGTATTGCCGGGTCCCAGATATTTGCAGTGCATGGCCAGAATATCCAGGTCTTCCTGGCGGCCTTCTCCCTTTTCCAGGGCCAGCAGGATTCTTTCAATCCAGGGTAAACCTTCCCGGCAGGGAGTACACCATCCGCAGGATTCCTGGGCAAAAAAGTGCTGTAAATTGTGGAGCAGACCCACGGGACAGGTTTTATCATCCAGAACGATCATGGTGCCGGTTCCCAGCCGGCTTCCCACTTTGGTGGGTCCGGTGAAATCCATCTTAACATCCATGTGCTCTTTTACCATGAAGTCAGTAGAGGCACCACCGGGGATCACTCCCCTGAAGGTCAAACCATCCTGCATACCTCCGGCGTGCTCTTCCAGAATCTCACGCAGGGTGGTTCCCATGGGCAGTTCCCACAATCCCGGTTTTTTCACCTTCCCGCTGACGCCATATATTTTTGTGCCGCCGTCTTCCGTATAGCTCAATTTCTTAAACCAGTCCGGACCATTATTCACAATATGGGGAACACAGCAAAGGGATTCCACATTATTGACAATGGTCGGCTTGCCGAACAGCCCGCTGACCTGGGGAAAGGGAGGTTTTGCCCGCGGTGTAGCCCGCTTACCTTCCAGAGCGTTCAACAGACCGGTTTCCTCACCGCACATATACCGGCCTGCGCTGGTATGAAGATGTAAATCCAGGCTGTAGCCGGAGCTCAGAATATTTTTGCCCAGGTAACCGGCATCATATGCTTCCGAAATGGCTTTTTCAATTGCCCTGGCAGATATTTTATAAGCCCAGCGGAGAAATACGAAGGCCACATCTGCCTGGATGGCATAAGAGCTGGTAATAATTGCCTCCAGGAACTGATGAGGATTCCCTTCCATCAGCAGCCGGTCTTTAAAAGTGCCCGGTTCCATTTCATCGGCATTGGCACACAGATAGCGGGGGTGCTCCGATTTTTCACTGGGGGGCATGAATCCCCATTTGACTCCGGTAGGAAAACCGGCACCGCCGCGGCCCTTCAAATTTGATTCCTTGACTATCTGGACGACCTTCCCCGGATCCAGTTCCTTAATGGCTTTCCGCACCGATTGATAACCGCCTACCTTCTCATACTCCTTAAGACTCAGTGGTTCCCGGTCTGCCCGTATATGTTGCGTCAGTGGTTTTTCCATAAAACCTGTTTTATTTATATTGTTCCAGGATCTTATCAATTTTTTCCGGAGTCAGATTCCGGTGGAGATCTTCATCAATCATCAGGACCGGTGCATGATCACAGTCTCCCAGGCAGGGGATGGGCAGAAGGGTAAAACGCCCGTCCTCGGTGGTATCTCCCAGCCCGATTTTCAGTTTGTCTGATAAATGGGATAACAACGATTCATATCCCATTATCCAGCAGGTCAGACTATCACAAATCAGGATGACATGCCGTCCCACCGGTTTGCGAAAAATCAGATTATAGAAAGTGGCCACACTGTCCAGTTCATCAGAGGTCATCTCCAGGTATTCGGCCACATGCTTCAGCATCTCATCCGAGACCCAGCCGCGTTTTTTCTGGACTACTTTCAGTGCCTCAATGCAGGCCGCTCTTTTTTGGGGATAGATGGCAATATGTTTTTCTATTTCCTGTTTTTCTTCATCTGTTAACATTTTATTCCTTATGTATAAAAACTGTCCTTCAACGGTCAACATCGGCCAACACAAAATCGATACTGCCCAGAATAGTAAGCAAATCTGCCACCGTATGTCCTTTACTGATAAAGGGAACCATCTGAATATGAGGGAAGGACGGCGTTCGTATTCGCGTGCGGTAAGACATGGTGTTACCATCACTCACCAGGTAGTAACCGTTATTACCCTTGGTGGCTTCAATTCCTGCAAAGGCTTCGCCGGGTGGAATGACCGGCCCCCAGCTTACACTCAGAAAATGTGTGATCAGGGTTTCGATATCTTTCATGGTCCTGTCTTTCAGGGGCGGAGTGGCCAGCGGATGGTGGCTTTTGTAGGATCCTTCCGGCATATTTTTCAGGCATTGTTCTATGATTCGTGTGCTCTGCCTCATCTCCTCTACTCTTACTGCCGCTCGGTCATAACTGTCTCCATGTTGCCCGATAGGGATGTCAAATTCAAAATTTTCATAGCCGGAATAGGGACGTTTTTTGCGGAAATCCCATTCGAATCCGCAGGCCCGTAATCCGGGTCCGGTAACTCCCCAGTCAATGGCTTCTTCCAGCGTATAACTGCCGATACCGATTGATCTGGCTTTAATAATACCATTTTTCATAACCAGCTTGTTGTATTCCTTCAGGTGCTTGGGGAAAATGCTGATAAATTCCTGTACGAGTTTATCCCATCCTCGGGGCAAATCCTGCGCCACCCCCCCGATCCGGAACCAGTTGGGATGCATGCGGTCTCCAGCGATGGCCCCGATGATATCCAGAATTTTTTCGCGGTCATTGAAAGCATAAAATACCGGGGACATCTGTCCAAGGTCCTGGGCAAAAGTTCCGAACCATACCAGGTGGCTGGATAGACGAAAGAATTCGCAGGTCATAATGCGGATGACATTCGCCCTGTCCGGGATGTCGATGCCGGCGAGTTTTTCCACCGCCAGCACATAGGGCAGGTTATTCATTACACCACCAAGGTAATCCACCCGGTCGGTATAGGGGATGTAGGTATGCCAGGATTGGCGTTCGGCCATTTTTTCGGCACCGCGATGATGAAACCCTATATCAGGAACAGCATCGATGATGTCCTCACCATAGAGCTGCAGAATGATGCGCAGAACTCCGTGGGTTCCCGGATGTTGAGGCCCGACATTCAAAAACATGAAATCACTGTCTTCACTGTGCCTCTCCAGGCCCCAAGCTTCGGGATTGAATTGAAGGGCTTCCTGTTCCCGTTCCTGACGGTCTTCCGGCAGTTGGAAAGGTCCCATCTCGGTTGCACGGGCAGGATGTTCCTTGCGCAACGGATGGCCCTCCCAGGTAAATGGCATCAGGATGCGTTTCAGATGAGGATGCCCCTCAAATGTGATACCGAACATATCGTAAACTTCCCGTTCATACCAGTTGGCTGAGGACCACAGTGAACAGACGCTCTTTACGGATGGATATTCATCATTTAAAGCCACCTTTAGCCGGATATCATTATTCCTCTCGAAGGACAGCAGATGATAAACCACCGTAAACTGGCTGGCCGGTTGTCCCTGGCGGTGTGCGCGGGCCCGTTCATCCACGGCGGTTAAGTCATACAGCATTGAATACGGTTTTTCAATGCCTGTTTTCAGAAAACCGAGAATTTCGGAAATATTATCGGGTTTTACCCAGATAGTTGGAATCTGGTCTTTGGTGGGTTGTACAGCCTGAACCGAATCACTGAACTTTTCCTGAAGGGTTTGAACAATAGGATTATCTTCCATATGCTCTTGTCGATAGATGTCTAATTCACAATCATTTATACAGGCGCCACAAAAATGGCAGTAATCTCAAATTTCTTGGGCAGTTTTAAAATCGGTCATGTTTTTTCGTAATTCCCGCTTGGTATCTTTTACCGATATTTTGGGAGGCTTGACAACCCCCTGGGGACCGATGATCCAGCTCAAAGGTCTTTTTTCATGACCGACGCGTTCTCTCAGGAGAACAAGCCCTTCCATAAAAGCATCCGGACGGGGAGGGCATCCGGGAACATAGACATCCACCGGCATGAATTTATCCACACCCTGCACCACGCTGTAAATATCGTACATTCCACCTGAATTGGCGCAGGATCCCATAGAGATTACCCAGCGGGGTTCCATCATCTGCTCATATAATCGTTTAATAATGGGTGCCATTTTCATGAAGACTGTTCCGGCGATGATCATGACATCGGCTTCCCTCGGCGTGCCGCGAATAACTTCCGCTCCAAAGCGGGCAATGTCATAGCGGCTGGTTATGCTGGTAGCCATTTCAACATAACAGCAGGAAAGTCCGAAATTGAATGGCCACATGGAATTTTTTCTTCCCCAGGCCAGCAGATCCTGTAATCTGCTGAGAATAATAGAGCGCTGAACGGTCTGTTCCAGATTTTCACCCAGATTTTCCAGAGATTGATCAGGTTCAGCTTTATTTAGAGACCATTTCATGATTCAGTCTTCTTTTGGTTAAGGGATGGATATATTTTGGCAATTTTTTTACCGCTGGTGGCATAATCCAAGGCCCCGATTCTCCACTCATAAATAAGAACCAGCAGCAGTATGCCGATAAATACCAGAATACCCAAATATCCGGTCCAACCCAACTGCCGGAAGGCAATGGCCCAGGCCACGATGAATATAACTTCCAGATCAAATATGAGGAAGAACATGGCCACAATATAAAAATGGACCGGAAAACGCAAATGAGCTGATCCGGTGATCCGGATTCCCGATTCATACGGATCGCCTGTTTCCCGTTCCTTATGCCGTTGCCCCAGGACATATGAAAAACCAATCATAAATCCCACAATCAATACGACAATACCGGTATATACCAGGATAGGCCACATAATAGGATCATTCATAGGACTATCATGAGTTTAATGTAAACTTCTAGTTACATTCAAAAAGTTTAAACCTGAAATATTGAAAACCGGAAGAAAAACAGATAAATCCGCTAACGACGGATTTTGATTGCAGCACACCTTATTTAATTCCATAAAGTAATATCTCCTACTCCATAAACAAGGTGAGAAAAATACATCTAAATTTAACAACCCGAACTTATTGTTTATATATATGAAAGTCTTAAAGTAAAGTCAAGAGAATAGAAAAGAATTTTTTCACTCAGGAAGGTTGAACTTAAAAATTGCGTTGTTATAATATACTATTTATAATTGACTTACAAAACGGGAAAATTCAGGTCGACACAATTATTGTACCGACTTTTTGTCCCGGGGACCGCCTGTATTTTTAGTCCAAAATCTATTGAGCTTTCCATCATTATCCGTAAAATTCATCAAATAAAAAAGGTTCCCCGGGATCCTAAAATTTAACCTCGCCCCCGATCTCCGAGTTGTTACCGATGAAAGCCTGTTTATTGGTTGGATTGGTAATGTGCACCCGGTCTTTCAGGATAATATTTTTCCCGAACTTTACGTCTCCTTCAATTTTTAGCCGACTGCACATTTTTAAGGAAGGCGAACCGTGAGGAAAACGCGCTTCAAAATTATCAATCAGCTTATAGTATTTTTTATCTAGCTCAATCTCCAGTGAGGTGTCTTTCCGGTCCGGAATTGTGCGCACCAGAAATTCAGGAGACAGTTCATACAGGTCTGAACGGACAGCCAGCAGATCATTGGTATTTTTTACCGGAGAGAACCGTGAGCGGGGTACGCGTATGGCTGACGATCCTTTAAATACGGATATGGCTGAACCAACCGCCGTCTCCAGCTGGTACACCGGCGGAGAATCATGATCCCGCGGGTCTACGGTTTTCAGGTTGCGGATCATAGGAAGGTCCAGGAAATAATTGTTGTTTTTTAAGGTTTTATCCAGCGAAGGTAAATAGATCCACAGGTTGTTGGTATTAAAATATTTATATTCTCTGACGTTTTGGAAAGATTCCAGTTCATCAGGAGGACACTGGGCAATTTCCCGCAAGATGTATTGACCGTTATTCAGACGCGCCAGGTGTCCGCCTTTTTTATCGGCTTCGGTCCGTTCCGCAACTTCCATCATAAACGGGAATTCATGCTTTACGAAATATCCCAGGATAGCCGGATCAAGCACTCCTCCCAGATTATCTGCATTGGAAATAAAAGCGTACTGGTAGCCCCTTTCCAATAATTTTTCCAGTATACCACTGGTGAAAATGGATACATAAAGGTCCCCGTGTCCAGGCGGACACCACTCCAGGGAAGGATCTTTAGGCCATGCAACTGGACGATAATCTGCCTGGTCAACCTTAGGTTCCTTATGCTGGACAAAATCGAGTGAAATTTCCCACCACAATGCCGGATATTTTTTGAGGAAAGCCAGTGAATCCTGACTGGTGGAGAAACTGTTCATCAGAAGCAGCCGGAATCCTCCGATAATGGATTGCTGGGCGATAACATCAAGGAAAGTATAATTTCCCTTAACCTTCAGAAGGGATTTTGCCCTTTCCAGGCCCATGCTGGTTCCAAGTCCCCCGTTCAGTTTGAGGAATATGGTTCTGGACAGATTTTTTTCTCCCGTTTTATAGTGTTCCCCACCCAGCGTATGGTAATCTGGCAGCGATTCAACCGTCATGATGTCATTATCTGAAATCAGGCCGGTCTCTCCACTTACCATCTTCTCATAGTATCTTTCAAAATTATTTATGAAAATCTCAGGAAGTTTTTCCCGGTCCATACGCTGTTTGAACAACTGAAATCTGTGATCGGTGGTCATCGCTCTGTTCTCCGGTTATTTATATATTCTGCTCCTAAAATCAAGAAACCATGTTACTGCCCGTCTCCCCGCTGTTTTCTGTCCAATCTCTCTATAATAGTTATATTTGATGTACCTTCAGGGCTTAAATACTTATAAATCCGGCAATTCATTCCCATCGGTATCCCCGACAATGTAACCCTAACATAACCATCCCAGGTATAAAATATAAAGTATATCTCATTGATGCAATAGGGAGTTGAAAGGGAATCCGGTACATTATGAAATGTTACCAGAAGCCGGATATGAGAGGAAAATGAAGGTCAGAATTTGAAACGCATAAAATTATCAATGTTGCCTGGCAGCGGCGCTAAAGTCCTATACCATTTTACGTTTGGTGATATCAATTCATTCGCTTACTGCCTGATAATCTTCCCTATCGGAAAGAAATTAAACCGGAATTTTTCCGCATAACTCAAAACAGAGGCAAGAAATTTTTCCTCCAGGATGAACACCAGGCCAATTCCCATATTGAAGGTTTGCCTCATATCGGTTTCAGGAACATTTCCCGCCTTCTGAATTAAAGTAAAAATGGGTGGAACAGGCCAGGAGTACCAGTCAAATTTGGGTTTTAAGCCTTCCGGCACTACCCGGATAGTATTTTTAAACAACCCACCTCCGGTAATGTGAGCCATTCCCTTTACCGGAAATCGGGATGTGATTTCGTCTATTACAGGCAAGTAGCTGATATGTGTTTTCAATAGTTCATCTCCCAGTAAGTTGCCCAGTTCTTGCACATAGTCCCGGGGTTTGTATGCCGTGAAAAGTACCTTACGTGCCAGTGAGTACCCATTGGTATGGAGCCCATTGGATGATACTCCGATTATGACGTTGCCTTCACGGATATTCTGCCCGTCAATGATTTTGTCTTTTTCAACCACGCCCACAATTGTTCCCACCAGGTCATAATCCCCTGGTTGGTAAAGACCGGGCATCTCAGCAGTCTCTCCCCCAATGAGGGGCAGACTGGCTTCCTCGCAGGCGGTAGTCAGTCCCTTTACAATCTGAGTGAATACCTCCCTGTCCAGACGTCCGCATCCGTAATAATCCAGAAAAAAGAGGGGCCGTGCCCCGCACACGGCAATATCGTTTATACAATGATTAACCAGATCCTGTCCAACCGTATCGTGTTTATTCATCATCACCGCCACTTTCAATTTTGTTCCAACGCCATCCGTGCTGGAGATTATGACGGGTTTCCGGTACTCCGCGGCAGGAAATTCAAAGAATCCTCCAAACGCGCCGATATCTTTTAAAACCCGGGGATTATGGGTTCGGGCAATGAGTTTTTTTACATCAGAAAGGGATTTTTCGGCCTTTTCAATGTCCACACCCGTTTCCTGATATGTGGCGGATTTTTTCATGGATGCATAATCCCTTCAGATCTCTGATACTGCCGGTTTGTGTCTATAATTCTATAACCGGCCACTCTTTCAGCTGGGACATGTACCGTTTACGGAGGTGTTCAAAAAATTCCATAACCTCCGGCTGCCGGTAATCCGGATATGTCCATTCCATTGCCTGGAATTGACCCTTTCGAAATCTGAAATGGACATCTCCGAAAATTCCCCGCCCCAGGTATAACCGGTTGTCATAATCCTTGGTGGTTGCCAGTACCATTTTTGCTGCGGTAATGTATCCCGGGTCTATGTTTACCTGACGGCCTCCCTTCTGCAGATGATCTGTTTCCAGCAGATTGGTGGCAATCTTAATATCAGGTAAAATTTCTGCCGGCATTAAGCGAGAAAAGGAAACCAATTTTTTACTGAGGCCTTTTCCCATTTCTGATTCATAGTAGCGCGTAAAAACGTCAAAATTATATGATTGGGAAGTTACATCTATATCTGATAACAGGGCCTGCAGTTTTTCTTCCACCTGGAGCAGTAATGGCCCGGAATTCAGTGTGATTGCCGTAAAAAATTTTACCGGCGGATATGCTCTGAGTTTTCCCATTTAACTTTCACGAGAATTATTATCCTCAGGGTACATGGCGTCTATAAGTTTCTGATATCGCTGTTCAACAACATTTCTCTTGATTTTCAGAGTGGGGGTCAGTTCACCGCTCTCAATGGTAAACGGATCCTTCAACAGCTGAAATTTTTTTATTGTTTCGTAACTGGCGAGATCACCGGAAAGTTTGTCTATCTCCTTACGGAACAGCTCCTGAATAGCGGGATTACGATGCAGGTCATCAATATCCGTATAGGAGATATTATTTTTTTCCGCATAACTTTTCAGATTTTCTTCATTGGGAACGATAAAAGCTGTGCAATACTTCCTTTTGTCCCCAAGCACTACTGCCTGATCGATGTATTTTGAGGTAGTCAGCAGGTTTTCGATGGGCTGAGGGGCCACATTCTTTCCCCCGGAAGTCACGATGATGTTCTTTTTTCGGTCCGTAATGAACAGAAATCCGTCTTTATCAATGTAACCGATATCTCCGGTGTGGAGCCATTTTTCAGAATCGATAGTTTCTCTGGTTTCTTCCTCATTTTTATAATAACCCTTCATGACATGGGGACCGCGGGTCAGAATTTCACCATCTTCGGCAATACAGACTTCCACATTCACCAGGGGAAGGCCGGGAGTACCGAATTTAAAATTGTTTTCCTGGTTCACTGTGATTACCGGAGAAGATTCGGTTAATCCGTATCCTTCCAAAAGCAGTAAATCTGCGGCGGTAAAGAATTCGGCAATTTCCCGCGAGAGGGGAGCACCGCCGGAAACAAAAAATCGGATATTTCCACCTACCCGTTCCCGTAATTTGGAGTAGACCAGCTTGTTGGCAATAGCATGTTTAACCTTCAACAGGCCCTCCAGAGGTAAACCTTTCTGTTTATACAGATTGGCCTTTTTGCCGACATCTATGGCCCACAGGAATATTTTTTTCTTGGCTGCCGAACCTTCTTCCAGGGAATCCATGACCCGCGCGTACACTTTTTCAAAAAATCTTGGAACGCTGGTCATCACAGTGGGATGGATTTCCTGCAGATTTTCTGCAACGGTTTCAATATTTTCGGCATATGCAATGATGGCGCCGCTATAGGTTGCCAGGAAATGTCCGGCCATCCTTTCAAACACATGAGAGAGGGGCAAAAAGGAGAGAAACGAATCGGTTTCATCGACGGTAATTGCCTGAAGTGCCCCTTCAATATTGGAGAGAATATTTTCATGAGTCAGCATTACACCTTTTGGGACGCCGGTCGTACCCGAAGTATAGATAATGCTCGCCAGATCTTCCCGCACCACGGAATCAAGTCTGCTCTTAACAAGTTCCGGTTGCTCCCGGAGTAATTTTTCCCCTTTCTCCAGTATCTCTCTCCACGGCATCGTTTCTTTTGTGTCCAGATCATCCATGCTTATGATGGTTTTGATTTTTGGAATTTTGCTTTTGATCCCCTTAATTTTCCTGAACTGGTCCTCCTCCGATACTACGATTATTTTGCCATCGGAATTGTTAATAATAAATTCAATATGGGTAGGCAGTAGGGTGGGATATATGGGAACAGTGACTGCCCCGAGTGTGAGAACGGCATAATCTGCAACTGCCCATTCCACACGATTTTCGGAGAGCAGCAGCACCTTGTCTCCCTTGGACACTCCAAGCTCTGCTAACCCGGCCGCCAGGTTAGTGACAAATTTCTGAACTTCTTTAAATTTGAGTGAGTGATAATTTCCCTCGCTTTTAAACATATAACCGGTTTTTTCGGGAAACCTTTCACAGACGGTTTTAAACATTAAACCCAGGCTGGAATAACTCATATTGATTTCCTCCATCATTTAATTGTCACTGAATATAAAACAAAATCGTTCATTTAGTCAATAATTATCATATCTACTGCCAAATCATTTAAAGATTTATATAATAATGTACTTTATCCCGTTATGCTGATCAGATAAAAAAGGCGTCATATATGTCAATTTTTTGTGTTAATGTCACGCTGTCCCGGCTGCCGGGATCTGCATCTTTTTTTATAAATTGCGGACCCCGGTCCCTGCCGGCAGGCTGTTGCAGTTACTATATGAGGGCACTAAGGTGCCGGGAAAAGGGGATTTGGACCCTCCTAAATCCCGATTTAATCATCGGGGCTATTGAACTGTTATTAATTGAGGTATACATTTGCAATAGCCCGGGCTTCAGTTCTGGGAAAAGAAATTTCCCACTACTTTCGGGGCTATAGCTCTCCCTTTTAAATAAGTATTCGAATTTAATTACTATTATTCTATTTCTCATTGAATTGCAGTAATTCGCACAACGGGTTATACTTTATTCAGTATTCAGTTCAGTAAAACATTCTCCAATTTTCCCTTTCCCTCATAATATGGGCATATTCTAACAGGTTCAGCGAGACATCCTTAGGGACACTTACTTTAATTGCTTTTAAGCTATTATTTAAAATGCGTGATGTATCCGAATGTGATGAATCATTTTTGTAAACTTTACCCGATTTCCCCCTGAAATCAGAGATCATTACCGTAAAGAATTTAAAAATGAAACAATACAGAATAATTTAGTTTATATTTCAATGTTATTTGCTGAGGTCATAATTGTATTGATTTTTTGAAAAATATTCCGAGTATTTATAATTATTTGGCTGAAACTTTATTCAAATGATATACTTTATGAAAACTAATACACACTCTTGACCCGGCGAGGCTGATGAAATTCGTTAAGTTTAAGAGTTTTTATTTAATAGACCGGCAAGTTAATAGAAATCTGCAAATAAAATTTCCTGCTTTGAACTTTTTTATTTATATTTAAGTTTACCGATGACATTTTGGAACTTAGCATGAAAAAATTAAATCATTTAATGGAAAAGATCTCCGGTTTTTTGCGGGGAAAAAAGATTTACGGCAGAGATTTGTCAGAAGTAGCCGGAAAAGGTGCCATGGCACTTGTACTCATTATCATAATTGTGTCCATGATGCCCAGCGAGCGTCCTTTCGAATACAGCAATCTTACGGTCGGCAGTATTGCCCAGCAGGAAATTATTGCTCCCTTTACATTTCCGGTCATAAAATCCGAAAAGGTTCTGGAAAAAGAGCGCCAGGAAGCCCGGAACGGTGTTCCGCCGGTATTTAAAATCAAGCCGGATATTAAAAATATTCAGACTATCAAATTAAAAAATTTACTGGATGAACTGGCCGGCTTTTTCCAGATGATATCGTCAGCCGATAAAAAATCACCGGCCATGAAAGACCATCTGGTAGAGATCTCCATGCTGGACAGCCTGATCAACCAGTTCTATATAAAATATAATTTAAGTCTCACAGAAGATGATTTAACCGCTCTCTTCAATTTATATCGGCAGGGCAAATTCAAACAGTTTTCCGGCGGCCTTATTAGTGCCTTTTCCTCTGTTTATAACCAGGGTATTCTCAATGTCAATAAAAGTGATATGAAAGAGACTAAATTGACCATTGTTCAAAACGGAATGGAGGAAGAAGCAGAGCCGGATAAAACTCTGGACATGAGTGAGGCGGAACGCCTGCTGCAGCAGAAACTGCAAGGATTATTTCCGGGTGATGACTCCAGGTATTTACTGGCAGATCAGCTAACCGCCGGATTTATTGTGTCGGATCTTATCTTTGAAAAAGATATGACCCGGATCCGCAAGGAAAAGGCCGTAAAGGAAGTCCCAACGACCAGCGGATTTGTTCATGAAAACCAGCGGATTATTGACAATCACGAGATTGTTACCGAAGATGTATACCAGAAGCTGCAGTCGCTGGCAATTGCCCTGTCCGAAAGAAGTGCCACGCGCAGTGGCTGGTATCACTTCCTTTTCTATTTCGGAAAGTATCTCTTTGCTCTCATTATAACCATGGTTCTGGGTTTTTACCTGTACTTTTATCACCTGAAGCTATATAATCAGAATAAGATGTTGCTATTAATCACCATGGTATTTTTATTTCAGTTTTTACTGGCCCTTCTCATTCTAAATGGGCTGGGATGGAGCTATCTCAGTATTCCGATAACTCTGGGACCCATGCTGCTTGCCATGTTGCTGGATGCATCTGTGGCCTTCGTGGGCACCATAATAATGAGCCTGATTTTCGGCGCCATGTCCGGAAACAATTTTCACCTGGCACTGATGGCTTTTATTGTTGGTTCCATAGCCCTGTTTTCTGTTCAGAAAATCCGTAACCGCGGTCAGATGTTTAAAGCTATCTTCTATATTCTGGTCGGTTATGCGGTTGTCAATTTCAGTTATGGATTCATTCATTATGAGCCCTTTAAGAAAATGCTGGAAAATTTTGCCTATTATGAACTTCCCAATGCCGTCCTGGTACCTACCGCAGTTTTTCTGCTCATTGGTATTTTTGAAAAATTCTTTGATGTGACCACGGATATTACGCTTCTGGAACTCTCGGACCTTAACCATCCACTGCTAAAGAGGCTTTCAGTGGAAGCACCGGGAACTTTTCATCACAGCATCATCGTGGGAAATCTGGCTGAAGCAGCTGCCAAGGAAATCGGGGCGAATTCTTTGCTGGCAAGGGTGGGCTGCTATTATCATGATATCGGCAAGATGCAACTCTCGGAATATTTTGTAGAGAACCAGTCCGGAGCTGTCAATAAACATGAGAGCCTGACTCCAACCATGAGTTCGCTAATTTTGGCAAAGCATGTAAGAGCCGGAACGGAACTGGCCGAAGAGTACGGTTTACCCCTCGCAGTTAAAAAATTTATTCCCGAGCATCATGGTACCAGTATCATGTCATATTTTTATCATAAAGCTCAGGACAGCATGGATGCGAAAGACATCAATGAAAATGATTTTCGATACCCGGGGCCACGGCCGCAGTCAAAGGAAACAGCCATCGCCATGCTGTCGGATACGGTGGAAGCCGCATCCCGCACTTTACCCAATCCCAACCTGCAACGGTTGAGTGCTCTGGTTGAAAATTTGATTGAAAAACGTTTCCAGGAGGGTGAACTGGACGAGTGTGATATTACGCTCCGTGAGCTGAATAAAATAAAGGGTGCTTTCGTACGTGTTCTGATGGGAATACATCATTTGAGGATCGAATATCCCAGCGATGACAAAGTTAAAGAAAAACCTTCCCGGCCGGCCAAGGTCAGGGAAAATGCGGAAAATCAAGCCGTTGCCGGAAAGAATAATAATAATGAAAAAATGGAAAAAGAAAGCAGGGAGGGTACAAAAGATGAACATCCTGCCACGGTCGTAAATAACAAAACAAATATTGGAAAAAAGAAAAATCAAAATTGAGTTCATAAATAATTATTCTGATAAAATATTCCCTGCTCAATCATTCAGAGATCTGACTGAAAAAATAATTAGGTCGGAAAAAATAGATCTGTCCATTCTGCGGGTTATTGCAGTTGACGATGAATACCTGTGTTCGCTTCATAATAAATACCTGGGAGAGGACAGCTATACCGATGTGATGACCTTTCCACTGGAAGAGGGAAAGGAAAGGGAAGCCGAAATTTATATAAGTGCAGACCGTGCAAAAATTAATGCCGGGCATTACAAAGTTTCTCAGGACGAGGAAATAGCCCGTTTGCTGGTCCATGGCCTTCTTCACCTGAAGGGATTAGATGACAAAACTGAACGGGGCCGTCAGCATATGCATAAAATGGAAAACGAACTGCTGGGGAAATTCTGGCAATCCTCCCGGTCTGAGAAAATTATTAAAACGGACCAACGGAGGAAACATGAGAATTGATGAATCGTGGGAGGTGTTCAGTCTGAGAGAGGAATACAGGATGGTGCGGAAAAAGCGGGAAAACTGCAAACAAAATCATGAATCCCATAAACCTGACAGTAATTAAGAAGGAGTTTTGGCATGTACTCCCTCCCAGGCCCTGCGTACCAGTTCATGACGTTCACCTATTATCGTAAACTCAGTGCGAATGTGCTTTTCGCTTTTCCCCGGGAAATGAAGATGGGGAAAAATAAAGATGTCTTTAAAAATTATGGATTTATTAGTGATATAAATTTATATTATCTGAACAGCGATTATGTTAAATTAATCAGAGGTCAAAGTTTAAAAATTGTTAGTTGAAATAGTCGTCTACGTCATCCTGTTTCTGATTTTGTTAACACTATCCGCTTTTTTTTCAGGTTCTGAGACAGCATATTTCTCTTTGACCCATGCACAGCTGCACCATTTCAGGGAATCTGCCGATAAGGCCGAAAGGCAGGTCGCCAGCCTGATGGTTTTTCCCCGCCAGCTTTTGATTACTATTGTCATTGGTAATACCATGGTCAATATCACCATCGCCTCGCTGGCTGCCGTTCTGACACTTAAACTTAATGTCCTGTTACAATTCGACCAGGGATTGATTGTACTTCTGGACGTTATTGTGGTTACCTTTGTTCTTCTTGTCCTGAGCGAAATTCTGCCCAAAGTGGTAGCGGTTCGTTCCTCCGAAAATTTTTCCCGCAAAACCGTCTATATCCTTACTTTTATTTATTACCTCTTCTATCCGGTATCAATTGCTCTGGCAAAATTCACACAATTTTTACAGACTCATACCGGCTTGTCTGAAAAAAGAATTCTTCTCACCGAGGATGAATTAAAAACCCTGGCTGAAGTCGGGGAAGAACAGGGGACTCTTCATAAAGACGAAAAGGAAATGATCCACAGTATATTTGAATTTGGGGAAACCACCGTGAAGGAGGCGATGGTACCCCGGACCGATATGATTGTGGTGGATACCTCAACCACTCTGAATAAACTGATGCAGTTGGTGAAAACAAAATTGCATTCCAGGATTCCGGTGTTCAAGGGAGAAATTGATAATATTATCGGAATTCTTTATGTGAAGGACCTGCTGCCTTACTTGAGTAAAACCAAAAAAGAACCCATTGATCTGCAGAAGCTTGCTCGCCCGGCCTATTTTGTCCCGGAACAGAAAAAAATTGATGAACTTCTGCGTGAATTTCAGGAAGAGCACATTCATATGGCCCTTGTGGTGGATGAGTATGGAGGAATCTCGGGATTAATTACTTTGGAAGACATTATTGAAGAAATTGTGGGCGAAATACAGGATGAATATGATAAGGAATCTCCATTATTCAAGAAACTGGATGAAAATACCTTTATTATTGATGGCCGAATGTCCCTGGAGGAGCTGAATGATGAACTGGATTTATTACTTCCCACGGTGGAAGGAGTGGAAACCATCAGTGGTTTTATTCTGAATCTGCTCGGTTCGCTGCCCAAGGAAAAAGAAGAAGTCACTTACCAAAGATATAAATTTACGGTTGAGAAAATTAACCGCAACCGCATCCTAAAAGTGCGATTGGAAAAACTGCCGGTTATCGAAGATGAAACATCCAGACAAGGAAAACGGGAGCAAACCTGATTTAAGCATCATACCACCGCTGCAGGACATACTGAATCATTCTTCTATTCCTGCTTCCGGAATAGATATTAAATATATCAAAATCATTGCAGACCGCCATATTGAAAAGTTCCGGTCTTTGCTTCTCAGACAAGAATATTCGGGAAAACCGAATCGCTCTTTTCTGCTGGAGGAAATTGTTCAATCCTGCCTCCGGGAAATCAAGGATTTAACAGGTAATCATCTGAATCGCGTCATCAATGGTACGGGCATCATATTGCACACCAACCTGGGAAGGGCCCCGCTGGCGCCTGCCGCCAGCCAACATATTGCCGAAGTAACCGAGAATTACTGCAATCTGGAATTTGACCTGGAGAGTGGCAGACGAGGTGAAAGAAATACCGTGGTGGAAGATATTATTTGTCTGATCACCGGTGCCGGAGATGCGGTGGTGGTCAACAATAATGCCGCTGCTGTACTACTGGTGCTTAACAGCTTATGTCGGCGCAAGGAAGTACCGGTTTCCCGCGGTGAACTGGTGGAGATTGGCGGATCCTTCCGTATGCCGGAGGTCATGAAAGCGGGCATGGTAAAAATGGTGGAGGTGGGAACCACAAATAAAACTCATCTGAAGGATTATGAAGACGCCCTGACCGCACGTACCGGCGGGATTTTAAAAGTGCATACCAGTAATTACCGGGTGATGGGTTTTACTGCGTCCGTTTCTCTCGATGACTTGGTGAATCTGGCCGGCCGGCACCAGGTTCCTCTCATCTATGATATGGGCAGCGGAGTAATTGAAGGTATTGAGCAATGGGGATATCCACACGAACCGGTTGCCCGTGAATATGTGGAGGCCGGAGTTGACATCATTACCTTCAGTGCGGACAAGGTTTTGGGAGGAGCCCAGGCCGGAATCATAATCGGAAAAGAAAAATTTATCCGGACCATTAAAAATAATCATCTGCTGAGGGCCTTGCGGTGCGATAAACTGACCTACGCGGCCCTGGATGCCACCCTGCGACTGTATTTGGATCCAGGTGCTCTTCCGGAAAATCTGCCGGTTGTCGCTATGATGAGGATCTCAATCAGTGAATTACGCAACCGCGGTAATGATATGATTAATAAGCTGAAGGGATTACCGTTGCGGATGGAAGTAAAGGATACATTTTCTCAAATGGGAAGTGGTGCCCTGCCGCTGGAAAAAATTCCTTCGATGGCGGTGGAATTTATGCCGATTGGAATGTCGGTCAACAATTTCTCCCGCAAATTGCGGCACGCAACTCCCGCCATAGTGGGTTACATTGAACGGGATACCTATTTACTGAATCTCAGAACCATCCGTGCCGATGAAATTCCCCTGATTGTGGAGAGTATCCGGAAAATATGGAATTCATAAATTTCAATAAAGTTAGAAGACCGCCGTCCGGCCATCCGCAACCGGAAAGCGGCAGCAATTCTTTCAACCCGCAGGAACCTGGGCAAATCATGTTCATTTTAAGGTTTGGTATCAGATTATGAACAGCAGGAACAGACAGTTTGTGATCGGTATGGCCGGGCATATTGACCATGGAAAAACGGCGCTGGTTAAAGCCCTAACCGGAATTGATACAGACCGTCTCAAAGACGAACAAAAACGCGGAATTACCATCGATCTGGGATTCGCTCATCTCACTGAAAACATTACCATAATTGACGTTCCGGGACATGAAAAACTTATTAAAAATATGGTGGCCGGGGTGAGCACCATCGATCTGGTTCTATTTGTAATTGCAGCCGATGATGGCATCATGCCCCAAACCCGGGAACACCTGGACATTGTGAATCTTCTGGGTATTCGCAACGGCATTTTTGTCATTACCAAAACGGACCTTGCAGAGGGTGAATGGATTGAACTGGTGGAGGAAGAGGTCCGGGAACTACTGAAAGATACGGCTTTCCGGGATGCCCCCATCCTGAGGGCGTCGGTGATCACGGGAGAAGGGATCCCAGAGCTGAAGCAGGTGCTGCTGGAGAAGGTAGGTACAGCCAGCCGGCGAAAGAATAATGGCATATTCCGCATGCCGGTGGATCGCGTATTTGTCAAGGCCGGTTTCGGCAGTATTGTTACCGGAAGCGTCATATCCGGTTCCTTAAGGACCGGTGAAATGGTGGACATACTGCCACAGCAGATTCAGGCCCGGGTAAGGGGAGTACAGAGTCACGATAACCAGGTGGAAGAGGTACAGGCGGGGGACCGGGCCGCAGTCAATCTGGCGGGTACCGGACTGGAGATGCTGCACCGAGGTCAGGTTATTGCCCAGACGAATTTTTATGAAGCGGCGTACTCATTTAATGCCAGAATATCGATTCTGGCCGATGCACGGATACCTGTGAAAAATCGGATGCGAATCCGCATCCATCTGCATACGGTGGAAATAATAGGCCGTTTGATACTGCTGGAAGGCCGTGAGCTTAAACCGGGCGAGAGCGGCCTGGTGCAGATCCGGCTGGAAGACCGTACCTTTGCGTCTTATGATGACCGTTTTATTATTCGCCGTTTTTCTCCGCAGCATACCCTGGGCGGCGGTGTTGTGCTGCAGACCAATCCTCCCCGGTTCCGAAAACGTTTTGCAGCGCAGATCTTAAATACGTTATCTGATTTACAGAGTGATGATCCGGATAAACGAGTCATGGCCTGTTTTTCCCTGATTGAAGTTCATCCCTTAACTTTGCGACAACTGCAGGTGAAAACAGGCATACCCGCTCCCCAACTTCAGCATATCGTGCGAAAATTGTCGGAAAATAAGCAACTTCTCTCCTTCGGGCATGCCCAGGACACCTATTATTACGCGGCTGCCCAGATTTCCAAAGTCGTTGAGTCTGTCAGTTCAGAGTTGGAGAGATACCATAAAACCTATCCCGGCCGGGCAGGAATTTCAATCCCTGAATTGTATAGTCATATGGCGAAATACTATCCGGAGGAACTGCTGAACCATGCGGTTGGCTACGGTATGGAAAGATACAGGTTCACCGTCAATGATGAGGTTATTTCACTTCAAAGCTTCCGGGTACATTACTCAAAAAAAGATGAGCAGCTTATCTCGCAATTAGAAAATATTTATCTGTCCTCGGAATTTCAGCCCCCTATGACAAAAGACCTGCCGGATATGATGGGACTCAGTGAGAAAGTCATGAGGGAATATCTGAATATTTTAAAAGAACAGAATAAGCTTGTCCTGGTGGAGGAAAAATTATTTTTTCATTCCCGGGCCATTGAGAAGCTTACCGGGATGCTGGAAAACTTTTTCCGTGAACATCAGGAAATGACGGTTACGGACTTAAAGGATTTGCTGGGTATTACCCGGAAATATGCCATACCGCTGTTGACTTATCTGGATAACCAGAAATTTACACAGCGGGATGGAGATATCCGCCGAACGGGATCCCGGCTGCAAAAGAAATAATATGGCGGCGTACTTTCCCCTTAAATATCTCATTCCCATGCCTTTTTATGGCCCCCGGATTCCAGAATATCGCGCTGTCGCCGGCAATACCGGACAATCCAGCTGGCCAGCTGCTTTGATGACAGCCCCGTTTTATCCAGTAGTATTCCCCGTTCTCCGTGTTCGATAAACCCGTCGGGAATGCCTTTCATATTAAGGGTTATATTGCCCGAATGGCTGTGAGAATGCAGATAAGCGGCAATTTTAGAACCGAAACCTCCTTCCAGGCTGTTTTCTTCCACTGTGAAAATAGTGTGGTAATGCTGCAACAGATCCTGAAGCATTTCGTTGTCCAATGGCTTAATATAGCGGCAATTTACAATGGTGGGAAAAATATCCGCCCCCTGCAGCAGCGGAACTGCCTTGAGACTTTCTGCCACCATGGAACCGATAGCCAGAATGGCTATACTTTCTCCCTCCTGCACTACTGTCCAGCTTCCGATGGGAATGTCCTCTAGCGGGGCCTCGAAATCCACCGGCTCCGGTACCAGCTCTCTGGGGTACCGGATGGCGAAAGGAAAACGATCCTGTGAAAGTGCGGTATACAGAAGATTCCGCAGTTCGCCTCCATTTTGTGGTGCTGCGACAATCAGATCAGGAATAATATTCAGGTAAGAAAGATCAAAGCTACCATGGTGGGTGGGACCATCTTCTCCCACCAGACCCCCACGGTCCAGGGTAAAGATTACCGGAAGTTTCTGCAGGGCAACATCATGAATGATCTGATCAAAAGCCCTTTGCAGAAAGGTAGAATAAATGGATACCACAGGGCGGAGTCCCCCTGCCGCCAAACCTGCGGCAAAGGTGACCGCATGTTCCTCAGCAATGCCCACGTCAAAAAACCGCTGAGGAAATTCATCTCTGAAATCATTAAGACCTGTCCCGTCACACATAGCCGCTGTAACGGCACAAAGATGTTTGCTCTTTCTACCCAGTTGCAGTATGGTTTTTCCGAATATATCGGTATAGGACATCGGTGCGGTATGCGAAGATTTATGGTCACCTTTTGGTGAAAGTGGTTTTATGCCGTGATATTTTTCCGGGTTGTTCTCAGCATCCGCATACCCTTTCCCCTTTTTGGTAAGGACATGCAGCAGAACTGGTCCCGCTATATCTCTGATTCTTTTCAGGAACGGAATTAATTCATTCAGATCGTGTCCGTTTACCGGACCATAATATTTGAATCCCAGGTCTTCAAACAGAACGCCGGGCAAAATTAATGTTTTGATACCGCTTTCGGTCCGCCGGGCAAATAAGCGAATTTTTTCTGTTATGGGTGGAATTTTGCCGGTTAAATCCCAGATCTCATTCTTAATTTTCTGATACAGCGGGTTGGTGATGATCGCATTGAGATAATAGGCAATAGCCCCCACATTAGGTGAAATAGACATATTATTGTCATTCAGAATGACCAGGATATTTGTACCGGACTGGCCGGCATTGTTTAAACCCTCGTAAGCCATGCCGCCGGTGAGCGAACCATCCCCGATCACGGCCACAACCCGGTGATCCTTCTCTTCCAGATCCCGGGCAGTGCACAGGCCAAGGGCTGCGGAGATTGAGGTGCTAGCGTGACCCGCACCGAAGGCATCATAAATGCTCTCGCTTCGTTTCAGAAAACCGGAGATTCCGCGGTATTGGCGGATGGTCTTTAAGGCCTCCCGCCGTCCGGTTAAAATTTTATGAACGTAAGCCTGATGACCTACATCCCAGATAATCTGATCCCGGGGAGTATCAAAACAGTGGTGCAGGGCAACAGACAGTTCCACTACACCCAGGCTGGAAGCAAAATGCCCTCCTACCGTGGGAATAATTTCCACCAGATAGTCTCTGATTTCCCCGCACAGATTGATCAGCTCGCTTTTATCCAGGTGCTTGATATCAGCGGGTGACTGGATTGAAGATAAAAGCTTCATGATATTCTTCCTTAAATAGGTATGACAGGTAAATCTCACTTTTCCACTGGTTTATCCGAATAAAATAAACTTTCATAAAAAGAAATGAAATAATAAAGATAAATGAAGTGAAAAAAGAACGGTTTGCATTCAGCCGTTAGTCTTTCTGCCTTTCGCTGTTCTTCCTGGCGAATTCCACATTTCGCAGGAATCGCTTGTAACCCGTACGCCGGACCGGAGTACCCTCAAACTTTTTTTCGTATTGTTCGCGGGAAAGTTTTACCAGGTGTTCCAGTAGCAGGCGCTGACCGCCGAAACGGCTGTTGAAATCCTTCACACTTGTGGAATGGGCAAATTTGATATTCCAGGGACAAACCAGCTGGCAGATGTCGCATCCGAAGATATAGTTCCCCATGGCCGGCTGGAAAGACGGGTCAATAATCCCGGTGTGTTCGATAGTTAGATATGACAGGCACCTGCGGGCATCCAGCTGGAATGGTTCCGTTAATGCGCTGGTGGGACAGGCCTCCAGGCAGCGGGAACATGAACCGCAGAATTGCTGATCGAACGGATTGTCAAACGGCAGTGGCAGATTCAGCAAAATTCCACCTAGAAAAAAATAAGAGCCCTTTCCTTTAATGATTAGAGTACTGTTTTTAGCAATCCATCCCAGACCGGCGCGGGCTGCCAGCGGCTTTTCCATAACAGGAAAAGAATCGACAAATATTCTTCCTTCGGTTTTCTTCTCCCGCTGCCCGATCCAGGCTAGTAGATGCTTCAGTTTTTTTCTCATTACTTTATGGTAATCCCGGCCGCGGGCATACAGGGAAATATTACCCAGCCTGGGTGAAGTCAGCAGCTTTTCATTTTTACGGAAATAATTTAATGCTACCATGATCACTGATTCAGCCCCCGGAAAAAATGCAGCAGGATCCGGACGGCTTTCGGCTGTTTCTGCCAGCCAGTTCATGGTTCCCTGCCGGCCATCCGCGATGAATTTATTCAGGTGAGCAGCAGATTTTTTCAGGTATTCCGGACTGGTTATGCCCACGGCTGAGAACCCTGTTTCCAGCGCTTTATTTTTAATGATTTCCGCAAATGAAAGAGTTTCGCCGATCATTTTAAAGACGTTCAATTTAATCAAATGTTTTACTTTGATGGAAATATGGTCAGGAGTTCATCCTTTATTTTCTGCATCAGCCAGGGCGGGGTGGACGCACCTCCGGTAATACCTACTTTATCGTTATTACTGAACCAGTTGTCCTGAATTTCTTCCGGCTTCTCGATCCGGTAAGTGCGGGGATTAATATCATGGCAGGTTTTATAAAGAACACCGGTATTGGAACTGTTTTTACCACCGGCTACTATAATAGCGTCGCATCCCCGCGCCAATTGTGCAACATCTTCTTCCCGGTTTTTTATAAATTTACAAATGGTATTTTGCTGATTATACCTGAATCCCCGTTTCTGTAATTCTTCAATCACCGACGCAAAAAAACTGGGATGTGTGGTGGTTTGAGCCATGACAAACAGCCGGATTTGGGACGGGAGAACATCAATATCTTCCATCTGTTCCACAATAATGGCACGGTTTTGGCAATATCCGTTAATCCCAATGGTCTCGGGATGATTTTTTTTCCCCACAATAACCACCCGAAATCCGTTTTCATAATATTGCCGGGCCAGTTTCTGAGAGGACCTTACAATGGAACATGTACCGTCAACCAGGCGGAATTTGCCTTTCTGCAGGACATCTTTCATGGTGGGAGGTTCACCGTGGGCACGAATTAACAGAGTGATATCCCGGGGATTTTCTGTAAAAGCCGGAATCTGCGAATGATCCAGTACATTTAAACCCTGATCCTGCAACCGCTGAATTTCTTCCTGGTTGTGAATCAGCTGGCCCAGAGAGTAGACCGGTGATGGCTCTTTAAGCAGCTCTTCAGCCTTCTGAATAACTTTTCTAACACCGGGACAAAAACCGGCCCCGGGATCCATGATGATTTTCATGATTTTTCTATGGGAAGTAATTCCTGCACATCTGTGAGGTGTAAAGCGGATACCGGACATACCCAGATACATTTATTGCAGCGCGTACAACCTTCATGATCTATGCTTAAATGATATTGTGAAAGCCTGATGACATTTTCGGGACAAACTCCCACACAGGTTCCGCACAAGTCACAAACCTGTTCGGAAATTTTCACGTATTTTTTCTGCCTGTTATCCAACCGTCACCTCATATATATTTTCATAACCGGCTTGACTGAGTATTGTATTTTTAATTTTCATAAACAGTTCAGGCTTGTTGGTAATTATACCGCTGATCCCTTTCTGGATAAGTTCCGACATGAGATTTTCATTATCCACCGTCCAGGCATATATAAGCGCTGCTCTCTGGGTTAGATTCCTGATATATTTGGGATTTAATATATGATAACGGGCATGAAGCGATTGTACCGGATGCCCGTTAAGAATCATTATACTGGAACGGTTCCTGAAAATATAACCCAGATGAAGCTTTGGATTGAGCACTGCAAATTTTTTAAGTATAAATGGATTGAAAGAAGAAATAATAATATTTTCTTCTAGCCGGTGTTCGGCCAGAATGCGGACGATTTTTTCCTCCATATCATTTCTGTGAAACGGATCCTTCTTTACGTCGATATTGATAAGGATTCTGTTTCTAGCCAGCATTAACACTTCCCTCAGCAGTGGAATTTTCTCCGGTGATCCCTGTGGATTTTTCAGTCTGAGGCTCTTGATGGCGGGGTAGGACATCTTATGGATATTGCCTCTGACCCCGGTCATTCGAAAGGTACTCTTATCATGGAAAACAACCAGCTCTCCCGATGCACATAATCGGACGTCCAGTTCAATACCATTGCAACCCATGTCGATGGCTTTCTGAAAAGCGGACAGGGAATTCTCCGGAGCAAAACTATTAGCTCCCCGGTGAGCAAATACTATGGGCAATTTAAGCAACTGGCTTGACCTTTAATTTTTAGGACAAATGAATAGAACAAAATGAAAGAACAGGATTGGATTTTCCAATTGGCTTCAAAACATAAACATACCAAATCACAAAAAATTAATCAAGTATTTTTTTGAGCTATTACTTTTCCACACTGAATTTGGCTGAAAAAGTAGTTTCCTGTGAAGCCGTGATTCAGGTACGAAGATATAACTTATCCACATCCCGGGCCAGAAAACTTTCTCCCTTAAAAAATTTCCGGATGGTATCCAGAGGGGAACAGACCAGGGTTTCCGGGTATAGATGGGTTATTGCCAGTTTTTTGGGATTTGCTAAACCGGCGATTTCCCCAACCTGCGATGGTGTCAGATGGTTTTCCAGAAACTTTTCATCGGGAGTGGAACATTCCATTACGGCCAGATCCGCATTTTCTGCCAGAGTAATAAGTTCGGGACAATATCCGCTGTCTCCTGAAAAGGAAACAGAAGTTTCATTGAATTGAAATCGATAGCCGATACTTTCGGAGTTATGAAGGACTTTACACCAGACCACTTTAAAATTTTCGAATTTAACCGGCGAGGTATCCAGTTGAGAAAATTGGAAATGGCCGTTTTGCAGCCAGAATCCGTAAGAATGGAACATCCCTTCCATGAAATGATCGAAGCCTGCAGGTCCCCGGACCTGAACTATTTTTTTTGGAATTTCCGGCCAATTGACGATGGTAAAAAGAAGGGGGATGAGATCAGATATGTGATCGGGATGAAAATGTGTAACAAATATTTGGGTAATGTCTGACGGCTGAATCCGTCGCCGTCGCAGTTGCTGAAGCGTACCCGGACCACAATCCACCAGTATTTTTTCATGTGGGGTTTCCATAAGAACCGATGAACAGGATTCATCACTTTTAGAAAGTATGGTACCTGTACCTAAAAAATGCAGGATTATTGATTGTTTCATAATAAAATGTTTAAAATTATGTTCTTTAAATGACGTGATGAGTCAAAATATTATCAGACACATTTCCAAATCTTCAGCCCACTCCGCGTCACTCACTAACTGAATTTATCCTCTATTTACCCGTGCTTGTTTTAAAGTTTCCATGATAATGTTTGCCTCTGTCAGGCTGAGGTTAGTGTACGCTTTGATATCAGAATGCCATTTTTTATGATTCGGATTAAAATGGCACATTCCGCATATGCAGGATAGAATCACCGGGCAAGGCTGATTAATGGATATAGTGCTAATTTCTATATTTTTTATTTCTGTCTGCCGAGATACGGGCATAATTATATTCATTTTTAAGTGGAATTAACAAATTGATTTTTCTGAAAGGAAATTAAGTAAATTTTCTGGTATTTATAAGGTCTTTCTGAAAAATATTTCCCTTGATATACCAGGCAATTTATTTTAATTTTTTAGGCATTATTGAATAAAGAGGACATTAATGATAAGAATTTTGGGTCAATTTTTTATAATCGGACTTGTCATACTGTTCCTGGCCAGTTGTGCATCGACTAAAAAGAAGGAGAGTGCGGAACCAGCCGGTGGAGGGGCAGCAAAGATGGATGAATCGTTTGATCCCCTGTCACTGAATGATGATGACCTTACTTTCGAGTCGGCTCAAAGGAAAATGGAGAAGGAAGCACCGGTTTACCTTCCGCGGGAAGAGGCACCGCAAATGGACACTGTCGCTTCAAACAATCATCTGGTTGACGGTTACCGGATCCAGTTGCTTTCTACCAAGGACCTGGAGAGTGCCAGCCGGGCCAAGGCCATTGCCATGGAGCAGTTCAGTGATATTCATGTCAAATTTTACCTGGAATTTGATTCTCCCTATTATAAAGTACGCCTCGGCGATTTTAAAACGCGGGAGGAAGCAGAGCATATTCGTGGAGTGGTTCGTTCACGTGGCTATCCGAATGCCTGGATCATCAAAACAAAAGTATGGAGTTTCCCAGAATTTCCAACCCAGAAAGATTCCCTTTCCGTTGATACTCCCGATTCCTACTGAAACTAAAATATTTGATAGATGTGGAGGTATTTATGTCCGGTCATTCTAAATGGGCTAACATCAAATTTCGTAAAGAACGCCAGAATGCAGTACGCGGAAAGATATTTACCAAGCTTATTAAAGAAATCACCATTGCCGCCCGTATAGGCGGAGGAGATCCTGATACCAATCCCCGTCTGAGGACGGCCGTTCAGAATGCCAAGGCTCAGAACATGCCGGCGAAAAATATTGAAAATGCCATCCTTAAAGGAACGGGAGAACTTCCCGGTGTGGTCTATGAAGATGTGACATTTGAAGGTTACGGGCCGGGCGGAGTAGCAATGTATATTATCGCCACCACAGATAACCGGAACCGGACCGTGGCGGAAACACGCCATATTTTGAGTAAATACGGGGGAAATCTGGGAGAATCCGGCAGCGTCAGCTGGATTTTTGAGAAAAAGGGGCTCATCAGGGTCCCCAGAAAGAAGTATAATGAAGACGAACTGATGCTGAAGGCCATTGAGGGTGGAGCGGATGATTTTAAGGTGGAAGATGATTTTTACGAAATTTATACTCAGTTTGAGGATCTCCATAAAGTAAGCTCCTACCTGGAAGATGCCGGTATTGATATAGAAAATGCAGAAATTACTATGATACCGCAGAATATGGTGGAACTGACTGATAAACCTGCCATTCAGATGCTTAAATTAATAGATGCCCTGGAAGACAATGATGATATTCAGAATGTGTTTGCTAACTTTGACATTGATGAGAGCATCATGGAAAAAATGCAAGACGAATAAGGATTTTACTTGAGAGTTTTAGGAATAGATCCCGGTTTAAGCATGACCGGATACGGTGTGGTGGAAGAGCAGGATAATTCTCTGCATCACATCGTCTATGGGGGGATAAGAAAAGCTGCCAGGGTTTCCTTCTCAGAAAGTCTACTGTCAATTTATGAGAAGATCAGTGAAATCGTCACTGTATACACACCTGATGCCTGTGCCATTGAGGATATTTTTTATCATCTGAATAAGAAGACCGCAATTATTATGGGGCATGTCCGTGGAGTGGCGATTGTAGCCGCCGCCGCACAAAAAATACCGGTTTTTGAATATTCTCCGCGGGAAATAAAATTGTCCACGGTTGGTATGGGTGCAGCATCCAAGCCGCAGGTCCAGTCCATGGTACGGAATATTCTTGGGATGGATGAAATCCCACATCCGGAAGATGCAGCCGATGCGCTGGCAGTAGCCATCTGCCATTTTCACCGGCAGAAAATGAGCAAATATTACAGCAGGTAAACTACATTATCAGAAGAATCTGATAAAAATTATGTAAATTTCATTAAATTTGGCCAATTTTGCAACAAGCGGTTGCATTCACAATATTTTGGATTATATTTAACGGAAAGTATCGGGAAATATGATTGAATCGGTACGAGGCTCTGTTTCACGGAAATCTCCTACTTTTTGTGTGATAAATGTACAGGGAATAGGTCTGGGTGTGTATATCAGCCTGAATACCTTCCGTAATATCGGTGAAGAAAAACAGGAGGTTGAGCTTTTAACGCATCTTCATGTAAGAGAAGATGCCTTACAACTTTACGGATTTTTTACTGAAGGTGAGCGGGAAATCTTCCGAAAATTAATTTCGGTCAGCGGAATTGGACCACGATTGGCAATGACCATACTTTCAGGGCTTTCGGTGGAAGAATTTCAGCAGGCCATTGTGAGTGATGATGCGGATCTGTTGACAAAAATACCGGGGGTCGGTAAAAAAACTGCCCAGCGGGTGCTGCTGGAAATGAAAGAGAAGATAATGTTACCGGCAGGAGTCGCTTTCGTGGCAACATCCGCCCTTTCTTTGCCTGAACGGGATCGCTTTAATGAGGCGCTTCGCGCCCTGATTACTCTGGGTTATAAACAGAACGATGCAAAAAGCCGAATCGAGAAAGTGATAAAAAATCGCGGCAAAGATATATCCATTGAAGATCTGATTAAATATGTTCTGCAGGAAGTATAATCAATGAAAAACGATATTATTGATCCACGGCCGCTCGGGGATGAGCAGGAAATTGATATAAGTCTGCGACCTCAGAATCTGTCCGATTTTGTCGGACAGCTGAAGGTCAAAGAGAATCTGGGAATCTATATTGAAGCCGCGCGTCAACGGTCCGAGGCGCTGGACCATGTGTTGCTTTATGGTCCTCCCGGCCTGGGAAAAACCACCCTTGCACATATTATTGCCCACGAACTGTCTGTAGACATTAAAACCACCTCCGGGCCGGTTCTGGATAAGGCCGGAGATCTGGCTGGCATACTGACGAACCTGAAAGAATATGACGTATTGTTTATTGATGAAATCCATCGCCTTAATAATATTGTGGAAGAGTATCTCTATTCCGCCATGGAGGATTTCCGGCTTGATATTATGATTGACCGGGGCCCCAATGCCAGATCCATTCAGATCCAACTACCGCCCTTTACCCTGATCGGCGCAACCACCCGGGCAGGCCTGTTAACCTCGCCTATGCGGGCGCGTTTCGGGGTGGTTTCCCGGCTGGATTATTACCGGGCAGATGATCTGAAAAAGATCGTATTGCGTTCTGCCCGCATTATGGATGTCAAAATTGATGATGAAGGCGCCCTGGAAATTGCCCGGCGTTCCCGCGGAACCCCTCGTATTGCCAACCGGCTGCTGCGCCGCACGCGCGATTTTGCCCAGGTCAGGGCCGATGGGATTATCCGCAAAGAGGTGGCTGATCAAAGCCTGAAACTGCTGGAAGTCGATAACCGGGGTCTGGATGATATGGATAAACGTATTCTGCTGACCATAATTGAAAAATATAGCGGTGGTCCGGTTGGCCTGAATACCATTGCCGTCGCGGTGGCCGAGGAAAGCGAGACTATTGAAGAAATGTATGAACCTTTTTTAATTCAGGAGGGATTCTTAAAAAGAACTCCACGGGGGAGAGTGGCAACCAAATTAGCCTATGAACATTTTAACTACAATATGAAGAATTATGGATTCCAAGAAAAATTATTTTGATTCTATAGATAATCTACGATACAGGCTGGAAGATTTTGAATACGACTTGCCGCAGGAACTTATTGCTCAATATCCTCTGGAAAAAAGGGATTCATGCCGCTTGATGGTGATGAACAGGGCCACTGGTGCCATAAAACATCAGAAATTTGCCGATTTAGCCAATTTGTTAAATGCGGGAGATTGTCTGGTTCTGAATGATACCCGGGTTTTTCCGGCACGCCTGTTCGGTCGAAAAGACCGTACCGGCGCCCAGGTGGAAGTTTTTCTGCTGCGCAACCTGGAAGGAAATCTGTGGGAAGTTATGGTGAAGCCGGCCAGGAAGATCCGCATCGGAAATAAAATTTTGTTCGATGAAAATCTGTCCTGCGACGTGGTGGATAATACCCTATCCGGCGGTCGCATTGTGGAATTCGACACCAACGGGAATATACTGCAGATTCTGGACAAAATCGGTAGTATGCCCTTACCGCCCTATATTAAACGGCATCCCGAGAGCCGGGATCAGGAGTATTACCAGACGGTATATGCCAGCAAACCGGGTGCCGTTGCCGCACCCACCGCCGGCCTGCACTTTACTAATCCTCTTCTGCAGAAAATTGAGAAAAGAGAGATTAAGTTAGCCTATGTAACCTTGCATATCGGGGTGGGGAGCTTCCGACCGGTAAAAGTAGAGGATATCAGTCGTCATCGGATGGATTCCGAATACTATGAAATTGATACGGAAACTGCCAGCCTTATCAATAAAACACGGCAGGAAGGCGGTTCAGTGGTGGCGGTGGGAACCACCTGTGTCCGGGCCCTGGAATCCCTGAGTGACCATCACGGATTTATCCGTTCCGCCAGAGGCTGGACCGATAAATTCATCTACCCCCCTTATGAGTTCAGAGTGGTTAATAAATTGCTGACGAATTTTCATCTTCCCGCTTCCACCCTTCTCATGCTGGTTGCGGCCTTCGGATCCCTGGATCTGATTAAAAAGGCATACCGGGAAGCGGTTGAAAACAAATACCGCTTTTTCAGTTACGGCGACGCCATGTTTATTCATTAGGAAGTGCCGGTTTTAATGGTGTATTCCCGGGGCAGCGGTACCGCAATGCAGAGTTGTTTCCGGGAATCATTTTTTAATATTTTGCTTTGCCGCCAGCAATTGGCGGTTCATATTTTACATCTAAATAAATGTAATTTAATTATTTAGACTATCTATCCCATCCGCATTTACTTTTCCTAAAAAAAATTAAAAAATAAAAGTTAATTCTTGCATTTGAAGGATTTTTTGTTATAATATACTGGTGGTTTAAAGTGGGGCATTTTCCATCAAATTACACTAAAAGAAGCGCTCGATATCCATGGAAGAATATTTTGGCCGATACACCAATGTGCTGGACGCGAAGGGCAGGATCAATCTGCCGGCCCGATTCCGGGAAATTACACAAAAGTATGAGGATGGGGAAAAGGTTTTCATCCTTACCCGGGGTACTGAGCGTTATATCGCCATATTCCCGATTAATGAATGGCGCCGTAAGGTTAATGAGCTTGAGGAAAAAGTTACCGATGCAGTTGAGCGGCGTATTCTTAACCGGCGAATAAATTATCATGCATCACACCAGAAAGTCGATAAACAAGGTCGCATAAATATACCAGGGGAACTCATCCAGTATGCAGGTTTGGTGAAGGATGTGGTGGTCATTGGAACCGGAAAAAAAATTGAGATCTGGAATCCCACGGAACTGGATAAATTTTTACAGAAAGACGAAACACAGTACCAGCATCTGTCTGGTTTTCTGGATTTTTAAATAAAAGTCATTTGGTTATATGCGACAAAATTATTTCCATGAGCCGGTTCTGGCTGAAACCGCTGTGGATTTTCTTATTTCAGATCCGGCCGGAATATATGTGGATTGTACAACGGGTGGTGGCGGACATTCACTATTGATTCTGGAAAAAATGAACGGAAGGGGCATGCTGTTGTGTATTGATTCGGATCCCGATGCACTTCACTTCGCGCAGCAGCGCCTGAAGAGGTTCGATAATAAAATTTGCCGTCACGTCTATTTTGATCAATTGGATGTTTTGCTGCTGGAAGAAAATTTATTACCGGCGGATGGATTCCTGTTTGATTTAGGAATATCATCATTTCAGATTGACCGGAAGGAAAAAGGTTTCTCATTTCAAATGGACGGACCGCTCGATATGCGCTTCAATCCGGAAAACAAATTATCTGCAGCTACGGTTATAAATGATTATCCCCGTGAAAAACTGGAAGAAATTTTCCGGGTATATGGTGAGGAACATCGCTGGCGCATCATTGCCCGTAAACTTGTGGAAGCCCGCCGGCAGGGGCGGATTGAAACCACCGGCCAACTGGTCACCGTCATAAGATCTGCAGTTCCACCGGTGTTTATTAATAAAACCCTCGCCCGGATATTCCAGGCGGTGCGGATTGAAGTCAATAATGAGCTGGAAAGACTGAAAATGGCGCTGGAAAAAGCCTATCAGTGTTTGAAAAAATCAGGCCGCATGGTCATTATTTCCTATCATTCACTGGAAGACCGCATCGTGAAGGAATTTTTCCGTTATAAAGAAACCGACTGTATCTGTCCACCGGATTTTCCCCAATGTATCTGTGATAAAGAATCTGAGATGCGGGTATTGACCCGCCGTCCGGTAAGACCGGCTGTGGAGGAGATTGAGGCCAATCCCCGCAGCAGGAGCGCCCGGCTGAGAGCGGCGGAAAAAATTATGCCTTTCAGGGGAATTATATGATTTACCGGTCCAACCAGAAGAAACAGATAAAGATGCTTTACCGGGTGCGTATGGGTGCTTCCCGGGCAGCTTATAATTTTTTATCAGCGTTCGGTCTTTTTATCGGATTGCTGCTTTTAACGGTTTTCTTCATTCTGTTTCAATGGAAAAATGTTAAAATCCGTTCCTATTTGCAGGAAATTGATAAACTGAATCAGCAGGTGCTGGCTCTTAATGCCGAAAACAGCCGGCTGGAAAGTCTCCGGAATTCTCTGGAGCGTGAAGTACCTGCCATGGCAAAGAAGAAACTGAACATGTTTGTGCCGGGGGAACCTCCCGTTAAGATCTTTGTAAGTCAAAGAAAACTATTGAGATATGAAAGGAAAAAATAAAAAATATCGGAATTACCCCCCTCAGCACCAGTCTGGTGGTGGGGCTAGAGTGAATTTCCGGCGGGGATTCATTTTTCTGCTGATCTTCTCCTGTTTCGTGATGCTGGGGGTAAAACTGGTGCACGTGCAGATTGTGAAACATGACTATTATGAGGAAAAAAGGCGCCAAAATATGGAGAATCGCCATGTGGTTCCTGCCCGCCGTGGTACCATTATGGACCGCAAGGGGCGTGTTTTGGCAAAGGATGTGTTGCTTTATTCAGTGGCCGTTTCAGGGAAGTGGCTGAAAAACCGGTCCGCAGCCCTGGAATTGCTTAATGCATCACTGCAAATCCCCAGGTCTGTCCTGGAAAGCAAACTGCACAGTAATCAAGATTTTGTTTTCCTGGCTCATAAAATGCTACCTTCACAAGTGAAGAAAATAAAAGAGTCGAAAAATCCCGGAATTATACTGGAAAAACGGTTTTTGCGTGTTTATCCCTATAAATTTAATGCTGCACAGGTTCTGGGTTTCTGTGATGTGGATAATAATCCTCTGGGGGGAATCGAATACCAGTACAACGACTTTCTGCAGGGCAAACCGGGCTGGATGATCCTGCAGAAGGATGCCCTGGGAACCCAGCTGCCGGATCTGGATTATCCGGGTGAAGAATCTATCGACGGGCTGGATATTACACTGACGCTGGACATTGATTACCAGACGATTTTGGACGATGAATTAAAGCGGGCAGTTGAAAAATGTGACGCCCAGGATGGTATTGCCATTCTGATGAATCCCCGCAGTGGTGAAATTCTGGCCCTGTCCAATTATCCTTTTTTTGATCCGGAACGGCCCAGTCAATATCCCCCTGCTACCCTGAAGAACAGGGCGGTGAGTGATGCGTTCGAACCCGGTTCGACCTTTAAGATAGTTACTCTGGCAACGGCTCTGGAACATCTGAATCTGAATCTGGACCGGGAGATCTTTTTCTGTGAAAATGGAAATTACCGTCTTTTTACCCATACCTTCAGAGATTATACCAAATACAGCTGGTTAACTGCTCGCCGGATTTTTGAGAATTCCAGTAATATTGGTGTGGTCAAGATAGCCGAAAAGTTAAAGAGGGAAATACTGTTTAAATATATCCGCAATTTTGGTTTTGGCATGCCCACCGGTGTTGATCTGCCGGGGGAAAGTGCCGGTATTTTAAGTTCTGTGGATAAATTTTCCAAAACTACCCATCTTTTCCTGAGTTTCGGTTATGAGATTGGTGTTACTCCCCTGCAACTGTTATCGGCATATGCGGCGGTCGCCAACGGAGGAAAACTGATGAAACCCTATACCCTAAAATCCATATCCGGATATAGCGGGAAGCCGTCATCAGAAAACCGGGGGGAAATTATCAGGCGGGTGATATCGGAAGAAACCGCCGGCCTCATGACAGGCGTGCTGGAGGGGGTTGTTGATAGGGGTACCGGCAAAGAGGCCGCCCTTGAAAATGTTAGTATTGCAGGTAAAACCGGTACGGCCCAGCTTTATGATATGGAAAAAGCAACTCATAGTTCCCGAAGACATCTGGCCTCTTTTGTAGGCTATTTTCCCAGCCAGGCTCCCAGCTTTGCTCTCCTCATCATGATCCGTGATCCTAAGGGACAGTATTATGGAGGAGTTGTGGCAGCTCCGGTGTTCCGGGAAATTTCCCGCAGAATTATGAGTATTTATTCGGTTGAGCAGGGCATCACCATTGCACGGAGAGCAGATTCCCGGGATTCTTCAGAAGTGGTAATTCCAAATCTGGAAAAACTGGAGAAAAATGTGGCATTGAAAGTCCTACATCAGATGAATCTGGAGGTATCGGTGAAAGGTGGAGGAAGCCAAGTTATCCGCCAGGAAGAAATCCGCCAGAACGGGCGCCTGACCGGTGTTATTCTGTATGTGGACGACGAATCACCCATAAGTGAAAAAATTATGCCGGCTCTTACCGGGTTGTCTCTGAAAGAAGCACTGACCATGCTGTCCCTAATTGATATTACGCCTGATTATAATGGACATGGAATCGTGGTGAGCCAGCAGCCAAAACCAGGCAGCCGGATTTTAAATAATGAGAAAGTCAAACTGGTATTGAAACCGTCATGATGAAATTGGCTGACATGCTGCGAAAAATTAATGTAAAGGAAGTCTCCGGACCGCTGGACCGCTTCGTTGCAGATATCCAGTATGACTCCAGGAAAGTGGAAAAGGATCATGCTTTTGTGGCCATCCCTGGTTTTCGCACAGACGGACACCGGTTTGTCCATCACGCCTACCAAAAAGGAGCGCGTGTATTTTTTGTTGAACAGGAAACAGATCTTGCCGGATCGACTATTGTAACTGTAAACAGTACCAGAAGAGCGTTGTCTCGGATTGCCCGGTTATTTTTCCATAATCCGGATCGTAAGCTGAAAATAATCGGTATTACAGGGACCACCGGTAAAACCACCACGGCTTACCTCATTCATTCCATACTTGAAGCGGCCCATTGGTGGCCCGGTCTGATTACCACGGTTGAAACCTATGACGGCGAAAACTGGTCACCTGCGGAACGGACGACGCCCGAGGCCCTGGATATATTCCGCCTGTTCGATTACCTGGTTGCTCACCGGATGAAGAGTGCGGTTATGGAAGTATCATCCCATGCTCTCAGTCTTCACAGGGTCGAAGATATTCAATATACCGCCGCTGTCTTTACCAATCTGGGACGGGACCATCTGGATTTTCATCAAACCATGGAGAACTATTTCCTGGCTAAGCGAAAACTTTTTGAGAAAATGAACGAGCATCAAAGGGTGATTTTAAATGCTGATGATAGTTACACCTCCCGGATTAAAGAAAAAACCGGGGGTGAGGTGTTTACATTCTCTATGACTAACCAGGATTCCACGGTTTCTTATATCACACATCAGGCGGATAAAAGCGGTATGATATTGTCTGTGAAGATTCCTTCCGGAAACCTCACGGTTCGCACCGCGTTTCTGGGAGATTTCAATATTTATAACATAATGGCCGCAGCCGCCCTGGCCGTCAGTCTGGGGATCCAGGATGAATTTATCAGCACCGGCATTGAAAACCTGCTGCGGGTACCGGGACGTTGCGAAGCCATTCCGGTGCCAGCAGGATATTCGGTCTATATTGACTATGCCCATACCCCGGAGTCGCTGTACAACATTTTAAGAGCGGTGTGGGTAACCCGGCCCAGGAATCTGATTGTCGTTTTCGGAGCAGGAGGGGACCGTGACCGCGGCAAGAGGCCCTCCATGGGAAAAGCTGCAGAGGATTTTGCTGATCAGATAATTCTGACCAATGATAATCCCCGCACGGAGGATCCGGAGTTAATTATAGATGAAATAGTAGCCGGAATCTCGGACCAATCCAGGGTAATGGTTATTGTGGACAGGAAAGAGGCCATCCGGACGGCTCTGGATATGGCACAGGATGAGGATTGTGTGGTCATTGCGGGAAAGGGCCATGAGACATACCAGGAGATACAGGAAAACCGTTATCATTTTGATGATCATGAGGTGGTACGGGAATATTTTGAAACAAAGGGAAAGGTTTTTTCCGGCTGAACGTTCAATCAGACAGGTTGCCATGGAAAGTGTAAGACTAAACAAATTTCTTGAAATATCCGGGACAGCCCACAAGGTGGTGGGCTTGTCCCACGATTTTATGATAACGAATATTTCTATCGATTCACGGGTCATTCGTTCGGGGGATCTTTTTATCGCCATCCCGGGGGATCGGTATGATGGTCATGATTTTGCCGCCGATGCGCTAAATGCAGGGGCCTCACTGCTGGTGGTATCCAATGAGCATAAGGTAAAAATGCTGGAAGCTAGGATCGGCATTATCTATGTATCGGACACTGTAAGATTTCTGATGGAATTTGCCGGGTGGTATCGCATGAAGTTCAATATTCCGGTGTATGCTATAACCGGTTCTACAGGAAAAACAACAACTAAAGAGATGCTGGCGACGGTACTGAATGCAACCTGCCGGGTGTCCAGGACTAATAAAAATATGAATAATTTTATCGGTGTCCCGCTGACACTACTGCAAATCTCCGGTGAAACCGGTGTGGCCGTGGTGGAACTGGGTACCAATCGACCGGGAGAAATTGCCGCACTTGCACATATCGTGCAGCCCACTCATGCGGTTATCACCAATATCGGCAGTGGTCACATTGGATTTTTCGGATCAAAAGAGGCTATTTATGAAGAGAAAAAATCCCTGTTTGATACCATGAAGAAAGGAACCTGCATTTATCTTAATACAGAAGATACATATCTCAGGAATTATAAGAATAGCCGGTTAGTAACCAGAACCTGCGGATTGAGGACGGGAACCGATTATCAGGGTGAATTTCTGGGAGCGGATGAACAGGGCCATGTTCGACTCCGCATCAATCATAGCCCTGAGATCAGACTGAAAATTCCCGGCCGGCAGCAGTTCATGAATGCGCTGCTGGCCGGAAGTATGGGACTGGATGCAGGCATTTCTCCGGAAGAAGTGAAAGCCGGCCTGGAATCGGTTCAGGCTCAGGACAAACGCATGGCTGTAACTTACCATGACGGGATTATGATCATTAATGATACCTATAATTCCAATCCTGAATCGCTACGGGCCGCCATAGATTATTTGTGTGATTTACCCGTTAGGGATGAAGGCAAAAAATTACTGGTGCTGGGAGACATGCTGGAGTTAGGTGAGATGAGTGAGGAAGAACACCGTCAGATTGGCCGCTATCTTGCGGATAAAGATATTCAGGCGGTCCTCTGCCTGGGGAATTACAGCCGGTTTATTTATGAAGAATTGAAAAACCCGCCTGATACACAAGTGGAATCATTTTTTTACCTCACCCATGAGGAAACCGCACAGAAATTATCCGAAATGCTGAATAGCGGTGATATTGTACTGCTGAAAGGATCGAGAGGGATAGCAGTGGAAAAAGTGCTGACTTTATTTGAGATTCGGGGATAGTTATGCTGGGAGATCTGCTTTACGAACTTAAAGATTTCTACTTCGGATTCAATCTGTTCCGTTATATCACGGTGCGGGCGGCGCTCGCGGCTATTACTGCGTTGATTTTCAGCCTGTTTATAGGGCCCCGGATAATACGGATACTTAAGAAAAATCAGATTGGAGAAGAAATTCGCGGTGACGGTCCGCAATCTCATCTGATAAAATCCGGCACGCCTACCATGGGTGGCATTATAATTCTGGTTGGAGTAAGCCTGGGTGTCATTCTCTGGGCAAAATTATCGAATTTTTATATTCAACTGATGTTCGTTTCCACTTTATGGATGGGAATGGTGGGATTTCTGGATGATTATCTGAAGGTTGTAAAGAAAATGAAAAAGGGGCTTATCGGCAGATATAAACTGGCCGGTCAGATTATTCTCGGATTATATGTCGGAGGTACGATTTTCTTTAATTCAAACTACATCATGCAGGGTATCAATTCCAATACCAGTATGCCATTTTTCAAGAATCTGGAAATTGATTTCGGGTGGTTTTACATACCGATGGTTATCTTTGTAATTACCGGTACCTCCAATGCAGTAAACCTTTCTGACGGACTGGACGGACTGGCTACCGGTCTTATTGCGATTGCCATGCTGGCCTTTGCCGGCATGAGCTATGTAACCGGAAATGTCAATTTCAGCGATTATCTGAACATCATTTATCTTCCGGGATCCGGTGAGCTTGCCGTATATTGTCTGGCGGTGGTGGGAGCAGCCATGGGTTTTCTCTGGTACAATGCTTACCCGGCTGAGGTCTTTATGGGGGACACCGGGGCACTGGCTCTGGGCAGTACGCTGGGTGCAATTTCCGTGCTGCTGAAAAAAGAAATCCTGTTGATTCTGATCGGAGGCGTTTTCGTAGCGGAAACCCTCTCAGTTATCATTCAAACAAGCTACTATAAATATACCAAAAAGAAGTTCGGGACGGGGAGGCGCATATTTAAAATGGCCCCATTGCATCATCACTTTGAGCTCAAAGGCTGGCATGAGTCCAAGGTAGTCACACGGCTTTGGATTATCGGCATTCTGCTAGCTTTGTTGACCCTCACCACCTTCAAGGTGAGATAAACTGACAATCCGGTTTATGGAGATAAACGCGTGATAATAGGTCGAAACGCCGAAGAGAATAAAAAAAATATTGCAGGTTCCCGGGTGGCAGTACTGGGAGCAGCTCGCAGCGGCATTGCGGTGTCCAAACTCATTGCCAGGGAAGGCGCTTCCGTGCTGCTGAGCGATGTCAAACCGGCGGACATGCTTTCCCTTGACCGGCAGGAGCTTGAACGCCTGGGAATAGAGCTGGAGACGGGCGGGCACAGTGACAGGATTCTGCAGAGCGACCTAATATGTATCAGTCCCGGCCTCCCCCTGGATATCCCGGTTCTGGGCAGGGCACAAAAGAAAGCAATACCCATTGTGGGTGAAATAGAAGTTTCCTCCTGGTTCTGTCATTCTCCGATTTTTGCCATCACCGGCTCCAATGGAAAAACAACCACCACCACCCTGAGCGGAGAGATCCTGAAAAAATGGGATCCCTCAACCATTGTTGCCGGCAACATTGGTGTTCCCTTTTCAGAACATGTTCTCAACTGCTCCAGCAAGCACGTGGTGATTCTGGAAATCAGCAGTTTTCAACTGGAAACAATCTATAGTTTCCATCCCCGTATTGCAGTGATCATGAATCTTACACCTAATCACTTGGATCGTTATCCGGATTTTGAAGCCTATGCGCAGGCCAAGATGAATATCCTGAAAAATATGACGGAATCGGATTATCTGATTTATAATATCGATGATAATTATTTAAAGAAATCTTTGCGGAAGGCCATACCCAAAAAACTTGTATTCAGTCTGCAGCCTCACTCCCGGGAGGGAGTATACTGGGTAAATGAGAAGATCATTATCCGCCTGGCCGGTGAAGAGGAGCATGTTTATCTGAAGAATATCTATCTGCGAGGTCCTCACAATCGCTACAACATGATGGTGGCAGCGCTTATTGCCTCCCTGCAGGAGGTGCCGGAAAAAATAATTGCCAAGGAACTCTGTAAATTCAAAGGAATAGAACATCGCCTGGAATTGGTGCGTGTTCTGAATCATGTCACCTTCATCAATGATTCCAAAGCCACCAGTGTGGATTCGCTGAGTTACGCATTAAAAAGCTTTGACGATAAAATTATTCTGATCGCCGGAGGGAAGGATAAGGGGGGTGACTTCTCGAAAATTAATCACCTGTTGAAAGATCGGGTAAAAACCGCCATTCTTATCGGCCAGGCTGCAGATCGGATGGAAAAGGCCTGGCAAGGGATCGTGCCCCTGCTAAGGGCTGATAATCTGCAGGACGCAATTAGGAAAGCGTTTCAGGTTGCCCGAAAAAATGAGATTGTGCTGCTGTCTCCGGCATGCTCCAGTTTTGACATGTTCCGGGATTATGAAGACCGCGGCCGGCAATTTAAAAAAATAGTTGAGAATCTGGACTGATGCATCGAAACCAGCTTGATTACTGGATTTTTTACACTGTTCTGGGGCTGATGGCCTTTGGGATCATCATGGTTTACAGTGCAAGCGCATTTTATGCGGACAAATTCCGTCATGACCATCTCTTTTATCTCAAACGGCAGCTGTTATGGGTTTTCAGCGGAATTATCTGTATGATTGTTGCCTATAAATTTCCCTATGAAAAATTGCAGCGGAAAAGCTGGGTACTGATTTTGATCAGTCTATCTCTGCTTGTCTATTTACATGCCAGCGGATCCGGGAGATGGATGAATGTGGGATTCTTCCACATACAGGTCAGCGATATTGCCAGGCTTTCTCTCATAATTTTCTTAGCTGATTCACTGGTGCGAAAGGAACAGTATCTGAGCGGTTTTTCACAGGGCTTTCTGCCGCATATATTGTATATCCTGTTACTTGCCGGGCTCATCGTCGCTCAGCCGGATTTCAGCTCAGCCTTTATGCTCACTCTGATTGGCATGTCCATGTTGTTTGTGGCTCCGGTACCCCTTCGCTTTTTCCTGGCCGGCATCATGGTGATAGCACCGGCAGGGGCGTTGTTGATAAAAATTTCATCGTATAAATTTGACCGCATCATTGCTTTTTTACATCCGGAATCGGACCTGCTTGGTAAAGGTTATCAGATTAACCAGTCTCTGATCAGCCTGGGTGCGGGCGGAATAACCGGAGTCGGCTTTGCCCAGAGTAATCAGAAGTTGTTTTTCCTGCCTGAAGCACATACGGATTTTATCTTTTCCATCATCGGGGAAGAATGGGGATTTATCGGCACCATTCTTATTCTGGTATTATTTCTACTGCTCATGTATCGGGGAATTTTCATCATTAAAAAGATTCCGGATAAATTCAGTAAATACATGGCATTCGGATTGACAGCTAATATCATTCTTTATGCCCTTATCAACATGATGGTTGCCGCTCATCTGGCCCCGCCCACCGGATTGCCTTTGCCCTTCATCAGCTATGGCGGAAGTTCTATGATTACATCGAGCATTACAGCCGGATTGCTCCTGAATATTTCAGCCAGGGCTTTTTCACAGGTGCAGGTAAATAATTATCAGTTTGCCAACCGTGCCATGCAGAATTTAAAAAACAGAAAGTTGCGTTATATAAAATGATACCGCTATCAGGTAAAATAGTTTTCGCAGGTGGGGGCACCGGGGGACATGTTTATCCCGCTTTGGCCATTATTGAATCCCTGCAGCAAAAGGGTGATTTCACCATTCTGTACGTGGGCGGTTACCAGGGTATTGAAAACAGTATTGTGCCTGCCCTGGGCATTCCCTACCGGAAAATCTGGATATCCGGTTTTCAGCGCTATTTTACCCTACGGAATGTTCTGTTTCCGCTGAAAGTTATGGTAAGTTTGTTCCAGAGTCTCTTTCTGATGCTAAATACCCGGCCGGATGTGGTGGTCGGGACCGGTGGTTATGTCAGCGGACCGGTAGTTTATTCTGCGGCTAAACTGGGTATTCCCACTCTGGTTCAGGAGCAGGACAGCTTCCCGGGAGTGACAACCCGGCTGCTGGCAAGATACAGTGAAATAGTATGCGTCCCGTATGATAGCGTCAGGCAGTATCTTAAGAAAATCAAAGGGAAAGTGATCGTGGCCGGTGTACCAGTGCGAACCTCCCTGAAATTGCACGACAGGGAGAAAGCAACCGCCCACTGGGGATTTGATGGGCATAAACCGGTTCTGTTCATTCTGGGGGGCAGTCAGGGTGCCCGCTCATTAAACACCGCTATGTCCCGCATCGCAGGTGGGTTGGTAAGTGGTTATGACATCCAGATTTTATGGCAGACCGGAAAGGGTAATTTTTCTGAAGTTATGAACTGGCCGATATCACGGCATCCTCACATCAGGGTGAAGGATTATATCGATTCCATGGATCTGGCTTACTCAGCGGCGGATATCATCATCAGCCGGGCCGGCGCCATTACCCTGGCTGAACTGGCCATGGTGGGAAGGCCCTGCATACTGGTTCCCTACCCGTATGCTGCAGCAGGTCATCAGGAAAAAAATGCGCAGACCATCGCCGGAATGGGTGCGGCGTTAATGGTGAAAGAAGATGAAAATTTTGAGCAAAACCTGGGGGCAGCCATAAAAAAATTATTACAGGATAAACAACTAGCTGCTGAAATGGGAAAAAAATGGAAGGACATATATCAGCCGGAAGCGGCCGCATATATTGCCGATCAGGTTATACATCTAATGAAAGAAAATCATGAAGATACGCCTGGGAAAAATTAAAAATATTCATTTTGTGGGAATTGGCGGTATCGGTATGAGTGGTATTGCCGAAGTGCTGGTTAACCTGGGGTATAAAGTGAGCGGTTCGGACAAAAATATGACCGAGGTGACCGATCATCTGACCCGTATCGGTGTGAAAATCTCGGATAAGCATATTCCGGAGAATGTAAAAGATGCCGATGTTCTGGTGTATTCCTCCGCAGTCACCACCGATAATCCCGAAGTCCGGGAAGCATACCGGAGGAAGATACCGGTAATCAAACGGGCTGAAATGCTGGCAGAATTAATGCGTCTGAAGTTCGGAATTGCTATTTCCGGAACCCATGGGAAGACCACCACAACCTCCCTGACCGGAGCGGTGCTAAGTGAGGGTGAACTGGATCCCACTCTTATCATCGGCGGACGGGTGAGAGCGCTGGACACCAACGCCAAATTAGGAGACAGTGAGTTTCTGGTGGCTGAAGCGGATGAATATGATAAATCATTCCTTAAACTGATACCGACCATTGCCGTAATTACCAACATCGAAGCGGATCATCTGGAGTGTTATGATAACCTGGACGATTTAAAGAATTCCTTCGTTTCTTTTGCCAACAAGGTTCCTTTTTATGGGCGGGTAATTGTGTGCCTGGACAATCCCGGTGTGCAGGAAATCCTGAGTAAAATCCAGCGCAGCATCACCACCTATGGATTCAACAAACAGGCAGATATTCAGGCATATGGGGTGGAAGCGAAAAATGGTGGAATATCTTTTGACATTAACTATATGAATTATAAGATGGGACATATCCATCTGAAAATTCCCGGAGAGCATAATGTTCTGAATGCTCTTGCAGCAATTGCGGTGGGACTGGAACTGGATATACCCTTCGACCGCATCAGGGAAGGTCTGGAAAAATTCAGTGGCGTCAACCGGCGATTTGAACATAAAGCGCAGGTGCGGGACATCATGGTGGTGGATGATTATGCACATCATCCCAGTGAAATAACTGCTACCCTTCAGGCGGCACGGAAAGGGTGGCCGGAGCGCCGGCTGGTGGCAGTATTCCAGCCGCATCTCTATTCCCGTACCCGCGATTTTTACATGGATTTTGCCCGCGCCTTTTTACAGGTAGATGTGCTGGTGGTCACCGATGTATATCCAGCCCGGGAGCAGCCGCTCCCCGGCATTGACGGAAAACTTATTGCAGATACGGCCCGGTCACTGGGACACAAGGATGTACATTATGTGGCGGATAAAACTGCCTTGCCGGATGCGGTTGTTAAAATTGTACGTCCGGGTGATATGGTCATTACACTGGGTGCAGGTGATATCTGGAAGTATGGGGAAGCCTTAATTGACCGTTTGAAGAACGGTAATGGTCAAAAAAAACCAAATACCGGCCAGCGCCAAAAAAACTGATTGTGAGAAGATGAAAAAGTCTGATACAGCACGGGAAATGGCCATTCAACTGTGGAATCACTATGCGGAACGGGTGAAGCTCAACGAACCGCTGAAATCTTACACCACCTACAAGGTAGGTGGTCCTGCCACAGCATTATGTGTTCCTGCAAACCGGGAGGAATTGCAGGATATGCTTTCCCTGTGCCATCAGCGGCAGGTACCGGTTTACATCCTGGGAAGCGGATCCAATATTCTGGTTCATGATGATGGAATTGATATGATCGTTTTTAAACTGAATCAGTGCTGTCCCGAGCTTTCCCGGGATGCTCAGATGGTTTATGCCGGCGCCGGTGTTCTGGTCTCGAAACTGGTGGAATTTTGTGAGGAGCAGGAGCTTGCCGGTCTTGATTTCATGTCCGGAATACCGGGTACGGTGGGCGGAGCGCTGCGCATGAATGCGGGGGCCTTTGTGGGGGAAATCGGAGACCGGGTGGTTTTTATTGATGCCATGACTTATGACGGGCAGATTATGCGAATAAAAGGCGAAGATGCCGGCTTTGCTTATCGGCGTGCCGATAAGCTGCAGGATAAGATCATGCTGGGATGCCAGCTGCAGTTGATTGATGGAAGCAGAACCGAGCTGCAGAAGTCCAGGGAGAATTATCTGACCCAGCGCAGCGCCCGGCAGCCCCTGGATTATGGTTCCTGCGGAAGTGTATTTAAACGCCCTCCCGGCAATTTTGCCGGAACACTGATTGAGCAGGCAGGCTGTAAAGGCCTGCGGATTGGAGGGGCTATGGTGTCTCCCAAGCATGCCAATTTTATCATCAATTATGATAAGGCCACTGCCCGAGATATTTATCAGCTGATTCAGGAAGTACAGAACATTGTATACCGCCGTTTTGATATCTGGCTGGAACTTGAAGTCAAACTTTTAGGATTTACTGATGAAGAAGAAAAAAAAGTCCGTCAACCGGAATGAAACACCCTTGTTCCGTTACCGGAGCAGCCAGCAGGAAAATCCGCCGTTTCCCAATCCCCGTTTTATCCTGGGCGTGATGATCCTGGGGGCTGTGGCTTACGGACTTTTCAGATTTGCCAATCATATGATAAGCGACAGCCGCATGTTTCTGTTAAAGGATGTGCGCGTTCAGGGCAATGAATATGTTGAGAAGCAGGATATCATCCAGCTGGCTTCCCTTAAACCGGGAAAACGGCTTTTCCAGATTCCGATCGGGGAAGTTGGTGAAAAAGTGTTGCAGAATCCCTACCTGAGAGGGGTAAGCATCAGTCGCTCCCTGCCGTCCACCCTCATCATCTCTGTCCAGGAAAGGCAGGCGGTGGCTTACCTGGTGGATCAGAAGATATACATGGTTGACGAAGAGGGGAAAATGCTGCTGAAGAAGCCCGGTATGTTGCTGAATCATCTGCCTCTAATCACGGGTCTTTCGGTTCAGAGTCTGTTACAGAACCGTCAGCCCCTGCTGGAAGCGCTGGAATTAATTAAACTGATAGATGCGGTGGACGAAGATCTGTTTCGGTTTATATCCGAAATTCATATCAAGCGAGGTGAAGCGCCGTCCCTGTACCTGATCCGGGGAGGGGCGGAGGTGAATATCGGTTCGGATCATCTGCACCGCCGGCTTTATATCCTGAGCGAATTTTTGAAAGACTCAAATGGTTTAAATAAGCTGAATAGCATTAAAAAAATTGATCTAACCTATAAAGACAGATTGATCGTGACCAGGAAAAGTTAGGAATAACAAGATGGAAAGCAGAATATTAACCGGTTTGGACATTGGCACCACCAAGGTGTGTGCCGTAATCGTCAAAGAAGATCTGGGGGGACAACTGAATGTGGTGGGTATCGGCAGTGCCCCCTCCCATGGATTACGCAAAGGAGTGGTGGTTAATATTGAACAGACCATCCAGTCCGTCCGGCAAGCCCTCAATGAGGCGGAACACATGGCAGGTGTGGAGGTGGAAAGCGTTTTCGTGGGAATTGCCGGTGACCATATTCGCAGCCTTAACAGTAAGGGAGTGGTGGGAGTATCCCGTGATGATCATGAAATTACGCAGGAAGATGTGGCTCGTGCCATCAGCGCTGCCAAAGCCCTGGCATTACCTATCGATCGTGAGATTCTTCATGTCATTCCCCAGGAATTTATCGTGGATGATCAGGACGGAATTCCTGATCCTGTGGGTCTTTCCGGTGTCCGCCTGGAAGTGGAAGTCCATCTCGTGACCGCAGCCGTCACCTCCACCCAGAACATGGTAAAAAGCGTTCAGCGTGCAGGATATAATGTGGACGAAATCGTTTTGGAACCACTGGCCAGCAGTCTGGCCGTCCTTGATGATGATGAACGTAATCTGGGGGTGGCCCTGGTGGACCTGGGAGGAGGGACCACTGATGTCGCCATGTTTTTCGAGGGACATATCCGGCACACCTCCGTAGTGGCACTGGGTGGCCAGCATGTGACCAATGATATTGCCATTGGGTTGAGGACACCGCCTGAGCAGGCGGAAATGGTCAAAATTGATCATGGATGCGGAATGTCGGATATGGTCAAGACCAGTGAAACACTTACCGTACCGGGTGTAGGCGGTCGTGTTCCCCGGGTCATCTCCCGCTCGCTACTTACCGATATCATTCAACCGCGCATGGAGGAAATACTGAACCTGACCTATCAGGAAATGGAAAAATCCGACCTGCTGAACCTGATGGCAACCGGAGTTGTGATTACCGGAGGGGGTGCCATGTTGAAAGGAACTATTGAACTGGCGGAAAAACTGTGGGGAATGCCTGTAAAACTTGGAATACCGAAATATCTGGGAGGGCTGACCGAATCGGTCCGAAATCCCATCTATGCCACGGCAGTGGGTTTAACTCTGTATGGCCGGAATTATCATGAAGGCGGGTCATTTTATCATCGCAAAACCGATAACCTGTGGGAGGATGTAAGAGACAGTATAACGAATTTTTTCAGAAGATTTTTTTAAGATAAAGATTGGACAATAACAATTGAGAAACTCAGAGGAGAACTATATGGATGAATTTGGAAAGCTGAATATTCTACTAGATGAAAAGCTGGAAAACAATGCCAAGATGAAAGTAATTGGTGTGGGTGGCGCCGGAGGAAATGCCTTGAACACCATGGTAGCCGCAGACCTTCAGGGCGTCGATTTTGTGGCCGTGAATACGGATTCCCAGGCTCTGGACCAGAACAAAGCCCAAAGCAAAATCCAGATTGGCAGGAAACTTACTCAGGGTCTGGGTGCCGGTGCAAATCCCGAAATTGGCCGGCGGGCGATTGAGGAGAACAAGGAAGAGATTGTGGAAATTATACAGGGAGCAGACATGGTGTTCGTGACGGCCGGTATGGGTGGCGGTACCGGTACCGGGGCGGCACCAATTGTAGCTGAGATTGCCAAAGATCTGGGGGCACTTACGGTGGGAATTGTCACCAAACCGTTCCAGTTTGAGGGAATAAAGAGAATGCAACGGGCAGAGCAGGGCATCGATGAGCTGCGCCGGAATGTGGATACCCTCATTGTCATTCCCAACCAGCGCCTGTTTGCCGTGGTAGATAAGTCCACACCCCTGCTGGCAGCCTTTAAAATTGCCGACCAGGTGCTGTTACATGCCACAAAGGGTATCTCCGACCTGATCGCCATTCCCGGTCTCATTAATCTGGATTTTGCCGATGTCCGTACGGTAATGGCTGAAATGGGCCATGCCCTGATGGGAACCGGTTTTGCCAGCGGGGAAGGAAAAGCGGTTCAGGCAGCCCAGCAGGCCATCAGCAGTCCGTTGCTGGAGGGTGTGTCCATCAGGGGAGCGCAGGGCGTTCTGGTGAATATTACCGGTGGCCCGCAGATGACTCTGCATGAGATCAGCGAAGCGACCACCATTATTTATGAAGAAGCGGGGGACAAGGCCAACATCATCTTCGGTGCGGTTATCGATGAAAGGCTTGAAGATTCCCTGTTTGTAACGGTTATTGCCACCGGCTTTGATGTAGATGCCAGGGTCAAGTCACCCGTTGCCTCCCACCTGCAGGCGGATAATGACCGAAAGAATCTTGATCTGCCCACTTTCCTGAGGGAAAAGGATACTAAAAAAGTTCCTGCCAGATCTATTCCTCTGGCCCAAAAGAACTCAGAAAAGCGGGATGATAACGATCTGAAACTGCCACTGGATGATTTTGATATCCCGACCTTTCTGCGAAAACAAATAGATTGATTTTCCCACCCAAGCCCCACCCACCGGTTGCCGGAACCTTTTTCCGGCAGCCGGTTTTTTTTCAATCCAGGGCGTAAGGTAAGTCTGTTTGATTGCAAAGAGCAGTAATCCTTAAGCGGTCAGGTATCTTCAGTGGACCATTACCTCAGGTGTGAAACGTGAAAATAGCACAGGGTATTCCCGCCTTGAGATGCCCTCCGTACACTCCAGGGCTAAGACATGTCCCGGCAGGACCTATATCATCCATAATTTCTGTCACGCTGTTTCAGGACGGGACACCCTCATCCCATATCCCTTCTTCCTTATTCCTTACCACTTGTCCCTTTTCCCTTTCCATTTTCCGGTCTCCTGTATTCACCTGGTTGACACCGAGTCTCAGTTAGCTGTTGATAAAACATGATTTATGTATTAATTTAAACACTTATTTAAACGGAGGTCCTTTGATCGATACGGCGGTACAGTTTCCACATATTTTAAAACTGCTGGATGATGAAAGTCCGGCTATTAAAAAAATTATACAGGAGGCGTTACTGGATAACAGCCTGGACATCATCCTGAATGGTTTTTTACAAAAACAGATGATTGATGAACATCAGCACGAACTTCTGGATAATACTCTGTCTGAAATTCATTTTGAACTGGTGCAGACCGCCTTTTCTCAGCTGGCGGGCAGGCTGCTGGAGGATATCGATCTTGAAAAGTCTGTCCTGATACTGGCCTACTGGAACAATCCCCGGATCAAAATTGACCAGGTTATAAGGCAGATAGATCAACTGGCGGAGGATATCCGTTTTCATATGCCGGATACCGGCCACCCTTTAACTTTTATTGATCATCTCAACTATTACCTGTTTAAAAAATTTGGTTTTAGAGGAAATAAAGAGGACTATTATAACCCGGATAACAACTTTCTGGACAAGGTACTGGAAAACAGAAAGGGAATACCCATAACCCTCTCGGTTTTGACCTTGCTGGTTGCCGCCCGGCTTCAGATGCCGGTGAAGGGGATCTCCCTGCCGGCTCATTTTATCGTGAAATATGAGGATGACTCCGGTGAAATATTTTTTGATCCGTTCTTCAATGGAAAAATATACAGCCGGGATGAGTGCCTGTCTTACCTGGAGCAGACCCGGATAAATGAGCAGGAAGAAATACTGGCAGGATGTTCCAATTATGAAATTGTCATGAGAATGATGCGAAATATTAACCTCGTCTACACCTCTTACAAAGATGAACCTGTTAAAGTATCGGAGATATCACGGTTAATTGAACTCATGGAAGGGAATTTCAATGGATAAACACTATCAGCATGAAAAACATTTTTCGGTAGCCGAAGCCATGCAGACATTATATAAATATCATCCTTTACTGGACAAAATGCGGGATCTGGCAGGGAAACTCCTGCAGGATGGCATTGACCTCCAGGCAACACGTTTGGGAGAGAATCCGGAAGGCCTGAAAATTTCCGAAAGGGTGGTTAAAGACTATGAACAGCTGGTGGAAGTGATAAATGCTCTGGCTAAAGAAGGAATAGTGGTGAAAGGGGTGGAGGAGGGACTGATAGATTTTCCCCACATCCGTAAATCCGGAGAAGAGGTCTATCTGTGCTATAAACTGGGTGAACAGACCATTAATTTCTGGCACGGGTTGCAGGCGGGATACGCAGGCCGCCAGCCATTGGAAGATTTATAAAATTAATAAATACAATATTAAAGGATAAAAAACATGACAAATCAGTCTTACGATTATGACCTCCTGGTTCTCGGATCAGGCCCGGGAGGTTATGTGGCTGCTATCCGCGGCACCCAGCGAGGGCTTAAAACAGCGGTGGTTGAAAAAGATGCCCTGGGAGGTATCTGCCTGAACTGGGGATGCATCCCTTCCAAAGCCTTATTAAAAAATGCCGAAATGATGCATTCATTCCACCGGGCGGATGAGTTCGGATTTAAAGTCTCGGATGTATCATTCGACTTCGAGCGTATTATTAAACGAAGCCGCGATGTAGCCGACGTCAATTCCAAGGGAGTGGACTACCTGTTCAGGAAGAATAAGATCGATCATATTGCGGGTGTTGGAAAACTGATTGATCCGCATACCGTGCAAGTCGGCGATGTATCCGGTAAAGGGAAAAAGAAGGTGACCGCTCACAAGCTGATCATTGCCACAGGTGGAAGGGCGCGCGCTTTTCCGGGTATGGAATTTGACGGTAAAAAAATTATCACATATAAGGAAGCAATGAGTCTTCCCAAAGCCCCGAAGAAATTGCTTATTATCGGGGCCGGTGCCATCGGTGTTGAATTTGCTTATTTTTATAATTCATTTGGAACCGAGGTCCACCTGATTGAAATGATGCCCCACATATTACCCATTGAAGATGCTGAAATTGCCGGACAACTTGAAAGATCTTTTAAAAAACAGGGTATAAAATTCTATACCAGTACCCGGGTGGAAAAGCTTCAGAAGAGCGCCAAAGGTGTAGAAGCAAGGATTTCCGCCGGCGAAAAAATCAGTGATCTGGAGGGGGATATTGCCCTGGTGGCTATTGGTGTGCAAGGAAATGTGGAAAATATCGGTTTGGAAGAATTGGGAATAAAGGTCGAAAAAAACGCCATTCAGGTGAATACTTTTAATCAGACGGCTGTACCGGATATCTATGCCATCGGTGATGTTATCGGTGCCCCCTGGCTGGCACACGTTGCATCGCACGAAGGGATCATTGCAGTGGACCACATGAGCGGGGGGAATCCTCATCCCATGGATTACCAGAACATTCCCGGCTGCACCTACTGCCAGCCGCAGGTTGCCAGTATAGGTTTAACGGAAGAGAAAGCACGGGAAAAGGGATATGAACTCAAAATTGGCAAGTTCCCCTTCCGCGCCAGTGGAAAAGCACGTGCCATCGGAGAAACTGAAGGCCTGGTGAAACTTATTTTTGATGCCAGATATGGTGAATTGCTGGGAGCTCATATCCTGGGATCCGAAGCTACTGAAATGATTGCCGAACTGGGTATAGCAAAGACCCTGGAAACAACTAATGTTGAGTTGCAGTATACCGTGCATGCGCATCCTACCCTCAGCGAGGCGGTTATGGAGGCTGCCGGTGATGCATCGGGTGAAGCCATCCATATTTAAAATTTTCGGATAATCGCCCGGACGGCCTGAAATTGTTCGATTTCAAGGTGGTATACTCAGGAAAGGAAATCGGAGTTTTCCGGGTTATTTTTTTAAGCTCCAACCGGATGCTTCTGCTATCATCAACCATCGGGATTTAAAGACAGAAATATTTATTTTTTCTTCATGTGTTTTTTTTATTATAAACTGCACATGAAAATTTTGTATGATAATCTTTTTCAGATTATAAACACCCTCAAAAAAAGGAAATTATCACATGGGTAACCAAGAGCGTCGGGAAACGTTGAGTGAACAAGAAATAGAACTGCAAGAGTGGCTTGAATCCCTGGATTATGTTATACAAAGCGGGGGGGCAGAACGTGTTAAAACATTGATGCGTACCCTGCAGATGCGCATTCATGAAGAAGGCATCCGGCTTCCCTTTACCGCAAACACTCCGTACATCAACACCATTCCGGCAGAGGAACAACCAACGTTTCCGGGCAGCAGGGAAATTGAACGGCGAATTAAAAGTATTATCCGCTGGAATGCCATGGCCATGGTAGTGCGCGCAAACCGGGTTGAAAGCGGTATCGGAGGGCATATATCCACTTACGCATCCATTGCCACCTTATATGAGGTTGGTTTTAATCACTTCTTCCGTGCACCTTCAGCCGGATTCAGCGGCGACCTGGTTTATTTTCAGGGACACGCTTCACCTGGCAACTATGCCCGGGCTTTTCTGGAAGGCCGTATTTCGGTGGACCAGCTGAAAAATTTCCGGCATGAGGTGCATGAGGACGGCGGGCTTCCCTCTTATCCTCATCCCTGGCTCTTGCCGGATTTCTGGCAGTTTGCAACAGTCTCCATGGGTCTGGGTCCCATTATGGCCATTTATCAGGCAAGGTATAAACATTATCTGCAGGACCGCGGTTTGAAACCACGAAATGATTCAAAGGTATGGGCATTTTTGGGGGATGGTGAAACCGATGAACCGGAAGCATTGGGTGCCATCTCACTGGCGGCACGGGAAAAACTGGATAATCTGATTTTTGTCATTAACTGTAATCTGCAGCGGTTGGATGGACCGGTCAGGGGAAATGGAAAGATTATTCAGGAACTGGAAACTGTATTTCGCGGGGCCGGCTGGAATGTGATAAAGGTGATATGGGGTTCGGACTGGGATGATATTCTGGCGCGCGATAAGGATGGACTACTGGTAAAAAGGATGGGTGAAGTTCTGGATGGTGAATACCAGAACTATATCGTCAGGGGTGGATCTTACATCCGGGAACATTTTTTTGGAGCAGATCCCCGTCTGCTCAAATTGGTGGAACATCTTTCCGATGAGCAGCTGAATAAATTACGCCTGGGCGGACATGATCCGGAGAAAGTTTATGCCGCATTCAAAGCCGCAGTGGATCATAAAGGTTCACCCACCGTTATTCTCGCCAGAACGGTAAAGGGGTACGGGCTGGGTGAGGCTGGAGAAGGTAAAAATATTACCCACCAGCAGAAGAAATTGAATGAACAGGAATTAAGGGAATTCCGCAGCCGCTTCGGTATCCCTATCTCGGACGAGGAGGTGGATACTGTGCCTTTTTACAAACCCGATGATGACAGTCCCGAAATGAAATATCTGCATGAGCGCCGCAAAGAACTGGGCGGATATATGCCGGCACGGCGTGAGAAAAGCGAACCCGTGCGGGAATTGCCCGAGGAGTTATTTAAGGAATTTTTTGAGGGCAGCGAGGACCGTGAGGTGGCAACCACCATGGTCTTTGGCCGCATTATAGCCAAACTGTTGCGCGATAAGCAGATCGGAAAACTTATTGTGCCTATCATTCCCGATGAGGCCCGGACTTTTGGTATGGAATCACTGTTCCGTTCGGTGGGCATCTACTCCCATGTGGGTCAATTATATGAACCGGTTGATAAGGAAAGTCTGCTCTATTATAAGGAAGCCAAAGACGGACAAATACTGGAAGAAGGCATTACCGAGGCCGGAGCTATGTCCTCATTCGTAGCAGCCGGCACAGCTTATTCCACTCATAATATAAACACCATCCCATTCTTTGTTTTTTATTCCATGTTCGGTTTTCAGCGGATTGGGGATTTGATTTGGGCTGCCGGTGACATGCGTACCAGAGGATTCATGATAGGCGGTACATCCGGCAGAACGACCCTTGCCGGTGAAGGATTGCAGCACCAGGATGGTAATAGCCATTTGCTGACCTATCCTTATCCCACTGTGAAGGCTTACGATCCGGCTTTTGCCTTTGAACTGGCAGTTATCATACAGGATGGAATAAAGCGGATGTATGTGGACCAGGAGAGTCTGTTCTATTACATCACCATTATGAATGAATTTTATGTTCAGCCTCCCATGCCCGAAGGGGTGAAAGAAGGAATAATCAAAGGTATTTATAAATTCAAATCATCCGATAAGAAGAATGCAAAACTGACGGTGAATCTGCTCGGCAGTGGTTCCATTCTGAATAAAGTGCTGGAGGCACAACAGATGCTGGCGGAAAAATACGGAGTAGCAGCGGATGTTTGGAGTGTTACCAGCTACAAGGAACTGCACCGGGATGCCCTCATGACCGATCGCTGGAACATGTTGCATCCGGATAAAAAACCGCGCACGCCTTTTATTGCTGAAGCCCTGGGAAGAACCGGCGGTGTTTTTGTGGCTGCCTCGGATTATGTAAAAGCACTTCCCGAATCTGTGTCCAGGTGGATACCCGGTCGCCTGATTTCGCTGGGTACCGATGGATTCGGTCGTAGTGACGGCCGTCGCCATCTGCGGGATTTCTTCGAAGTAGACGCCAAATACATTACGCTGGCCGCCTTGTATGGCTTATCCCGGGAGGGAAAACTGAAACCTGCGGAGGTAAAAAAAGCCATTAAGGATATGAAAATTGATCCGAACAAAGCCGATCCCATGATCAGCTGAAGGTATCTTCCGGATTGTGAGTTCCGGAAGGAAGAAAATGATTTCAAACTCTATAATTGAAGGATTTTAACATGGCTGCAGAAGTTAAATTACCGGAATTGGGAGAAAATATCGAATCGGGAACCGTTGCCAAGATTCTGGTATCTGCTGGCGATCAGGTAGAGAAGAATCAGACACTTATTGAACTCGAGACTGATAAAGCCGTTGTGGAAGTACCATCTGACCGGAGCGGAACGGTAAGAGAGGTGGCAGTAAAAGAAGGCGATGAACTGAAGGTGGGGCAGACCATTATCGTGCTGGAAGATGGCGTTTCCGGGAAAAAAGAGAACAGTAAGCTGGTAAAGCAGGAACAGCAGGAGAAGGAAAAGACGGAAGAAAGAGAAGAATCTCCCCCGCAGAAAGAGCTGGTCCCAAAAGTACAGGAGACTACCGCGCAGAAGAAAAAGGGTGAAGACAGGAGAAAAGAAACCGCAAAACTGTCCGGAGAAGTGGTGAGAGCCTTTGAACTGCCAGAATTAGGGGAAAATGTGAACAGCGGCACAGTGACCAAAGTACTGGTATCGGAAGGGGATACGGTGGAAAAAGACCAGAATGTGGTGGAACTTGAGACGGAAAAAGCTGTGGTGGAAATTCCGGTGGATTTTGCCGGTGTGGTGAAAACGATTTTTGTAAAAGAAGGCGATGAGATAAAAATCGGGCAGAAAATTCTGGATGCGAGTACAGGAAAAGAATCTGCTACTGAGAAGGAGGAAGAACAGAAAACGGAGGAGAAAGAAGTACCGGCAGAGCAACAGCCTCCTGAGGAAGAAGAGGTAGAGGAACCAGCTCCGAGGGAACCGCCAGCGGTTGCTGCCGGGGAAGAACCCTTCGGAGTAAAAATCCGGCACGGGGAGCCGGCACCGGCTGCTCCTTCCGTCAGACGGTTTGCCCGCGAAATCGGAATAGATATCAATCAGGTGTCGGGAACCGGACCTTCGGGAAGAATTTCAGTTGAAGATGTAAAGCATTATACCAAAACGGTAAATAGCAGGAAAGCTGCATCGCGAGCTGTGCTGGCAGGAGTAGAGCCGGAATCCTTGCCGGATTTCTCAAAATGGGGTGAGGTTGAAAGGCAGCCAATGAATAAGGTGCGGGAAAAGACCGCCCGGCACCTGGGATATGCCTGGGCCACAATTCCTCATGTAACCCAATTTGACAAGGCTGATATTACCCGGCTGGAAGATTTGCGCAGGCAATATGGCAATCAGGTGGAAAAAGCGGGAGGAAAACTTACCGTTACCGTAATTTTATTGAAAATCATTGCCGCCGCCTTGCGGAAATTTCCACAGTTTAACGCCAGTGTTGATATCGAAAATTATGAGATTATCTATAAAAAATATATCAATATTGGTATTGCCGTGGATACCGACCGGGGATTGCTGGTACCCGTGGTCAGAAATGTGGATCAGAAAAATATAATGGAGCTAGCTGCTGAATTATCCCTGCTGGCTCAAAAAGCCCGTGATAAAAAATTATCCCTGGAAGAATTACAGGGTGGAAATTTCAGTATTTCAAACCTGGGTGGTATCGGCGGAACCGGCTTCACCCCGGTGGTAAATTCTCCGGACGTTGCCATCCTGGGAGTTTCCCGTTCGGAAATGCAGCAGGTGTATATCGATGGTTCCTTTCAACCCCGCCTGATGCTTCCCTTATCCCTTTCATATGACCACCGCCTGATTGACGGGGCCGATGCTGCCAGATTTCTGAGATGGGTGGCGGAAGCCGTGGAAAACCCGTTTAAAATTCTGCTGGAAGGATAGGGAGAATTAAAAAGTGCTGGAGCGATAAACCGGAAAAGCGAAGGAGTTAGACAGTGTCTGATAAATCAAATAATTCCACTCAGCTTGTTATCATAGGTGGGGGTCCGGGCGGATATGCGGCAGCATTTCTGGCGGCGGATCTGGGTCTGGAAGTCACATTGATTGATCCGGAGGACAATCCCGGCGGTGTTTGTCTCTATCGCGGCTGTATACCTTCCAAGGCACTGCTTCATGTCGCCAAATTGTTGGGAGAAGCCGGTGAGGCTGCCAACTGGGGAATAAAATACAGCGACCCGGAGATCGATATTGATCGCCTCCGCTCCTGGAAAGAAGGGGTGGTTAAAAGATTAACCAGTGGACTGGGCCAGCTGATTAAACAGCGGAAGATCCGCTACATTCAGGGTAGGGCGGTTTTTCAGAACAATAAAAAGCTGGATGTCACCGATATCGAGGGAGATAAAAGCCAACTCTCCTTTGAATATGCAGTAATTGCAACGGGTTCCAGACCAGCCACCGTGCCCGGACTAATCATTGATAGTGAACGGATCTGGAATTCCACCGCAGCCCTGGATATCAGAAAAGTACCGGGCAGTCTTCTCATCATCGGAGGAGGATATATCGGATTGGAAATGGGGACTGTCTATGCTGCACTGGGAAGCCAGGTATCGGTGGTAGAAATGATGCCCGGTTTGCTGCCGGGGGCTGACCGTGACTTGGTGAATATTCTGCATAAGAAACTGGGAAAAAAGTATGCCGGTATCATGCTGAATACCAAAGTGGTGTCCATGAAAGAAACCCGGCAGGGAATAAAGGTTCAGTTTGAAGGGGCGGATGCGGGACAGAAAGAGATAACCTTCGAAAATATCCTGGTATCTGTTGGCAGAAAACCGAACAGCTCGGATTTGGGACTGGAAAATACTAGAATCATAATCACCGAGCAGGGCTTTATTGAAGTGGATGAACAGCGCCGAACAGCAGAACCTTCAATTTTTGCAATAGGGGATGTGGCAGGAGAGCCGATGCTGGCTCATAAAGCGTCCCATGAGGGGCGGGTGGCAGTGGAAGTGATTGCCGGGCAAAAGGCGGCTTTTGAACCGCGTGCCATACCGGCGGTGGTGTTTACTGATCCCGAAATTGCCTGGTGTGGTCTCACTGAAACGGAAGCAAAAAAACAGAATCGCCCGGTGGAAGTAACCCGGTTTCCATGGGCTGCTTCCGGACGTGCCCTGACTATGGACCGGCCCGATGGTTTAACTAAGCTGCTGATCGATCCGGAAACTGAACGGGTGCTGGGAATGGGAGTTACCGGAGCCGGTGCCGGAGAACTAATTGCTGAAGGGGTCCTGGCAGTGGAAATGGCTGCACTGGCAACCGATGTAAAATTGACCATACATCCCCATCCAACGCTGTCGGAAACGGTTATGGAATCCGCCGAAATCTTCTTCGGTCAGGCGACCGATATCTACCGGCCCAAAAAAAAGTAATCCTTAGCAAAGGGCCATACCACAAGCCGAAGACGGGAGACCGGTCTCTGGATGCTGGATACTAGTTGCTGGATCCTGGATACTGGTGAAACCACGGACGGTTTCATCCCGATTTATTTTCCGGAGGAAAACGTATTTTTCGGGAATCTTGTTTATATGCCCACCATCCGCTTTTTTTCTGTCCACGAATTCCACGAATTACACAAATAATAAATACACACTATACAATCATTACTTATCATGGATTCTATGTCTTTACCCTCTTTATTCTTTAATCTTGCTTTTCTCCCGACTGCTCCTGCTTCCCTCACTGCGAGTAGTTTGTGAAAATACGCTTGTCACTCCCGAACATTATCCAGTAACTTACGGCCTGTTATGTTTCACAACCCTTGTGTATATCCTGAATGGCTTTTAAACGGTTGTGTAAATCATCTTATTCGGACAGATTTAATGCCTGCTGGTATGATTTTCCGGATCTGGTTGGTTAACACCCGGAAAGTTGGCGAAAGGCTGCAATTTCCCCTGCCCGGGGAACAGGTTGTTATCTCATGAGAAAAAAGCAAATAATGTGGCTGATTAAATTGCTGGTGGGGATTGCCCTGCTTTTCTTTATTTATCAGAATGTTTACCGAGGCCAGCAGATTCTGGAGGTATTCAGCGGTGCTAACTGGCTCTATACTGCAGTGTGTCTGTTACTGCTGTTGCCCAACTTTTTCATCCAATTTTTAAGGTGGCGTTATTTACTGAAAATTGCTTTTCCGGATGTAAAAGATGCCATGGTTTTAAAATCTTTGCTGTTCGGTACCACCCTTGGTTTTATCACTCCGGGAAATCTGGGTGAACTGGCCCGGGCCCTGTATTTTAAGAATCATGACCGCTGGGTGATTGCAGGCCTGAACGTCATAGACAAATTTTCCGGAATCATCGTATTCCTGACTTTTGGCTTGTTGTCTTTTAATTATATACTGCTGGCGAAATTTACCTGGCGGCCCTATATCGGATATCCGGTACTGGTTCTTGATACTTTATTTATTATCCTTCTCTGGATTATCACTCTTCATCCTGCCTGGTTTCAGAGAATAAAACGAGTGGTGAATGAAAAATCATATGTGGCCCAAAAGCTTATCCGCATAATATCAGCGCTTGACAATCTTAAACGCCGTGACATAAATATTGTGCTGGGTCTCAGTACCGCCTGGTTTTTTATCATTATCCTGCAGTACCAGGCGGCCATTCTGGTATTCCAAAAGGTTCCCTTTTATCAGACGCTAATCGCAATCAGTGCCACCCTTTTTACCAAAGTCATTCTGCCGGTATCCATTGGCGACCTGGGGATTCGTGAAGGCGCTTCAGTCTATTATTATTCTCTCTTTGGGATTCCGCGCCCGGCCGCTTTCAATGGTGCCTTCCTCATTTTCCTGATTAATTTTCTGATTCCTGCTCTGACGGGTAGTTACTTTGTCTTCAGGCTGCGCTGGGAAGGCCTCCGAACCTCTCGCCAAAATCGGAAAAAAACGGTTCAAAATCCCGGGAAGGATTAAATGTAAGATGCCTGTTTTATTCATTATACTGGGAATTTTTTATGCCGGACTGATTCTGTACTTTTACGGCGGACTCTTTCGTTTTTTGCAGACTAGCAGAGAATCACGTATGACGGTAACTGTCCTGGTACCCGCCCGCAATGAAGAAAAAACCATTATCGAGTGCCTGGAAAGCCTTTACCGGCAAACCTATCCCGCAGAGTTATTTCAGGTGCTGATCATAGACGATGATTCTTCAGACCGTACAGCTGATCTGGTAAGGCAATACATCAGTGATAAACCGCAATTCAAATTGCTCGATCATGCCAGGGATAACACCCAGCCTACGTTTAAAAAACAGGCACTGAAATTTGCCTTGGATCGGGTAAACAGTGATATCGTCATGACTATTGATGCGGATACCCGCGCTCAGCCGTTCTGGATAGAGAAAATGACCGGACTTTATGAAGAAAACACCGGCTTGGTGGCTGGTGTGGTTACTTTTTCGCCCGAATGGGAGAATAGTCTTTTTCATAAAATACAGACCCTGGAATTTGCCGGCATTGTTTTCAGCGGTGTAGGGGCAGCCGGGCAGAGTAATCCACTGATCTGTAATGGCAGTAATCTCTCCTACCGGCTTAAAGCATTCCGGGAAGCCGGCGGTTATGATACCAATGAATTTCTGCCCTCGGGAGATGACGACCTTCTCCTGCAGAATATCCAGAAAAGAACCGGCTGGAATATTAAATATTCGGTGCATCCTCAGACAATAAACTTTACCCGACCGGTGGATGACTGGTATGATTTTATCAACCAGCGATCCAGGTGGGCTTCAAAATCCCTGCATTATCCCAAAAAATGGCTTTTCGCGGTTATGGCCACGCTCTACATTTACTATCTGTTAATTATTGTTCTGATACCTCTCACTGTACTGGGATTCTTCCCCTGGCAGGCCTATCTGGCTGGTGTTCTTTTGAAAATGCTTCCGGAGGCAGTTCTCATATGGAAAGCACTGTCGGTTTTAAAAAGGCGCGATCTGATGAAATACTTTTTTCTGGCTCAACTATTTCAATTAACCTATGTAAGTATTGTGGGCGTACGCGGTTTTTTCCATCGTTTCAGTTGGAAAGGAAAATGATGCTTTTCAAAATACTTGCACGCCTGTTTTTACGGTCCATGCCGGATGTTATCTGGAAAAATGTACCGGCGGATAACAGTATTACTCTCTCTTTTGATGATGGCCCTGATCCGGCAGTCACTCCGCGTGTTCTAAAAATTCTCTCCCGTTATAATGTGCCAGCTGTTTTTTTTCTATCAGGTTTTCAGATTGAAAAAAACCGCAATGGATTGAAGCATATCCGTTATAACCAGCATGAAGTTGGTAACCATGCCTATTATCATTCACCATATATCTGGGGATCCTCCGGGAAATTCCGGGCAGAGATCGAAAAAACGGATGAATTGATCAAAAAATACTTCCGGAAAAAACCTATTTACTTCAGACCACCATTCGGAATCTGGGGACCGGGTCTGGAAAAGGGATTGAATTCACGGCACATAAAAATGGTACTCTGGTCGCTAATGGCCAATGATTTTAAGTGGCCGGCACAAAAGGTGTATGAATATCTCTGCCATAATCTGGAAACAGGTGATATTGTCGTTTTTCATGATACGGAAAAAAGTAAGGAAACGCTTTTAGAGGTATTACCTCTTTTTATTGAATATTGTCTGAACATGAATTACCATTTTGAAATTTTACCGGGGGTTAACCGTAATCCTGAGCGGCGGGTGGATTAGACCATTGGTGAGTCTCAAGAATAAAGGATACTTGTGAAGACCTTTAAATCCCATGCCAAGATCAACATCGGATTGAGAATCATCAATAAACGGCCTGACGGTTACCATAATCTGGAATCCCTCTTGCAGGAGATTTCCCTGCATGATGACATCACCATTGCAAAACACGGCAGGGATATTCGTTTACGTTGCAACGATCCCGCCGTCCCTTTGAATGATGACAACCTGTGCGTCAGAGCCTACCGATTGTTGCAGGAACATTATGGGCTCAAAGATGGTGTGGAAATAAATATTGTGAAAAGAATTCCGGTTGGTTCGGGACTGGGAGGTGGCAGCAGTAACGGTGCCACCTGCCTGAAAGCCTTTAATGAAATTTTCCGCCTCGATCTGAAAATGAACGATCTTCTGGTTCTTGCATCCCAGCTGGGTTCAGATGTGCCATTTTTTATTCCGGGGAAAACAGCTCTGGTCCAGGGGAGAGGTGAAGTGGTCACGCCGGTACCTTTTCTGAACGATTACCGGATTCTTCTGGTGTATCCGAATTTTGCCGTTTCAACCGCAGCGGTGTTTAAATATTTCGAATTCGGCTTGACTGAAAATCCCATAGATATTAAATTTGAGGCCGTCATTTCCAGAGTCGGGGGATTGGAGGATTTAAACCGTTATTTTTATAACGATTTAGAATCAGTGGTCTGTAACCTGTATCCGGAATTGGCGGAAATAAGCCGGAAGTTGAGTGAAAGCGGGGCAAAATTTGTCAGTATGAGCGGAAGCGGATCAACAGTTTACGCCTTATTTGAACCGGGGACGGACTTACGGGAAATCAGTAAAGGCTACTTTAAAAAAAACCGGGTTTTTCTGGCCAGGCCAGTAATATAATGGGGTGTAGCCAAGCGGTAAGGCACCGGGTTTTGGTCCCGGCATTCGGGGGTTCGAATCCTCCCACCCCAGCATTCTGTACGTGTAATAAAAATGAACGAATGATGGATTATCAGAAGGAGTGGTTATGTCTCAGACGAGTCTGAAAGCTAAACTTCGCGAACAAATAGGAAAGGGTGCCACCAAAAAATATAGAGTTGATGGATGGATTCCTGCAGAATTTTATTCTGCCCATGAAGCAAACCTTCATCTTTTGCTTAAAGGCCGGGATTTTGAGAAAATTCTCAGTCACGGACACGGGCTGTTCAATCTGGAAGTGGAAGACAATCAGAAAAATCTCCAGTGTGTCATTAAGGATATTCAGCTGGATCCGGTAAAAGGAAATGTACTTCATGCCGATTTTCAGGGCGTTAAATTGGGAGAAAAATTGACATTGAGTGTGCCGATTATTCTCAAAGGAGCGGCAGCCGGAATTAAAGCCGGCGGTATCCTGGAATTCATAATACGGGAAGTGGAGATTGAATGTCTTCCCAAAGATATTCCCGAACAGATTGAAATAGATGTAACATCTCTCCAGATCGGCGATTCCTTGAGAGTTAAAGATCTGAAATTTGAAAATTTTCGCATCCTAGATGATCCTGAAGAAACCGTTCTGGTGCTGGAACATCCCAAACTCGTCAAGGAAGCGGAAGAAGTCGAAGCCGAGGAAGAACTCCTGGTGGAAGAGGAGCCGAAGGAACCCGAGCTTGTCAGGGCACGCAAGAAAGAAGAAGAGGAAGAATAACTTTTATATATTAGCGGGAGAGGACCATAATCAGCATGGCCCTCTTTTTGTTTTCTCTCCAAAACTATTTAAACGGACTTCCCGTTGTATCTCATTGTTGGTTTAGGAAATCCAGGTCTGGTTTATAAAAATACACGCCATAATGCCGGCGTAATGGTTCTGGATCGTATTTGCAAAAAACATAAGTTGAAATTCACCCGTGCGGCCGGACCGTTTCAATCGGTGTCATTAACGTATGCCGGTGAAGAGGTGCGATTAATTAAGTCCAGGACTTATATGAATGACAGCGGCCGGGCGGTCATCAAAGCCGTAAAAGCAGCACAATTATCGAATTATTCAAGACTCCTGATTATTGCCGATGATATTAATCTCCCCTTCGGAAGCTTGCGGCTCCGCGAAGGAGGGAGTGCGGGCGGACAGAAAGGATTACAGTCTGTGATTCATTCCCTGGGAACCAATCAGTTTCCCCGCCTGCGTATTGGTATAGGTGATCATTTTTCTGACGCGACAGAATATGTCCTGTCTCCCTTTAGTAAAAAAGAAATGGAAGATTTACCTTTTGTTTTGCAATATGCCATGGAAGCGGTAGAATCTTTTGTGGCGGAAGGCCTTACTCAAACCATGAGTAAGTACAACAGAAATTTTTTGGAAACCTAACGGAGGAGGATGGCTCGTGCAAACCCAGTTGATATGGATAAGTCTGGTGGCGGCATTGTCTGCATTAAGTTATGCCCTGATCAAATCACGCTGGATAAACCGGCAGGATCCGGGCAATGAGAAAATGATACAGATCGGGCAGGCGGTGAGGGAAGGAGCAATGGCGTTTCTGGCCCGTGAATATAAGGTGCTGGTGATTTTTGTGGTGGCGGTGGCCATTCTTCTGGCTATCGGAAATGTGTCCCAGGGGACCTCACTGGTGGCGGTTTCATTTGTGGTGGGCGCATTTTGCAGCGGCCTAGCCGGCTTCTTCGGAATGCGTGTGGCCACCCTGGCCAACAACCGAACCACCCAGGCGGCCCGGGGCAGCCTGAATGCGGCCCTGCGGGTGGCCTTCAACGGAGGTTCGGTAATGGGCATGAGTGTGGTAGGCCTGGGAATTCTGGGCCTGCTGGTCTTATTCGTATTTTATGGTGGTCTTGAAAAGGGTGCAGACCTGCATCGCGTATTGATCCTGTTATCCGGTTTCGCCATGGGGGCATCCAGTATTGCCCTGTTTGCCAGGGTTGGTGGCGGTATTTTTACCAAAGCGGCCGATGTGGGAGCGGACCTGGTGGGTAAGCTGGAAGCGGGGATACCGGAGGATGACCCGCGCAATCCCGCCACTATTGCGGATAATGTGGGAGATAATGTAGGCGATGTGGCCGGTATGGGTGCGGACCTGTTTGAATCCTATGTAGGATCCATCATCGGAGCTATGGTGATTGCCGCTGCTTCGGAATTCGCCAACCTGGTCATCTTGCCGCTGGTTCTGGCCGGATTCGGAATTTTTGTATCTATTATCGGTACATTCTTCGTCAGAACCAGAGAAGGCGGGAATCCGCAGGTCGCCCTAAATGTGGGCATCGGTATATCCGGAATTCTCATGCTGGTGGTGAGCTATTTTGTCATCCGATTCTATGTTCCTGAACCCATAGACTGGGGAGGAAAGATTATCGACGGCCTGGATGTCTATCTGGCTACTATTGCCGGGCTTCTGGCCGGTGTTATCATCGGTTTGCTGACGGAGTTTTATACCTCCGAATCCCGCTCTCCCGCCCGCGCCATTGCCAAGGCCAGCGAAACCGGTGCAGCTACCAATATCATCGAGGGTCTGGCCAATGGAATGTTTTCCACCGGACTTCCCATCATCACTATTAGCCTGGCCATTCTTGTTTCCTATTATTTTTCCGGCCTGTATGGAATAGCCATTGCGGCATTAGGCATGCTCTCAACCACCGGTATCCAGCTGGCCATAGATGCTTATGGTCCCATCGCCGATAATGCCGGCGGCTGTGCGGAAATGGCTGAGCTGCCCCCGGAAGTCCGGCAGCGCACCGATAAACTGGATGCGGTGGGAAATACCACCGCCGCCATCGGGAAAGGCTTTGCCATCGCCTCTGCCGCTCTGACGGCACTGGCATTGTTTGCTGCCTATCGGGAGACCATATCCAAGGTAATGGGTATCGATAAACTGGTGCTGGATATTAATGACCCCTCGATCACCGCCGGCCTCTTTTTAGGAGCAGTCCTTCCCTTTATTTTCTCCTCATTCGCACTGAAAGCGGTTGGCAGGGCGGCCTTTGATATGATCGAAGAAGTGAGGCGACAGTTCCGGGAAATCCCCGGCCTGCTGGAGGGTAAAGCTAAGGCCGATTACGCCCGCTGCGTAGACATCGCCACCAAAGCCGCCATTAAACGCATGATTGTGCCTGGATTACTGGCAGTTTTGACGCCGGTATTTTTCGGTTTAATCCTGCGCAACCCCCAGATGCTGGGCGGAGTGCTGGCAGGAACTACTGTATCCGGTGTCGTGCTGGCTATTTTTATGGCTAACTCCGGTGGTGCTTGGGACAATGCTAAAAAACATATTGAAGGCGGAGCGTTCGGGGGAAAGGGATCGGATGCCCATAAAGCCTCAGTAATTGGAGATACTGTAGGCGATCCCTTTAAGGATACCGCCGGGCCGTCTCTTAATATTCTGATTAAGTTGATGTCTGTAATCTCGCTGGTTATTGCACCGTTGATTACCTGAAATTTAAATAATCGATAGATTTCGATCCGGCATATTGTTATATTTTGTCCCCTTTTTAAAGGGTAAGTGAGGTGTAAGACATAATCCTATTCCACCTGCATGTTAAAAAGGTGGGATCATCAGACCAAAGGAGGTATAATGGAAAATCTGTATAACACTATTTTTATTGTGGATATTTCACAGAATCCGGATGAAGCCGAGACGGTATCCAGCCGGATTCAACAGATGATTGAAGACCACGGCGGCATAATTAAAAAGATCAATCGCTGGGGTAAACGACGTTTGACTTACTCCATTCATACTAAAAGCCACGGTTTTTACGTTGAGATTGAATATTCTGCAAACAGCCGCCTAAATATTCCCAAAATTCTGGAAGGAGAATTCCGGCTTAATGACCGGGTTCTTCGTTATATGACCTACATAGTGGGTAAAAAGGAGCTTATCCAGCGGGAAAAAAACGCCGGAAAAATTAGAAAGAGAGAAGAAGAAACGGCTGAGATTTCGGCAGGGAAAACGGCTAGCAAGGTAGAAATTCCGGTCGAAGCGGAAAAAGACAAGGATATCAGCCCCATGAAAGAGAAAATGGAAATTGAGCCTGAAAAGGATCAGGAAGAAGAGCAGTCTGCAAAAATTTTGGCAGAACCAGAGGTGAAAGTAGAAGAACAGGCGGAAACAACTCCGGCGGAGCAAAAGGCGGAAGAAGAAACTACCGAAGAAATGGAATTGGAAGATAAGAAGGAAGAAAAAAAGCCGGAGGAGAAAACTGAAAAAAATGTGCTGCCGGAGGACGCTTCACCCGAGACAGCCGAGGAAAAACCACAGGAAGAAACTCCGGAAAAGGAAACCGAGTAGGTTATTTTAATAAAACAAGGAGATAAAAGAATGTTACAGAGAAAAAAACGTATTTGCAGATTTTGTGAATCAGGGGATATCTATATAGATTTCAGAGACGAAAAAAGACTGGTCCGCTTTCTGAGCGAACAGGGTAAAATAGTACCGCGGCGGACTTCCGGAAACTGTAACCAGCATCAGAGACAATTGGCCACTTCCATTAAGCGTGCCAGACATCTGGCATTGATTCCGTTTGTTTCTGATATTCCCCGTTAAGTTGAAAAAGAAGATATGAGGATTGAAATATGAAAATAATACTTCGTCAGGATTTTGATAATCTGGGCAAAATTGGGGACCAGGTTGATGTTAAAAGAGGATATGGTATGAATTATCTTATTCCCATGAAAATTGCCTACCCTGCAGCACCCAATTATATCCGTATGGTTCAGGAAGAACAGCGCCAGAAACAGGTACAGGTCAACAAACAGAAAAAACAAGCCGAACAACTGGCAAAGAAGATGGAAAATGTCTCAGTAACCCTGGCTATGAGCGTGGGTGAAAGTGACAAAATGTTCGGCTCGGTCACCAATCAGGATATAACCGATGCCCTTAACAAACAGGGTTATGATATTGAGCGCAAAAAAGTCATTCTGGATGAACCCATTAAAGCTCTGGGTATCTATTCCGTACCAATAAAGCTTCACCCCGATGTTGAAGTAAAAATAAAAGTCTGGGTGGTTAAAGAATAATTCTCCCGGGAGAAGACTTTATTGTGGTCTTCTCCCTTTTTTTGTCTGCAGTTAATCCCGCCATTATGATTTTCACCTTCAGTTTAACAGCACTTATTTTGCCGGAATTATGTTTATACAGCATGCGGTATTTGTTGGAATAATTGAACTTAAGTGCTATTGTTTAAGTGTTTTTTCGCTTGACAAAACATGTTATTTTTTCTATATTAGCCCTGCCTTAAAGCAGGGCCAGTAGCTCAGCTGGTAGAGCAGCGGCCTTTTAAGCCGTTGGTCGGAGGTTCGATTCCTCCCTGGCTCACCCGAAAAAACCCGTCTCGTGCGGGTTTTTTAAGACAAAAGACAAAAGAAGAAAGTGTTTTTTAGTAACACTCTTGAGTTTTAATTCAAATAATTCTTCCATTAAGCTGTTGGTTGGAGGTTGAGCGTAGCGAAATCCGGCCCCTGACGGATTCGATTCCTCCTTGGCTCACCAAAAAAATCCGTCAGCTGGCGGATTTTTTAATTTCGAAATTCGAATTTCGAAATCCGAAAATAATCATTCAAATATACAAAGTCGTTGGTTGGAGGTTGAGCGAAACGAAAAAGGTGGACGTTAGGCAAAAAAATAAAATTAAAGATGAAGAGGGAAAGCCTTTGGCCCTTGTCCTTGTTATCCTTTATCCATTATGGTTTAACCTTGTGCCTTTAGCCTCTTTTCCTGCCTTCTGAGACCTGACACCTAGTCTTTTACACCATGCGCCCCCCATTCCCGCTATACCTTTAGCCTTTGTCCTTTAGCTTTTAGCCCCAAGCCTCTTTTGCCAACTGCCTACTACTTTTCTGTCCTCCCCAAAAAATTCTCTGCTATCCGCTTTTTTTAATTCCATCCGTTTACTATATTGATTTCGAACCATGAAAAAACTGTGCAGCCATGTCTGAATTTGCAACGGTAATCCTGACCATACCGAACGAGGATGGCTTTACATACCGTATCCCACCGGATCTCAGGGATGTGGTAAAGCCCGGTATTCAGGTGATTGTTCCCTTCCGGAAACGGTATGTTTCGGGAATCGTAATCGGTACATCCGGTCAGCTGCCGGATTACCTGTCTGACACTCCCCTGAAAGACATCCATGATATTGTCTCGGTTAATCCCGTCATAAACCGTGATCTGATGGACCTCCTGAAGTGGATAGCGGATTATTATATCTGCCACCTGGGGGAAGCCTATCGTTTGATTCATTCCCAGTTGAACGTCGGTAAATCCCGCCTGATGGTCCGCCGCCTGCATTCGGACATTCCTGAAAACCTGAGTGAAGATGATCGGACTCTGCTGGCTGGCATCCCTAACGACCGGGAGATACCGCTGAAGCGGTTGCAGCAAAAACAGAAAGAGCACGGTTTTGCCTCACGCATCGCACGCCTTGAAAAAGACGGATTTATTCTGAGGAGTTATTCGAAAATAAAAAGGAAAGCCAAGTACTTAACAGAAGATTTTTACCGCCTCTATACCGGCTCCGCGGAACAGGCCAATTACCGGGAAATAAAAAAGGGCAGGAAGACCAAATCTGTTTTGCTACTGGATTTTCTGGAAAATAAAGACTGGACAACCATAAACGACTTAAAAGCGCAGGGTTTTTCCCGCCCGCTGCTGGAAAAACTGGTAAAAAACAGGCTGCTGGATAAAAAAACAGAAATAACTGAGAGAAAGATTTATCTGGCTTATTATGAAGAGATACAAAACGTGACACCATCGGCAGAACAGCAGGAAATTGTTGAACAAATCGGTAATTCCCTGGCCCGTTCTCAATTCGAAATTTTCCTGCTTCACGGTATTACCGGGAGTGGAAAAACCCAGATTTATATCGAGTCCATTAAAAAAGTTCTGGAAGCTGGCAAACAGGTGATTGTGCTCATTCCGGAAATTGTTCTCACTCCTCAGACCCTGGTGCGTTTCAGGCATTATTTTGGCAATCAGGTGGGAGTCATTCACAGCCGGCTGACCGCGGCGGAAAAGCGGGAGATTCTTTTCCGTATCCGTGAAGGTGAGTATAATGTGGTCATCGGACCGCGATCCGCCATTTTTGCACCTCTGAAACGGCTGGGTCTGGTGGTGGTGGATGAAGAGCATGAAAGCAGTTATAAGCAGAGTGATGCTCAGCCCCATTATCATGCCCGGGATGTGGCCATTTACCGGGCCAAACTCAATAAAGCGGTGGTTCTGCTGGGCTCGGCCACGCCTGCATTCGAGTCCCTCCACAATGCACGGAAAGGTCTCTATAAATATTTCCATCTGGGAAAACGAATCAGCGAGCGGTCTCTTCCTCGCATCGCCCTGGTGGATCTGAGGGAAGAATGGAAAAAGGGAGGGGATTATCCGATTGTTTCCGAAATCCTGGAATTGCGGGTGGAATCGCGGATGCTGACCCGTGAACAGGTGATGATCCTGCAAAATCGCCGAGGTTATTCTCCCTACATTCTCTGCCATGACTGTGGTTTTGTGGCGAAGTGTCCCCATTGTGATATTACCCTTACTTATCATCAGTTCAACCGTTCGCTGATTTGCCATTATTGCGGTTACCGGGAGAAAGCGCCTGATATGTGCCCTTCCTGCCATGGAATGGATATTGTGTATAAAGGAATCGGTACTCAGCGTCTGGAGGAAGTTTTGCGGGAAAAATTTTCCAGTGCCCGCATCCTGCGTATGGATCAGGACACCACCCGCGGAAAACACGGGCATATGGAAATTCTGGAAAAATTCCGCAGCGGAAATGCTGATATTCTGCTGGGAACAAAAATGATTGCCAAGGGACTGGATTTTGAAAAAGTGACGCTGGTCGGTATAATTTCGGCAGATCAGGGCTTGCATTTTCCTGATTTCCGGGCCAGCGAAAAGGTGTTTCAGCTCCTCACCCAGGCCGCAGGCAGGGCGGGACGGGGAAGCAGTAGCGGGGAAGTGGTGGTCCAGACCTTTGATCCGTCTCATTTCATCTTTAAATACCTTATGACCCATGATTATCAGGCATTCTTCGAAAGGGAACTGACCAGCCGGAAACATCTGAAATATCCGCCCTTTTCGCGGCTCATACTGGTCAGGATTGAGGGGAAAGAACTCCCGCTGGTGCAGAAATATGCGGAGGCCATTACCGATTTTCTCTGGAAAGCCAATAAAAATAAGTCGTACAGCGTACTGGGTCCTGCTCCCAGTCCCCTCGCCAAAATTCAGAATATTTACCGCTATCAGATTTTGATTAAACAGGATAAGGAGAAAAATGCTTCCTCTTTCTATGTCCGGCATGTTCTGAAAGAAGGATTATTTAAGAAAAATGAAGTAAAAAACTGGCCGGTAAACGTTATAATTGACGTGGATCCGGTAGAAATTCTGTGAGTCACATGACTTTCACTGCCCGAACAAAAAAATGGATCGCCATTACCCTGATTTCTCTGGAAATTCAGTCGTTCCAGGGGCTTCTTTTACCGAAACACCTGCCTGGCCAGGATCCCCCTCCGGACAGCCTGTCTTCCGACCGCATTTCCATTCAATTTTCTGCCGGACAGAACAGTTATGATCTTTTTTCCCTTCAGCCAGGACGCATCCAGGTGCTTCGTCACCGCATGTGGACACAAATTTATGTTACTCCTCCGGTAGATGATCAGTGGTCCTATATGCATTTCGGTTCGTATGATGCTTACCTCTCGCGCTCTGCCTACGGCCTGGAATACCGGGAAAGCTCCAGTTATATTCCCCCGCTGGTGACCGATTACATGGACTATAAGATGGGCCGGGATAGATATTTGCCCATTGTGACACCGGTTTTGCTCGGTTTCATTGTCTATGAGGCGGTACGCTATTCCCGGAATTTCTTTGGACCAGATAATGATGACAGTGAGGGAAACAACTTGACACCGCGGGAAGAAAACGCACTGGCCATCCTCAACAATACTTTTCCTCTCGGGACCGATCAGTGGTTTTCGCTGTACGTGAGGACCTATGGGGATACGCTGTTCTCTTTTTATCAATTTCAGCAACTGGTCCAGAACCTGGAGAGTAAATCGGTTATAACCAGTCAGGAATCCACACGGGGAACCATTGAATACGCGCCAGCGGGAAGGCCGGAAGAGTGAAAGGCGAGACTAAAGGCTAAGTGCCAAGGGCTAAAGGCTTTCCCCCTTCATCTTTAATTTTATTTTTTTGCCCAACGCCCACTTTTTTCTGTCCAAGAATTACACTAATTAATACGAATTCAAACACTATTAATTCCATTACCTCTTTAATCATTCTGATGTCTCCTGTGTCTTGTCCTAAAATAGTTGACAATAATTGAACCGTTAAGCCGCAAATTTTTG
>CAYWTB010000008.1:0-108528 GCA_964461135.1 uncultured Caldithrix sp. | reverse complement strand
TTCTGTCTTTATGATGAAACTTTTTATAAATGCTTAATTCACAAATAGGGGCTAAAGCCCAATTATACTGGATTCTTTAATCCCCGGTCTGAAGAACGGGGCCATTTAATTCCTATGAATATAACTACTTTGATACATTATATCGTTTTTTGTGAATTAAGCAGGATTACAAAAGTCACCCGATAAAAAATAACGGTTTGCTTTTGTAAACATCCATATAGAATTACAACACATTATTTTCAGATACAGTTTTCAAATCCACACGGCTGCATCCGGTAAAATCTTGGTTATGTAATAATATGTCCTGGACCGGCAGTTGGCTGCCAGTTGCCATTGATAATATCAATTTTTATGATTATTTAAAAACCGAATGCACCTGAAAATCAATTTCAATTTCCTGCAAAATATTCAAAAAAACAACACACCATTGGGTTAGAGCGTAAGTTAACTCTATGCTATTCTAACATAAATCGCAAAATGGTTAAAATCGAACCAAAATAAGAAAATGTGCTTGACAAAATATTTTCCGTAACATAGATTAACAATGGTAATCATTATCAATAAGGATAATTATGAATGGTAATAATAATCCGGAATGGCACAGCAGGTTTCGTCAGCAGGGATTAAGAATTACGGAACCACGCAGAGTGATTCTGGATGTACTGAATGGCACTACCGAGCATTATTCAGCCGAAGAGATATACATGAAAGTTCATAAAACTTACCCGAATATCGGATTAACCACGGTGTATCGGAATCTTGAGGTTTTGGAGCAGATGGGGATCATAACCAAATTTCATTTCGGTGACAGGCGCAGCCGGTACGAACTGATACAAAGTCCGCAAAAACCAAGACACCACCACCACCTTGTTTGTACCAGCTGTAAACAGATTATAGATTATGATGACTTCGTGGATGAAGAAATCGAACTACTTAAAAAAGTGGAAAGGGCACTTGCCGATAAACATAATTTTCATATCACCGGTCACGTGATTCAATTCTACGGACTTTGCAATAACTGCCAGAAGTGACTTAAAAATTTTTAACCATTAACGAAAATGATTACCATTATTGTCTGCGAAAAAGTTAAAGTCTTTTAAAGAGAGGACAACGATCATTAAGAAAAATTTATATAAAACTTTTAAGCAGAATCTAAACACCATGAATTTTTTTCGGTAGAAGAAAGCAGGGAAATCAGCAGCAATTATACCTGCGACCTGGATGAAAAAGAAAGAAAGGTTATAATGAAGATTGCGGTTTCTATCACGGATAAAAATCTGGATGCCGTTTTGGATCCCCGCTTCGGGCGTGCTGCTTACTTTCTGATAGTTGATTCTGATACATTGGATTTCAAAGCCTATAACAATCCCAATGCTGCGTCTGCCGGTAGTGCCGGAATTCAGTCCGCTCAATTTGTGTTGAAGAAAGGTGCACGGGCGGTCATTACCGGGCGTTGCGGCCCCAACGCTTACCAGGTACTGGAAGCAGCCGGAATACCAGTATATGAGACAACGGCTAAACCGGTCCGGGACCTTCTGAAAGCCTTTCAGGAAAAACAGCGGCCAATCATTCCGCAACCGGTCAAAGGCCTTTCGAAATAAACCGGCGGTAACATAAAGTTGGAAAAAAGGAAATCCTGATTAGTAAAAATATTGTTATAATTTAATGAATTAATTAACAAATGAGGATAAAATGAATACCAGAATTGCGGTAAGTGTTGAAGATCTTCCCCAGGGAAATTCTGTGGTGGCCGGGCATTTCGGCCGCTGTTCAAAATTTTTGGTTTACGAAGTGAACGACAAAAAAAAAGTCGTGAAAGAGGAGGCGTACACTAATCCCCTGCAAGGTGGGCATGGTGGCGCATGTCAACTTCCCGCTTACGTGAAGGAATTTAACGCCAATGTAATAATTGCCGGCGGAATGGGCCACAAAGCAGTGATGCAATTTAATGAATTTGGAATCCAGGTGATTACGGCACCGGGTGCCGGAGTTGTCAATGCCCTGAATGGTTTTCTGAATGGCGATTTAGATGGCTATGTAGAATGTGCGGACCATGGTGGTGGTTGCCATGATTAAGATAGAATAACAGGTAAGAGATACAGAACAACTGGAACGTTTTATGAACGAATAAATTGTGAAGTGAATCAGAGATGAACATTGCGATTGCTTCCGGAAAAGGCGGGACCGGGAAAACTACTATTGCTATAAACCTGGCACTTTCCTTGAAAAATACGGTTTACCTGGATTGTGATGTGGAAGAGCCTGACGGGCACCTGTTTCTGCAGCCAATAATGGAACAAAGCCAAACTGCCAGCCGCCTGCTCCCGGAAATTAATTACAAGAAATGTACATATTGTGGCCATTGTACCGAAATCTGCCAGTATCACGCGTTTACTATGCTTCCAGGGCAAGTCTTACTGTTCGCAGAAATGTGCCATTCCTGCGGCGCCTGCACTTATTATTGCCCGGAGGGTGCTATCTCAGAGAAAAAACGACCAATGGGCATGGTGCGCAGTGGATATGTGGCCCCGGAAGGTACCGGTTTTGTAGAAGGGCGCCTGAATATTGGTGAGATGATGGCTGCTCCGTTGATTCGGCAGGTGAAAGCATGGGCAGATCCCCAAAAAATCAATATTTTGGATGCGCCACCCGGAACCGCCTGCTCCATGGTGGAGGTTGTGCGGGATGCTGATTTCTGCCTCCTGATCACCCAACCCACTCCTTTCGGTCTGCACGATCTCAAACTGGCGGTGAATGTGCTTCGGATTTTACAGATTTGGTTTGCCGTGGCGGAAAATAAGGCTATGGATCAGAATGAGCTAATTTCACAATACTGCCATAGTGAAGGGATTCCCATACTGCAGAAGATCCCCTATGAGCGGAGACTGGCGGAAATCTACTCACAGGAAAAAGCTGCAGTCCGGGTCTTTCCGGATTTGAAGAAGAAATTCAGCATGTTATACCGTAAAATAGAACTGCAGTTGCAGACAGAAAGCCCTTTAATAGTAGATTCTGTGAATCTTTCAGGTCAGTTAAATGATATGGCCGCTAAAACAGTTGATGAACAGATGCCTTCCCGGGATAGACAAAGGACTTCAAATGACGGATAAGAATTCACTTTTCAGGCAAATAGGGGTGGTCAGCGGCAAGGGGGGTACCGGAAAAACCACGCTGGTAGCAGCACTTGCTGCTCTGGCAGGCAAGCTGGTAGTGGCAGACGCGGACGTGGATGCCGCCGATCTGCACATCCTATTGAAACCATCAGTGGAGAGAAGCTACCCTTACGTGGGCGGAAAAAAAGCATTTATCGATTTGCTTCACTGTACCCAATGTGGAATTTGTGAAAAGCATTGCCGCTTTAAAGCCATTCGGGATTTTCATGTAGATCTGCTGGCCTGTGAGGGATGCGGTTTCTGCGTACAGCTGTGCCCGGAAAATTGCATTGATTTTAAGGAAGTGGTAGCTGGTTTTTATCATGAAGGAATTTTCCCTGGAGGTGAGTTGGTTGATGCGGCACTGCAGCCCGGCGAAGGGAACTCCGGCAAGCTGGTGAGCCAGGTAAAGAAGCGAGCGGAGGAATTATTGACAACAAATAAACGGGCCTGGCTGATTGTGGACGGGCCACCGGGAATTGGCTGCCCGGTAAATGCCAGTCTGAGTGGTGCAGATCTGGTGTTGATTGTTACTGAACCCACCGTCTCCGGTCTACATGACCCGGAACGACTGGTTCAACTGATACACCGTTTCGATATTCCGGCAGGTGTGATCATTAATAAAGCGGATTTAAATTCTCGTATCTGCAGCCAAATCATATCGTATTCGGAAAATGAAGGAATTCCGGTATTGGGGAGAATACCATTTGACGAGCAGGTTATAACCACCCTTCTTCAGAAAAAGATAATTACCGATTTTCCTGATTCTCCTGCGACCATGGAAATCGTAAAAATTTATGATAATATAATTAATTTTTTTGAGACTAAAGCAGTTCATTAAACTAGGTCTGGAGGTGACATGGCGGAAGAAAATGTCGGTTGTGCACGGCCCACCGGAAGTGTGGTTGGAGAAAAAAAACCCGAAAAACCCAAAGAATCAACCGTAACCAGCGAGGAGGAAGATATGAGTGTGGCACGAGTGGGTGTAAAAGCGCCAGATTTTGATGCTCCTGCTTTTCACCAGGGCAATTTCATCAATATAAAATTTTCCGATTTTCTAGGAAAATGGGTTTTAATTTGTTTTTATCCAGGCGACTTTACTTTTGTCTGACCGACTGAGATTTCGGCGGTCGCCGCTCATTACAATGAATTGAAGGGATTGGGAGTACAGGTATTTTCAGTGAGTGTAGACAGCACATTTGTCCATAAGATGTGGGTGGAGGAAGAATTAAGTAAAATGGTGGAAGGCGGTATTCCTTTTCCAATGATTTCCGATGCAGCCGGGAATCTGGGCAAAATCTACGGCGTCTACGATGAGACTGCCGGTGTAGACATTCGGGGACGTTTTATCATCGATCCTGACGGAGTAATCCAGGGAATGGAAGTATTAACACCACCAGTGGGAAGGCAAATTGCCGAGACTATCCGGCAGATAAAAGCGTTTCAACACGTTCGTAGCACCAAAGGAAAGGAAGTATGTCCGGCGGAATGGCAGCCAGGTAAATTAACCCTGAAACCCGGACCGGAGCTGGTAGGCAAAGTATGGAAAGTCTGGAAACCAGGTCAGGAATAGCATTTTCATCAAGGAATTAAAGTTTGCCTGGTCCCGGCGGGATGAAGATATTGCAGGAAGAATATGAGAATGAATACGCACGATAATCAGGTCCACGGAGAATTGGCAGATAAATACACAGTTTCAATCCGTAACAGCTGTCCATACAAATTCATTATCCTGATTCATCTCCAAATAGCGGGAGCATGCTATTTCTCAATGGGACCTCAGAGACGGTCATTTTCACAATTAAAAATGGAAATATGACCTGTCAGCAGTAAAGAAATAAAATCCTGATCAGTAGGAATGACAATTAACTTCAATAAAAAACAGGAGGATCAGTTATGCCTGGATTTGATCAAAGCGGACCGGCAGGTCGAGGCCCGATGACCGGAGGCGGCCGGGGATTTTGTGGGGCTCCCGCCCGGGGAGGATATTACCATAACCGATTTGGCGGCGGATTTGGCCGTGGCTGGCGACACCGCTTCCGGACCATTGATGTCCCGGGACGGGGCTGGTGGGAAGCGCCGTTTGCTTACCGCTCCCAAACACAGGAGGAAGAGATGGAACTGCTGAAGCGGGAAGCTTCTCTCCTGGAAAGAGAACTGAAAGCGGTTCAACAGCAGATTAATGAAATGACCGCCGACCAACCAGAAAGCGGACCGGAAAAATAATTTCAGTGAATAGCAATATTTATAGAATTGCTAAGGGCCAGGAATATTTCGTGAAACGCCGCAGCGGGGAACAGAATCGGATATTCAGCAATCGGAAGATTGCACAACGGTATGCGGAAAAACATGTCCGAATGGGACAAAAATTCACTAAAGATTATTCACGAAAACTTCGGAAATGAGGCTTTTCCGTGGGGCGTATTCTGGCTGCCAATTGTGGATTCGGATAAACACTGGAAGGTCTGGTGAAGGGTTTTCCGTAATCAGAAGGTGTAGGCATTGATCTCTCTGATCCACTGCAGGAATTGGCAGAATCCAATATCGTAAAAGCCGGGTTATCGAGCAGAGTGGAATTCAAAAAAGCAGATGCAGGGAAAATTCCTTACCAGGAAAACACCTTTGATTTGGTATTGAATATCAATATGGTTCATCTGGTCAACCATCCGGTGAGAATGTTGGATGAAATAGAACGGGTATTGAAACCAGGTGGTCACTTCTTCATTGCTGATGTCCGGCGAAGTTGGATAGGTATTCTGGAAAAAGGATTCAAATCGGCTTTAACTGTAAAAGAAGCTAAGAATATAATCAAAGAAACCGGTTTAAGGGAAGGACACATCACATCTGCCTTTTTCTGGTGGCGGTATGAAACACCATTGCGAAGAACAAACCATGATGAATGACATCCGTAATAAACATAAGGCGCCCCGAGGCTGGTTCGGGCATATGACTCTTATCATACTGGGATTATTCTTGCTGAGTCAACCCTGGTTCCCGAATTTGAAATTATGGCCGGTCATTCTCATCCTGATTCCCATTATTTTAATGATCATCAGCCATATCAAACAGCAACGTCGGAAAAAGAGAATTGAGGCGGTTAAAAAGGCCGCTGCAGGCCATTAATCCAGTTAAAAGTGAGTATTGAAAATGAAAGAAACTATTAAAATCGGTATTATCATATGCAATCGTTATCGGACCTGTGCAGGTGGAAAATGTTTTCGGGCCTTACGTGAGCGGGAAGGGGCATTCAGTATTTATCAGGATAAAAAAATAGAGCTGGTCGGCTATTCCAGCTGTGATGGTTGCCCTGGCGGTAACGTTGAATATGTTCCTGCAGAAATGAAAAAAAATGGTGCGGAGGTAATTCATTTTGCTACCGGTCTGATAGTCGGCTACCCCCCTTGCCCGAATTTATCTTATTTCCGGGAGTTTATCCGGTTGAAATACGGATTAGAGGTCGTGATGGGGACTCATCCGATTCCGCAGAGCTACTTTGAAACTCATCGGAGTCTTGGCACCTGGAAATCGGCGGAATGGCAGGAAATCATTAGACCTGCTATGGCCAATGAAAAAACCCGTCTGGCGTATAACTGACTTTTGTCGATCACTGACCATGATTCAGTAAAAGGAAATGCTCATTATGCGAGAAAAAAACAATACACTTCACAAAGCTACCAAAGCGATTCATGCCGGGAGTTTAAAAAATTCAATCTTCGGAGAGGTCTCTGTTCCGATTTTTCAGAGTTCAACCTTTTCCTTCAGGAGTGCGGAAAATGGTGCGGCACGGTTTTCGGGTGAAAGTGAGGGTTACATTTATACACGAATGGGAAATCCCACTATTAATGCTTTGGAAGAAAACATTACGGTATTGGAAAATGGATATGCCGGAATGGCTACAGCTTCCGGTATGGCAGCAATAACCACGGTCTTTCTGGCTCTGCTCAATCAAAATGATCACGTCATCAGCACAGCTTCTGTTTACGGACCTACCCGGGTTGTTCTGGAAAAGGAATTTTCACGATTGGGGATCCAATCCACCTTCATCGACACATCCGATGTTGCGAATATTAAACAGGCATTAAGATTGCCACACACCCGCCTCATTTATGTTGAGACACCGGCGAACCCCACCATCACTCTTACCGATATTCAAAAAGCTGCAGATCTTGCTCACCGTAACGGTTTACTTCTGGTGGTAGATAATACCTTTGCCAGCCCTTATTTACAGCGTCCTTTGGAACTCGGGGCAGATATTGTGGTGCATAGTCTGACCAAATTCCTCAACGGGCACAGTGATGTCGTGGGCGGTATAATCGTCACAAAAAATGAAGAACTGTATCACAAAATCAAAACAATGCTCAATCTACTGGGCGGTACCATGGATCCTCACCAGGCATGGCTGGTTTTACGGGGTGTCCGTACATTAGCGCTCCGTATCGAAAAAGCACAGGAAAATGCACAAAAATTAGCAAAATACCTTTTGGACCATCCCAAAGTTACCTGGGTACGATACCCGGGATTACCCGACCATCCCCAGCATGAAATTGCCAATAAACAAATGGAGGGATTCGGCTCCATGATATCCTTTGGTGTTAAAAATGGCCTGCAGGGTGGAAAAATAGTAATGAACAATGTGCATTTATTTACTCTGGCGGTTTCACTTGGGGGTGTAGAATCATTAATTGAACATCCGGCATCCATGACCCATGCATCTATTCCCAAAATGGAACGTGAGACATCCGGTATACTTGATGAATTGGTTCGGATGTCAGTAGGATGCGAAGATTATCAAGATCTACAGAATGATCTTGAGCAGGCATTGAATAAAATTCCGACATGATAACCATTAGAAAAACATATATGTATGAAAGATGTTATTATGCAAAGCAAAAATGCGGAATTTTCAATTTCAGATCGATTTTTTTAAACATCTTGTCTGATAAATAAAATAAAGGATCAACGTATGTCCCTAAAAAATCCAGGCGGGATGGGTCGGGGCGGTAACTGCCTCTGCCCTAAATGCGGGGAAAAAATTTTCCACCAGCAGGGCATTCCTTGCCAGAATGAGAAATGCCCTAAATGTGGGACCAAGCTGGTGCGGGAAGGTTCCTACCACCATCAACTGATTGAAGATAAAAAAAACAGGAAATCCTGAGATCCGGATTAGGAGTAGCAACTGGCCAATATTGATATAATGAGCGGTCTGCAAATTGGGTGGCACCATCTAACGCCACGGAAATCAAGGTAAGCAGGAATATACAATATGTGACTTAATTGATCATGCCCGAAAAATTCAGCGGATTTTAATAGAATCATAATAATCAATTTCCTAAAATTAAAACATAACAAAAAAGACAGGAGGAATATTGTGAAAAAGATTTCATGCATTGGGATAGTCGGATTGAGCATGTTCTTTACGTTCTTGTTACACCCACTCAAGGCCCAGGATAACAACAATGAAAACACCATGTTTCACAAAAGTCTTCATTATACGGCGAGAGGAATGGAGTACTGGTATGATAAAGCCAACGGCGGATTAGAAATCCTTACTGGAATTCCTTATTCTGAGTTGAGTTGTAAGAATTGCCATGTAGCCAACTGCGATCGCTGCCATCTCACTAAAATTGATAAAATACAAGTATATTCCACAAAAGCAGCCCAAAACCAGGAAATGTGCCTGGAATGTCATGCACGTGAGGCATCCGTTATAAAAACTGACCGGCAGGCTAACCAGCTGGATGTTCACTTTGCAAAGGACATATCCTGTATGGATTGTCACTCCGGTCGGGAAGTACATGGCGATGGTATCGTCTATAATTCCATGAAGGAAGCGAATGCCATGGTTACCAGATGTGAAAATTGCCATGCCAAGATCAGCGAAATTAAATCTCACACGGTTCACGGAGCTAAAGTGGATTGTAAAGCCTGCCATGAGCGTCAGGTGGTAAGCTGCACAAATTGTCATTTCGAAACTCTGTTTAAGGAAAATAAACGAATGGCCATTCCGGTGTCGGGTTGGGTATTTCTATTGAATTATTATGGAAAAGTAACCTCCGCCAACATGCAGACCTTTGTTGTGGATTCAAATAAAACCTTTCTGATGTTTGCGCCCCAGCATAGTCATTCTATCATGGCAAAAGGCAGAGAATGCGATGAATGTCATGCCAGCAGGATCCTGCAACAAGTAAAGAAGGGAAAGATAAAATTAACCTGGTTAAAGGACGGAAAATTGGATAATCTGAAAGGTGTAATTCCAGTCGGGGAGAACGTTACCTGGGAAATGGTCTATCAGGACCGTAAAGACGGTCAGTGGGTAACCATTGAAAAACCACTTGCACCGAAGCTGCATTATGCGGGTTATGGTAAGCCCCTGACGTCCGAGCAGATGAAAAAACTACTCCAACCACAAAAGGCCGGGAAATGAAAACGTCTCTCCTGCAGGCGATATCCATTGTATTGTTTGCCAGCCTGATTATCCTGGCAAAATCTCCTGATTCAAACAGACAAAATGAAAAGATGTCAGATATGAAGGAAAAAAATATCAGCATTACCATAATTTATGACAATAACCCCTTTGAGAACAATTTACAATGTGCCTGGGGATTTTCCTGCCTTATCCGGGGATTTGAAAAAACTATCCTTTTTGATACCGGCGGGGATGGTACATTACTTATGAACAATATGCACAAGTTGAACATCAATCCAAATGAGATTGATGCGATCTTTCTTTCTCACCATCACAGAGATCATACCGGAGGACTGGATGAATTCCTGAAGGTAAATGCTCAGGTTATGGTATTTTTACCCCACTCATTTCCCTCCCATTTTAAAGATGCAGTGATCCTGTCCGGAGCAAAACTTGTAGAAGTGAGCCATTCCCGGGAAATCATTCCAAATGTTTATACCAGCGGGGAGATGGGTACTCACATTATTGAACAAGCGATGATTCTTTGCGGGCCTGATGGATTAGTTGTTATCACCGGTTGCGCCCATCCGGGAATTGTCAACATTATCCGATCGGTAAAGGATCAATTAAAAGAAGAGATTCGGCTGGTAATGGGCGGTTTTCATCTGGGAGGAGAAAGTCACAACCAAATTGCATCAATCGTTTCCAGCTTTAGATTGCTGGGAGTGCAATTTGTAGCCCCCTGTCATTGTACCGGTGATGAAGCCTCCCTGGAGTTTGCCAGGGAATATAAAGGACACTATTTAAAATGTGGTGCCGGAAAGGTCATTCAATACCAGGATTCTAAATAAAGGGAGGAGGACGTGGAAAAAATAATTTGCCAACCCATCGGTATCATTCATACTCCTTTTAAAGAGCCTGCAGGTATACCCATTCAGCCGGCTGCCGCCCACGGAATAAATGGCACCGTTACAGTTTTTACCCAATATCGGCAGGGTTTGCAGGACCTGGATGGTTTTTCTTACATTATCCTGATTTATCATTTTCACCGGGTCCAAAAATATTCCTTAAAAGTAACTCCCTTCATGGACAATCAATTGCGGGGTGTTTTCGCCACCCGGGCCCCTGCCCGCCCTAATCATATCGGACTGTCGGTAGTGCAACTGTTAGAAATTGAAGATGTTACGCTTCATATTCAAGATGTGGATATGGTGGATGGAACTCCGTTGCTGGATATAAAACCGTATGTTCCGGGGTTCGATTATCATGAAACCCCGAAAATTGGCTGGCTGGAAAAAAATATTTACAAATTAAAAGATACCAGGGGAGACTCCCGGTAACATGTTAAACATAAAACTCTCGGGTCTGTATAAGCCGGAATTAAAGATCAACAAAAGTTGAATGCAGAGAGTTGAAAGCAGGAATAAGAAACCAGGATTCAATTACAGTGCAATTGTTAATTGGCATAGCTTCCTGTCAGATATTATTCCATCCAAGAAGCTGCAAAAAATGCTATTAATCGGATATTTTCAGCGCAAATTAGGCTGGATGACTCAGGACCATCTGGCAGCAACAAGCTCGGATTTATCAGAATCACAAACTGATAAAAAATTTTCGAATATTTATTTTCAGTCATATTCCCTATGCCCTGGCTCCGGCACGATTTTTTTCTAACATCATCAATGCCCGAAAAATTTTACGGGATAACGGCTTATAGCATGAGATATCTCTCATAATATTTAGTCTGCTTAATTCACAAATAGGGGCTAACGCCCAAATATACTGGATTCTTTAATCCCCGGTCTGAAGACCGGGGCCATTTAATTCCTATGGATATAACAACTTTGATACATGATATCGTTTTTTGTGAATTAAGCGGGTTAGAAATGCTATTGAGAGCACTAAAAAAATCCGCTAATAATTTTCAAAATTTACCAGGTATATCAAAATAAAATGTAAATCTGGCGGGAAACTATTGATGTAAAGTTTAAATTTGGCGCTGATTTAAAACAATTCCTCGGACATACAATTAGCTGCAAATTTTATACCGACTTTGGTGTCGCCGGATCTCAGGCACCATGCTTTTGCCGGCCCGCAAGGAGGGCAACCGACAGTGGATTATGGAATGCGTGTGGATATTATCCAAATTAACCATCTCACCAGAACGTATTACCCCTAAGGATCCAAGACCACCCTCATTACCCGTCTTCCATTCCTGGTAACGGCTACCTGCTTAAAACCGGCCTGTTCAAATAGTGAGGGCGATCCCATGAATCTATAGCTCCTGTCCAGCTCAACCGGGTAACCTTCAATGACCGTTGCCCCCTGTGACCTGGCATAAGCCACTGCCGCCCGCAGAAGCAACACCAAAAAACCGCTACTTCGCAGAAAGGGAGCAACAAAAAAACAGGCCACCGACCACACCGGTAAACTGTCAATTCTTTTCAGGCTGGTGGAGTGTTCCAGAAGCTGGTATGTCTCGCGGGGAGCAACGGAACACCAGCCGGTAGGTTTACCGGCATGATAACCCGGAATCCCGACCGGAATATTTTTTCTGATCAGGGCTTCAAGATTATCTTTCCGACCGGCTGGATTCAATTGTCTGAATTCACTGCTCCTGAGGCACCAGCACATACACCAGTAATAATTGGTATTACCATCTTGCTTAAAAAATGAGACCAGGTCTGTTCAATTATCCGACAAAATCGTACGAAATTCCGTATTGTTAAATATTTCTACCGAAGGTTCTGTATCCATAAAAGTTTCCTTAAAATTAAAATATTTCCTGTCCGCCCGGAATTGTGTATAGGTGATCTGAAATTATATCGTTCAACCGTGACGGCGATTTACTGTTCTCAGTCAAATCCGGTAGTCATGCCAACCGGTTATATAAATATATTGCCAGGATGACTATCAGAATAACAGTAAAAATCTGTTTATTAAACTTTTCAATCACAGCCGGAAGAAAAATGTCAAATTTCTCGGAATCGTACCGGGAGTAATGTCTGGCAACCGGGGTTAAGGGGCACACCCAGGAATTAAGCAGAAGAACAATGGTTCAAGAGTATTCAGCAAAAGAGATAAATAGACATACTTGTCAAATTTCATAATGATAACCGCATATAAAAGGTAAAAAATAGCAGATGACATGATTAGCCAGATAACAGTGTGTATGGTTTTAATTATCGTCAACATGTAATTCAGGAACCTGCTTGTCCAACCGGGACATTTTTAGCAGTAATGACGGATTATCGGAGAAATTATAAGAAGCAATGATTGTTGTCAGGTAAAAACTCCTGCAAGGGCGGACCGTAATTTAATGGATCAGTCAAAGTAAATTGTAAATATTTCACGGGTCCTTTGTCTAAATTTACTCTCCGGCATAAAAATATTTACCAGAAACCGGCCGGATTATAAAATAGACTTGAAAAAACCTGTGTTGATAACTATTTTTGCCATTCAAGGTTTTAAATGTGAAATATGCATATGAATGACGGAATAAAAATTGTTACCTCCAATAAAAAGGCGTTTTACGATTATCAGATTCTGGATAAAATTGAAGCCGGTCTAGTATTAACCGGAAGTGAAGTGAAGGCTCTGCGGGACGGACGCTGTAACCTGAAAGACAGCTATGCCCGGATACGCAACGGGGAAGCCTGGCTTATTGGTATGAACATCAGTCCTTACAAGAATGCGGGTTACAGCGGGCACGAACCGGAACGTGACCGCAAACTGCTGCTTAATAAAGATGAAATCAGAAAGATCCATCGTAAAGTTCTGGAAAAAGGGGTTACCCTTATCCCTCTTAAACTTTATTTTAAAAAGGGAGTAGCCAAAGTGGAAATCGGGATTGCGGCAGGAAAACGGGAATATGACAAGCGGGAAGCCCTGGCCCGGAGGGAGCGCGAAAGAGAATTGAAGAGACTGGAAAAGAAATATAAAATCAAGTAAGGAATAATTGGTATGTCAAAAAAGTTTATGCCTGTAGAAAAACAACTTGAAATTATTGCCCGCGGGACGGTGGATCTGCTTCCCCTGGAGGAATTGAAGGAAAAACTGGCAACCAGTTATCATCATGACAAACCGCTGCGCATAAAGCAGGGATTTGATCCTACTGCACCTGATATTCACCTCGGTCATACCGTGGGGATCCGGAAATTACGCCAGTTTCAGGAACTTGGTCACCAGGTGATTGTAATTATCGGAGATTACACCGGAATGGTGGGTGATCCCAGTGAGAAAAACAGTACCCGCCCGCGTCTTACTCATGAAGATGTAATGACCAATGCCAAAACTTATGAAAAACAGTTTTTTAAAATCCTGGATCGGGACAAAACCGAAATACGCTATAACGGAGACTGGTTCAGCCGCATGAGTTTTGCGGAAATAATGAACCTGGCGTCTACCTTCACGGTGGCCCGCATGCTGGAACGGGATGACTTTGCAAAACGCTATGCGGCCCAGCAACCCATCAGTATACATGAATTTTTCTATCCCCTGATGCAGGGTTATGATTCGGTGATGATCAGGGCTGATATTGAAATCGGGGCGACAGAACAAAAATTTAACCTGGTCATCGGCCGACAGATCCAGAAAGAATATGGGCAGAATCCCCAGGTTGTGCTGACCCTCCCGGTGCTGGAAGGATTGGACGGGGTGCAACGTATGAGCAAATCCCTGGGTAATTATATTGGAATCGACGAATCACCGGAAGAGATGTATGGTAAAACCATGAGCATTCCCGATAATCTTATCTATTCATATTTTGAACTGGTGACGGATGTATCTCTGGCAGAATTGAAGCAGATAAAAACCCGGCTTGAAAATCCCGATCAGAATCCCATGGAACTCAAACGCTACCTGGCCAGAACGCTGGTCCGGATGTACCATACGGAAGAGGATGCCGGGCAGGCGGAATCGCATTTTGACCTGGTTCACAAGCAGAAAGAAATTCCGGAGGCCATACCCTGCCACAAATTACCAGCGCAACCTGTTCGTCTGATCGATCTGATGGTGGAAGCGCAACTGGTTTCCGGAAAAAGCGAAGCCCGGCGGCTTATTCGCCAAGGAGGTGTCAGATTGAATGGGAAGGTCATTTCGGATGAACTCCTGGAACTGAATTCCGGCGGAGAAAAGGTTCTAAAAGTGGGAAAACGGAAATTTTTAAAAATATATTAAACGGCGAAGACTCTTTAAATGTTAATCCATTCATAACCGTTATATCTGTTTTCAAAGTACAAATATCCGGACAATTATGGCAAAGAAGAAAGAAAAATTCGGCCGGCAAAGAAAAACACAGAAAGAAAAAACGCAGGCAAAGCAAAACTTGCCGGAATGGCTCATAAGTCATAAGAATCAAATGCTTCTTGTCATCATTATCCTGTATATTTTTCTGGGAATTGTGCATTTTCAACCCGAATTATCCGTGATCGGAGATAATGCCCAGCTCCTGATTCTGGGAAAAGCACTGGCCACCGGACAGGGATATCACCAGATTAATATGCCATTCAATCCCATCCACACCAAATATCCCATAGGATTTCCCGCCCTGCTCGCTATTTTTTATCCACTGTTTAATCTGGATGTAATCGGATATAAGATAATTATTTTTGTACTCTCCATAATCAGTATGATTTTAATTTATAGGTGGTTTGAGGATGAACCGGCCATGCTGACTCTTTCGGTTCTCCTATTCATAACCCTGAATCTGAAAATTCATGAATACAGCAGTCTCATTCTCAGCGAAACACCTTTCCTGACCTTTGTTTTGCTGGGATTTGTATTACAGAACATTTATGAAAAACAAAAAAAATTCCTGTATTTTATCCTGACCTTGATCAGTTTCGGAATTGCCTATTATATGCGAACTGCCGGCATTGTCCTCTTCCCTGCCCTGCTGATCTATTATCTTTTTAAAAAGCAGTTCCGCCTGGGTCTGTATGTTTTTCTGGCCATGCTGGTCATTATTCTGCCCTGGCAGCTATGGCTGAAAGCCCAGGGAGGAGCTTCCTATCTCCACCAGCTGCTCATGAAAAATCCATATTCACCGGCTCTGGGACAGGTAACATTTAAAGAGCTATTCACCGACCGCTTGTTTACCAATCTTAAATTTTACAGTTTAATATATATACCGGAGATTATTCTTCCGGTGTTCAAGGCAGCGGCGCCTGCACGAAGGCAGCTGTTTCTTTTGCTGGGAGCCATTTTTTCCATAATAACCATTCTGGGATTCATTCTGGACTTCAGAAAGAGTAGGGATATAAAAGGATGGTATTTCCTGGGAACGCTGGCTGTAATTTTATTATGGCCGGAAGTCTGGGCCAGTGACCGCTTCCTGTTCGGTGTTATTCCCTTAATAATTTTTTATTTTGCCTATTTTTTCTACTGGCTGGCCGGAAGGTTGACTGCTAACCGCGACCATTTTTATCTCTTACTCAGTGCGCTTTATATTTTTATCCTGGTCATCCTGAATGTGCAATTCAAAAATCCCCAGACCATTTATACCGCAGACTGGGTGAACTATAAAAAATGTGCGCTCTTTGCCCGCGATAATCTTCCTGAACAATCGGTAATCGTCTGCCGTAAACCCTTCTTGTTCTATTTATGGAGTCACCTCACCACCACCACGGTTCCCTCCACCAGTGATGATCAGGAGGTGTTCAAAAGGTTTAAGCAGGAAAGAGCCACTCATGTGGTATACGATTCTTTTTACTGGTCTGCCACCACCCGGCGCTATCTCGGACCCGTTATCAAACGGAATGCCGACGATTTCCGTTCTCTTTTTTACCTGCCAAATCCGGATACCTATTTGCTGGTTTACCTTCCTGGATTAAAGTTCTTTCAGAATCAGCCCTGAATTTTCCGGTTTCAGAATGGAACGGCTGATATCTTTACCTTAATGGTCTGATCATTCGCCTTACTTTTCCCACTGCCAGTTTGTAATTTCCGGCATGTCATCATCATGCTTGTTTATATACGCCTCATGATCTTTCAATTTGTTATTGAATTTATCGATAACCATTCCGGCATGAGAGCGGATGCGTTCTACCCGGTTAAGAGCCGCAATGGCCAGATGATAACGGCTGATTTTATTCAGTACTCTCATATTAAAAGGAGTGGTCGTTCGGCCTTCTTCAATGTAGCCATGAACGTGAAAGCGCTGGGGATTCGGCCGGTGGTGGATCAGTTCGTGAATGAGGCGCGGATAACCATGAAAAGCAAAAATTACATGATTATCCGAGCCAAAAAGTTTTACAAACGCATCTTCATCCAGACCATGGGTATGGTCATGATGGGAAATAAGGGTAAACAGATCGACCACATTCACCACCCGAACCCGCACATCAGGCAGCTCCTGCCGTAATAACCAGGCGGCGGCAACTGTCTCCTCGGTGGGGACATCACCGGCAGAGGCCAGGATAATATCGGGATTACCTTCATCATTGCTGGCCCAATCCCAGATGGAAGCTCCCCTCGCACAATGCTCGACTGCCGTCTCCATATCTAGATATTGCGGGATGTTTTGCTTTGAAGCGACAATCATGTTTACATAATCTCTGCTGGCCAGGCAGTGATCCACCACCGAGAGCAGACAATTTGCATCCGGCGGTAAATAGACCCTAGCCACCGTACTTTTTTTATTGGCGACATTATTGATGAAACTCGGAACCTGGTGCGTGTAGCCATTGTGATCCTGTTGCCAGACATGCGACGTCAGGAGATAATTCATGGAGGACAGCGGTTTCCTCCAGGGAATTTCATGGGCAACTTTCAGCCATTTGGCATATTGATTCAACATGGAATCGATAATGGGAATGAAAGCTTCATAACAGGCAAACAATCCATGCCTGCCGGTCAGCAGATACCCTTCCAGCCATCCTTCGCAGGTATGTTCGCTGAGGATTTCCATCACACGCCCGTCTCTGGACAGAAATTCATCGGTTTCCACCAGCGGCCACATAAAAACCCGGGCGGTTTCTTCAAATATGTGTTCCATGCGGTTGGATGTGGTTTCATCCGGACAGAAGAAACGGAAATTCGCCTCCTTTTTATTTTTTTTGAAGACGTCCCTGACATATTTGGCCAGATTGCGGGTTCCTTCCGTCTTTACCATAGTGGGTTGCTCCACCTTCACCGCATAATCTTTGAAATCGGGAAGCTTAAGAGGTTTCAGGAATTCTCCCCCGTTGGCATGCGGGTTTTTACCCATACGCAGGTCATCTTTGGGAAACAGCACAAGAATATCCTGCTTGGGTTTTCCATCAGCTTCAAAAAGATCTTCGGGTTTGTAGCTCCGCAGCCAGTTTTCCAGTATTTTCAGGTGATCATTGTTATGGGCGGGATCGGGAACCGGAATCTGATGAGAATGAAAGGTGCCCTCCACCACTTTACCATCCACTTCTTTCGGACAGGTCCATCCCTTGGGGGTTTTCAGGATGATCATGGGCCAGATGATACGCTCCGGTATATGGCCCTGACGGGCTGCTTTCTGTATGGACGCGATTTCCTGGTAGGTTCGGTCCAGCGTCTGCCACATATCCCGGTGTACTTTTTGCGGATTATCACCTTCCACCATGTGCACATCATATCCGTATCCGCAAAACAGGTCTTTTAACTCCGAATCAGTCATCCGGCCAAAAAGGGAAGGCCCTGAGAGTTTATAGCCGTTGAGGTGCAGAATGGGAAGTACGGCTCCCGAGGTGGCCGGATTCAGATATTTTGTGGAATGCCAGGCCGCCGCCAACGGACCGGTTTCCGCTTCTCCGTCACCCACCACACACACCGTAATCAAATCCGGATTGTCGAAAACCGTTCCAAAAGCATGGGAAAGACTGTAGCCCAGTTCACCTCCTTCATGCAACATTCCCGGCGTGCCCGGATAAAGATGACTGGGCATTCCATCGGGAGTAGAAAATTCCCGGACAAAACGACGCAATCCTTGTATCGTGAAATCCAGATCCGGATAATACTCCGAAAGTGTTCCTTCCAGATAAAGATTTGCCAGAATCGCAGGAGCCCCATGACCGGGACCCACTACCAGCAGTATGGATGAATTGGTATCCTGAATGAGACGATTCAGATGAGCATAGATCAGATTCAGGCCGGGTTGAGTTCCCCAGTGACCCAAAAGACGTGGTTTGATATCCGATGGTTTTAAGGATTCCTTTAACAGGGGATTGTCCCACAGGTATAACTGGGCAGCTCCCAGATAATTGACGGCATTCCAGTAGAGGTTAAGTAATTTTATTTTGTTATCTGATATCTTTGACATAATTCAACACTCCTTTCTTGCTAAAAATTTTGAAAAACAGTGATCCATATGTTGTTATTTATCCGGCTCTGCTCCGGTTTACCTCTTCCATTACCCTGCGGCTGTGCCGGGCAATCATCAGCTCTTCGTTGGTCTGCATCACCCGCACCGTTACCCGGCTTTTATCACTTGAAATTATTCCGCGGTTTGCCGTGTTCCTTTTATCATCCAGTTGTACTCCCAAATAATCCAGATTCTGACAGATGCGCTGCCGGATTTCCGGCGAGTTTTCACCGACACCCGCTGTAAAAACAAGTGTGTCCAGTCCCCCCAGGACTGCCGTTAAGGCTCCCAGGTATTTCCGGGCCTGGTAACAAAACAGTTCAACGGCCTGCCGGGCCTCATTCTGCTCCTTCTCAGCCTGCAGCACATCTTTCATGCTGGGACCGATTCCGGATACTCCCGCCAGCCCCGCTTTTTCATTTACCAGAGTATTAATACCCGCGGCTGTAAAACCTTTTTCCTTCAGTAAATAGATCAATACACCCGGATCCAGATCCCCCGAACGGGTCCCCATCATCAATCCACCGGCGGGCGTAAAACCCATGGTGGTGTCGATGCCTTTGCCCTTTCTTACTGCCGCCATACTGGCACCGTTTCCCAGATGTGCTATAATAATCCATTCCTTCATCACTCCCGTGCCGCATTCTTTTTCCAGTTCCTGCAGAATATATTCGTAGGAGAGGCCATGAAAACCATAGCGGCGGATTCCGTCCCGCCACATCTGTCCAGGCAAAGGATACATCTGGGCGATCCGTGACATATGACGATGAAAACCGGTATCAAAACAGGCCACCTGTTTTAAGCCGGGATGGGATTTGTGAAGAATTTTGATCGCTTTTACCTCGTGAGGAATATGTTCCGGGGCAAGGGGGGTCAGGGCGTGTAATTGTTCAATACGATCAGTGTCCAGAAGTATGGGTTCCCTGAATTTTACCCCTCCGTGAACAATACGGTGTCCCACAGCCGTCAAATTTTCTTCCTGAGTATCCTGTTTTAACCAATCAAACAGCATTTTCAAGGCAGCGCTGTGATCAGGAATTTCAGTTTCTTTCTCTAAGAGTTGCCTGCCCCGGCCGTTTTTTACTCCAAAAATCCCTTTTTGCAGACCGATGCGCAACAAGTGTCCATTTTGTTCCATTTTTTCTTCTCTTTCCAGACGGTAAAGAGAAAATTTCAGGCTGGATGAACCGCTGTTAATGGTAAGGATTTTCATAATAAAATTCATTCAACTGTCAAGCGAATGTCATAAACTTTCCTGTTTCTTCTTGTTGCGGAGACAATCAATCCAGAGTAATTTTTTAATTTCCAGCTGGCAGACAGAACCTAATCGCTTTAGTATCCCCCGTCATCCTATTAACCGCATTTAGGGGTCTCTGTTATTATATCCTCATATAATCCTGAAAAACTGAAACCGGGGGTACCTGCTTTATTTAAATGTTCACATGACAAACGGGAAAAATTATTTCAGGCACCCCATGTTTCAGTATGTTCTCTTTTCTGAATACTATGCCCTTCCAATCAGCCATATGTCAATTAAAAAAAACATTATGAAGTTTTCATGAAACTTGTGGAGTCGGCAATATGCAGCGAACAGCCTGTCCAAAGACTATCGGAGAGGTATCCAGGCTTGCCGGTTCTATCTCCGAAAGGAGGTGGAGCAGCTTGCCCCAATTCTTGGCAGATTTCTTAATCCTATGCTATTGATATTCGGAAGTGTCTGAAAAATTCAACTCACATCATATTTTCTGCTGATGCAACTGCTGGATATTTGAACGCACTGGCGGATTATATGAGGATGAGCTGTTTTTCGCTATGCTGTTGACGGGAAGCATAATAATTTGAGGGAACCAGATTCACCCGTTTTTACTGCTACTTATTCAGCCGGTATTCTTTGCTCTGAACCGGATATTCTTGTTAGAACAGAAGTAGTTATAAAAAAAACCCAATGATCTGAAAAAGATGTTTTGCGGGAGGCAGCAGATTTTAAAGAGAATATTCTGAACAGAAACTGCGCCCCCTCGCCCTTACAGGTGGTTCACCTGTAAAGACGAGAGAGTCAGTACCAACATGAAGATAATTTTCTGAAACTAAAAATGTTCAATCTACCCGTCGAGATCTTACCCCAAAGTCGACATTATCTCTCAGCCAGGCAAAAAATCGTTTCTGCTGGTCAAAGGCAGTATCCGGCACTAAAATGGCAGGATCTTTCCAGTAAACCATTACCTGGGCATCCTGGGTCCAGATTTTTACCCGGCGACGTCTCACCTTGGTCTGCCAGTCTTTCCCCACTACCGCACTGGTATAAATAAGACGGATGGTGACGCTTCTGGCCAGCTGCTCCAGCGGTTTCACCACCAGGCTGCGAAAATCCGTCTCCCCCTCCCGCTTGACATCCGGTTTTCCATCACTGATCATTACAATTGAAATGGGACGAAGAACCAGGTTTTTATTTCGCACCGTCAGGGCAACCTGCTCAAAAAACGCATTGTAATCCGTGTAAGGATTGGAGATGTTTTTAGGAAAGATCTCATGTAATTTCGCCGCAATTTCTTTGACCGACTTATTTTCAAAGGTTTGAATGGGGTAAAACGTCTTGGGCTCATCCGCCCGGGCCCCGCCGATAGAACTCACAAAGAGCACATTGGGGACTTCCAGACCACCTAAACCGTGAAGGTGCGCGTAAAGATAATGGGCAAGAAAATCAATACTGTCATTAAAATATTTACTGTTCAGGAATGAACCACTGATATCCAGGCCAATAAACATGGACAGGCGGGGGCTGGATGTTCCATCGTCTCCTCCGAGCCAGTCACAGGACACGGTAATGCACATCAGGCTGAGGGCAACAAAAAAGATCATAATGTATCGGAACATAATTCTTTCTCCCAAAGTGTTTTATACGCTTTTTAGTTTTGTGCTTTTTGCCGAGAGCGTATCGATTAAAACAGTGGATTTCTTAATATCCTCCATTGTTTTAAAAGGCAATTCAAACAAGTGCTTTGAGGTGATCAAGAGTGTCAGGAAATTTATAGCTGACGCCACTACCTGCAGGGGCGGCAGCATGAAGGCAGCCAGAAGTTCTTCCGCCTTTTCCTGAATCCAATTGGTATCCTGCTTGATGGTCTGCATGAATTCCGATGAGAGACCGAGTATCCGGTTCCCGGACACCCCGTTCATGCCCAGAACCTTTACTCCTTTACCCTGAATGATGGCCATAAGTGTGGGGGTGCCATGGGACGCGAAAAGAAACCATGAGAGGCTTCTAATGCCAAACCACACAAAAATAGAGATGGCCAGCGTCCAGAATATACCCAGTTCGAAGTTTTCCGAATATTGTGCAAACCAGGGTACCAGTGAATCAACAAATTCGCGGTAAAGAAAAACCACTTCCACAAAAAGTGCAACCATTTCAATCACAGCGATGCCCAGAATCGCTGAAATATTTTTATTCTTCACCACATCTACCATGGTTGATAATACCGCATAACTACCCGTTACGATGAACAGCAGAAAAATAAATAAGGGGATGCGTACAAAACTCACAGATAACTGTTCACCGGTGATATTGGAAAAGGTATCAACCACCAGAGGGGTAGTGACATAGGTAAAAATAACCGCTTCCACCAGGCACCAGAAAATTGTCAGGAAAACGGCAATCCAGGGAACTGAGGAACTGACCACATTTTTGCCCACATTACGGATAAGGCGGAAGGGCATGAACAGTATCTCCTGTACCATGGACCATAATCCCAGTATAATAATTTTTAACAAGCCCAGGATGGCAATGAAAAAGAAAAAGATAAACTTGAATATTCCGCCCCAGAAGGATACTACTGCTTTTCCCATGTCCCACCAAGTAATAAAAAGGGCAATCAGAAATTGCTGCCGGTTCTGGCGGATAACCACGGTCAGCAGACAGGCAATGGTAACCCAGCATCCCAGGATAATCGCCAATATGGGAAGAAGCAGAAAAATCCGCTTGCCAACCATCATCCAGACGCTGTCAAATGCTCCCCAGGCAAAATCAATAAAAGCATCCTGAAAAAACATGGGGAAAAAAAGAATCGAGAGAACAAATTTCACCACACCGCTCGTCCCGTTAATCATCTCGTTTCTCTCCTTATTTTAGTGTAAAAAATATTTACGTTCTTAATTGTCCGATCCATCCTGCAGATGAAAAAAGCCGGTCCCTTCATCAGGAAAATACTCGGCCTGGGCGCAATATGACTCTTCCAAATAAAAACGGTAATTTCGGCACAACAGGTAAAAATTAAGAAAATTTATAAAGTACAAATATCGTGCCCTTACGCTCTCTTCCCTCTTCACAGCACCACCCGGTACATTCACGCCCGGTATTCATACCTGCACTTTAGGATTCCGGGCCGTTCATGACTCTGTATTGTCGAATTATTTCAGGAAAATCTTTAATTATTTTTGAAGACTTTTTAACGGCAATGCCATAACCTGAGATCCTGGTATCGGAAATTATGAAAATGGTTATTACATTTAGAAAGATCTTTACCGGAAAAGCTTTGGTCAGGTCATGAAATTTCTTGGAACAATGATTTTGTCATCTTATTTTAAGGAACTCCGGGTCAGATTTTTTGACGGCAGATGAGCGGTGTAAAAATTCCAGAGGATTCCATGAATAAAAATTTTACTGAAAGACGGCGGGCCAGCCGGGCATTGTTCACACTGGATCACGAAATTGTGGGTCGTATCTCGGTTCCCGAAATCCCCGAACGTTTCTTTGTGGTGCAGATTTTAAACATGAGCACCAGCGGTATATTTTTTACCTTCAGATCAAACCGTGATCTCAAAATTCAAAGCGGGGATATTATTTTCTTTGAACAAATCCACGCCAAAGATTCCCATTCACTTTCCCTGAATATTCGGGCTAAGATTATATGGATGGATGATGACCCATCATCTTCTTATACCGGTGTCGGATCAAAATTTCTGGCCGTAAACCTGGAAATCGAAAAAAAAATAAGTAAATTCATTAACATGGATCAACACCGGAAGCCCTGTTAAAACCGGAAAAAGAATCTGACCAGTTAAATAGTACATGACCTCAGATACTTTTTCCAGGTCCTTGTGTAACAATTGGTTTTTCTCTTGAGACGTTCTCTCATATCTCAGGAAGAAAGGGAAAGCTGTTTTATTCGAGTATCATGTGCTTCATGATTTTAAATGGACCATCACGAGTAGCTATCATTCTATCCGTTATTGTAAACGATTCCTGTCCCGGGTTCATAAATCATTCAGGCTGAAGAATTTGGTATGCAGATATCAGGGTTTCCGGTTAAACAGTCTTAGTACTACAAACCGTTTTTCAGTATTGTCATCCTCATCTTCCAGGGGAGGAGCTTATGTACACCATTTTGGTTGTATCTGACGGAACGGGAGGAACCGCCGAGCGGGCACTGAAAGCTGCTCTGACGCAGTTCCGGGATATTCCGGTGAAAATTGAAATCCGGTCTTCCATCCGGGACTTTCAGCAGGTTGATTCGGTGGTAAGCGAGGCCGCCGCTGCCGGTGCCCCCATTATCCATACCCTGGTGTCCAACGAACTGCGGGAATACGTGATTCGCCGGGGGAGGGAACATAATATAGAAACCATGGATATCATGGGGCCGCTGTTGGCCCGCCTGTCCCAGCAATTCTCATTGACACCGGCGGAGAAACCCGGTCTGTTCCGCCAGTTGAATGAGGACTATTTCCGTCGAATAGAGAGCATAGAGTTTGCCCTGAAACATGACGACGGACTGAGAATTGAGGATATTCAGCGCGCCGAAATCGTACTGGTGGGTGTATCCAGAACCTTTAAAACTCCTTTAAGTGTTTTTCTGGCCTTCAAACAATGGTTTGTGGCCAATGTCCCCATCATTCTGGATATGAAGCCACCTGAAATTCTCTCTGAGTTACCGGCGGGGAAAGTCTTTGCTCTGACCATGGATGCCAGACGACTGGCTTCACTCCGCCAGACCCGGGAGACCTACTGGGGAGGAGCTACCGGCAGTTATGCCCAACTGGATCATGTCCGGCGCGAAGTGATTTATGCATTGCGTTATTTCGAAAAACATCCTCACTGGCCGGTTATTAACGTCACCGGAAAACCCATTGAGGAAATTGCAGCAGAGATTATTTCCCTTGCTGGCAAGACAAAACAAACGGAATCCTGATTCGAAAAACATACCTAAATCTGTTTTTCATCAGGTATGTCCTTACATTTTTTTCAACCAAGCCGTTATATTCAATCCAGGCAGCATTCAAGACAGTAAAGAAGGGGCAGGAGTGGAACGTCTGATTGTATCCGGGCATTTACATCCGGAAAGTCCCCCTCAGGGACGATTTCAGACTTAACCATTATAAGTTTTACTCTGCCTGCATGAGTTGTGCCGGCACCTCCAACGCTCATAAGCAGCGCAGCCAGGATTTGTGACCGGCCAGGTAGATGGAAGATTTTATTCCTTGTCCAAAACTTCGCGCACTTTCTGAAGCAGGAAGGCCGGCACAAAGGGCTTCTGAATGAACGAAATTCCATCCTTCAGAATATCATGGTGGATGATTTCTTCATCGGTATATCCCGACATATACATCACTTTCAACCCGGGTTTAAGTGCAAAAACTTTATTTGCTAACTGGACTCCGTTCATACGAGGCATAACCACATCAGTGAGTAACAGGTCGATATTTTTAAGATTTTTCCGGCATATCTCCAGTGCAGTTTCACCGTTAATGGCTTCCATCACCCGATATCCCTTGCGGCGCAGGGTTTCGGCAATGATAAACCGCACATCCTTTTCATCTTCCACCACCAGAATGGTCTCATGCCCGTGAGCCGTCTTCCGGTGCCCTTCGCGGCCACGGACACTTTCCGGCCGTCTCTCGTCTATCCTGGGGAGAAAAATCTCGAAGGTGGATCCTTCATTTAAACTGCTCTTAACCGAAATATTACCATTACTCTGATTAATAATTCCATAAACCGTGGAAAGCCCCAGACCCGTGCCTTTCCCCTTAACTTTCGTAGTAAAAAAGGGTTCAAAAATCCGGGAGCGGATGCCTTCATCCATGCCACACCCGTTATCCGATACCGCCAGAAGAACATATGGACCGGGATTGACAGGTGAATGCAACTCTTTCTGCAAGCTTCTGGAGAAAGAGGTATTCATAGTCTCGATGATTATGGTACCGCCGGCAGGCATGGCATCTTTGGCATTCACCACCAGATTAAGAATAACCTGTTCCAGTTGATGCGGATCCACTTTTACCTGACCGAGATCGGTCCCCTGCAGAATTATCAGTTCCACATCCTCCCCAATCAGGCGCTCCAGCATGGGCTCCATTTCACGCAGAAGGGTATTGATGTTTATCACTTTGGGATTCAAAATCTGTTTACGGCCGAAAGCCAGCAGCTGCCGAATGAGAGTCTCTGCACTTTTTCCCGCTTTTTCTATCTGGAGGATATTGCGGTAAGATTTGTCCGTTTTATCGGTCTGAGAAAGTAAAATTTCCGAATATCCGCGTATCACGGTCAGCAAATTATTGAAATCGTGGGCGATTCCTCCGGCCAGTTTTCCAACCGCCTCCATCTTCTGGGCCTGGATGAGTTGTTCCTGGGTTTGTTTTAATTCGGCCATGCTTTGCTGCAGACTGGCCAGCAGAGTAGCTTTGTGCCAGGCGGCGGATATCTGGTGGGCAAAAGCTTTGATAGCCGGAATATCATCTTTTTTTAAATCATCCGATTGAACAGAAATTGCCCCCATAACTTTACCGGAGACAATCAGCGGGGCGGCAATGGTGTGGGGCACCCTCAGCAGACGGATAATCTTTCCGGCATGGCGTTTTATTCCAGTCGGCAGGATATTACGCAATGCCGATTCCGTATCTTGGATAAAGATGGTTTCCTTATCATAAATAATCCTGCCATAAAGACCAATATCTTCAACAGAAACCGAAAAATCCTGATAACGGATTCTCAGCAGCCGTTCTACTCGTTGAATAGCCTTATTGTCAAAACTTAAATATGTGAAACGCATTTGCCGGTTATCTGCATCATAAGGAAAAATCATGCAATGATAATTCAGTCTGCGGAATTCCCCGGCCACCCCTTTAAAAATCTGCTCATGAGTCAGAGCTTTCTGCATGGCCAGTGCTGCCGAATTTAGAATCTCCAACAATTTCTGGGCCCGCTTACGCTCGGTTATATCAGGAAATATGACTATGCCCGCTACTATTTCTCCGTCGTTGTTGCGAATGGGTGCAGCATTGGCTGACACCCAGCGCTGTTCACCGCTTTCCCGCTGAATGATAACTTCCACATCACTGGAAATATGGCCCTCCAGAATGGCCCGCGACAACGGTAATTCCTCCCCCTTAAAAAGCCGGCCGTCCTGCGAATATACTTTCCAGTGGGAGGGATGATATTCAACCGGAATCCGGGTCAGTTCATCCACGGATTTTCCTCTGATGTCTAATGCGGCCGGGTTTGCAACCCGTATATTTACATCCGGGGCATCTGCGATGATTATTCCCGCCGGAGACTGCTCAATGGCTGCTTTTAAGATGGCCTGGGCGGTGCTCAGGGTTTCCTTCGAACGTTTTCTTTCCAGTAAATTAACAATCATCTCACCTATAATCCGCACCAGAGTTTTCTCTTCATCTTTCCAGATTTTATTTTGAGTGAAATTTGTGAATACCAGGGTGCCCAGGATTTTTTTTCCACCGGAAACCAGTGGTTCAATTAACAGGGATTTTAAACCTATTTGCTTTGCCAGCTTTCTCTCAATCTTTGCTGTAATGGGAAGTTCATCTAGCGAGGAAAAGCAGAATGTTTCAAATTGGTTTATTTTTCGCATGACTTCCCTGAACTGGCTGGTTTCCCACTCATTATGATTTATTTTATTGTGGGAAATTTTTGAATCCGCCCACTCATACTTTTTCCTGATGGTGGATAAGCCGTCTGAGAAAAGAAAAACCGAACCGAATTCAATCTTAAAAAATTCACACACCTTGTAGAGGGTAAATACAACTTCCTTATCAATATCCGGCCATTTTATCCTGGTAAATTTTGCTAAGATAGAAGAGATAATATTCTGGGAACCCAGCCGAAAACGCAATTCCTTTTCCGCCCTTTTCCTGTCGGTAATATCCCGGCTGATGCCCACCAGTCCGATCAGGTTGTATTGTCCATCAAAAATGGGTGATTTAATGGTTTCAAAATGGCGCTCTTCCTCACCCACCTTTCCTTTATAATTTTCTTCAAACCTCTGGATTTTTCCTTTTTCAAAGACTGCATTATCACTCTTTTTACAGTTTTCTGCGAGTTCCGGTGGCAGGATTTCATCGTCTTTTTTCCCTTCAATATGGTGGGAGCTTTTACCGACATAATCCGCAAACGATTTGTTAAATAAAAGATTACGCCCCTCAATGTCTTTAAAATACACCATATCAGGAATGGCATGAATCAGTGTATGGAGTTGTTTGTTAATCTTTTTAAGGGCGTCTTCCGATTTTTTCCTGATAGTTATGTCACGGATAATAGACAAAACTGCTGGCCGTCCTTCATAAGTGATTAGGTCTGAATTTATCTCCACCAATAAAACTTCTCCATTTTTCCTATGAATGGTAGCCTCATATACCTGTTCGACCGGAAATCCCTGGATCCGCTTGTGATATCGCTCCAGCAGTTGTGACTTTGATTCCTTGTTCAGAAAATCCTGAAATGGTTTACCGGTCAGTTCAGACATTTTATAACCGGCCATGTGGGCCAGGCTGGAATTACAATATCGAATAGTTCCATCGGAAATAATCAAAATACCATCCGTCGCCCGCTCCACCAGATTTCTATATTTTTCTTTACTCTCTCTTAAAGCGTTTTCGATTTTTTTACGCTGGCTGATGTCTCTGAATATTCCCTGGGTAATAGAAACTCCATTCATTCGGATAAGCTGAGTTATAATTTCTACCTGAATCTTCGAACCATTGGAATGTAAGACAAAGGTCTCCAATGGTTTCTTTATTGATCGGTGTCCGCTTTGTGTATTTAATGTTCGAAATATCTTTTCAATATCCCCTCTGATTTCTGGCGGATGAATATCCGTAATGTTGAGCCCGATAATATCCTTTAAAGGTTTTCCCAGCAGGCGTTTGGCAGCTTTATTGGCATCAATAATGGTACCGGTGTGAGCATCCGCCAGAATAATTGCGTCGGGAGCATTATTATATATATCCCGCAGGGGTAAATTCTTTCCGGGTTTCAGAATTTCATTTTTACTCTTTTTCATATTAATCCTTTTATCGGAATCTATTATAACAGTCTTAAACCGCTAAGGTTCAGTTCCCTTGAAAATTTAAAGTCACCCTCTTCAAATAAAAATAAAAAAAGATAAAAAAATTTTATCTTTCCAGTCTTTCTCCAGAATTTCCTTTCCTTAATAGATAAAATTTATGGTAACGTCCCTCAAACAGTATGAGAGATTCACAATCAATTTTCTGAAATACCTTTACAACCAATTAAGGAAAATCCCCAATATTCAATTCCTTTCAGAATTCATGTAACAATCCTGGCATGATTTCGTAGTATTTCTGTTGGTAAAAATGGTAATCCCTTATTATTTTATAAACCAAAATCATGTATGTCGGTTGTCAAAAACATATCAATGGATATTTAACCCGTTTTGAGGAACAGGATGTGTAAGAAAGTTAAACCTATTGCAATTTTATTAGTAGGTATGGTGCTGATAGCTGCCGGATTACAATGCAGTAGCAACCAGAAAGGGAAAATACAGGTTACCACCACCTCCCAAAAGGCCCTGACGGATTTCTTAAACGGGCGGGATCTGATGGAAAGACTGCATTTTCAGGAAGCCTACAGCCATTTTCTGAAAGCTGCCCGGGAAGACACCTCTTTTGCGCTCGCTTATGTATATGCTTCCATAACCGCTCCCAATACCAGCATATTACTGAACAATCTTAACCGGGCGGTAAAATTATCGGAGCAGGTGTCCGAGGGAGAACGCCTGCTGATACTGGGAGTGGAGGCGGGAATAACCGGTGCTATGGCCAAACAGCAGGAATACTTTCAGCAACTGGTTAACTTATATCCCGGTGACGAGAGATCCCATGATTTTCTGGGTACTAATTACTTTTCGCAGCAGGATTATAATCTGGCCATCGGCGAATACCGACGTGCAACCGAAATCAATCCAGATTACTCCCCTCCCTATAATCAGTTAGGTTATTCCCATAAATACCTGAAAAATTATAATGAGGCGGAAGAGGCATTCCGCCAGTATATCAAACTCATCCCGGAAGATCCGAATCCCTATGATTCCTATGCGGAATTATTGATGAAAATGGGTAAATTTCAGGCCTCTATCGAAAGTTACAGGAAGGCCTTGAAAGTGGATCCTACCTTTATCAATTCTTATATCGGTATTGCAACCAATTTAAATTTTCTGCAAAAGCATGAGGAAGCAAGAAGTGAACTGATTGGTGCCATGGAAAAAACCAGCACCGAAGAACAGAAACGCGCACTACTTTTTGCCGAAGCTGTTTCTTACCAGGATGAAGGAAAATATGAAGCGGCACTGGAAGTTCTGGATAAAAGTTATCGCATAACGGCATCCATAAATGATACTCTGCACATGGCAGATATCCTCAACGCCATGGGACGGATTTACCTGCAGGCGGGAAAAACGGATGAAGCCTTTTCGAAATACACCCAATCAATTGAGCTCATAAAACCAGCAGCTTTGCCACCGGAAATCATAAAATTGCATAAAAGATTCTATCTGTTAATTCTTGCACACATTGACCTGGCTGAGAGCAAGATTCGGGAGGCGCAACAAAAAGCCGATCTTCTGAATGATTCGACTGTATTGGCTGAAAACCGCTTTCAGAGCTGGAATTACCACCAGCTGCTGGGAAGCATTGCCCTGCATGAAAAAAATTATGATAAAGCTATCGGGGAATACCAGCGGTCCAATTTACAGAATCCTTATAACTTATATCGAATAGCCATTGCATATCTGGCAAAGAAGGATATGGGCAAAGCCCGGGAATTCGCCGAAAAAGCTGCATATGATAATACGTTTAACAGCATGGAATATGCATTCATTAGAAAAAAAGCGTCCGATTTATATGAAAAATTTAAGAACAGGCAATGATTCAGGCAGCCGCTCCCGGCAAAAAAATTGTTTTTCATGTTTCTTAATGTTTATGTTCTTTAAACCTGCTAAGTTTTAATCTGGCCTGAACCAGTTCATCTTTCCCACAAATGGCTGTATTTATAACCGCTTCCGGTATGAAAAAGGACCACACGGTCGGTTGAGGATAACCACTTTTCTTTTCTTAGCTTCATTATCGCTGCTATAGTTGCACCACTTTCCGGTGAGGCAAATAATCCCTGGGTACGGCCCAAAAGTCCTGCTCCTTCCATCATATCTATATCAGAAACGGTTAAAGCAGTTCCCTCACTTCTACGGATAATATCGAGAATAAGGAAATCTCCGATAGCGGCGGGAACACGTAACCCATCAGCAATAGTCCTGGCATTGGTCCACATTTCCGCATCCTTATTCCCTGCACGGAATGCCTTCACTATAGGAGCACATCCTTCTGCCTGCACCGAAACCATGCGTGGGCGTTGAGGTCCGATCCATCCCAAATCTTCCATTTCATCAAAAGCCTTCCACATGCCGATAAATCCTGTTCCCCCGCCAGTGGGGTAGATGATAACCTCAGGCAGAGTCCATCCCATTTGTTCCGCCAATTCGTAACCCATGGTTTTCTTTCCTTCCAGCCGGTAGGGTTCCTTAAGAGTGGATAAATCGAACCAGCCAAACTTTCTGGAATCCTCCAACGATTTTTTGCCGCAAGCTGAAATCAGGCCTTCAACCAGATTCACGGTAGCGCCAAGTCCCCGGCATTCTGCAATAAAGCTGTGAGGAACATCTTGCGGAAGGTATACATGGGCCGGCGATCCTCCCACAGCAGCATAGGCACACATGGCACCCGCCGCATTACCGGCGGAGGGAATGGATAGCGCAGCCGCCCCCAGCTCCCGGGCTCGTGAGACCGCCACGCATAATCCCCTGGCCTTGAAAGATCCGGTGGGATTAATACCTTCATCCTTGATGAACAGCTGTTTAAGACCGGTTGCTTCTTCCAATTGGTGTGCATGAATTAACGGGGTACAACCTTCACCTAAACTCAGCATATGTGAAGGATCCTTTACCGGAAGAACCTCCCGAAACCGCCATATATTTTTTTCTCGGCTTACCAAATCGCCGGGAGAGATTGCCTGTTTAATTGCCTGCAAGTCATATTCAGCCAGCAGGGGTTTATGACAATGCGGACAAACATTCCACAACTTATCAGGATTACAGGTGTGGTTACAGCCGGAACAGCGAAGTTGACGAAGATAACTCATGAAATAATTTTCCTTCAGGTATTATATAGGAGAGAATTACGCCCCTTAAACAGTTTTATGCATTCATTTACCACCATATATATTTCTGATCCTTTGGCCCACCCCGGTCCGACCACCAGAGAACTTATCTACATTTGGCTGTTAAGATTCTAAAGATTCTATGGTCTTGTATATAATTTCCCCTTGCCCCGATCCGGCAGGGAGATAATTGCCCATTAAATGAACTTCACCTTATTACCTGCCCTATCACAGATCTAACCCTGTTTACCATTTGTCATTTACCCCATTAATGTTAATAATAATTTTTTAAATTGCCAGCGCTATTAAAAGTTGGTTTGATGGATGAATATATCAAGCGAATTTAGTGCCCAATGCCCTTTGGTTATTTAAAAAATCTTCCATTTGAATCTCAAAATCAGTGACCATTCGCCGCATCCGGTTAAAGAACGATGCAGTTTTATTTTCCTGATCTCGGTCATTTACTTAAATTCATGAATTAAAGCGGGTAAAAACTGTATTTGGGAGCGGGTTTTATAACGGCTGAAATCTACCACAACGTGACTAAAATTTGCGGGAAGTTACCAGACAGCGTTATGCCATTTATTTTGTAAAAACGATATTTCCATTTTTTTCCGTATTCCGTCCGTGGATTGACATTAAACACTGGTTTGTTAAGAATGACGTCTTCCGGGGGCAATGGATATCCCCACTCAGCCAACTAAAATATTGGATTTGAGGTGATCCATGGTTATTTTATAGCAAGTCCATATGAAACATTTAATTAATTTGCAGTCTGAATTATTGAAAGTCCACATGGTAAAAGACATATATAGTTGGAAAAATAGAATACAAGCAATAACATTCACTGCTTGCATCTATTGAAATTCAATACCGAAATATATTAAAAATTTAAAGATACAGGTACATGGAAAAAATGATATACAGGCATTATATCGAAATCATTGTAGTACTGCTTCTGGTTATTTTATCCTGTGGAAAAAAAGAGTCGGACCAGAAAGCAGTTTCTACGGATTCAAGCAAATCCGAATTGCCGGCCGAATACCGGGAACTGATTGACACGGAATTCGGACCGGACAGTTTTCCGGCAGGGTTTGAAGAAAAAACCGGATATGTATTTGGTTTCACGGAAGGCGATGAATATGTGATCGATCATGTAACCCAAGGAACGGTCAATTTGTTATGGTTCTGCAAGCTCACCCGCCGGGACGCAGAGGGAAGACCATATTTAAAAATTCTGGATATGGTTATTCTTCCCGAACTGCACCCTGACGAAATTCTATCTATTGGCAACTGTAACTATCGCCAGGAGCCTGATCCGGAAATTGTGGCAGTGGTTAAATTGGTTCGCAATGAAATTACCACCGAGATTCATCATGTCTGGAGAGCAGATCGCACGACCGGAAAGTTTAAGACCGTTCCGGCAGACAGCGTTCAGTGCATTGATGAAAGTTTTTTTCTATGATAAAACCGTTTTATGTTGCAAACCGGGAATATTGGGTTAGCAAAATCAGGCAACATATTCCTTTGTCAGAGGTGCAGCTTTGTTCTTTTTTCCCGACCTCGGCGAATCCATCTATTCTGACATTGCTCATTACTCACTATCTGTCTGGTATTTTTCGGTACTGTTCTGGACTTTCTCTGGTATTATGAAGGAATAGGGCATATGGGGCCCATGCAAAACAGCACTTTTATTAATTTTATTCCCCTCAGCACGTTATCCTGTCCTACCTCCTTTTGAAAAATCCCATTTCCCTGACGTTAATATCAGACGCCGCAATGGTTATCACCAGAGTCTAATTAACCGATGTCTCAAAATTTCTATCCGAAAAGTTCAAGATAAACGAAAGGTTAAATATTTAATTAAGTGCAGGCCTTCAATCACCCAAATTGAAATAAAAAATCAAATTGCCCCGTGTATTGTTTTATCTTTCTTAATTGGTAAAAATTATTTGGAAGGTTTCCAGACCTAAAGAATTCAAGGGTTATTATTAAGAATAATATCAATTTTATTTATTCACCGGGAATTTAATATTCTTATAAACTATTATTATTTTGTAATTTGAGGCCTGCCCGTTTGCCGAATTCCGGTTTCTGCATTCGGCCTTCTGCATTCTTTTGCCTTAACGGGTTAAATAATTAAAGCTGGTAACGGATGGGTAACTCCAGATCGTTATTTTCCAGTAAGTCCTGCTGCTTCAGGATATCCGCAGCAGGACCATCGGATACAATAAAACCTTTTTGCAGTAGAATTACCCTTTGACAGGTCTCCAGTGCCATATCCAGATCGTGGGTGGTCAATACAATCGTGTTGCTGCTGCTCTGGAGCCACCGAATGATCTTTCGGCGGTGGGCAAGGTCCAGGTTACTGGTGGGTTCATCCAGGGCGATTAAACGGGGGTCCATAGCCATAACGGTGGCAATACTTGCCAGTTTTCGTTCACCGAAACTCAAATGAAAGGAAGACCGCTTTTCATATCCTTCAAGTCCCACGCTGTGCAGGGCTTCCTCCACCCGCTCCCTCACTTCCACAGGTGAGAGACCCAGGTTTAACGGTCCGAAAGCCACGTCCTCAAAAATAGTGGGACAAAACAGCTGGTCATCCGGATTCTGAAATACCAGGCCAACCAGTTTCTTAACAGTTTTAATGTTTTTATTGTTTAACGGATAGTCGAATATTTCCAGCATTCCCCTTCCCTGCCTGACACCATTTAACAGGGTTATCAGGGTAGATTTTCCCGATCCGTTTGGACCAATAATCGCCAGCTTCTCTCCTTCCGGGACATCAAAAGAGACCCCCTTTAGAGCCGGCGTTCCGTCGGGATACTGGTAATACAACTCTTTTGCATGAACAGCTTTCATAGTAATAAACATTTATAATAGAAAAACTGTCTGACTCATTTGAAGTCAGTTCACCTAAAATTCATAATAGCTACCGGCACGATCAGGATCATAAGATACAGGACTGTTAACCAGCTGTCACTTTGTTTCCAGTTAAGGTCACCCAGAGTGAAAATCCGGCCTTCAAATCCACGTGACTCCATGGCGAGATAGATTCTTTCTCCGCGTTCATACGTGCGGATGAACAGCATTCCCATGAGCTGTCCCAAGGTTTTTATCCTTCTGATCAGAGGCAATTGAAGATAGCGGGAATGATAGGCCATGCTCATTCGTTCCACTTCATCTATCAGCAGGAAAATAAACCTGTACATGAAAGATAATATGGAAATAAAAATCTTTGGGATCTTCAGTTTCTCCATGCCCCGCAATATCATCATAAGATCGGTAGTAGATATCATAATGATCGTCATCATCATGGCCAGTACCGACTTGATATTGATAAGCATAAATTTCTGCAGCCCGGAAACATAAATTTTAACCATCCCCAACTGAACGAACTGATGGGAATCGGACGGAAAAAATGGCAAAAATATTGATATAAAAAAAATCATCGGATATAGTTTCACCAGTTTGGAAAGGTAATGTAGCAGCGAAACTCTGCTTAGCAGGGCTGTTAAAATAAGCATGAATCCGTAAAATAAAAACAGCTGTTTCTGATGATAGGGAATAAGGATAATCAAAAAAATGAAAGATGTCATGATCAGCAGTTTCAGGCGGGGATCCAGCTTGTGTATAATACTGTCCCCTTCGCGGTGATGATCGAAAAATTCATGTTTCATGAATTCCCTTTATCTTTTTGGGGGTTACTCTCCCTTAACCTGGCGATTCCAAAAGACATAAACAGCAGGACAATACTACCCACCAGTGCAGACAGAATATGATTGACAACCTCTGGCAATTTTTCACATATCTGATATGATTTCAGCAGTGACCAGTTCAACGATCTTTCGGCAGATATGAAATGTAATTTACGGGCAACTGTTTCCAGCCCATCCGGCATGGATGACGAATAAGCAATTCCCAATACCAGTAAAATCAATACCGTAAACAGCAGAAGATATCGAGAAGCTTTCATACCTTAACCCGGGCTGTTTTGGTTTAAAATATACACCGCATCCCGACGCCAGCTGCGTACCAGCTCAAAAATAAAAACTGTCAGCACGCCTTCCAGTATACCAATAAGTGCATGAACACTTCCCATCAATTTCAGGAGGGTACCCAGAGGTGCCACCCCGGATAATCCCAGCTCAATGCTGCATAACAGTGCACTTATTACTACGGAAAACCAGGCAGCTAGAAAAACCGGCACATAGCGGATTCCGGTAAACGGAAAACGGCGTTCCCATTTCTCCATCAAAAAAAATACAATAAAACTGACAAAAACCGCTGCAACGCCCAGATTAAGGACATTTGCTCCCCAGGCGGTAAGATCCCCATCCTGAAAAATCAGCATCTGTACGGTTACCACCATGGACATGACCAGAACGGCATAAAAAGGCCCCACCAGCAGCGTCGCCAGAGTGGCACCGATCAAATGTCCCGATGAACCCGGAGCCACAGGAATATTGATCATTTGAGATACAAAAATGAAAGCAGCTAAAAGAGCAATTTTGGGAATCAGCAGCTGGTCGCCATATTCCTTTATTTTTTTTCTGATAAAACCGAGGGAAAACAGGGTTGCAGTATAGGTTCCTGTGACAACAGGCAAACTGAGAAAACCGTCCGGAATATGCATGGTCAATCCAGGTTTTTGCCGGTTGAAGTCAAGTTAACCGTGCCGTGTTTAACACCTTTGGAAGCAATCAGAAGATCTGCAAGATTTTTTACATGCTGACTGGTACCGCGCATGATAATTACTTCCACACAATTGTCATGGTCCAGGTGGATATGCATGGAAGACAACACCAGGGAGTGATGCTCATGCTGAAGATCGGTCAGTTTTTCTCCCAGTTCTCTTTTGTGATGGTTATACAGAATATTCACAACCCCTATAACTTCACTGTTTTTGTCTATTTCCTCCTGAACCAGTTCTTTCCTGATGAGATCACGAATCGCTTCCGAACGATTAGCATAGTTTTTTTGCCGGATAAGCTGGTCAAACTTTTCGCTTAAGGTGGCAGATATGGATACTCCAAACCGGACCAGACTCATACATCACCCGTAATATTTTTTAGAAAAAAGTAACACGATTTCGCCTGATTATCAAGGGGAAATAATGATTTTCAACAACACGTGCTGAACAGCATATTTTGTTTAGGAAAAAAAATAACTGATTGGTGAAGTGAATGCCGGGCAGCCGAATCTTCAATCGGCAGTGATAATTTTCAGTTCTTCCCCGGGCTTGATCAGATTACTCCGCATATTGTTCCATGTCTTAATATCCCGGATAGAGACTCCGTAACGGGAGGCAATATCCCATAAGGTGTCACCATTTTTTACGGTATAAACCACCGTGCGGTTGTTCTCGGACGTCCCGGATGGAGTAGTCTGGACCGGGGACGTCTCTGATCTTTCTGCATTGTTGGCCGCAATCTGAGGAGATTCTTCCGGCAGCCAGATATTCAACTCCTGTGTGGGATGAATTATGCGTGAATATCCCAGGCCATTCCAGCTCTGCACCTGGGACACGGATACCCCATAAAAAACAGAAATATCCCACAGGGTTTCACCTTTTTTGACCACATGAATATATTTTTTATGACCGGGGACATTTCCCACCGGCTTCCGTCGGTAGCTGGGGCGTGAAGTTCGTCTGCTGGATTGTCTGGCTAACTGGCTCGCATATTGCCGGTTCTGCGGATAGGGTATAACGAGGTACTGACCTTCCCTGATGAGGGTTCCTCTGATTTTGTTGAAGCGTTTAATTTCGGAAACACTGACTCCATATTTTCGTGATATTTCCGAAAGCGTCTCCCCTCCCCGTACCTTGTGATTTATGTAGGTAAGTTTCTGATTATCCGGCACTCCAGCATAATTTTCAAGGAAAATATCACGTGTCCCTTCAGGAATATTCAACACCCAGCTATCCCGGTCGGGAGGAGTACACCAGCGAAGCAGGGCCGGATTCAGTTTTTTCAGTTCAGAAAAGGTACTGTTCACACAGGATGCCACCACATTCAGATCCACACATTCACTCACCGTAACCGTGTCATAGCTGACCGGTTCCTCCGGTTCGATATAAAAACCATATTTTTCGGGATTCTTGGCTATGTGTACAGCCGCAATAAATGTCGGAACATAATTTCTGGTTTGACGCGGCAATCGCGGGAGGTCCCAGAATTCTCCCACATTATAGCGGCGCATACGTCGCTCAATTTTGGCCGGATTATAATTATAACCTGCAATAGCCAGATACCAGTTTTCAAATCTTTCATACAGATCTTTCAGATGATTGGCAGCCGCACGGCTTGATTTTTCAGGATCGCGTCGTTCATCATACCACCAGCTACTGGTAAGATCATAGGCTTTACCGGTTGCGTAAATGAACTGCCAGATGCCCACCGCCCGCGCATAGGAGCTGGCATTAGGATTAAAACCGCTTTCAATCATGGCCAGGTAAAATAATTCTTCAGGAACACCTTCATCCTGTAAAATCGGGATGATCAGATCTTTATACCATCCGGATCGCTGCAGCCATTTGGTAAAAACCCTTCGGCCCTTTCCCTGGAAATATTGTATTGCATTTTCAACTTTCTTGTTCAGCACCAGCGGAATCGTCATCTGTTGCTCTTCTTCAATGACATCAGGAATCGTTACTGCAATGCTGTCCGAATCCACCGGCAGCTGGCTCTCCTCCAGCTGATTCAGGGCTTCAAGGACATTGTCCGCCGTTAAGGTGTCTTTCTCTATCCCGTTCATTCTGGCAAGATACTTCGAATATTCCAGTGATATCGTCTGCAGGGTTTTTTGACCCAGCGAATCATCCTGTATGACTCCTTTCTTCTGTAGAAAAGAAACCATATCCATAGCTTTCTGAAAATAATAATCTGCATTGCTGGTGTCACGGGCCTGCTCGGCATTTTTACCCATCTCCAGGAAAGATTGGGCCAGCTGCAGGGAATCACTGATAGCGTTTGGTTGATTTATGGTATGCGCTTCACTATCCTCAACTTTCACCGTTTTTGTACTGCTGCAGGATATCAGGAACGCCAGCATGACCAGCGGTAGGAAAAACTGCCTCATATCAAAATCTTCCTCTCTTTTATCAATTGTGCCACTTTTCTGATCACATCCGAGGTCGAAAACCCCGGAGTGAGCGGGATGGTAATGACTTTACCTCCCGTATTTTCTACCACACCTCTGCCCACAATCTCATCCAGATTATAATCCCCTCCCTTTACCAGGATATCCGGCAGAAGGGAAGATATGATACAGTGCGGAGTCTTTTCATCGAAGTAAGAAATATAATCCACAGAAGACAAACCGGCAAGGACAATGGCACGGTCTTCCTGGCAAACAATGGGTTTACCTGCCCCCTTCACCTTTCGGACGGAGGCATCGCTGTTAAGACCAACCATCAATATATCACCCAGTGATTTTGCTGTATCAAGATATTCCACATGCCCGCGGTGAATAATATCGAAAACTCCATTGGTGAATACCACCTTCCGGTTTTGCTTCTTTAAGGCTTTCCGTATTTCAACCAATTCAGTTAATGGCTTTATCTTATTTTTCAGCACACTATTCAGAAATTTTAGTCCTGTTAAATTTTAAGACACTATTTTCCCTGGTCCCGGAAGACGGCTGAGATCAGTTTATCAAGATAGACCGGCACAACACCTACCTCTTCGCAAACCAGGCCGGCCGCATAATTTGACAACGTGACCGCTTCCTTTATGGTGGATCCCCCGGCCAGGGCAAAGGTAAGAGTCGCAATTGCCGTATCTCCTGCTCCTGACACGTCAGCCACATTTAAGGCTTTGGTGCCCAAGAAAACCGGATCTTCATTTTTTTCGAACAGAACCATTCCACGAGACCCTCTGGTAATTAAAACAGCTTTGCTGTTCAATTCTGCGAGAAGTTTTTGTCCGGCTTGAATCAAATCCGCCTCATCCCGGATCTTCATGGCAAGGGCCTCTTCTGCTTCTTTGGTATTAGGTTTAAAAACGGTCACATTTTTAAAAGAAAAGAAGTTTTCGAATTTCGGATCAACCGTCACTATCTTTCCATGACGTTCGGCCAATTCCGTAACATGCTGAGTCAGTTGGGGTACAACCAGGCCTTTATTATAATCCTGGATAATAATAGATGATATGTCTGCGATATTAGAAAGGAAAATCTCAAACAATTTTTCCTGTGTTTCGGAAAGAATCGCTTCGCTGGATTCCTGGTCTACGCGGGCAATGTGCTGGTTGTTTCCAATTATGCGGGTTTTAACAGTGGTAGATCGGCCGGGGCAGACAATAACACCCTGTCCGGGCAATCCATTTTTCTGCATCATTTCCAGAAACTGGTTTCCCATTCTGTCATCCCCTACGACACCTACCAGAAGAGGAGTAAGTCCTAAACCCATTAAATTAAAAGCCACATTTGCAGCACCACCAAAACGCAGCTGGGCAGAAGAAATATTAATAATGGGAACAGGAGCTTCGGGAGAGATGCGTGTGACCCGGCCCCACAAGTATTCATCAACCATCAAATCTCCGAATACCAGGATTTTCTTGGTTTTTGCCTGTTCAACAATTTTTTCCAGCTTTTTTTTCTGAAAGCGGATCACTTCTCTTCTCACCTTTTCATAACCGTTTCTATATTCGGAAATCCGAGGTGTTATCTTTATTTTTTAGAAATTATATTTATGTCCCCGCTATAACACGGCTCGATTAAAAGCAAGCATTATAATTTATTTCTTCAAAATTTTGGCCAGCAAATTCTGTATGGGTTCTTTAAATATGCTGATAATAAATATGATAATGAGAAGAGGGAAACCGGTAAAGTAGATAAGGCGGACAAAAACCGGTACCCATGAAAATTTTAATAACGGTATAAATGTAACTAATATGAAACACAACAATACATAGTATTCGAGAACACGCATGATTCTCTTATAATGAGTGTCTACCATTTCTTTTGTTTCATCCTTTTGGTCTATATTCCCGGATTTTTTATTTGTCATTTTATATTACTTTCTGAAAATTCAAGGGTTATACCTGAGGCTCAACCCGATTCCCGGACCAAATTAAATTGCTCTTCGGATCATTTTACAAAAAGTTACTAAAGCGGTTCCATCTGATAATATACTGTTCATTAATTACTTCGTCAGAAATCCCATCGGTGCTTGTAAAATTTCATTATTTTATCTGGTTGTTTAATACAAAGGCATAAATTTGTGAAATTCAAAATAAATAACAAATAAAAAAATAAATTTGAGCAATGCAGTTCGGTCTAATCCGTTCATTTACATATAAGGGGCAGGGTTAATTAAATTCCGCTATCTCCGGGAAATCCGTTCAGAAGAGAAATAATTAGGTAAAATACGGTCACCTGTTATTTTGAATCAAATCCACAAAATCTGATTCAAAAGTCTCCTGTGGAAATTCCACCAATCGGCCGATTTCCTTTTTACCATGGTATATAATGAAAGTGGGTACCGCTTCCACCACCAGATCCGGGTAATAAACCGAGTTCACTTTCTTATCCCGATTTACGGCAATTAAATGGAGTTGCAGCATGTTATTGCCGGCCAGGTCGAGCGCCTTGAGAAATGGTGGAACACCTGCCCTGGAATCACTACACCAGGAGCCAAGAACACATATAATCTGAAAGGAATCCGGTATTGATTTCATTGTTTCCACTGCATCCGTATCCGGTTCATAATTCCGGTATTCCTCCTGCCAGTCCGGGAATAGGGACCATAACAGGCCAGCAGTAATATCTCCGGTGATGATCTTATCATCTCCGGATTGGAGAATCTCATAAGAGGCTTTATCTGATGAGGGCTCCTGGGCAGAAAGTCTGATAGCCAGGACCAAAATCATATAAATACAGGAAATTTTGGTCATCTCAATCCCTTATTCCCCGATGCTGAGAGGTAACCTCCGCCGAGACGTTGTGGGTCATCCCGGTTGTACTGTCAGAGGAGGTTTCCTTTTTTTCGGTCGGTTTTTTCAAGCGTTTTTCCATAATCCCTTTCGATGTAAGAACCAGACTAACCACCACTTCATCCGCCGTACCCATAACGCCAAGACTGTCATTATTTACCCAGATATTTACACCATCCGCACGGCCCAGCATTAACCTCACCGATCGATTCGCAGAAATATTTCGATTTAACCCGGCCACCAGGATATAATCGGTTGTATCTTTCTGATCGCGTATCTCTCTTACCCAGGTGCGTTCTCTTGCCCGCAGTTTCACCGTAAAGTTACTATCACTTTTTGAGATAATCTCAGTATCCTGGGACATCTGAGGCGTCAACAGACTATCCTGCTGCTGCATTTCACTGATATACTGTGACACTGAAATTTCTTTTATTTCGGGAGGACTATTCTTTACAAAAATATACTGCTGGTAAGCAAAATAACCAACCACTCCCAGAATTCCCACCGTTACCACCGCCCAGAAATAACGATATATTTTATCCATGTTCAGGCGTAAGGTAAGTTTTTGCAGATAAGATGGTTTTTCCGGGACTTCCTCTTCGGAAATTTTTTCTTCATCGATAATTTCCCGAGTTTCGCCTTTCTCAGGGATATCTGATGAGTAAGGAACATCCTTTTCCAGAGGACCGCTTCCGAAGAACAGGTTAAAATCCCGCCAGACCTCGTCCTTATCCTCCCCTATTTCCTTGAGGTATCTTTTAAAAAATATTCGGTCATAACCTTTTGGAAGGTTTTCCAGTTGTCCCTTTTCAATTTCCTGCAGAAATTTTACCGAGAGCCGGCTTTTGCGGGATATTTCTTCCAGTGTTAATCCCTTGCTTTCCCGGATCTGCCTTAAATTTTCAAAAAACTCTTTCATAATTTCCTATCGGATATCCTTTAATCTTAACTGAAGATAACTTTTCCCGTTCCACCTGTTTTCTTCCAGCACGTAGACGCAATCCACATAACCATCCTGTCCAATCCGGTCGAGATGGTCCGCCATATTAAATCCAATGACATCCAGCACCGCTCCGTTCTGTTCAACTTTTAATTTCAGGTGGTTTTGTCCCACTATAGACGGAGTTCCCACGATCTTCAGATTACGCGACATGAATATGGGCCGCATATTCATGGGGCCGAACGGTCCCATCAGTTTTAACAGGCGGATAAAACGAGGATTGAATTCGTTAATCTCTATTTCACCATCAATATTTATGTAGGGAATCAGGTCCTTTGGCTGCAGTTGCTGCTCAGCAGCTTTTTTAAAACATTCCACAAATTCGGGAATTTTATCTTCTTCAATGGTAAGGCCGGCAGCATACTTGTGACCACCGAAGCCGGTCAGCAGATGCGAACACTCCTTGATGGCCTGGTAAATATTAAAATTAGAGATACTGCGGGCGCTTCCTTTTCCCACACCATCAATAACAGTAATCATAATAGTCGGCCGGTAGTATTTCTCCACGATGCGGGAAGCCACGATTCCAATTACACCCGGATGCCAGTCCGTTTTGTATAACACAAACGCTTTATCTTCCCCGGGATTAAGCCGGGTTTCCAGAATATCCCGCGCTTCTTTGAAGGTAATTTCATCAATATCGCGGCGCAGCCTGTTTTCCTTCTCCAGTTCTCGGGCCAGTGTACGTCCCTGTTGCAGGGTGGCAGCACTGAACAACTGAACCGCACGGCGTGCGTCTCCCAGCCGCCCCACCGCATTAATTCGCGGAGCCATGACAAACACGATCAATCCTGCGGTCACTTCCTTAGTGCCCAGGCCGGACGATTCCAGCAGGGCGCGGACACCGAAACGTGGATTGTAATTAATTTTATCAAGTCCATGCCGGACCAGAATACGGTTTTCATCCACCAGCGGCACAATGTCCGCGCAACTTCCTATGGCAACCAGGTCCAGATACTCATCCAGCTCCGCCTCGGGGAGTTCAAGCTTTTTGTAAAGTCCCTGCAGTAATTTAAAGGCCACTCCCACACCGGCCAACTCCTGGAAGGGATAGGTGGAATCCGGCAATTTGGGATCCAGAATAGCCACCGCCGGGGGTAATTCTTCTGCCGGTTGATGGTGATCGCACACCACTGTATCCATCCCAAGTTCATTGGCCAGCTTAATCTCATCTACCGCCGTTACTCCGCAATCCACCGTCACGATAAGTGATACCCCGTTTTCTGCTGCTTCACGGATACTCTTACCGGATAAGCCGTATCCTTCAGTCATGCGGTCTGGAATATAATATGATACTTTGGATCCCACCATGCGGGAGAGAACAAGATAAAGAATTGCCGCCGAAGACACACCATCCACATCATAATCACCATAGATGAGAATATTTTCACCCGTATGCAAGGCCTTGTGTAACCGCTCCACCGCCTTATCCATTCCATTCAGCAAATAAGGATCATACAGGTTTTCCAGGTCCGGCCGGAAAAAAGAATGCGCCTTCTCAAAAGAGTCGATCTGGCGGTTCAGTAAAATTCTGGCCATAATGGGAGGGACCGCGAGCTCCCGGGATATGTCTTCAACTATTTCTTCATCATAATCGCAACCTAAAACCCATTTGTACTCCATTCATACACCTATGTACCTGATTTATTATTAATCTTTTTATCAGCTTGGTTGAGGGGAAATGTATGTGCGGATATGGCATTATAACACACAGTTTTTTATGATTCTAAGAATGAATTTTAATATTGAAATCACCGAATTGCAACCTGTTTTTCAGAGATCATTTCCCTGCCTTGCAACTGAAAGAGTGAAATTCATTCAAATACATGTTTCACTATCGAACCCTTTTCATTTTTCTTAACCACCAAAAATTCGGATAGGTCCTTAATATCTCATAAGATTTGCTTTTTTTTATCTTTCACCATAAATTTCCCATCGAATAAAATTTTATGAGAGAAAAATATATGAAAAAAATATTAACCATTTTTGCGATGTTATTGGTTTATACCTCTGTTTCAATGGCCAGTGCCCCTTTCTCGGAGTTCAAAATAGGATATCAGGATCCGGCTGATGCCAAGGCCGGTTATATTTTCGGCTTGAATATCGGTCGGATGATTGACGAAAGCCTGAGCTGGAGTTTTGAATTCAACTATTTTCAGAAAACCTACAGGAAAGTGACCAATGTTGCTGATATAGAGTTGCCGAGTGGAATAACTCCCAGTCAAAAAGAGCTGGAACTTCAATATAAAACCTACATTATCCCCCTTTTTCTGAAACTCAACCTGGAAAATCAATTAGGCTATAAGGGTCCATTCTTTTTGCGAGCGTCAGGAGGTTTGGGTTGGGAGATGGTTTGGAACAGTGAAGATAATTACCTGACTAGGATTCATTCCACCCGCTTTTACAATGGTTTTGGATGGGAGGCCAATCTGGGGGTAGGAATCCAGATCAGTTCCTCCGCCAATTTATTTGTCGACGGCGTTTATAATGGTTCAAAAGTAAAACGCAATGCAAAATCCAATGCAGAAGGGCTGCCAACCTGGGAAGAATTAGATCTGTCCGGTTTTGGCATTCGCATAGGCGTCAGCATTATCGGTTTTGGATGGTAATATATTGATAAAACTATATTCATGTAATAGAAAAGGAGCATCTGTTGCCGTCCCGAATTCATTTTTAAGGGCGGTTTTTTCACTTTTGATGCTGCTTATTTTACTGAACGGATGCGCTAAACAAAAAATTTTAAAAGTCCCCGGCAGGGAAAGTCGGATACCGCAAATCAGGGTGGCCCTTGATGATAATTTTTCTCACGGAAGGTTGCTCTTTCTTGATGCCTATATACTGCGTAGTGAAGAAGCCGAATATATTCTTGATTCCAGTGTGGGAGAATTCGACGTTACATTCCGCGAGGGGGAATTAACGTTTAAAAGCGAGTACCGTCAGTTTTCTATCAAGGATTTCAATCAAATTCAATTTACACCGCGCAATGAAGGAAAATTCTCCTGGAACGGCATTCCTTATGAAGGCACAATCAGTTTCGACAGACAGAAGAATCATGTAATAGTGGTCAACTCCCTGCCCGTATCGTCCTATTTACTAGGGGTGGTTCCCCATGAAATTCCTTCCAATTTGGATGAGTATTACCAGGCGGTTCTGAGTCAGACAATTGCCGCACGTACTTATGCCATATACAGTATTGAACATCCCGTGTCTGCATCGTTTGACCTGTATGCGGACAGCCGTGACCAGGTATACCTGGGACATAAAGCCGATACTTCCCCGGTGAACAGGGCGGTGCAAGAAACATTTGGTATAATCCTGCAGAAACCGGATAACACTCTCATTAAAGTTCAATATCATTCCACCTGTGGTGGTCTGCTGGGCCCGCCTGCCCATCAGAATAACGGTGACAATTCTCAAACCACAATCCGGGAAGATCAAAACAACAACGGTTTCAACTGCACAGCTTCCCCACTCTACCGCTGGGTTCTCAAGCTGAGTACGCGGGACATTCTGGATAACCTAACACAGCTGGGATTGATTTCCCGAGCTGCCACAGGACAGCTCAAAGAAGAAGGTTTTGCGATGAATCTGGAAGTGCTTTCGCGCTCTTCTGCAGGCCGGGTGGACAAACTGGCCATCAGGGTTAATAATGATGAATTCATTTTGAATCAGTGGCAAATCCGGCGGGCATTGTCCGATAATAACAGCAGCCAGCAGCCCAGTAACCTGTTCATTCTGAAAGCGTCCCGCAATAATCCCGACATTGTATATGTAATTGGAGCGGGATACGGCCACGGACGGGGAATGTGTCAGTGGGGTGCCATTGGCCAATCACTGAATGGCGTGCCTTACAGGGATATACTTAAGTTTTATTATCCCGATTTAATACTGAAGAAATTTTATTAAACCGGCTATTTTATGACAAGGCAGACTTTACAATTACTCATGACAATTATTCTGACAACTGTCGGAATTATTCATGCACAGATGAAGGATGACTTAAAAAATTTTTTATGGGATAAAGATTTCTCCCAGATAATGAGCCGCTATGCTGAAGAGAAAATAGAACTCAGGGATCCCGGGGACTTTTCCCGGCGCATTAAGATGCGGTCTTTTAAGGAAGAATCCGGGATGCGTATTCAAACATTTGCAGGTTCCAGCAGGGAAAATGCAGAAAAATTTGCAACTAGTTTGTCTTCTCTTTCCCTCGATTCAGTTTATATCGTCCCGGAAAACGGTTTGTTTAAGGTACAATTAGGCAATTTCAAGGATCGTCTGGAAGCAGAAAAAATGCTTGACCAGCTGCGTTTCCAGGGAATAAATAACGCCTGGATTGTTCAGGCTTCCATACACCTCCCCAAAGAAAAAATGATACAGTTTACCTCGGCTGATACTGCATCCGCGGATTCCGGTTTTCTTCAGCTGTTGTACTCGATACAGATTTTCGTTACCGGCAACAAGGAAAAAGCCGACTCCCTGTCCCGGGAATTTGCTAATATTTTTCCTGATGAGGTATGGATTACCACCAGTGGAAATTACTGGAAAGTACTGGTGGGTAAATTCTCTCAGGAAATTGTAGCGAGACAGCGCCTCGATGAAATCAGAAACTCCGGCTATCCCGATGCCTGGCTCACTCAGACAGAGCCATAGACTTTCCTCCTCTGCCCTTCCAGGGAAAACACCCGCCACTGCCGGCTCTACAGGACCGGATTACCGGGACAACCATGATTCTTTTATGATCTAATATGATTATGCCCTTTAAATAGCCGGATACATTAGTATAGTACTGAAAAAAATTATGCGGATCCGGCTACCATTTCTTCCATTGACCGGTGGAACTCATTTCCTTTTTATCTTTAAACATTTTAATGTTATCAGGAGTTCAGGATATCCCGCAATGCTAAGTCAATAGAACTAAAAGCAAATGAATAACCCAGTTCCATTAATTTTCCGGGGATTATCCGCTGACTGGTGAATATTGTTTCCTCCGCCATTTGTCCCAGAAATGCTCTCAATAAAACGGGAGGAATATAAAGCCAGGAGGGTCTGTGCAGCTGCTTTCCCAGTTGCTGCAGAAATTCTCTGAATAGTATTGGCTCCGGGGCTGTCACATTTGCCACACCTTTCATCTCTTTATGTTGCATAGCAAAAAGTATGGAATTAACAACATCATGGCGGTGAACCCAGGACATCCACTGATCATTATTGCCAAAGTGAAATCCTGCAAATAGTTGATAAGGAATAGTCATTCGCTGCAACAATCCTCCATTCCCTCCCAGCACCAGCCCGAAACGCAGACGGACCAGGCGTACTCCCAGTTTTTCGACTTCAGCCGCCGTCCGCTCCCACTGTTCACATAAATCTGCCAGAAATCCTTCTCCCCTGTGTGAGGTCTCATCCAGAATTTCATCACCCCGGGATCCATAATACCCGATAGCTGATGCCTGGATCATGACCTCCGGGGGTTTACCCACCTTCCTAATCGCCTCCAGAATCGCCCGGGTGGCATCAATCCGGCTATGCAACAACTTATGTTTCCTTTTCTCTGTCCAAAATCCTGAGCTGAGATTCTCTCCCGCCAGATTGATTACCGCCGACGCACCATCCAGCTCCTTCACCCAGCCATTTAAATTCCGGGCATCCCACTGTTTAAATTTTACTGTGTTTGTAGGGATGTCAGTATGTTTATCCGGCCTGCGTGAGAGTACCAGCATATTGTATCCTTCCTGCCGGAACAGATCAATCAAAGCATGCCCCATAAATCCGCTTCCTCCTGAGATGACAATTTTTTTGGCCATAATATCCTTATTAAATCAATTTTAGTTTGCCTTCTTATCCTGTATTCTGAAATATATTTTAAACCTGCTGGTCTCCCAATAAAAAAATACAAAAAATAATATTCATTATTATCCGGTTTCCTTCGAAAATAGAATAAACAGACAAAAGTTCCGGTTAAATCAGGGCCATATATGATACTGCTGCTGAGCAAAAATAAAACATTATCGGATGCTTTCGTCCGCGATTTGAAACAGGAGGGTTTCGTAATCAAAATCCTGCGGAGTTACAGGAATCTCAGGACACTGATACGAAATTTGCCGGAATCCAAAATGATTATTCTGGATCTGGAAAGTCTGGGAAAGATATCCACGGAAGTATTCCAGCAACTTAAAACCGATCCGGAATTGAAATACATGCCACTTATCTGCATCATCAGAAAAGACCGGGTCATCGAGCAACTTATCGCTTTTGAACTGGGAGCCGATGATTTCATTTACTTCCCTTACACCACTCTCGAACTCCAGCTGAAAATGCGATCGGTTCAGGGAATTCTTAATTTGCAATCCCAGTTAAAACAAAAAGAGAGTAAGATTCAGGCATTGAAACAAACCCAGAAAATTCTGGTTACTCTCAGTCATTATATAAACAATTCCCTTACCCCGCTATACACGCTTGTTCAGTTTGAGAATGAGAATGGTGCCAGCGATGTTAAAGAGATCAAGGCATCGATTAAACAGACAGTTGAATTCATTAAAACTGTTCTCACCGCCCTGAATAATTTCGTGCAGACCGGCGAATATAAGGTGATACAGGAAGGTGCGTATCAGGATTTGTTAATCGACATTAAAAAAGAATTACGAAGATTAGAAGAAACCAAACATCTATAAATTCCGCCACCGGAGCGGCTTTTTATCGAGAAAATTCCGCAAGCCTTTCTGACAATCAGGCGATTTGCGGCTGCTGGCATTGATTCGTGAGGCCAGATCTAGACCGTCAGCCAGGGGCAGGTCCAGCAGCTCCTGGTAGAGCTTTTTAGTTTGCATCATAGCTCCAAAGCTGTTTTGATTCAGATATTTTTCAACAAATTGAAGAGTTTTGGATTTCAATTGAGCCGTATCAAATAAATGACGGACCATTCCGAAAGCCCGGGCTTCACCGGCGGAGAGAATGTCTGCGCTGACGGTCAGATAGAAAGCATCCTGTAAATTAACCCGCCGTATCAGGAAGTTCATAACAATGGCCGGAACAAATCCGATACGAACTTCGGTAAATCCGAATTTAGCCTGCTCCTCATCCGCACAGATCAAATCGCAACATAAGGCCAGACCGCAACCACCGGCCAGAGCCGGACCATTCACCATGGCAACCGTCAGTTTTGGTAAAAGATAAATTTCTTGAAATAAACGGGCCAGGCGCTGCGAATCTTCCAGATTTTCAGCATCACCAAACCGACTGATGTTTTCCAGGTAAAGCAGATCGGCTCCGGCACAGAAAGCTTTTCCCGCACCGGTAAATATTACCGCCCGAATATTCGGCATTTCCTTAATTTCATCAATAGCCCTTTGTAATCCGCTGATCAGCTCCGGATTAAGAGCATTCCTTTTATCCGGCCGGTTTAACGTCAGAAGAATAATGTCTTTCTGCTTTTCGATGGTAATAATGTTTTCCAAACCCTAATCCTCCATATTTACCGCTGGAGATACACCGAAAATTATAATTTATTATATCATATTCACTGCAATTGAGCTTCAGATTTTTTGCTGCCCGCTATGCCGGCCGTAAAGAATCATTTTAAGCAGGTGAGGACGCTTATTGTAACAAGGGCCTAGCCAGCCAGAAAACATAATCCTCCCAGGGGTGTTATGGCACCAAACCAGCGAATACCTGTTATACTTAATATATACAGACTACCGCTGAAAAGAACAATTCCAGCCAGAAGTAACCAGCCGGCCCATTGCATAAAAACGAGTTTCTGCATCCAGAATCCCATAACTCCCACCAGAAGGAGTCCCAGGGCATGTATCATATGGTATTTTATTCCTGTCTGGAAAATTTCAAGCATCTCCGGTGTCAATCTGCTTTTCAGCATATGAGCACCAAAAGCTCCCAGTGCAACCGAAAGAAAAGCATTAATGCTCCCCCAAATCATGAAAATCTTCATGGTCTAGGTCTCTCTTTTTAATGTGACGATGGTAACGCCGGTATCTCCTTCTCCCCATTTACCCAGCCTTTTATCAGCCACCCTTTCATCGCGAGCCAGGAAATTGTTAATCTCCCGCCGCAAGATCCCGGTTCCTTTTCCATGAATGATGCGGATTTCCTCCCATCCATTCTGGAGTGCCTGATCAAGATAGCGGTTGGTGGCGTCAATCGCCTGGAAGGAATCCATTCCTCTTAAATCGATTTCCGGCTGGATTCCTTCTTCCAGCCTGTCCGAGAGGTTGTGGCGCCGGGATCCTGTCCGTGCTGATTCCGTCTGAAGTTTTGAGAGCTTTCTCATTCCGTCTATTCCCAACTTCATACGCATATCATTCACCAGCACCCATACTTTTTGCCGGGCATCCGGATCGCTCAGAATTTCCCCCTCTTCGCGCAGATTTTCGATCCATACAATATCTCCTTCGTGCACATCCTCTGCTGGAGGTATTTCAGGCGCAGTTTCCCGCAGGACATCTTCCGCATGTTTCTTAAGCTCTCCCATGCGGTCATGAGCCTCTTTTATTTTATCTTTCTGCGCTTGTGTTTTGCGGATATCCGCAATTAACCGTTCTATGGCGGCATTCGCCTCTTCTACAATTCGCCGGGCTTCCAACGCTGCAGTTCGACGCAGTTCCGTTTTCTCTTTCTGCAGTTTCCCCAGCTGGTTCTGATACAAATTTTTTAGCGCTTCAGATTCGGAAAGTTTTATACTGATTTTCCGGCGTTCCTTATCCGTTTCCTGCAGGCGTTCATTAAGGCTTATAATCAGGTTCTCCAGCTGATTCTTTTCCGAACCGAGAATCTGCATTGCTTTTTTCAAAACGGTTTCATTCAGTCCGTAGCGCCTGGCAATCTCAAAGGCATAACTGCTTCCCGGAATTCCGATCTGGAGGTGGTAAGTGGGCAGGAGAGTATCGAGATTAAATTCCATGGATGCATTCTCCACTCCCGGAGTATTATAGGCGAAAGCCTTTAGTTCTCCATGATGCGTGGTGGCAATGGTGGTTGATCTGCGATGGGTAAGTTCTTCCAGAAAAGACACTGCCAGCGCCGATCCCTCGCGCGGATCTGTTCCGGTACCCAGTTCATCCAGCAGAACCAGAGAATTACCGGTCGCCTGGGCGAGAATCTCTTTCAGACGTATAATATGGGCGCTAAAGGTGCTCAGATCCTGTTCCAGATTCTGACGATCCCCAATATCTACCAGTACGTTATCATAGATGGGAATAGTGCTGTCCGGATGCGCCGGTATAAGGAGGCCCAGCATAGTCATGATGCATAACAGGCCGGTCATCTTTAATGTAACGGTTTTTCCGCCGGCATTGGGACCGGTGATAACCAGGGTATTAATACTTTCGCCCATCTCAATGCTGGCAGCTACCACATTCTCAAGGCCCAATTTCAGGATCAGTAAGGGATGTTTTCCATTTATTAAATGCAGTCCCGGACCCTCCCCAATCCGGGGGACACTTGCCTCCAGAAGAATCGCCAGCCTGGCTTTGGCATGAATAAAATCCAGCAAACCCAAATTTTCTATGGAAAAGTGGATATCGTTGCGCACTTCACGTACCAGTCCGGAAAGAAATTTAAGAATCCGAATAATTTCGCGGCGCTCTTCCAGTTTCAGGTTCTGAATCTGGTTACTTATTCGCAGAGTTTCCATGGGTTCAACAAAAACAGTGGCGCCTGTACCGGAAGTACTGTGAACGATTCCATTTATTTTCCCGGCATACTGGTGTTGAATACCTAAAACCATCCGGCCATCACGCATGGTTACGATGTCATCCTGTGAAAAATCCTGGTACCGTTTCAGCACCCTTAGGAGTACGGCTTTTTGTTCGTTTTCCAGACGATGAATATCCGCCCGGATTCGGCGTAATTCTCTGCTGGAATCTTCACGAATTTCATCACTACTGTCGATGGTGGATTCAATTTCCCGGACAATGGAACGGTGAGGGTGAATTCGTTCCGCATAGCGCATAAGATTCGGACAATTATCCTGGTAATTTTTAATATATGAGGATAATTCATCGAAGAGCAGAAGGGTGCTTTTAATCAGATTGAGTTCCGAAGCTTCCAGAAAAGCGTCCTCAGGTTTAAGACGATCCAGCTGAGTCCGTATGTCTGCCAGTTCAACCAGCGGGATACCGTAGCCGCCCTCAAGCAGTCCGGTCATTTCGTTGACCTCAGTCAATTCTTTTTCCAGCAACTGGCGATCGTGCCGGATTTCCAACTCCTCCATATATCGCTGGCCATATGGCGTTCTGATAAGACCGGCCAGTTTATTCAGAAGAGCGGGTAATTCAAGTTGTTGGAGGTTTTCATCAAAAATCATAAATACTAATCATTTTTATAAAAAAAGTAATCTATAATTTTCCCATTTATTTTACCTTGCAGATCCTTAACGAGATCGGTCATCTTTTTCTCAAAATGAAGAGACGAGAAGGAAAAATCACTAAATATATTATATATCACAGGGACGAATCTCTGGAGGGGTTCATATAGCAAACTGTTTTTTCTGACGTTTTGCAGCTCTCCCTGGAAAGGGAAAAAACCAAGAAGTAAAAGAAAAAGACTTATGAATATAGTCCCTTTCAAAGCTCCTATTACTCCTCCAAGAAGGCGATTCAGCCATCCCAGTAGTATTAATGAACTGAGTTTACTGAGAAAACCGGCCAGTAACCGGCTGAGCAGGTATATGCCTATAAAAATGCCCGCAAAACTGAGAAATACCAGAATGGGAGAAGGAATTCCCGGAATCAGGCTGTTAAGTACCCGGCTGAGAGGACCAAAACCGATAATCGCAAAAAATACCCCGGCAATCACACCTACCAGTCCCAGCACTTCTCGAAAAAATCCCTTCCCGATTCCAATCACAGCAAAAATTCCAAGGATCAACAAAAAAATAAGGTCAAATGTACTCATTGGATTACCCCTTTAAAATAAAAAACGGGCTCATTAGCCCGTTTATACAATAACAGATTTCAGATATTCCTGCATTATGAAATGCCAATATTATCTAGAGGGTTGCCAGTTTCTGCTGTACAATTTTCTGAACCGTTTTGCCATCAGCCCGTCCTTTTACTTGTGGCATCAGTTTACCCATCACTTTACCGATATCACCAGCGGAAGAAGCACCAACATCCCTGATAACCTGCTCAACCAATTCTGCAATTTCTTCATCGGGCATCTGGCGGGGAAGATATTCCTGGATGACCAGTAACTCCTGTTGTTCTTCTGCCGCTCTGTCAGGACGGTTACCCTTATTAAACTGTTCAATGGATTCCCGTCTTCTTTTAGCGGCAGACAACAGGACGCTTATCTCTTCTTCGTCTGTGAGTGGACGCCCCTTTTCAATTTCGGTATTTTTAAGCTGGGACCTTACACCCCGTATAGTCTCCAGACGGATCTTATCTCCCGCTTTCATGGCTGTCTTCATATCTTCCAGCAATTTTGGCTGAATGCTCATAATCTCTCCGTAGAATCATTCTTATTTTTGTTCAGCCATTAATTTTCTGATTTTACGGCGAGCAGCGTTTTCCTGGCGTTTACGCTGTTCACTTGGCTTTTCAAAATGCTGATGTTTTTTGATATCAGACATCAAACCTGATTTTTCGCAAGCCTTGGTGAAACGCCGTAAGGCCTTTTCAAACGGTTCATTGTCTCTGACTTTGACATGAATCATTCCAGTCCTGACCCCCTTTCAATGGAATTGTTAAGCGTTATAACTATTTCTTTTTCAACAGATCTAATTCATATAAAGCCGGTTGTTTCCATGACCTGTCCCGGGAAGCGGCTTCAAATTGCACAATGGCCTGTTGGTTGTTATTGTTTTTCTTATAAATTTCACCCAGTCCGAAATGAGCCGCGCCTTTTACATAACTTTTTGTAGAGGTCTCGATGGCATTATTATAGGCATCAATCGCAGGCTGATCTTCATTAAGTTTTGAATAGGAATTTCCCAGACGCAGGTAAATATCGCTTTTTTCTGTTCGTCTCTTCTCATATTCCAAAGCTTTCTGGAAAGCACTTACTGCTTCGGAATATTGCCTTGTCTCATGATAGCAGATACCCAGATTTTCCCAGGCCTTTGAATAATCCGCCTCACTCTCCACCGCTTTCTGAAAATACTGGATTGCATTCCGATAATCCTTTTGCTGCAGATAAACATATCCCAGTCCGAAATTTGCTTTCTGATCACCGGCATCCATTCCCAGTGCGGCTTTAAATGTATTTACGGCCATATCATATCTCTGCTGGCTTGAATAAAGCAGGCCTAACGCGTTATAAGCAGAAATAAATTTATCATTCTTATCAATGGCCTTTTTAAACATTGCCTCTGCCTGAGTCAAATCTTTTGAATTTTTGTAAGCTATTCCCATAGCATAATAAGCTATAGCAAGATCAGGGTCTTTGGAAATTGCTTCCTTTAATTTGCTAATAGCCTGGGTTACCTGGTTTTTTTTAAGCAAGGCAAGCCCTTCGTTGTAAGCCTTCTGGGCCTCAACTTTCATATCCTCCTGAGCGATCGCTACAATAGCTATTAACAAAACCATAATTACGCTCATTAAAAGATATTTTCTTTTCATTCACCCTCCTGAAACAGTTACATGAATTTTAAATTTAAAAAAAAACAATATTTCCAGACTTTTATAAATGAACCGATACCGTACAATATTGTTCCCCGGTGGCCGTTGCTGGCTTTCTTTTACTTTGCCCGTTCCAGATATTTTCCTGAGGATGTATCCACCCGGATAACTTCTCCCGTTTCAATAAAAGGAGGGATCTGAACGGTCATACCGGTCTCCAGAACCGCAGGCTTGTAAGAACTCGATATAGTAGCGCCTTTGATATTCGGCTCGGTTTCTACAACTTTTAACTCCACCACTCCCGGAAGCTCAACTCCTACTGGAATATTATCAGAGAACAGAATCTGGACCACGGTTTCCGGCATGAGATAGTAAGCATCATCACCAAGCATCTCGGCCGTCAGGTGAATCTGTTCAAAGGTTTCAAGATCCATAAAATAATAGTTATTGTCATCTTTATAAAGATACTGGTGCTCACGGGTAGTCATGGTCGCCTTTTCCACAGCCTCATCGGGACGGTAACGATTCTCGGATTTCACCTCATCCCGCAGGCGCTTCATGGTGACCTGAATGATCGCACGCCAGTTTCCCGGCGTAATATGGGTCATTTCAGTAACACGGTATAACTCACCATTATATTCTATAATGTTACCCTTGCGTATTTGACTGGCCTTAATTTTCATAAATCAACGTTTAAAATTACAACTTATATATTTTAGAACTTTTAATTTAAGTTAGATTTTATTTTAATGCAATTTTTTTATCATTATGATGCCGGAGATGGTAAGGAGTTTCACTTACAGATTCATATGACAGCTTCTTCAGGGGCGCAGACTGCCCGAAAAATACAAAACCACTTCCGGGCCCACCAGAAATAACAGAATAATCACAGGCATCGCCGTTTCGTAACCGGAAGGGAAGTGTGGCAAATTTTGATCATTCAGTCTGACTAAAATATCACCAGTAAAATGCGTTCGGTAATATGCGGCTTCATGCGGATAATAGTACACGCTATGAACAGGATATCTGCTGTCTATCCAGCCTTTAAGGTCGCCGATACTGCAAATTTTTTGTTGTGAAGCAATATAGATTTTTTTATCAGGAAAAATAATGTTCTTCTGCCAAAGAATCAAATCGTTAAGAAAGTCACTCAAATGTGCATGATTTTTCCGGTAAATATGTTCCAGTTCCGGGAAGAAAAAATCAAAAAACGGGTATTTACGATAGAGTGAACTGATGGTCCTCAGATGCCGGGATGTCCATTGTTGTTTATCGATCATTCTTACATCACAGGCAGGAAGCTGTGAAGTTCTCCCCTCATGATGTACAGGGACACTCAGGTAGCCGGGTTTAAAATCCTTTCCCAGCGCCGCCCGGTTCATGGCTGACTGTTTGCGATATTTCAGAAAATCTGCAATAATAAAAATATCCGATTGTGAGATTTTGTAAAAAAAATAAAAATCCGGTAAAAAGTAAGGCTGCTGTGCCGCTATCCTGATCCGGCTAATCGTATTTACTGTGACCATCTGAATTTTTTCCGAATATACACTCTTTCTTCACAATACTGCCCAGATGAATAAATTTTATCTGCTCTAATATACTCAAATTTATAAAATAATTTAAAATCATAAATATTAAAGAGTTATTTTATTTGACAATTCTCTGAAAAAATTGTATTTTTTGCTTTGTAAAAAATGTGTGTACGGCTGATATCTTAACCCGGGAATGTACCATGAAAATCCTGTTTCGAAAGACTAAAGAACTGGAATCGCAGATTGAAGAGTATCTGGATCTGATAGACAGGGCAGCTCTTGTTTTTGTACAGGGACTCCGTTATTATTTTGACAAAAGGACCGATGAATTTGATCAGCGTTACAAAGATCTGCGTACTATGGAAAGCAAGGGTGACAACCTTCGGCGGGAAATAGAAAACAAACTTTATGTGCACACCCTGATACCTGAATCCCGGGGCGATGTACTGGGATTGCTGGAAAGTTCCGACGAGGTTTTAAATCGGCTGGCAAAAACTTTATTGAACTTCTCCATTGAAAACCCAGACATTCCTGAAGAATTCCGGGCCTTATATCTGGATCTGGCTCAGGCTTCCAGCTCCGCGGTTGAAAGTATGGTGAAAGCGGTAAGAACCTATTTCCGGGAGCTGCAATCGGTACGGGACTATATTAACAAGGCACAATTTTATGAGAAAGAATCCGATAAGATTGCAGAAAAAATAAAACGCCTGGTATTCGAAACGGACCGGGATTTAAGCTGGAAGGCACATCTCCGGGTTTTTGCACATCATATTGAACTGATTGCCGATGACGCCGAGGATGTGTGTGACCGGTTGGCAATTGCAACTGCAAAACGATATGAATAAGGGTATTATCTGATTTTATGATCTGGTTCTTTTTACTGAGTGGAATTTTTCTGGGCTGGTCACTGGGAGCCAATGATGCCGGCAACATTTTCGGCACGGCTGTAGGCACCAGAATGGTAAAGTTCAAAGTAGCTGCCCTGGTGGCCAGTGTCTTTGTAATCCTGGGAGCTGTAATAAGCGGCGCGGGTGCCACCACCACACTGGGGCATCTGGGCGGAATCAATGCCATTGCGGGTTCATTTACTGTAGCGCTGGCTTCGGCACTGACCGTTACCAGCATGAGCCGGTTAAAATTACCGGTATCAACTACCCAGGTGATTATCGGGGGAATCGTGGGGTGGAACTGGTTCACCGGATCACCCACTAATTTCAAAGTTCTTACCGAAATTATTTCAACCTGGTTTTTCAGTCCCGTGCTTTCCGCCATATTCGCTCTGGTGATTTTTAAACTGGTTACCTTTGTCCTCCGCAAGGTACACATGCATATCCTGGAAGTGGATGCCCTCACACGGGCAGGGCTTATTGTGGTGGGAGCATTTGGTGCCTATAGCCTGGGCGGTAATAATATCGCTAATGTGGTGGGAGTTTTTGTCCCTGCCAATCCTTTTGACACAATTCAGATCGGCAATCTGTTCTCACTCAGCGGAACACAGCAATTATTTCTAATGGGAAGCCTGGCCATTTCCGCAGGAATTTATACCTATTCGGGCCACGTAATGAAAACCATAGGAAATGAACTTTATAAATTAACTCCTGTTACCGCCTTGGTGGTGGTTTTATCAGTATCTCTGGTTTTATTTGTGTTTGCCTCCCAAAAACTTAAAATTTTTCTGATTTCACTGGGTTTGCCTCCTATCCCCCTGGTTCCGGTTTCCAGCTCACAAGCCGTCATTGGTGCGGTAATTGGCATCGGAATCTCCAAAGGTGGAAAGGGCATACATTATAATGTAGTAGGGAAAATTGCGCTGGCCTGGGTGACCACACCCCTCGTATCCTGCCTTCTTTCTTTTATCATGTTATTTTTTGTCAAAAATGTATTCGAACTTCGCGTAGTTACCTTTTAAATTTTACCAGGGAAGCCTGTAACTTACTTTCGCCATGATTATCTAATAAAATTATCAGACAGGCAAAAAAACTCGGATGCAAATCCGTTAAATTTTTCATAGTATATATCATGTCAAGAAAGAGAACAAGAGTTCCGGTTCATTTAAATTCCGGAAATATAAAAAAATTACCATTTTCGGAAATAAAAATTATATTAAGAGCTTCTGACAGTATCATATTTAAGGGTGGTCGCACTTTATTAGCAAAGATTCTAAAAGGGTCCAGAGAAAAAAAGCTGTTGGAACTTCACCTGGATGAGAATCCGGCTTATGGCAAGTTTAAATCACTGGGAATCGATGAAGTTCACTTAAAAATCGATTGGATGATAGAAGCCGGATACTTGCAGATTGAATATGACAATAGATTACCATTAATCGTATTTACTGAATTCGGATGGGATATTGAAAAGGATACCTACAGCGATGAACTTTTAGAAAAATTTAACGAGATGATAGAAAAGGGAGAAAAACATTTTAATTCAAATCAACTTAAGGACCGAAACAGACAACTGATCATGATGCTGTTGGATAAAATAGAGAAATCGGGAGATTGCAAATATATTCCCATTTTACAGGAGTGGGAAAAAATTGATTACAAAAAGGTAAGGATTCGCATCAGACAAATCATAAATTCTTTGCGCAAGGCTGCGGAAACCAATAACCGCCGGAATAAAAAATAATACAGAGGCGACGCAAACCACATGAATGAAACTGAAATTCGTAAAATAGTAATTAAATGGACTCTTCTGATATTGTCCAGAGGAATCACCGGCCGTTTCAATGGCAGAATTTAACACATGTCCTGGTAACTTTGTGATCCGGTGCAAGGATAATAAAAAGAAAATCGCATTATGCCAGTGCAGGGATGGCCTTCGGAGCTGCTGAGAGGTTATTCAAACGAATCAAGTTTTACCCAAACTGATTCATCTTTATTTTTACTGTAAACCGGCATATTAAATCAACCATTCAACAAGGAGCATTATCATGAAAAAAGGATTGTTTCAGCATTATTATTGCTGCTTGTTTTGATATACACATCGACTGGCGCTGAATGGCGGGCGGGAATAAACGTGGGACACTACGGGGGACTGGGATGGGACCTCTACGGCAGTGTCCATAATTTTGCGCAGGGCTTGCCACTGGTGGCCCGCATAAATGTGGGTTATGTTTCCCTGGATCCCGGAAATGCCACCGATGCTCGTCGCATATTCATCAATAACAATCAGGGCGGAACCGTACCGGAAAAGGGAAATATTATCCGGTTTTCTTTCGATTTTATGTATCCGGTGAATCATTTTTCCATCCCGGAAGCCTATGTGTTTTTCGGTCCGCGTTATGCCAGTTTTAAAGCCAATTTCAAGTTCATCGGGAACAACGAAGATTTTGAGGTAACCAGCAAACACTGGGGCGTCGGAATGGGCGTGGAAGTAGGATTTCCCATCAGTAAAAAAGTGAATTTTAATCTGAATACAGGATTCGATTATTATACATCCGCCATCCTCTATGGACACGACACATCCTATGCTCCGGACGGTGAGAGAATAAATCCGCGGGAAAATTATCAATACAACGATGCCGATGAGGCAATCAATCAGCCCAAACTGGAATTGCGTCTCATGCTGGGACTAAGTTACCGCTTCGGAAAGAGATAAACCCTGGTATTTCCTGCGGAAGATTTAAACCGCATGAATCCGGCCGGTATTCTATTCAACAGTCCGGCAGACGCTGCCAGGGGAGCCGAAAGAACCGGTAAGGTGGCTTAGCTGGTTTATTCAAAAACCATATTACGCCACATTCTTTCCATGTCATAGGGCGCCTCATCGCCTCCCAGATAGCGGTGAAACCAGTCCAGATGGGCATTATAATAAAACGGCATGGATTTAACAAAATCCGGCCAGTGACCGTCGTTTTTATATACGATGAGCCGGGAAGGCACTCCCATTTTGCGCAGGGCCGTGAAGAATTCCAGACTCTGTGTATACGGAACCCGGAAATCCTTCTCGCCGGTAATGACCTGGCAGGGAGTTTTAAAATTCTCCACATAGTTGCTGGGAGACCATTCCTTGTAAATTTCGGGTGTCTCCCAGGGTGCACCACCCAGATCCCATTGAGGAAACCATAACTCTTCCGTGGCCCCGTACATGGAAACCAGGTCATATACTCCCATCATGGAGGCGATAGCCTGGAAGCGATCCGTATGACCTTCCAGCCACATCATCATATAACCCCCGTATGACCAGCCCATTGCTCCCATGCGGTCCTTGTCTATCCAGGAAATTCGGGATAATGAATCCGTAACCGCCATAATATCCTGGTAGACTTTGCCTCCCCAGTCTTTAGATATTTCAGCAGTAAAAGCCTGTCCATAACCCACCGAACCGTGCGGATTGGGAAAAGCAACCACATATCCTGACCCAGGGTAAACCTGCCAGTCTCCGCGGAAGGCATCTTCCCATTGCTGCTGCGGTCCGCCGTGAACATTCAGAATAAGCGGGTATTTCTTCCGCGGATCGAAATCGTGCGGTTTTATAACAAAAGTATGGATTTTTGCACCATTGGGTAAAGGAATCCACATCTCTTCGGCCGGCCGGATATCCACACTATCTTCAATTCCCCTGTTAAAAAAGGTAAGCCGCATGGGATTTTTACCATCCGTCCGTACCTTCCATACCTCTCGAGGTTCGGCAACTGACCGCTTTCCCAGAATTATCCATTTACCATCAGGGGTAATCTGGAAAAAATCAATAGTTATTGAATCGATAACTTTCGTTATCTTTTTCGAATTAAGAGATATATGATAGAGGGGCACGTGACCCTCAACATCGGCTGTAAAATAAATACTTTTTGAATCCGGTGCCCATTCGATATCTTCAACCCAGTAATCAAAATCCGGAGTCAGGATATCCCTCTGTCCATTTTCGCGGTTAAAAACAGCCAGCCGAAAACGGTCTGATTCATAACCGGGAATCGTCTGCATTCGGTAAGCAATAAAGCGGCCATCAGGTGAATATTTCGGATCTCCATCATAGGCCAAATTTCGGGCCGTTAAATTTCTGATTTCACCTCCATTCACCGGGACGACCCACAAATCCTGGTTCGTTGATTGCTCGGGATTTTTATCATGGTTCGACACAAAACAGATCTGTGAACCATCCGGCGAAAAATCATATCCCGTCCCGCCTTCCAGGGAAAAGGAGGGTGAATCATAATGACCGGGAGTTACGTCAATAATATTTTTCCGGTTTAAATCTACTACCTGAATATGATTTCGCTTCCCGTCTTTCCAGAAATCCCAATGGCGGTAAAAGAGGTGATCGGCCATGTGCGCCTGAAGCGAACCCTCCTCCATACTTTTATTAATTTTACCATTGCACTGGGAAGACGCACCGCATTCTGGAAAAACTCTGGCAGCAAAAGCAATTGCTTTACCGGCAGGGGACCATAACGGCTTACTGGTGGCCATGGCAAAATCTGTCAGTTGTTTTGAATCACCACCGGACACGGGTATCTCCCAAATCTGGGAGTTTCCCGAACGGTCCGAAATAAACAGCAGTTTGCTTCCATCCGGGGACCAGCGGGGGTGATCGTCCGTACCATCCTGGCGGGTCATGCGCCGGATGTTGCTGCCGTCTGTATTCATGATATATATGTCCGAATTGGAAGTACCTTTTTCCAGGAAATATTGCGTGACAACAAAAGCCACCCGTTTACCATCTGGTGAAATCTGCACATCCGTAATACTCTTGATTTTATACAGATCGGCAATGGTGAACGCCCTCTTTTCTGCCCTCACTAACTGGAATGATGAAAGGAATAAAAGTATACTCAAAATATATTTCATCTGTGCCTTTCATAATAATAAATTTAGTTTTTTATAAAATCATCCATAAATTAGTATAGTGAATAATATTTCAGCATTACAAGCATTTTATTACATGAAGATAAGATTCTGCCAGGGCGGAACAATTACAATTATGAACGGTGTAATATTTTTTTCTTGCGATGTTAATGCAAAAAACTCTATTTTTGACAAATATTTTACTATAGGGTACAAATCATGCGCCTGTTAAATGATCAGAAGCGATCGAGAGCGCTTTTAAATATTACTCCCCTGATTGATGTATTATTCATATTAATTATCTTCTTTGCTGTTTCCTCCACTTTTCTGGAACAACCCGGTATAAAACTGGCCCTACCGGAAGCCAAAAAGACAGATCTGCAAAAGGTGGAAAAAGCCGTCATTTATGTTTCCTCGGATGAAAAAATGCAGTTCCGTGATAAGGATATTTCACTGAACAATCTGCAACCCCTGTTGGTGGATGCCATGAAGCAAAGTCCCGATAAGTCACTTATCATAGACGCGGACAAGGAGGTTCCTCACGGATTTGTGGTAAAGATAATGGATATTGCGCGACAGAGCGGGGTTCAGAAACTTGTTATTGGCACGGAGCAAAAATAAAACTATTATGCCACAAGCCATATTTAATCAGGAAATCGGGCACCCGGAGATTCAAACAAAAATTCTTAACTCCATAAAAAATGGGAGGCTGCCCCATGCCTTTTTATTTTATGGAAAAGAAGGTGCGGGGAAAGATGCTTTTGCCATCGAGATTGCGAAATTGCTCAATTGCGAAAAGGGTCCTCTTCACGAATGCCAGACCTGTTCACAATGTGTAAAAATCAGTAAACTTGGACATCCGGATATCAGATTCATATTCCCAACGCCCAGCGATAAGCAAACAAAGCCGGAAGAAATTTGGGAGGTCCTGCGTGATAAGGCAGAAAATCCTTACCGGAGAACTGGATTTCCCGGGAAAAACACTTTTATTTCCATAGATACTATCCGGGATCTGAAATATGAAGCAAAATTTAAATTGTATGAAGGTAAAAAAAAGGTTTTCATCCTCAGCGAGGCCGATGAAATGCGCCCGGAAGCTGCCAATGCCCTGTTGAAAATTCTGGAGGAACCGCCGGACAATCTGATGCTGATCCTGATCACTTCCCGCATACATCGCATTTTACCGACAATCCGTTCACGCAGTCAGCTGATTCATTTTCCTCCTCTGGCGGGAGATGTGTCACTGAAGATCATCCGGAAATACAGTTCGGGCTCTCCGGATCATCTGTCGCATATCATCCGGTTTGCCCTGGGTAATATTAAGATGGCCTTCGATTTTATTGAGGAAGATATACTCGATCAACGGGACCAGGCAATCGAGTTCCTCCGCAAAGTTGTGCTGCTGGAGAAATCCCACGAGCTGATGAACAGCATTCAGAGTATTACCGGCTCGCGTGACCGGCGGAATATGATATTACTGCTCTTTTTCATACTCACCTGGTTTCATGATACCTTTCATTATAAAAGTCATCCGGAGAACAGCCGGAATTTGATACATTCGGACAAAGAAAGCAACATAAAGGCATTTGCGGAGGCATATCCCCGGGCGGATTACGAGCGACTCATTGCCACAACCCAGGCGGCCATCCGCGATCTGGAGGATCCAAGGAATTTAAATCCAGCATTGATTTTTACCGACCTCTCTATTAAAATTAACCAGATGATCAAAAATGCCTAATTTGGAGTAATTATGGCTTCTGATTTAGTAGAAGTTGCCTTTAAGGGAAACCGAACAGGGATTTATACCAATCCCGTTGGCATAAATTTAAAGACCGGCGATTATGTGATTGTGGAAGCAGAGCGCGGCGAAGATGCAGGAATCGTTATTGCTCTTGGACGCGTTGTCACTCTCAAGGAAATTGAAATGGAACCACCCCGATTAATGCGACTTGCCACTCCCGATGATATCGGTAAAATCAAAACTAATCGGGAAGAAGAAGAAAAAGCGTATGAAGTCTGCAAGGAAAAGATTGTTAAGCATAATCTCAATATGAAACTGGTTGATGTGGAATATCAATATGACCGCAATAAACTCACCTTTTATTTTACATCGGACCAGCGGGTGGATTTCCGGCAGCTGGTGAGAGACCTGGCAGCCAAATACCGCACCCGCATAGAACTGCGACAGATCGGCGTTCGAGACGAAGCCAAACGCATCGGCGGGTATGGGACCTGTGGTTATAAACTGTGCTGTAATACCTTCATGAGAGATTTTGAAACCATTACCACTCAATATGCCAGGGAACAACTTCTGCCTATGAATCCTTCCAAACTCTCCGGTGTATGCGGGCGACTGAAATGCTGCCTGGCATTCGAAAAAGTGTTCTATGTATCCGAACTGGAAAAATATCCGGAAATAGATCAGTCTATCAAGACCCCGCTGGGCAATGGCGTGGTAGATAAAATTGATATTTTTCATGGTGTTATCTATGTGCGATACCCCAATGACGACCTGGAAAAATTCACCCTGAACGAGTTGAATCAAGCGGAAGCCTGAAGCGAAAAGGAGGACAGACATAATTGGAGTTGAAAACAAGATATCTCATCACCAGCGCCCTGCCTTATGCCAACGGACCTCTGCATCTGGGTCATCTTGCCGGGGCTTATCTTCCCGCTGATATTTATGCCCGCTACTGCCGTTTAAAAAACAGGGATGTTGTTTATATCTGTGGTACCGATGAACACGGCGTGCCTATAACCATTACCGCTGAAAAAGAGGGCAAAACACCCCAGCAAATTGTGGATCACTATTATGAGCTCATAAAACTGGGTTTTGAACGGTTCGGAATGAGCTTTGACAATTTTTCCCGCACCTCGCTGAAAATTCACCATGAGACATCACAGGACTTCTTTCTGACACTTTATAATAAAGGGTACATGGAGAAGAAGGAACTGCAACAGTTCTATTGTGAATATGACCGGATGTTTCTGGCGGACCGCTATATTGAAGGTGAATGTCCGTTCTGTCATTATCCCGAAGCGCGGGGAGACCAGTGTGAAAATTGCGGGAAATGGCTGGAGCCCACACAGGTAATTAATCCCAAATGCAAAATATGTGGTCATACGCCGGTTATGCAGGAAACTTTTCACTATTTTTTCAAACTAAGCCAGTTCCAGAGCGATCTGAAAGAGTGGATTAACAGTAAGTCCGGCTGGCGGAACAATGTGGTCAATTTCTGTAACAACTGGTTTCATGAGGGTCTGGAAGACCGTGCAGTGACCAGGGATTTACCGTGGGGAGTGCAGGTACCTTTGAAGGATGCCAAAGATAAGGTCATATACGTATGGTTTGAAGCTCCCATCGGCTACATTTCATCCACCAAGGAATGGGCACAGAAGATTGGGCAGCCGGAGCGCTGGAAAGATTACTGGATGGATCCTGAAAATACCCGGCTCATTCATTTCATCGGCAAGGATAATATTGTATTTCACGCCATCATATTTCCGGCCGAATTAATGGCTTACGGCGGTTACACTCTGCCGGATAACATCCCGGCCAATGAATTTCTGAACATTAAAGGGCTGAAATTCTCCACCAGCCGCGGTATCGCCCTGTGGGCACTGGATGTGCTGGATAAATATCCGGCAGATTCCCTGCGTTATTCCCTGGCCATTAACATGCCGGAAACCCGGGATGCCGAATTTTCCTGGGATGAATTCCAGACCAAGCATAATAACGAGCTGGCTGATATTCTGGGAAATTTTATCAATCGTACTCTTACTTTCATTCAAAATTTTTATCAGGGACGGGTTCCGGCAGCGGGTAAGCTGGATGATCTGGATGAAGAATTACTCTTAAAATTGAAGAATGGCAGGGACTCCATTGGCGGTTTAATCGATGCTTTCCAGTTCAAGGAAGCCACCCGCCAGTTCATGGATGTGGCCCGCTTTGCCAACAAATATTTTAATGACCAGGAACCCTGGCGAACCCGCAGGGAAAATCCCGGGAAATGTGGAACAACCCTGAATTTATGCCTGCAGGCCGCTTATTCTCTGGCAATTTTAATGGAGCCTTTTCTGCCCTTCTCATCAGGAAAAATACAGAAGATGCTGAATCTGCAGCAGAAATCGGAATGGGATAAAATTGGTTCACAGGCCCTGCCGGAAGGCCATCAAATTGGGCAAATAGAGATTCTTTTTGAAAAAATTACAGATAAAACAATCCAACAGGAAATAGAACGCATGCAAAAAATGCAGCGGGGGGACTCTCCTATGGAAAAAAAGGAAGAACCGACTAATCTTATAGCTATTGATGAGTTTAAAAAGGTGGAATTAAAGACCGCCAGGGTCATATCGGCGGAAAAGGTGGAAGGCGCAGACAAACTGCTCAGGCTGGAAATTGAAGTGGGCCCGGAAAAACGTCAACTGGTAGCGGGAATAGCCCAGCATTACGCGCCCGAGGAGTTAACGGGCAAAACCATTATCATCGTGGCCAATCTGCAGCCGGCAAAAATCCGGGGGATTGAATCCCAGGGCATGCTGCTGGCAGTATCAGATGGTGATACATTGTCAGTGCTGACACCGGACAAGGAAGTGAATTCAGGGAAAACCATCGGGTAATCCCAAGCCGCAGATGCATTCCATTGAGAAATAATATCTCCGTAAACCTTATCTGAATTTCTGATTAGATATATCTTCCTGAACATATAAAGTAATCTGACTGTCACTCCGGACAATTCTGATTTGGTCCCTGGGAAGCCTTGCTTTCCTGCCCCGCCAGTTAATCTCAATGTCATCATCCGTTTCATTATAAATCTGAACATCCTCCAACTGATAGAAATTATGGGATTTACGCGCCTTTTTTGCGAGAACCCGGGTATCTTTTTGTCCTGCTTTATCCCCTTTTATTTTAGTAAATATATATTTTCCCCGGCTGCCACTGGCTGCACCACCGATGGTTCCAATAAGTCCACCGGCTATACCCAGGGTAAGTCCTAAAAGTGCTCCTTTTTCCTCCGCTGTAAAACTGAGCAGTCCCGAAGGATCATCCCCGCTGGCAAAACCAATCGTGAATCCCAATAGACCACCTACCAGAATTCCGGTGCTCAAACCTTCCATTGCCCCCTTTCCCGACATTTTAAAATTTATTTCTTTTACTTCCCGAATGAAAACTCCCATTTTTTCATCGCTATATTTGTTTCTGAAAAATATCGAATCAACACCTACCCGCAGTTTATCCATGGGTATTTCTTCTCCACTGTCAAGAATCACTTTTCCGGGATACTTCTCACCGCTTTCCTTTATATCCGGCATATATTTCTCGCGATTCTCGGGAGTTACCATGATATTTTGAGTGCAACCCATCACCACCAATACAAAACTCATCAGTAGAATTTTATAGTCATCCATTTGGGGTCCCTCTATTTTAAAGTACAAATATCAATTGTTAAAAATGAATATTTCAAATAATATGCCAAAACAGGAAAAGGCCTCTCGGTTAATAAAATCATCAACACATTGTTTTCAGCAGGATATTTAAATGTATTAAAAATTATACGGGTGTGTAAAAATTCATACAGAGATGAATTTGATTTCTTTGAAGAAGATAATGATCATATGGCGGAATAATTGATAAGTTCAGCCATACTTTGATGATTGTTAAATCAACTCATACTAAACCGAAAAGAATAGGAAACCAGGACCAATGCTGCGGGAATTGGATGGGTGGTAGTAATACTGCCTGCACATTTCCGATACGCCGGGCAGAAAACTGCCTCACTACAAGATAACAGGGTAATGGTTCCTGCTCTCTACAGATTTTCATCCTGTTCCGCCTTTCAGTTGCCCCCATGCAGTGGTTCAAAGTTGGTAAAATCGGCGTGGTGAATAATCACCGCTTCATTGCTTCGCCATTTCCCATCGCCCTCTCCGGCATGTACCGCAATCATATGCAAAACTTCATCCGGTATTCCCTCATCAAAAGCCAGGCCCACTCCGGAAAACGGATGACGCAGATATTTCCCTTCAGAAGATTTCACGAACTGCCTGTCTTTTTCAACATACTCCAGTATCTTGCCCACATCATGCAGTAAGGCACCGGACAGAAGATAATCCATATTTATCGGTATTTTTTCCCCATAGACATTTTGCAGTGCCCGGGCAGCTCCATGAGAGACCTGAACCACACCACGGGTATGTTCAACAAAATTGGCGGGACAGGGTTTGATAAGCAGGGTAAATGGCATGCGCAACATGTCATCCGGCTGCATTTTTCGTATCTTCAGCGCTTTTACCCAGACATTCAGAGTTTTTTCCTTCAGATCAGAATCCTTAATCAGATCGAATTCGGGAATGAGTTTAAGTAGTTTGTTCTTCATGAAGAGTCTCCTCTTAACGGTTTTAATGGGTTACTCACCTTAAATAATGGAAATAATTTAAGGGGAAATTCCGCAGCAGATCAACCAAATAAAAATCCATGATAAAAAATGTATGGCGGTCTGCACTTAAGTCGGGCAATAAGAATAAAGCGTTTATTTTCAGATATTCTTGCGATAGAATTTACAATTGATTATAATCATTCCAATAAAGCATTTCTCAAAATAAATAAGGTTATCTGTATGCCACTTGAAAAACTGAATAAAGCTCTGGTAAAAGATGTTGAGACCCTGAAAAGCGAAGGACGTGCCAAGGCGCCGGAACGGATTATTGTAGACTATATTCCCCCGGTCAGCGGCAAAGGTCCGCGATATAAATTACGTGATGCCAGGCAGGAATTCATCCGCATGAATTCCAACAGTTACCTTTCCCTTTCTAATAATCCGGAGCTGATTAAAGCGGCCGATGAAGCCACCCGGAAATTCGGGGTGGGACCGGGAGCAGTACGCTTTATCGACGGTACCTTTGCACCCCACGTAGAACTGGAGAAAAAACTTGCCGGATTCGTGAAGTTGCCGGCAGCAAAAATATTCAATTCCGCCTATACCGCCAACTGCGGCCTCGCTCTGGCCATTTCCAGCGATAAAACCTACTGGATTGGAGACCAGCTGAACCACAACAGTATAATCCGGGCCATGCGCATAGCCGGTATTCCGAGGCAGAACAAGGCTATTTATGAGCATAATGACGCGTCCGGACTGCAGAAGTGCCTGGATGAAGTACCTCCGGAAATGGAACGGGTTGTAATCATTACCGACGGGATTTTCAGCATGCGCGGGGACTATGCCCCGCTGGACATGATAGTGGCACTGGCAGAAAAATATAATGATCGGGTCAAAGAGGGCGTTATTACCGTGATTGATGATTGTCACGGAACCGGAGCATACGGTGAAACGGGAAGGGGGACACCTGAATATACAAGGGCAATGCCGGATATCATCACCACCACCTTCGGAAAAGCATTTGGGGTAAACGGCGGAGCTATTGCCGGCAGTCCGGAGTTGATTGAGGCTGTGCGGCAGAAATCGGATACTTATATTTATACCAATCCGCTCAGTGCGGCAGATTGTGCCGCAGCCGTCAAAGCCATCGGAATAGCCGATGGAGCAGAAGGCAGAAAACGCCTTAAGAACCTTAAGGAACGCATCCAGCAGTTCAGAAATGGCCTGGATGAGCAGGGATATGAATCAATCCACGGACCTCACCCGATAGTTCCCCTGCTGGTAAGGGATACGGAAAAAACTCACAAAATGGTTAAATATTTGTATGACCTGGGTATTCTGGTGGTGGGTCTCACGTATCCGGTAGTCCCAAAAGGCGATGAAACCATCCGTTTTCAGGTTAATGCCGCCCATACCGAGATTGATATTAAACAGGTACTCAAGGCTCTTTCAAATTTTAAAAACTAAACCAAATGTTTCATGTTTCAATTGGAGGTCTGATATGACAGAAAAAATGCAGGAACCCGTTTCAACTGCAGCATCTCAACCGGAGACTTTGAGCAAGGATGCCAGAACATATGGCATGTTATGTCATCTGATAGCCTTCGCGGGATTTGTCTTCCCCTTTGGCAACCTAATTGGCCCCCTGGTAGTCTGGCTGCTGAAAAAAGATGATTTTCCGTTTGTGGATGAACAGGGTAAGGAATCGCTGAACTTTCAGATCAGCATGTCAATTTATGCCATAGTAAGTGCCATTTTAATTGCAGTGCTTATTGGAATTGTCCTGTTAATTGCTATAGTGGTGTTTGAGGTTATAATGGTAATCATCGCCTCAATCCGTGCAAATGAGGGCGCAAAATATCGCTATCCGCTTACTATCCGGTTTATCAAGTGAAATTTTAATTACACCCCCACTCTGCCTGTAAGTAGAAAATTATCCGGGTATTTGACCGATGCGCTTTAAATAAGAAACCGCTAAAAGCCGTGGAGTGAACCCCCGGCCGGGGACCATTAATCGGTATACAGCGCCGGAATAAGCTTATCAATATTGGGAAGACTCCGAAAAATCGGTTGTTTGAAACATTTTCCTTCTATTGCCGGCACCAGGGGGATGCCTAATCACAGCCATGCCGGAGTGCAACCGGATGATATCCCTTTTTATTTTCTCTATTACCAGCTACCGGTTTGAACTTTGTCGGGGCCGGAATCAGTAAAATGTATAACTTTTAAGCAAATTTTTCCGGAGCCTCATCTGCCGGATTTCCTGATTTAAGTTTCTCCCGCTATAATCCTTCATCAAAACTTCATCCCTGCTTTTTATTCATTATGTAAAGATTTAAATCAGTAAACAGTCATGAGTCTGATCAGATGAGATAATAGTTAATCAAAAAAGGAGGCAGTATGAAAGCCATACAGATAGAAGCGTTTGGCTGACCGGAAGTGTTTAAAGAAGCAGAGGTGGAAAAACCCAAACCGGCTGCAGATGAGGTCCTGGTAAAGGTTTATGCAACATCGGTAAATCCGGTGGATCATAAAATCAGAAAAGCGGGTTCCTGGGCAGGGATCAAACCACCGGCCATTATCGGATATGACGTATCGGGAGTGATTGAAAAAACGGGCTCTGCAGTGAATGATTTCAAACCCGGTGACGAGTTTTTTATACCCCGGAAATATTCGGAAAAGCAGGTATCTATTCCCAGTATCATGTAACCAAAGCCCAAATTATTGCACGTAAACCCCGGAATTTATCCCATGAAGAGGCAGCCAGTATTCAGCTGGCAGGTGGAACCGCCTGGGATGCACTTATTACCCACGGCAATCTGGAAACAGGAGAAACCGTATTGATTCATGGCGGAGCCGGGGGGGTAGGTTCACTGGCAGTACAGATTGCCAAGACGGCCGGCGCCTATGTATTTACCACGGCCGGAAAGTACAATTTTGACCTGCTGAAAAAACTGGGTGCAGACCGCTTAATCGATTATCACAATGAAGATTTTGTTAAAATTATTCGGGAAGAATGCCCGGAAGGAGGCGTAAACCTGGTGTTTGATACGGTTGGCGGAAAAACACTGGAAAAAAGTATTGAAATTACAGGATTCGGTGGTCGGCTGGTTTCTATCACCAAAACCTCCGGTAATCTTAACCCGGCCTATCATAAAAACCTGACCCTCCATTTTCTGTTTCTTCAGAGAGAACGTTACAAACTGGATTCTTTACGAATTCTGCTGGAAAGGGAACAGATTAAGCCGGTCCTTGATTCCGTGATGCCACTGGAAAAAGTGTCTGAGGCGCACCGGAAGCTTGAAAAAGGTGGTGTGAGGGGAAAGATCGTTCTCAAAGTTAACCATTAATTTAAAATCAAAAAATGCGGGAGCATCATGAAATATACCTATCTTGGACGAACCGGACTGAAAGTCAGCAAATTATGCCTGGGTACCATGAACTTCGGACCGAAAACTTCCGAAAAAGAAAGTTTTTCCATAATGGACCAGGCAATAGAAAAGGGTATTAATTTTTTCGACACGGCCAATGTATATGGCTGGAAGACCGGAGAAGGGATAACGGAACAGATTGTGGGACGCTGGCTGGCACAGGGAGGCGGACGCCGGGAAAAAACCGTTCTTGCCACCAAAGTGTATGGCCGGATGGGCGAAGGAGTTAATGATCAGGGTTTATCTGCTTATCATATCCGCCGTGCCTGCGAGGATAGTCTGAAGAGACTTCAGACCGACCATATTGATCTTTATCAGATGCACCATATTGACCGTCACACCCCCTGGGATGAAATCTGGCAGGCTATGGAACAGCTGGTCCGTGAAGGCAAGGTAATTTATGCGGGAAGCAGCAACTTTTCCGGATGGCAGATTGCCAGGGCACAGGGTATCGCCGGAACCCGTAATTTTATGGGGTTGGCATCCGAGCAGAGTTTATACAATTTAAGCGCCCGCATGGTGGAATTGGAAGTGATTCCATCCCTGCGTGCCCATGGGCTGGGTCTTATACCGTGGAGTCCACTGGCCGGTGGTATGCTGGCAGGTGCTCTGCAGCAATCCGACAACGGACGGCGCAGCGATGAGCGAACGCAGGTCCTCATAGCCAAACATTCAGAACAGCTTAAATCGTATGAGGCCTTTTGCCGGGAAACCGGTTCATCACCTGCAGAAATTGCTCTGGCCTGGCTGCATCATAATCCGGCGGTTACCGCTCCCATCATCGGTCCGCGAACCCAGGAACAGCTGGACAACAGTATAGCATCGCTGAATATCCAATTATCAGAGGAAATGCTGAATCGTCTGGATGAAATCTGGCCGGGTCCGGGCGGAGAAGCACCGGAAGCGTATGCCTGGTAAGGGATCAGGGAATAAGTTGGCAAAAAACAAGATTAAAGAGGGAAAAGGGACAAGAGTCACAGGAATCAGAATATCTCTGGAAGCATAGTGCACCCCGGAAAGCGCATAGCGGGGAGAAAATGGGATAAGAGATTAAATAGGTAATGAAATAAATAAATTTTTGAATTCGTGTTAATTCGTGTAATTCGTGGACAAAAAAAGACAATAGTCAGTAATAAAACAAGATTCCCGAAAAATACGGGACGACTGGAAGGAGTGAGAATCGTCAGGAAGCCAGCATCTAGCATCCAGTATCCAGCATCCAGTAACAAGCATTTAGTGGTTCATTGCCCCTTAAAGCAGATGGTGAGCAGAACAATTTCCGGTACGCTGTTGGTCCGTATGGGGGGGCCCCAGGTGCCAATTCCGCAAGAGACGTAAAAATGTGTCTGGCCACGTTTGAGATATCCCCAACTTAATTCATAAACCATGCGGGTGATGTAATTAAAAGGAAAAAGCTGTCCGTGATGGGTATGACCGGAGAGCTGCAAATCCACTCCATTCTGCTGAACCGCATCCAGGTTATATGGCTGATGGTCCATAAGAATAACGGGAAATTTTTTATCCACTCCCTGCAGGATTTCATCCAGTGATTTACGACCATCTGACATGCGCTGCGCCATAAGATCTTTTCGTCCGGCCAGATAAAAGGAATCGGAAATTTTTATTACCGAATCCTCTAATACTGTTATTCCCGCCTTCTTCATATATTCCACAGCCTTATTGACTCCGGCGAAATATTCGTGATTTCCGGTTATGGCATAAACTCCGTAGCGGGAATTGAACTTTTTTAAGATGGGAGCCATGTTTTGCTGTGCGACCGATGCCACATCCTCATCCACTATATCTCCGGGAAGCAATACTATATCGGGATCAAGGTTGTTTATCTTATCCACAATCCTTTGTAAACGTCCGCTTCTGATCACAGTGCCCAGGTGGATATCTGATACCACCACGGCCCGCAGCTCGCCATTTCCGTTTGCCGGCTTTTGAATGTTGATGGTGAGAGGATGTACACGCAGAATGAGGGTATTGACATAACCGGCACTAACAATAAGAAAAATGAGGGCTGCACTTATTAAAACAGTCCATTGAGCACTTTTCCGGGTGGCATGGCTGATAAAGGAGGGAAAGAAATGGAGGAAATGGTTTCCCAGCCGAAACAGATCTATTACCACTATAAACAGGAAGGCATAAATCATAACAGCCAGATAAAATGAACCGATAATCACCAGGGATTCCGTGATCACATTACGGACAAGTTGCTCACCCAGCCTTCCCACAGGATAGGATAATACCAGAAAAAGAAAAAGATATAAAAAAACGCTCCGGTAAATTCCGCTACCTTCCAGGGCAGACCACACTCTCCGGAATATATAAAAATTTATTCCCCCGTAAATCAGAAGAACAATCGAAAAGAATATCAGAAACGACCATGATTTCATATTTTCACCTTCACTATTCAAACGCCGGTTATTCAATCCCGGTTATATATCGCGTCCTGGCCATTTGTTCCTGTTCTTTTAGATACATCTCGCAGATTATGGTTGCAAAATTATTTCAAGGCCAGTCCGGATATTAACTCCTTGGTAAGGCCGCTCACTCAAATTTTTTGAGATGTTTTTATTTTCTGCGATTATTTCTTGTTTTATATTGTTGAATATTATACAATATACCCATTTAAACGGTACACGTTCTATGTTAAAAGTATTTAAAACGCCCGCTGCCTGGTGGATTTACATTATCATTCTGGTGGTCATAATATCCATCCTGCACTATGTTACGCCTACCATGAAATGGCAATACCATCTCATTCTCATGCAAAGTTACTTTATTCCCATTCTTCTCGGCGCATTTCAGTTTGGAATAAAAGGCGGTCTTGGAACAGCGCTTCTGGTCAGTATTATTTATTTTCCCCACGTCATGCTGCAGTGGGGCGGGCTTATCGAAACCAATCTAATGCGTTTTCTGCAGATATTTCTGTTCAATATTATCGGATACCTGACCGGTATAAAAACCCAGCAGGAAAAATCTGAGAAAAAGCGTTACCAGCAGACTGCCGAACAGCTTCAGATTTCCTTGAAGAAACTGGAGGAACAATCGGGAAAGATAGAAGAAATTGAGGAATATCTTCGCCAGGCAGACCGGCTGGCGGTGATCGGCGAGATGACGGCCAGCCTGGCCCACGAGGTCAGAAATCCGCTGGGTTCAATTCGCGGGGCGGTGGATATCCTGCGCGATGAATTGCCAGCGGATTCTAAACAGTCAGAATTTTTTTCCATTCTGGTTGAAGAGACTGAGCGGCTGAACCGGGTGGTAGAAAACTATTTGAATTTTGCCGGCAAACCCAGATATTCCGAAATCCGGTTTGACGTGAGAGAAATTATCAGAAGCAGTGAACTCCTGTTGAAAAACCGCGCTCAGAAAAACGGGATTACATTTCAATCTCATTTGCCGGAGTCGCCTGTCTTTCTTCGCAGTGATCCCCTCCAGCTGCAGCAGATAATGGTCAATTTGCTGTTAAATGCCATTCAGGTTCTTCCCGATGGAGGTAACATCAAAATAGACTGTTTTATGGATGTTCCGGAAACCGGTTCATCGCCTTTGTCCGGCAATCAGAAGGATCCGTCCGAAAATTTAAACATTAATATTTCGGACAATGGTCCGGGTATTTCCGAAGCAGAACTGGAAAATATTTTCAAACCTTTTTTTACAACCAGAGATGAGGGAACGGGCCTGGGTCTGGCCATTGTCAGACGAATCTGTGATCAGAATAAATGGCAGATAAAGGTGAACAGTGAGGAGGGAGAGGGAACCACTTTTTCTCTGATAATCCCTCTTCAGCCGGATCATGAATCGGATAATTCCCTGGAAAGAAGCACAATTGTATAATCGGGAGCAGTAAAAACAGTATGCATATACTATTAATTGATGATGACAAAAACCTGTGCCGAATTATAGCGCATCAACTGGAAAAAAACGGGCATCAGGTAAAGACTGCTTACGGCGGGGAAGAAGGCCTGGCCTTATTCCAAAAGCATTTATTTGATATTGTGATGACCGATATTCAGATGCCTGATCTTTCCGGCATTGAAGTACTTCGGGAGGTACGCCGGGAAGACCGCAAAGTGGTGGTAATTCTCATTACGGCCTATGGCAGCGTGGATAGCGCACTGGAGGCATGCCGCATGGGGGCGGATGACTACATCACCAAGCCTTTCAGCCAGGAACAGCTGCTGTTTGTAATTGAAAAAGCCGTGCGTCTCAAAAAACTTCAACAGGAAAACGTGCAGCTTCGGCAGGAATTATCGCAGAAATTTGAATTCCATAATATGATAGTTAACAGCGATGCCATGAAAAATGTAATCCATACCGCCCGGCAGGCTGCCCAGAGCGATGCCACCATACTGATTCTGGGGGAAAGTGGCACCGGCAAGGAACTGCTGGCTCGGGCAATTCACTATAACAGTCCCCGAAGAAAAAAACCTTTTGTTGTGGTCAATTGTCCCTCAATTCCGGAAAACCTGATAATAAGCGAACTGTTCGGGCATGTACGGGGAGCTTTCACCGGAGCTATCAAAGATCGCAAGGGGAAATTTGAACTGGCGGACCTTGGCAGTCTCTTTCTGGATGAAATCGGTGACCTGAAGAGAGAGGTTCAGGCAAAACTGCTGAGGGTACTTCAGGAGCAGGAATTTGAGCGGTTGGGGGAGGCCCTGACTGTTCGGGTCAATGTCCGGGTAATTGCAGCAACCAACAAAAATATCGAAAAAATGGTTGCGCAGGGAAAATTTCGGGATGATCTTTATTATCGTTTAAGTGTGGTTCCCATCGTCATCCCCCCCCTGCGGGAACGCCGGGAGGATATACCTTATCTGGTGGATTTTTTTGTTGAACGTTACAGGAAAAGTGATTATATAGAGGTGGATGGAGCAGTACTGGATGTTTTTAAACAATACCGCTGGCCGGGAAATGTTCGTGAACTGGAGAATGTCATTGAACGGGCGCTGGTTCTTTCGCCGGAACCCCGTATCACCCTGAAAAGCCTGCCGGCCCATTTGCTTCAAACCAGTGTGGAATCCAGAGACGGGACGGAAAAGGAAATTTTTGAGGATCTGTCGCTTGAAAATATAGAACGCCGGGCCATCCAAATGGCCCTGAAAAAAACAGCAGGTAACCAGACAAAAGCAGCTCAACTTCTGAAAATTCCACGGCATGTTCTGCTTTACCGTCTAAAGAAGCTTAATATTCATTGATACAATTAAAAGGGAGGTAAATAAATGTTTCCACGCTGGATTTTAATAGTAAGTGGTATTGTCTGCTTATTTATTATTATTCAAATGGTGCCAGTCCAGACGTCCAATCCACCATCCAGAACCGCTCTCAAGATAACGGGAAAAGCGCGGCCAATCATGAAAAAGGCATGCCTGGACTGCCACTCTCAAGAGACGGACTGGCCCTGGTACAGTGAGGTTGCCCCGGTTTCCTGGTTTATTATTAATGACGTCAAGGAAGGACGGGAACATCTCAATTTTTCCACCTGGTATGAATACGAAGATGAGAAAAAAATAAAGATTTACGAAGAAATCATAGAAGTGCTGGAGAAGGATGAAATGCCTCTGCCGGCATACAAATGGCTGCATCCTGAAGCCCGGCTGACACCGCAGGAAAAAGAAATTATCTATCAGTGGGCACGGAGTAACCGTGAGCTGATTCTTATCCTTCCTTCCCCGCATTTTTTTCCGAATCCTCACTAGTCATTAAAGGAATTGTAGAATATCCTTAATCAATCCCGTAGAATATTTTACAATTACTGAAATCCATACTCTGCGCCCCTGATAATTGGAGTAATTATATCTCCAATATTAATAATTATTTATACAGTATTATTTCATCATCTTCCCCTAACGACCTTTGCCCTCTTCCTTAAGTCCGGCAAATAATAGCTAATATTTGAAGGCAGGTGTGAAATTCTATTTACCCCCGCAGGTTTGACGTCTAAAGTTACCCGGCTTTTCAGCTGAAAGATAAAGGCTCAGGAGAACATATTGAACTCATGATGCTGCGGAAGAAGTCTTCATTTAATCTTCATCTTTTCAGATTAAGATAAAACCCCTTGAAAAGGGAGATTATTCAAAAATTTCAGGGAATAAAAGGAACAGGGTTGTATATTTAATGAAAGTAAAACCAGGAGGATAAGATGTTTAAAATAACAGGTGTGACTCTCAGCATGATTGCTGTTTTGTTATTGGCGGCATGGATCGGGCCACTCAATGCTCAGGGCATGCAACAGCAGCAACAGATGCAGCAAATGCAGCAACAGAAAGCCCAGCAGCAGATGATGTCAATTGCCCAAATGCAGCAGCGCATGCAGCAGATGATGGTGGAAACCAACACGATGATGCAGGCAATGCATGGCCAGCAGGGTGCCATGATGCAACAGGGTCAAATGATGCAGGGAAATCAGAATATGATGAATATGACACACAATTTCGACGGTATGTTGCAAAATATGAATCAGATGATGGGACAACTACAGACCATGATACAGGACAAGAACATCATGAATAATCCGACAATGAAGAAAAATCTGGAACAGATGCAAGAACAGATGGGATCAGTTACAAATTCCATGAATGGAATGCTGGAAAATATGCAGAATCTTCAGAGGGCGAATCCCGGCAGCGGGATGGAATCCGAACAGAATATGAATAAAAAGCCGAACAACAGGTAATCCGGTAAGTGATATTGTTAACCCGTGTAAAGAGACGACCTGGTACGCCGGGTCTTCACTTTTTCATTCCCGTAATTTTAATGTACGTGCTTATCAGCCGGGCCGATAGCTGGAATTTTAATGGATCTGCTCAATATGCCCGAGGTAATTATAGCACCGGCACGAATATATCCAGTTATTATTTTTCCGGAGGACTTGGCTATCAGTCAGGATTCTGGTTTTTCTCCACCAACATCCCCTATATTTTTCAAAACAGTAACCTGGTCAGCAGAAATGGGGGGATAATTATACCATCGGGACATATGCCGGGAGGCAGCGGCAGCCATCATCCGGGCAGTCACATGACAGGATCTTCGGTTTCCACTACAGATCAGCAATTTATAACAGGTTTTGGTGATATGTACCTGTATTCCGGATATCAGGTTCTGAATGAGGCGGGTGCAAGTCCGGCAGTATCTCTGTCTGCCCAGACAAAGATACCCACAGCGGGTGGTAATTTAGGAACCGGAAAATTTGATTACGGAGGTTCTGCCAGTATGTTCAAAATGTTTAACAATTACTCGTTTTTTATGGATCTGGGGTTCTGGTATATCGGCGACACTGATAGCATCAATTATTTGAATCCGCTTACTTTCGGAGCAGGTCTGGGACGTATATTTGGTAAAGGAAAAAATTCAGCCATGCTTTATTTCCAGGCTTATACTGAGATTATTGAGGGTTACGATCCACCCAGACAACTTTCACTGAGCATTTCGCGTTTTATGAATCAAAAGCTATTTCTTTCCATAACAGGTACAGCCGGATTGAGTGAAACCAGTTCAGATTTCATTCTTTCGGCGGGCATTAACACCAAACTTTAGTGTGGGCAGAAAAAGGTAATTGTTATGGAAATTAATTTGTGGCATCCTGTGGTTAATCATTTTACCATAGCCCTGATCATTTTCGGTGTATTCCTGGACATTATTGCAAAATTGTTTCGGAATGAGAAGCTACACTTCGCCGCCTGGCTTAACCTGCTTTTCGGTGCGACGGCCGGAGTATTTACCATCATCACCGGTCTGATTGCCGAGGATCACATAAGACAATCAGAAGTCGTTTATGGCATTCTGGAGAAACATGAAACCATCGGATTTGTCATTCTGGGCCTGGTGGTAATCATGCTGATGTGGAGATTCTTTCTGCGGGGAAAATTTCCTGGCAGGGGAGCTGCATTTTATATTCTGCTGTCGGTTTCAATGGTAATACTCATCACGATCAATGGGTTTTATGGCGGAGAAATGGTCTTTAAACACGGGGTTGCCGTGGGAACCAAATCCTTAACAGACAATCCTTCTTTCCTGGACAGAAAAGGCAATTCTTCCCGGATCTCCATGGGAGATTCCAGCTGGCTCAATGTGAAAGCAGACAGTTTGAGGGAAAAAGTGTCCGCCGGCAAACAGGGAATCCCGTCTGAAGAATAACATTTCAGACATATGGCACGTGAGTGTCCGGGACGGCAATCCAAGGGGAAACAGACATCTTTATCTTAGAAAAAAATTAGAAAACAGATATTTTCTCCAACCGGCATATATTAAATTCAATGGTGGATTTAACATAAAGAGGATTTTTTTCATGTCAAAAAGATCATCTTATATTGAGAGAATGGAAAAACAGTTGCGGCAATGGGATAAAGAACTGGATACCCAGATTGGCGAAGTCAATCGAAAAAAAGAAATAGTCAAGAATGAGTACAAAGGAGCCCTGCAGAAAATTGAGACCCGCCGGGCTGATGTCCTGAAAAAACTGGCTGATTTGAAGAATAGTGGAGAAGATTCCTGGGAAGAGTTAAAAATCGGTTTTGAAACCAGCTGGAAGGAACTTCGAAGCTCCATAGAACGTGCAAAATCAAAATTCAGATAAAGTTTTCTAATTTTCCATAATAATCTTTGTCTTGATAATTTTACATGATGATCACAACTGAGAAGATTATCAGTCCACTCTTTTTGTATTATTTAATCTCAATATGAGTAACAGGCCGGTTAATTTAAATACAATTCTGTCTGCCTTAAGAATATCCATCTATGATGGAATATTTGCGCAGAGTTTTGCTGTTCTCACCGGCAGCATTTTTCTTCCTGCATTCGCCCTGGCATTGAATGCCACTGACTTTCAGATTGGCCTGCTGGCATCCATCCCATTTTTTGCCACTTTTTCTCAACTGGCTGGTGCTTATTTTGTCGAGAAATATCAGAATAGAAAAGTAATTGTTCTCTTCTCTGCTTCACTGGCCCGGGCCATTTGGTTGCCCATAATCATATTTAGCTTTTTTCTGGCTGCCAGAGAACCGGGACGGGTGCTCCGCTATCTTATTATCTGTATCATTGTATACCACCTGTTGGCTGCCCTTTCAGGAGTATCCTGGCTTTCCTGGATGTCCCTCCTGGTTCCAGAGGAGATAAGGGGACGCTATTTCGGTTTGCGTAACAGTATTCTGGGGATTCTTACGATCACCATGACCGTTATGGGAGGCTATTATCTGGACTGGTTTGACTGCGCGTTTCCTGACTCGCCAAGGAGCAGGGCTTTTGAAATTATTTTCCTCCTGGCGGTTATTTTTGCTGCCGTGAGTATTTTTTTCCTCACAAGACAGACGGAAATTACGACCAATAACCGACCCGATGCGGGTCTCAGAACCAGATTTCTGGCTCCCCTGAAGGACAAAAGTTTTACACACTTTCTTCGTTTTGGAACCCTCTGGTCTTTTGCAGTTAATTTTGCTTCCCCTTTCTTTATCGTATACATGCTCAAAGATCTTCAGTTAAGTTATACACTGGTGAGCGTGTTGACGGTTGCTTCGGCTCTGGCGGATTTAACCGGAATGTGGGCCTGGGGTCACTTTTCCGATCAGATCGGTAACCGACCGGTTATCATAATCACTGCATTTTTCGCATGCATCCTGCCGTTACTCTGGATATTCACAAACGACTCCTTCTACTCGGTTTTTCTGCTCATTCCCCTTTTACATATTATTGGTGGATTTGTATGGGCAGGATTCAATCTGTGTGCTGTAAACCTGCTTTTTCGTATAGCACCGGAAAACGGGAATTCGGTTTATTTTGCATTCTGGAATTTCCTTAACGGTATAACCGCAGGTCTGGGAGCGCTTGCCGGTGGTTTATTCGCCTCTCTTGTTCCGGAGTCCCCCGGTTTTCTGTCGTTTACAACCGCTTCCAATTTGAAAGTTGTTTTTCTGATTTCTGCCGTTTTACGATTACTTGCTTTTCTGCAGATAAAAAACGTCCGGGAGGAAAAGGGTGTAGGACTTGTACGGGCAATACGGGTACTGCGGAGTGTAAGATCCTGGGCAACCATGATGGGTTTTCATCCCGCACTTCACTTTTTTCTCCCTGCTCACCACTTCGCACAGCAAAAAAGTCCTTACTGGCCACTATGGCAACGCAATCGCTCTAAAATTCAATAAGATCCGGATTTTGAAGCCATGTCACCTTCCGGGATTATATAAGTTCCACTCAATTTTATAATCCGATTTATCATTAAGATTTACCGGATTTTATCCGATAGTATGTGTGGCTTTGAGGCCATTACCAGCTGACTTTCCACCTTCTCCAGAAACAACAGTGAGACCGGTTGATTTCGGCAGAAAGGATTATATTTTTCGATGGAAAACATTAATTGGTATTTTTCACTGCTTTCTTTCATTCTTGTACCCTTTACGTTTCTATATGGCCAGGACACATTAAGATTTGATTATTTTAGAGGAGTGCAATACGGCATTGAGGGCGATTTTGTAAGCGCCAGGACATGTTTTTCAGAATCTCTCAGCGCAGATTCTCTATATGTACCGGCGAAAATGAATCTGGCCGTGGTTGAGGAAACTCTGGGAAATAAATTAAGTAAAGATGCCGCAGTCCTTTATTTCCAGGCTATTCAGCTGGGAAACAGGGACAGCCTGGATGGTAAAATCGAGAAATTGACCAGCGCATTACAGATTAATCCGGGTTTCGGGCTGGCATATAATGAGAGAGGAATTGCCTGGGCTAGTCTATCTGAATATAATAAAGCAATCATGGATTATGACAGTGCACTGGTTTTTCTGTCTGATTATCCGGAAATATATTTTAATAAGGCTTTATCCTGTGATAAAAGTGACCGATTTCAGGAAGCCTTGGCAGCATTCATAAAATTTGTAGAATATGCACACTCAATTTATAAACCGTATATCGTTTATGCAAACGGGCGAATTAAAGATCTGCAGAGGGAATCTGACCCCTGAGGAAATTTTTATCTGGCGGTAATCCCGCCGGCTGGTAACTGGCTTACCCAATGGCTGGGATAGACCCCCATCTTTTACCTGAATCTTCCCGTTGCGGCAGGTATTTTAATTTAGGCGCCAGGACTCTTCCCGAAGACCAGGGAGTACATGAACAGCCTCTCGATATCCGGAGGGAATGATTCTCATGGTTCTGGGCCTGGCCAGTCTCACCTATGGCTTAAATAAAATAAACAGTAAGCAGCTTTTGGACAGTCTTCTCTCTCCGGCCGTTTGGCCCTGGATTCTTCCGGGATTTATACTGCTGTTTATCTTTATTATCATGGAACGCCGGTCAATCGCACCTGTAGTTTCCCCCCAGTTGTTCTCAAACAGACAACTGAACATCGGACTTTATCTGTCTTTTCCCGGAGGTATTGCAGAGGCTGGCTTGGTATTTCTTCCCTTATACGCCACCAGGTCTCTGAACATCTGCACCGGCTCGGCCGGAATACTGATGACCGCTACTGCCCTTACATTTCTTCTGCTTACCGAACCCAGGGGCATAATGGTGGACCATGCGGGGGCAAAATTTGTTTTGTTTCTGGGTACATTCGTTACCGCTCTGGGAGCTCTTTTGCTTACTACGCCTCACAATTTAACTGAATTTCTTGTCTGTGTAATTATTCTGGGCGTAGGATTAAGCGCCCTGTTAGGAACCTCCGTCTGGGATCTTGCCCTGTCAGAAACCAACGAAATGGAGCGCCCTTCCGCCCAGAGCATGCTCAGCCTGGGCGGCAGTTTCGGCACAATGATCGGAACCACACTTGCTGGGGCCTTTATTGCCTCCAATTCAGACAGCTTACCAGGATTTCATGAAATATATCTGATGGTAGATGTAGTTGCAATGGTGGGAGGGTTATTATCCCTGGGATTAAAATCAAAAACAAAAAGTCAATTCTGAAAGGTTTGAGATAGAATAAAATTCCGGAAAAGATTCATATTATGAATTAACCAGCGTGGTATTACGGATGGCAAGACATGTAAAATCACCGATAGGTAATTTTTCATAGCGGTTGTATAATTAATATTGCATGACTATTTTGGGCAAATTAAAATTATTATTACAACTCAATCAAAGAAGGAACAAGGATTTATGTCTGCGGAAGAGATCGCTGTCAAGTCAGAAAAATCTCAACAGGCTGAAGTTAAAAATCAGATCAAACGGATTTATCTTCAACAGCAGCAGAACAAAAGGAATATTATCCTGACGGATGCTGAAACCCGGATTGCCAAACTGAAGAAAATTGAAGGGTGGATTTTATCCCACCGGACTGAAATATCTGCCGCTGTGGATGCGGATTTTAAAAAATCTCCGGCAGAAGTTGAATCCCAGGAGATTTTTCTTGTTCTCTCAGAAATCAGGCATGCAGTGCGGCATTTGAAAAGTTGGATGAAACCAAAATCCACCCGCCGGACTCTTCCCTTAATTACCGTCAGGACCTGGATTCAGTATGAACCGAAAGGATTGGTATTAATCATATCACCATGGAACTTTCCTTTTCTATTGGCCGCAGGCCCGCTCGTTTCCGCTTTGGCAGCTGGAAATTGTATCATCATAAAACCATCGGAATTTTCACCTCATACCTCTCGACTGGTAAGAACAATGGTCACTGAACTTTTCCTCGAGAATGAAGTAGCCATCATCTGCGGCACCAAGGAAGTGGCCGGTGAATTACTGAAGTACCCGTTCAACCATATTTTCTTCACCGGCAGCAACGTCGTGGGGAAGGTCATAATGTCCGCGGCTGCCAGAAATCTCTCATCCGTTACTCTGGAGCTGGGGGGGAAATCCCCCACCATTGTTGACGATACCGCAAACCTCGTTGATGCTGCTAAAAAAGTTGCATGGGGAAAATTCATCAATGCAGGCCAGACCTGCGTAGCACCAGATTATGTCCTGGTAAATGAGACTGTCCAATCTACATTTTTATTACTCCTGAAGAAGGAGCTTGCCCGTTTTTACGGTGAAGGGGAACAGAAAAGATCAACCAATCCCGATTTTGCCAGGATAATAGACGACCAGCATTATCAGCGCCCGAAGGAGCTCATCCGGGAGGCAGTGGGGAAAGGTGCCAAACTGGAAACCGGTGGAATCCCGGATAATGGACAACGCTATATTCCCCCTACAATAATCAGGAATGTGAAATCCGATATGCAGATGATGCAGGAAGAAATTTTTGGTCCCGTCCTTCCGCTGCTTACCTTCCGGACACCCGATGAGGCCATAAGTATTATCAATCAAATCCCCATTCCCTTAGCTGTTTATGTTTTCAGTAAAAACAAAAAAAATATTCGGGAAATATTTAATAATACATCATCCGGAAGCGGGGGCATTAACGAGGTGGCTATACAGTTCATGCATCCATATCTTCCGTTCGGAGGACTGGGAGAAAGCGGATTCGGTAACTCTCACGGGTTTTATGGTTTCAAAGCATTTTCGCACGAAAAATCCTTTATGAAAGGAAACCGCTGGACTCCGATTAAGTTGCTCTTTCCACCATATACCGGCTGGAAGCGGCGAATTATAAACCTCCTGGTAAGGTACTTTTGAGTACCGCTTACCATTTTCAAACCGGGAAGAAGCAGTCTAACAGTAATATCAATACGAAAGTAAGATATGACAAATAATCAACCTGATTATGATTATGTGGTTATCGGATCGGGATTCGGAGGTTCTGTAGCCGCTTTGCGCCTTTCCGAAAAAGGAAATAAGGTACTGGTAATTGAAAAAGGTAAATGGTTCAAGGAAGAAGATTTTCCCGGGAGTAACTGGAATCTGAAGCGTTGGCTCTGGGTACCGTTAATCCGTTTTTTCGGATTTTTCAAAATTTCATTTTTTCGGCACATCACCGTCCTTTCCGGGACAGGAGTGGGAGGAGGATCTCTGGTTTATGCCAATACGCTTCCCCTTCCCAAACCTGAGTTTTTCAGGGCGGACAGCTGGGGTCATCTGGCAGACTGGGAATCGGAATTAAAAGTTCACTATCAGGTTGCCAGAAAAATGCTGGGAACCACCGCTAATCCGCGCCTGGAAACGGGGGATCTGGCCTTGCAGCAGCTGGCCCGGGAAATCGGCAAACAGGAATACTTTGAACCTACTCAGGTTGCAGTATTTTTCGGAGAACCGGAAGTGACGGTTCCCGATCCTTATTTCAACGGAAAGGGACCGGAACGGGCGGGGTGCATATTCTGTGGGGGTTGTATGACCGGCTGCCGCTATAATGCCAAGAATACCCTGGATAAGAATTATATTCATCTGGCCCTGCAAAAAGGGGCACAGATCCAGGCTGAATCTGAGGTGTATGATGTGATTCCCCTGGGAAATACCGATGGTTCTGACGGTTACCGCATCAGCTGGAGAACATCCACTGCTTTTTTCAGGAAAAAAGGAGAAGTGTCTTCAAAGGGAGTAATATTCGCAGGCGGTGTATTGGGTACCGTACCCTTGCTGCTCAAATTAAAAAAAACCTCGCTGCCTCATATTTCAAATACAATCGGAGCCGGCATCAGAACAAATTCGGAGAGTCTAATCGGTATCACCACTTTCAACAGGCAAACCGTTTTTTCGGATGGAATAGCCATCGGTTCCATCCTGCACAGCGATCCTCACAGCCACCTGGAACCAGTGCGTTATGCATCCGGTTCGGGATTCTGGCGGCTGATGATGAGTCCCCTGGTACATGGAAAAAACACCTTCATCAGAGTCCTGAAAGCCCTCGGTAATATTATCCGCCATCCACTGCAGAACCTGAGAGTACTGTTTGTCCGGGACTTTGCCCGGCGAACCCAGATTCTTCTTTATATGCGCACGCTTGACAGTACACTTCGGTTCAGCCCGGGCCGGCTGGGAATGAAATCTTCCATAATAGAAGGAAAAAGTCCCACCCCCTTCGTGCCCGAGGCGAAAATACTGGCCGATAAATATGGAAAACTGGTTAACGGAAAACCGATTGTACTGTTTACCGAAACCCTGTTTGGAATTCCCACAACCGCCCATATTCTGGGGGGAGCCGTGATGGGGAAGAATGAACAGGAAGGCGTTATCAATAAGAACAACCAGGTATTCGGATATAAAAAGATGTATATATGTGACGGATCGGCAATTTCTGCCAATCCGGGTGTAAATCCGTCTCTCACCATTACCGCTATTGCGGAAAGAGCCATTAGTCTGATCCCGCATAAACGGGCTGGCGAAGAAGAGAAACAGCTGTCTTGAGATGTCTGCATTGAATTATCAGCCGGCTTTTCAGGTTCAACGCCCCTTGGTCCCCTCAAGATTCTTTATGACTGGAATGGGCAGGAAAAAATGCAAATCTATTTTTCACCGGGATACGCATTTAAAAAAATTAGTTCTGATGACAGGGTTAGATTTAATATTTTTTGACAGGAGAGGCGCATGCCTGACGGAACCGAACAATATGTCCGCCCTGAAAACGACCTCAGGATTTCTGCCGGGAGCAAAGGTGTTAAGGGAAGAATGATCAAGGGCCGGCGAGAAGCCCGGCGCAATTATTTCCGGCCTGATTTCATGTTATCGACAACATAAGAATTCAGTTACCCGGGAACCTGCTGCTCATAACGTTGCAAATCATATCTCAAATATCCGGGATTTATCCTTCACTGCCGGGCATCCGCTGTTATGTTCTTTTGCCTTATGGATTGACATTCCAATTAAAAGAATTTAAATTAACAGGTTTATTAATTTGAATTTACATTGGACGGTTAATGAGTAACGCAAACATACGAAATTTCTGCATTATAGCCCATATTGATCATGGAAAATCAACCCTGGCAGACCGCCTGCTGGAATATACCCATACACTGACTAAAAGAGAGCAGAAGGAACAGGTTCTTGATTCCATGGATCTGGAGCGGGAACGGGGAATTACCATAAAGGCACATTTTATCCGCATGGATTATAAACATAAAGACGGCATTGAATATATTTTCAATTTGATAGACACACCGGGTCACGTGGATTTCTCCTACGAAGTATCCCGTAGTCTGGCCGCCGCCGAAGGGGCCCTGCTGCTGGTGGATGCCACCCAGGGTGTGGAAGCCCAGACAATCAGCAATCTCTATCATGCAGTGGAAAATGATCTGATCATTATTCCGGTCATTAATAAAGTTGATCTTCCCAGTGCCCAGGTAGAGTCTACCCGGCACCAGATTATGGAACTTATCGGTTGTGATGAAAACGATATCATTCTGGCCAGTGCTAAAACCGGCCTGGGAACTGATGAAATTATGGAAGCCATCATACAGCGGATTCCGCCTCCGAAAGGGGATAGCCAGGAACTTCTACAGGCACTGATCTTCGATTCCAGTTTCGATAACTATCGCGGTGTGGTGGCCCTGATCAGGGTTTATCATGGTGAGATTCAGGAGGGAGACAAGATCCGCTTTTTCGCCACCCATGAAACTTTTGAGGTTGAAGAACTCGGATTTCTCCGCCTGAAGCGAGTGCGCAAAAACAAACTAAGAACAGGTGAGGTGGGCTATCTGATCTGCGGAGCCAAGAATGTGCGGGACATACGTGTTGGTGATACCGTAACACACCAGAAACATCCTGCCGCTCGTCCCCTACCCGGCTACCGCGCCGTCAAACCCATGGTATTCAGCGGTATATATCCGGTGGTCAGCCAGGAATTTGAAGATTTGCGAACCTCTCTGGAAAAATTAGCCTTGAATGATTCCGCTATTCAATATGAACCCGAAACTTCCAGTGCCATGGGATACGGATTCCGTGCCGGCTTTTTGGGGCTGCTTCATATGGAAATAGTGCAGGAACGGCTGGAGAGAGAATTCGGACAGAATATTATTATGACCACACCCAATGTGGTTTACCGGGTGGGAACCACCAGCGGAGAAACAGTAATTATTGAAAATCCCCAGAAAATGCCGGAACCGGTGCGGATCGAAGAGATAGAAGAACCTTATATCCGGGCCCAGATCATTACGCCACCGGAGTATATCGGAAATGTTATGAAACTGGCTAATGAACGACGTGGTATTCTGAAAAATACTTCTTACATCGATCCATCCCGTGCAGATATTGAATATGAATTTCCCCTGTCGGAAGTCATTTTCGATTTTTTCGATAAACTGAAATCCGTCTCCCGCGGGTATGCTTCGCTGGATTATGAATTTACCGGTTACCGGGTCGCCAGCCTGGTAAAACTGGACATTCTTATTAATGGTGAGCCACTGGATGCCCTCTCCACCATCGTTCACAAAGATAAAGCCTATGAGCAGGGCAAGGCCTTGTGCAATAAACTTCGCAGACTGATTCCCCGTCAGATGTTTGAAGTGGTCATTCAAGCCAGCATTGGCCATAAAGTGATTGCCCGCGAGGAAATAAAAGCTTTGCGCAAAAATGTTCTGGCCAAGTGCTACGGCGGAGATATCACCCGCAAGAGAAAATTGCTGGAAAAACAAAAGGAAGGAAAAAAGCGGATGAAACAGGTGGGACGGGTGGAAATTCCGCAGGAAGCATTTCTGGCGGTACTGTCGCCGGATTAGGAGGTAGAAACAGAAAACTCATGATGAAAACAGGCAGGTAACAGGAGGGCCTGACCGGTATGGAAGAACAGGATCGTGCAGCCCGGAAACGCTCTCCTTAAGTCCCGCTCCGGCTGACTACTGATCACCGACATTTTTTAAAACTTTATGAAACTTAACAGGTTTGAAATCGATAAAAGCATTGTAAGATTACCAGAGATATGGAGGTATGAAGTTGAAAGTTCAAAGTAAACAGTGGGAATCGGTGAAAGCCATATTGATTGCCATTCTCGCGGCCCTGGTTTTACGACAATTTGTAATTGCAGCCTATAAGATTCCCACCAGTTCGATGGAAGACACTTTACTGGTGGGCGATTTCCTGCTGGTCAATAAATTTTATTATGGAGCACAAACACCAAACTGGATAGGAATACCCTTCACTCACATCGGTTTCAACATTCCCTGGTTCCGTTTCCCGCGGATTGAACCACCGAAACCGAATGACATTGTTGTATTCCGTTATCCCTATGATCCGAGGTTGGGCAGATATCCGGAAGATCCCCATTATGAATATATAAAAAGATGTATTGCCACAGGAGGGCAAACAGTTGAACTAACCAATAAGCGTGTATTTGTGGGTGGTGATCCCTTTCCCATTCCACCGAAATTGAAACATACGGATCCGAATATTTTCAGCCGTTATAACACCAGTTATCCGGTTTTTCAACCGGGTCTCGGCAGTCGGGATAATTTTGGGCCGGTAACCGTGCCCCCAAATCACTATTTCATGATGGGAGACAACCGGGATAACAGTTCAGATAGCCGTGACTGGGGATTTGTACCACCAGAGAATATTGTGGGAAAACCATTGATTATCTATTTATCATGGAATTCCAATATACCCTCTTACCGGCTGTTTCATAAAATCCGCTGGAACCGGCTGGCAATGGTTATCCGCTGATATCTATGACAAATGCCGGTTTGTATATTCATATTCCTTTCTGTGAAAAGAAATGTGGGTATTGCGATTTTTATTCCGTAACCGACAAAAGGTACATTCAGCGCTTCACGGATGCGCTGATAAAAGAGATACAACTCGCCGCTGCACAATACCCGCATTACCAGTATGACACCATCTATGTGGGGGGAGGAACGCCTTCAATACTTCCCACAGGATTATTCGAAAAAATCTGGCAGAGCATACATGAATTTCTGGATATATCTGCTCAGGGGGAGTTTACCATTGAAGCAAATCCGGGAACCCTCAACAAGGATAATCTCACTTTCTTCAGGGAAATGGGCTTGAACCGGCTCAGCCTGGGTGTTCAGTCTTTTCATGAGGAAGAACTCTGCTTTCTGGGTCGGATACATTCGGTCAGGGATGTTTTTGAAAACTACTCCGCTGCAAGAGAGGCCGGTTTCAACAATATTAATATTGATCTAATGACTGCCTTTCCGAACCTGACATTGCAACGATTTAAGGACACGCTTGAAAACGCCATCACCTTACAGAGTGGACACATATCCTGTTATACGTTTATCTTCGAACCCGGAACACCCTTCCATTCACGTATGAAGCGGGGGGAATTGAAGCCTCTGGAAACGGATCAGGAAGCTGATTTCTATGAAATGGCCAATGAAGTTCTCTCCAGGGCAGGCTATCAGGCGTATGAAGTTTCCAATTTTGCTGCAGGAAGGCCGTTTTATTGTCAGCACAACCTGAAATACTGGAAACATCTGCCGTATGTTGGTCTGGGGCCGTCTGCTCATTCTTTTACGGCTCCCCTCCGCTGGCAAAACGTGCGGAAGCTGGAAAAATATCTGAGTTATCTGGAGCAAAATCATCTTCCCATCGTAAAAAGAGAAAATTTGAATGAACATACGCTGGAATTCGAATATATTTATCTGCATCTGCGCCTGAGGGAAGGAATTGACTTGCACGAATTCACTAAACAATTTCATAAAGATTTTATGGAAAAATACCTTACTCAGATCAGGCGTCTTGAATCATCGGGCATGATACAACACACTAAAGACCGGTTAAGGTTATCACCCCGTGGTTGGCTGCTGGCCGATGAAATTGCGAGTATTTTCTAAGCACGAAAAATGATACTATGAGAAAATTTTATCCCCTTATCTTCGGAATAATTTTATGTCCTGCTTTTCTTCTGCTGGCACAGCAAAAATCCGTGGACAAATTAAAGGAGAATACGCAAAAAGGTGGGGAACTTCTGCGGCAAAAGCAGCTGCTGCAGCAGCGTGACCAGCAATTATTCCGGGCAGCCCAGAACTATATAAATATGAACCGTATTTATGCGGCCATCCCTATCCTGGAAGACCTGGTAACAAGAAATCCCGAAGGGAAACCCTACTATGACTGGCTTTTGAGAGCTTATCAACTGACTTCCAGAATACAATCGGCCGATTCTCTGGTAGATCTGATGCAACAGAGGGATCCACAGAATGAAAACTACCGGGTAGATAAGGCACAGGTGCTCTACCAGCTGGATCGCCCGGAAGATGCCATGCGCATGTGGAATGACATTCTGAAATCCAATCCCTCAAATTTAAACCTCTATGCTCAGGTTGCAAATTCAATACTCAATGTCCGCCTATCGGACGAAGCCATTGCCGTTTATCAAAAGGCCATAAAAGAAATTCCCAACGCGGAAACTTTCTATCTGAATATTGCCAATATTTATAAAAACCGGTTAATGTATGCAGAGGCAACTGATTATTACCTGAAATACCTTGCAGTGCAGCCAACCCAGCAAAGCTTTATTTTCAACCAGATATTAGCCATGCAGATTGAACCGGAGTATCTTCCTACTTTTTTCAAGGTTCTGGAAGAACGGGCCGGCCAGGAAAATCAACCCCGCGAAATTAAACTGCTCCTGGGCCAGCTTTACCAGCGTTATGGTAATTTTGATAAGGCACTTGAACTGTACATCGGGCTGGAAGACGCAAAAAGTGACGGCGTTCGGCTGCTGCAATTTGCTCAATCCGCCGAACGTGATTCCAGCTACCAGGTGGCTCTCAGGGCTTACCGCTATATTCTCTCTCACATTTCCGGTTCCAACCAGCTGCTGCTGGCTTACGGCGGCGCCATATCAACCCTGTTTCAAATGGCGGTAATCCATTCCGACCAGCAATATGCCGACCAGGCAATGATGCTTATTGATACTGTGAACATTCGCTATCCCAAACATCCTGAGCTAAACAGGTTAAATTATCTGAAGGGTTCGTTCTATTTAAATTTTTATTTCGATGTTGACCAGGCTGCCACCATCTTTACGGAACTACTCCGCGCTGATAAAATTGATGCTAACTTAAAGAGTGAAACGCTTCTTAAACTGGGAGATTGTTATATTATTAAAGGGCAACTGGATGAAGCCCTCCAAACATACAGCCAGGTCAATCGCAATCCCTACGATGGTTTTGCCGCCTATCATTCCGCACAGGTGTATTATTTTAAAAAGGAATGGGAGCGAAGTCAGACAATTCTGAAAGCACTGATTCAGAAGCAGGGAACATCCGGAGATATTACAAATGATGCCCTGGAACTCCAGATGAAATTGCGGTTTTCAAAAAGTGCACCTCAGGCTCTGGCCGTGTTTTCCGAAGGGGAACTGCTGCTTTTCCAGCGAAAAAAATCAGAAGCTGTTAAAAAATTCCTGCAGGTTACCCGCCTGGACAGCCTGCCGGCAAGCCTGAAATCCCAAGCCTTTCTGAATGTGGAAAACCTCTCCCTGGAGATTGAGGAACCGCTGCAGGCTGCCGAATATTGCAACCAAGCTATACAGGATTCCTATCTTCAACAATATGCCGATCAGCATTTATTTATGCTGGCCGGTATCATGCAGAATTCGCTGAATAAACCCCGGGAAGCATTTAAAGTCTATATGGAACTTGTGCAGGATTATCCTCACAGCATGCTGGCTGACCAGGCAAGAGATCAGATGAAAATTCTGAGAGAACAGAAGGGAGTTGAATTCCCATGAAACAAATGTTAATTATGGGATTTTTGGTTTTCGCCATAAGCCGGACCGTTTCGGGTCAAAGCCTGCTGATTCCGATGGATCTGTCTCAAAGCGATCATTTAAAAGCCTATGGTATCGCCTACTGGATTCTGGAACAGGGAATTAACGTAGAATGGCTCTTGAACTACCGTGGCGGGTCATTTCTCACTGATTATTTTCCCCAGCTGGAAAAGGAATGCCTGATTATGGGAGTGCAATGTGAAAAACTGGATGCTGCGGCTGTTAACCAGATTTATGCGCTTATCGAACAGGAAAATATGGAAAGAGTTCTGCTGGAAAAGGCACCAAAAATTGCCGTTTATACACCTCCAAATAAGCAGCCATGGGATGATGCCGTCACCCTGGCATTATCCTATGCGGAAATACCTTATGATAAAATATATGATGAAGAAGTGCTGGCAGGTAAACTGCCCGAATATGACTGGCTCCATACGCACCACGAGGATTTTACCGGACAGTATGGCAAATTTTATGGAAGCTTTCGAAACGCTCCCTGGTATATCCATGACGTACAGGTGAATGAAGCCCTGGCTGATAAGCTGGGTTATAAAAATGTACCGATTGAGAAAGGAGCAGTGGCAAGAGAAATAAGACAGTATGTTCTGGACGGCGGCTTCCTGTTCGCCATGTGTTCTGCTACTGATGCTCTGGATATTGCGCTTTCTGCGGAAGGAGTGGACATTGTGGATATACCCTTTGACGGAACTCCTCCTGAGCGGGATTATGCCGCTAAACTGGATTTCTCCAAAACCCTGGCATTTGAAAACTACAGTTTGTACACGGATCCCAATCTTTATGAATTTTCAGACATTGATGTACCACCCAGTTTTGCTCCCCGCGTACGAGATCCGGATACCGATTATTTTACTTTATTTGAGTTTTCTGCCAAATATGATCCGGTTCCCACCATGCTCACCCAGAATCATGTGGGTATTGTGAGAGGATTCATGGGCCAGACCACCATGTTTGACCGTTCAAAGATCAAACCTTCTGTTATCATCATGGGTGAAGTGGAGGGAACCAACGAAGTCAAATATATTCACGGCAATGCAGGAAAAGGAACTTTTACGTTCTATGGTGGGCACGATCCGGAAGATTATACTCATGCAGTGGGAGATCCGCCCACCCAGCTGGAGCTTCATAAAAACTCACCCGGATACCGGCTGATTCTTAATAATATCCTATTCCCGGCAGCTAAGAAGAAAAAGTTAAAAACCTGAAGATGCTGTTTACCTGCTTTACATTTCCCCACCTTTAAACAGGGAGTTAAAAATGTTAAAACGCCTTAATATTTCTACTAATTCCCAGACGGAATTACTCGACATAACGGATGAAATTCAGCACGTCCTCTCAGAAAGTAAAATTCAAACCGGATTATGCCAAGTTTTTATTCCCCATACCACCGCCGGAATCACTATAAATGAAAATGCGGATCCCAGCGTTAAAAGAGATATTTTAAAGGAGTTGAACAAAGTGATTCCTTTTGACGATAGTTATCATCATTCCGAGGGTAATTCCGCGGCTCACATAAAATCGTCAATAATTGGAGTATCACTTTCCCTGCTGGTTGAAAATAACCGTCTGCAGCTGGGCACCTGGCAGGGAATCTATTTTTGTGAATTTGACGGTCCGCGAAGCCGAAAAATCTGGATAAAAATATTGAAAGACGGTAATTAATCATAACCTTTCAGGACATTAAATCGGAAAGGTCTTACTCCTGTTTGAGTACAAATTTTGAATTATCGGTCATCACCACACTGTTCATAAATTCCAGGTAATCGGCATACTGCTCCGGTGGAATATGGTTTTGATCTATGCGTAGCACACGGATAAATTTGAAATGCTGATCTTGCAGCGAGTAATGATAACGATAATAACCAAAGGGGACGGAAATTTCCTGATGCGGGGGAGAGGCTTCCAGTTCCCAGCCGGAGGGCAGAATCATTTGCAATGTATCGGCCTGCGTGTAAGCATATGAACATGCCACCGGATATTTGCGTTCGCATTCGGAGGGAATATCCCCGGCAGTTTTTCGATTCATGACAGCCGGATTGAAGAAAATTCGCTTGCCCGTGGTTGTGGCAAACCTGTCGATTGAACCTTCAAAAATACTTTTCAAAGGCTTCTCATAATTTTCTTCCAGATTTAAGAGACTATAGTCATTAAGATTAATCTGGGGATTAAATTTCCCCAGAATTTGGGAAGCCAGCCAGTCGCGGCTTTTTTGCGGGATTTCTGTTCACAGGGAAAAAATGATTGATAAATCAGGAAAATTCGAGGGTTGTCAAATCAGAAGGTATAATCTGGGCGTTATGCGAATTAGCGTTACTCTTGCCGGTAGTTTGCAAAATCAGATAAAACCAAATCCAAGTGCCGGGGCAATTAACATCAGCATGATAGCGATAAATGATTTCAGGAAAGACATGTTCACCTTTTCCAGCAATCGCGAACCGATAAACGATCCGATAAACGCAGCAGATGAGCCGGCAACTACCAGATAAAACCCGTCCTGCTGTATGAGCACATGAAAATCGAGCTCAAAGAATGTGACTCCGTAAATCAGGAGGCGGGCGATGTCAACAATCACTGAGGAAGCCACCATGGTTCCGATGAGAGCCTTCTTGTCCAGTCCCACACGCACCCAGAAATGCCGTCCTGAGCCCTCCCTGGTGTCCGGATAAACCGCCGAAAAACCCCGATAAGATTCCACCCAAGGAGATATAGCGGGGTTTGAAAGCAAGTCTTTTTAGAGAGGGAATCCATTCGAAAATAGAAAATATCATTATCAGGCAAGCAATAATCAGATTTAAAGGGGTAATCTGAAGAGCCTTATCACCCAGTGAATACCTGAAAACCGGAGGCATCCGGGAAAAGAAATTCAGAAGCCAGGCTCCGCGCCCATGGCAAAAACGGTTGCAGGCAGGCCAAACAAGAGAACCACCTTTTTACTTGCATCCCGTCCAACCAGGAAAAGTTTGAATAAATTGTTTAACAGGTAGACAATAGCAGTAGTCGCAATCGCCACTTCCAGGGGGAAAAACAGGGCAAAGGCTGGCATCAGCAGGGTACCCAATCCAAATCCGGAGAAAAAGGTTAAAGCCGCTACAAGCAGTACAACTATACAAATAATCAGATATTCCATAAATTTGTCCCGGCTGAATGTTCCCGCTGTTTTCCCATCCGGAAGTGCAGTTAATTTGCTCCGGTAAATCATTCGGTTACAGCTTGATTCCGGACGTCCACTTTTTTAAACTTGGTATAAAAACAACGGCCGGCCCATGGAAAAAGGAACCATTAAAATGATCGATCCGCTGAAAGGTTTCGGATTTATCATCACTGAAGACGATGATGAGCTCTATTTTAACCTGCAGGATGTTCATCCGAAATTCCGGGGTAAATCATTCCGGGAAGGCGATCATGTCGGCTTTGACCTCCGGAGAGAGATCAAAGGAGATCGCGCAATCAATATCAGGCACCTTTAATGCCTGCCACATCAGTTTCAGGTAGTACTCCCCTGCAATTCTAGAAAAATCCTCACATACTTCCAGATTACATCCAGTTTATCCAGCATTCCATGATCGGTGGGCAGCAATACCATTTGTGCTTCCGCATGCTTCTGTAAAAATGCAATACTTGTCTGATAAGGAACTGACTCATCCTTTAATCCGTGAACAATCAGTATGGGCTGGTGAGTATGAATTTGTCGGTCCTGATACAGGAGGGCATCTTCTACTATCTGATAACCCAGCTTTGTGTGGGTTCTATAGTGGTATTGATACAATTTTATGAATCCTGTCTTTTTCCACTCTTCCAGCTGTTTTTCGCTCAGCCTCTCAATATAGCGGGAGACAAAATCAAAGGCCGGCGCTAGCAATACAATTTTTATTACCTCCGGCCTCTCGGCAGCGGCAATAGTCGCCAGATAACCACCCAGACTGGAACCAATCAGGATGACTTCATCACCCGCATTATCTATGGTATAATTGATAATTTGCAGCTGACTGGAAATGGTCATCTTCTCAAAACTATTACCATTCAGATCGGGCCGTATAAGTATACGCCCGAATTCTGCAAAACGTCTGAATAAAAACTCCCCCTTGGTTGAACTGGGACCGGATAGGAATCCATGTAGATAAATATATTTCATTTTCACTCGCCATGATCAATCGTGATGTCGATTCAACTTCAGAGCCGGTTCTGTTCCATTTCTTTTTCGATTACATACACTGGGCGGATATCGATAGGGACGTTTATCAGTCTGTCCAGTGCATTCTGAATCTCTTCAGGAAGATAGCGGTACTTACCAATGAAATCCCGGGAAGCTTTGTAATCTCCTTTTGCCTCAATCATCAGCAGATCATGTGCGAGATTCCTGACTGCTCCTTTAATTTTCTTTAAGTTAACACCGAAAGTGCCGCTGTCCGGATCGTATTCAAACCCGCCTTTTTCTTTAATATAGTTATACTCTATGGCATTGGCTCCGCCATGAGCACTGGTTATGCCAAAGCGGACACTTCGGAAAATGCCTCCCAGATACGTAACATATGTCTGCGTTTCCAGAGAATCCGGCAGAAATCCCTTGTTAATAAGAAATTGAGTATTGTAAAGGCCCAGAATATCTGCTTTGGCCTCCTCAATGGTCGGATAGGTTTCCTGCAACTCGATGTTCACCGATGTTTCCTGTCCGTTTTTCATGATAAAGCCCGGGCCCATTCCATGGGACATTTCATGCATCAATACATGATTAAAATACGCATCAAATTTTACAAAGTGGAGAATGTCCGGTTGAATAACTTCTTCCACTATGGGAATCCAACATTTATCAAATTTAGCCCGGGCAATATTTTTCAGCATTACTTTTTTACTCCCCCTGGCCTGCCTAACGCGCTCATCATTGGGAAGATTAAAAGCAGTGGTCTGTATTCCCGACTTAGCATCTCCGGCGTTAAAAACCTCCTGAACCACCACAATGGGAGAAGCACTTCCACGTTTGGTATTCATATATTCTTCCGGAATGGGCAAATTATGTTCCATCTCTTTCAGGTATTGACTCACCCGGTGTAATTTTTCGCTTTCAACAGGATCTACCAGAGTTACAAAGGCCTCGAAAGATGCTTTATACCCAAAAAGCTTATCTTCATAAACCTCATAGGGACCGATAACGATCTCAATACGGTTGCCATTCAGATCCATCCAGTCCATATCACTCTGGAAATAGTCATTGGACAGGAAAGCTTCGGCCCGGCTGTTCAGATAGGTTTTCAGGGACTCGTTTTCAACCAGTTCGGCCGCATTCTTTAACAGGTCATGTGCCGGGTTTAACTCTTCCCGGTAGGCCTGGGAATAGGGAATCGCTATCAGGCGCTGGTCCTCTCTCCGTACAACGGTAAAATTGCTCTCAAATGAATCCTTCTCCTGGGGATGCTGTTGGACCCACTGTTCAAATTCTTCCCGTTTCATGTCCTCCGGATAGAAATTGGCGCCTGGTGGTTTGGGCGTATCGAGGTTGATGAAAGGCTTGTTATTTTCCAACCGGTCAAACGGACCAAAACAGAGATCGAAATATTCGAGCAGAACGGGATAATCCGGATTTTTCCCCGCCTGGAGAACCATTTTTATAGTAACATTCTTATTATAAACCTGTCTCTGGAAGATCTTATCCATGTACCTGGCTGCATCCACCAGTTCGTAGAGAGCTTCCTGCTGGTTTTCAGTCAACATGCTGCCGTCATAGGCAATTTCCACCGGTACCAATTTGTTGATCTATGCTTTAACATGATCAATCTCCGCATAATTTTTAATCACCTCATTTTTTTTGCTACAACTCATGATGAATACTCCTGATATGATGAACACCAACAATACTGTTTTTTTCATGAAGAGGCTCCTTAATTTTAACACTTTTTCCCTTATTCAAATTGAGTATTTATTCCGGAAAAATTTGATTTCAAAAACAGTTTTAATGATTCAAAATCATGAAAAATTTCGGTTGTGCATCCGATAATCCAGCTGCTCATTCCTTCCATGGGAATTTCCGTGACCATGAAAACAGGGATATTATACCAGAAAGCCATGGTCAATTCTCCATGTGTTCCGCCACCATTATGCACATATTCATCCCACAGGCAGATTAAATAATCTGCTTTCTGGATCAGCATATTGATATCAGTTTTTATAATTCTGTGTATGACCCGCCGGAACCTCTGCAGATCCACGGTTTTCCACTCCCGGAAATGTCTGAATTCTTCCGGAGTAAGGATATGACTTTCTTCCAGGCAGGGATTAAACACATTGTGATTTAACTCCTCCATGAGAAAACGGGATAAATCTTCACGCCATCCCGCTCCACCATCCGGGGCATTTTCGATAGCTCCAGCCAGATAAGCCAGGGGTTGTTTTCCATTTTTCCACATGACGTTCCCAATATTTTTATAAGGCTATATTTTCATACCGCTCCGTTTCAGCACTGAGCGAAATGGTATAAACAGGTAACCGTTTGCCAGGATTCGTCCAGCAAGCAGCGCAACGGCAGCGGCAATTATTCCAATATAATCAAAACCACGGATGGTGACAAACAGGACTGTCACAATAGTCGCTACTTCAATGGCAGTTGCCGTAGTTACAGGTGTGGTCCTTTTATTATTCACCAGAAGTGCCCGCTGGAAGGACAGCAACACCGTTAAACCGGGCATCAAAACCAGAATTTTTGTGGGCAGGATAGCAAACTTCGCCAGCCCGGCAGATAGTCCCGATATTTGCTGGTACCACACCATGGAAAACGGTGTAAACGCAATGATTGCCAGAATCGTCACCACTCCCAGGCCCAGGAGAAAAGCAAAATTCCGCAACTCCTTATAATTTTCATTTTTTTTGCCCAGCAGTGCGATTCCGACCTCCTGGAAAGATAATCCTAATCCCCGGAAGATAAACACCAGTGAACTGATCACGGGTAGTGTCGCCAGGGAGTCCAGGGCCATCCGGCTGTGTCCCAGAAAAAATGTTACCATGGGTTGCACTCCCAGACCCAACATTGAGGTTAATGCAAGCGGATAGTAGAAACGGATGATGGAATGATAGCTGAGGGATTCCTCCTCAGGATCCTGTTCATCAGCTTTATCCCGGATAGCAATTACAGCATGCCTTGCCATAAAACGGCTGGCAATGGCTTCCAGGGTCACCGCCATGGACAGAGCAGCTGCCCCCACCAGCACACCCTCCGGTTTTACAAAGGTATAAAGAAATACCGCCGTACCGGACATGGAAAACAAACGTATCAAGGTACCGTATGCAACCCGTTTGGTTAGATTCGCCCTGATAAGAATTCCCTGATAGAATCTGCGGTACCCGATGGCACCCGGCCAGGGCAGAAGCAGAAGCACTGCCATATGCGTTAATTTTGAGATTTCAGGAGACAGTCCGATGAGTTTTTCCGTTATAAAATAAAAAAGTGCCGGGATAAGTAAAACCAGCATCAGGATAGTAACTATGACATTCAGGATATAAATAAAATTTCTCATTTTGAGGAAGGAATTCCGTTCTCTAACCAGAGCGGTAGAAGCGCTCATTATCATAATCACGGGTGCCTCGATGATCAGCGCAAAGGCATATGCCACCCCAAAGGCAGCCAGATTGTATTTGGGCTGAGGAAGTCTGGCGATAACCGCCGCCAGAAATGTCCCTTCTACTGACATCATGAGCCAGGTTGCTGCCCGTGGTAGCCAGAAAATAAAAATTTTACGGAAGGGCAAGTTCTTTGTCATATTGCCGGTTTTGCCAAATTATATTGACTTCTGGAAATGGGAACAAGCTTTTTATTTTTTAGATTCCAGATTGAAAAATTTATGAAAGGATAAAGGGGGGCTTTATGCAACATTGTTCCATGTTCACACCCGCATCCAAAGAAAAAGGCGCTCTTCCGAACGCCCATCCAGCTACTTACACCTTATAACTTATTACTTATTACTTGCTTTACCTGGTATCGTTGATCCATATTGGCCGTGTATCCAATGTATAGACCCTCATCCTTTAATGATCTTAATACATATGTGTAATACATTCTCCTGTTCCCCTCTCCTTGGATAAATAACAAGGGCGCTCTTCCGAACGCCCATCTTGTCACTTATTACTTATTACCTGCCTTACACCCTGTGCCGGGAGCGGGACTTCCTGCCTGCCGTGCGGCAGTCAGGCAGGGAACCCGCACAAAATCAGTCACCGCTCACCCTGTCACCACTTTTCTTCTCCCGCCGTTAATCACTCCCTTAATGTAGCGCCTACCCGCCGACGTCTTTAAATACCTCTCCCATTCTTTTGCCTCCTCAATACAATAAAATTCCTCCCAATACACCAACATTAGTGGCCGCCGACCTTTCGTCGATCGTACCTTACCCCTCCTATGATCCCGGTATCGTTGATCCATATTGGCCGTGTATCCAATGTATAGACCCTCATCCTTTAATGATCTTAATACATAGGTGTAATACATTCTTCTGTTCCCCTCTCCTTGGATAAATAACAAGGGCGCTCTTCCGAACGCCCATCCTGTCACTTATTACTTATTACCTGCCTTACACCCTGTGCCGGGAGCGGGACTTGAACCCGCACGAGCCGAAGCTCACTAGGTCCTGAACCTAGCGCGTCTGCCAATTCCACCACCCCGGCAGAAAAATAATGCGGCCAAAATTAACAGATTCTTCCCTGCAGTGCAAGCAATTTTTGTTTAGAGCATTTGCCGGATTTCCGGCGTTTTATTCCACTGTAACGCTCTTGGCAAGATTTCGCGGCTGATCCACATCGCAGCCACGGGTAACGGCAATATGGTATGCCAGTAACTGTAACGGAATGATGGACACAACCGGCTGTAGAAGGTCCATGGTCATGGGAATGGGAATGGTGTAATCCACCAGCCTGTCCAGTTTTTTATCCCCCTCTGACACTACTGCAATCACCCTTCCGCGGCGGGCTTTCACTTCTTCGATGTTACTCACGATTTTTTCATATGTACTGTCCTGCGTGGCAATCACCACCACCGGCATGTCATCATCTATCAATGCGATGGGTCCGTGCTTCATCTCGGCTGCAGGATAACCTTCCGCATGGATGTAGGAAATTTCCTTTAATTTAAGAGCGCCTTCCAGTGCCACCGGATAATTATATCCCCGCCCAAGATAAAGAAAGTTATGTTTATCCTTGAATTCGGAGGCAATCCCGGCGACAATTTTATCCGTATCCAACGCTCTTTTTACCTTATCCGGCAGCAGTTTCATCTCCTTGACCATTTTCCGGCCCTCTTCGGCAGACATGGACTTGGTACGGGCAATCATCAGGGTCAACAGTGTCAGAGCAGTAACCTGGGAAGTAAATGCCTTGGTTGAAGCCACACCAATTTCGGGGCCGGCATGAATATAAGTACCACCATGGGTTTCCCTGGCAATGGAAGAACCCACCACATTGACGATGCCCATCACGGTGGCTCCCTTTCGTTTCGCTTCGCGCAGGGCGGCCAGCGTATCGGCCGTTTCTCCGGACTGGGTAATCACCACCACCAGATTATCATCCTGAATAATGGGATCCCGGTAGCGGAATTCCGAGGCATATTCAACTTCCACCGGAATCCGGCAGTATTGTTCAAGCATATATTCACCCACCAGTCCGGCATGGTAACTGGTTCCACAGGCGGTTATAAATATTTTTCTGGCTCTAAGGACGTTGTGAAGAATAGCGGTTAAGCCGCCTAGTTTTGCCACACCTTCTTCCTCGATGAGTCTTCCCCGCATGGCATCAGCGACGGTACTGGGCTGTTCGTAAATTTCTTTCAACATGAAATGGGGATAGCCGGCCTTCTCAATTCTTTCCAGATCGAAACTGATCTTCTCCAGTTTCTTGGTCACCAATTTATTATCAACGGTTTTTGTAACAAAACCATCCCGGCTTATCACAGCGATTTCTCCATCTTCCAGATAGAAAACATTCCGAGTGTGCGAAATGATAGCAGAGGCATCCGAAGCCACAAAATATTCATCTTTTCCGACACCCACCACCAGCGGACTGCCCTTGCGGGCACAATAAAGCTTATCCGGTTCATATCTGGATATCAGCGCGATTCCGTATGTTCCGTCAATTTCTGCCAGAGCGGCACGAAAGGCTTCCTCAAAGGAAGTTCCATTATGATACAACTCCTCAATCAGGTGACAGAGGGTTTCGGTATCCGTTTCAGTACGGAACGTATGTCCCTTTTCAATGAGCATGGTTTTTAAAGCGTTGTAATTTTCTATAATTCCATTATGTACCAGCACAATACTGCCGGATTCATCCGTATGTGGATGCGCATTAACCTGGTTGGGTTCGCCATGGGTGGCCCAGCGGGTATGAGCAATTCCCAACATCCCTTTCAGCGGTGTACCGTTCAATTCCTTTTCCAGCGCAGCAATCTTTCCCACCTGTTTGCATATATTTATTTTATCATGATTCGGAATAGCTACACCGGCAGAATCATATCCCCGGTATTCCAGTCTCTTTAATCCATCCATGAGGATGGGGAGAGCTTCTTTCCCGCCAATATATCCCACAATACCACACATAAATTCTCCTTTTTATTCCCATTCAATGGTAGAGGGTGGTTTGGAGCTTACATCATAGACAACCCGGTTAATTCCTTTCACCTCGTTGATGATCCGGTTCGATATCTTTGCCAGAACCGGCCCCGGCATTTCAAACCAGTCCGCTGTCATTCCGTCGGTGCTGGTCACCGCCCGCAAAGCCAGAACATTTTCGTAGGTTCTCTCATCACCCATCACCCCAACTGATTGAACCGGTAATAAAACTGCAAATGCCTGCCAAATCCGGTGATACAGACCGGCCTGCCATAGTTCTTCAAGAAAGATGGCATCAGCTTTTCTTAATATTTCCAGGCGTTCCCCAGTAATCTCGCCAATAATTCTCACTGCCAGCCCCGGCCCCGGAAACGGGTGCCGCTCAATAATTTTATCCGGCAGGCCCAGCTGTTTTCCCACCTCTCTCACTTCATCCTTGAAAAGTTCCCGCAGCGGCTCCAACAGCCGGAAGTTCATTTTTTCAGGCAAACCACCCACATTATGATGCGATTTAATGGTAGCCGACGGTCCCTTAAAACTCACACTCTCAATTACATCGGGATACAGCGTCCCCTGTGCCAGATAGGTGAAATGACCAAGTTTATCAGCTTCCTTCTCAAAAACCTCTATAAAGGTATTGCCGATAATCTTTCGTTTCTCTTCCGGGTCAATCACGCCCTTTAATTTAGAGAGGAATAATGAACCGGCCGTGATAGAAATCAAATTTATCTGAAAATGTTCGCGAAATACCTGTTCCACCTCTTCCTTCTCCCGATAGCGCAAAAGACCGGTATCGATGAACATGCAGGTTAACTGATCACCCACCGCGCGGTGAATCAGAACTGCGGCTACACTTGAATCCACCCCACCGCTCAGTCCCAGCAAAATTTTCTGTTTATCCACGGTTTGGCGGATTTTGACCAGCGCCGATTCAATAAATGATTCTGTGGACCAGTCCCCTTTGAAACCGGCAACCTCAAACAGAAAGTTAGACAATATCTGCCTGCCATGAGCAGTATGGTACACTTCCGGATGAAACTGCAGGCCATAGATTTTTCTTTTATGGTGAGCAATGGCGGCAATAGGAGAATTATCGGTGAAACCAGCGATGGAGAATCCCTCGGGAAGTTTAGTCAGGTGATCGCCATGGCTCATCCAGACCCAGGTAGGTGATTCCAGGTTTTTAAACAGAGGTTCACTTTTTTCGAAGTTCAAGGCCATACGCCCATATTCGCGGTTTGCGGCGCGGTCCACCTCCCCGCCAAGGGCATAGGCAATTAATTGTAAGCCGTAACAGATCCCCAGAACAGGAAGGCCAAGATTAAAAATTTCAAAATCGCATTGGGGAGCATTTTCCGCATAGACTGATGCCGGTCCGCCTGACAGAATTATCGCCCCGATATTTTTATCTTCACTTATTTTTTTTATGGAATAGTTGAATGGTTGAATCTCGGAATAAACGGAGAGTTCACGGATTTTTCTGGCAATCAGTTGGGTATATTGGGATCCAAAATCGAGAATCAGTACTTTTCTCATTCCGGTAATCCGATATTCCAGTTTTTAATTTCATCGAGAACTTTATAATCCGTGAGATCAAATTGAATGGGTGTAATGGCCACATAGCGTTCCATTATCGCTACATCATCCACATCCGAATCGTTATCCAGCTGCAGCTTTTTTCCGGATAACCAGTAATAATTGCGATTCATGGGATCCACACGTTTTTCAAAATACTCTTCGTAGCGTCCTTTTCCCTGGCGGGTTATTTTAACTCCCAGAATTTCTTCTGCCGGAAGGGCGGGAATGTTGACATTCAGCAAGGTCCCGGTGGGCAGACCGTCCTTGAGCACTTTTCGGGCCAGATGCGTTGCAAAATGTCCGGCAAAATCAAAATCGGATTTCCGGAAGGAGGCCAGTGAAAAGGCTATAGAGGGTATTCCCATGAGCGTCCCTTCCGTGGCCGCTGAAACCGTACCGGAATAGATAACATTGATGGCGGTATTCGGTCCCTGATTTATTCCGGATACCACCAGATCCGGCTTGCGGTCCAGAATGGCTTTGACTGCAAGTTTTACACAGTCTGCCGGCATACCGTTTACAGCATAACCGAACTTGTCTCCGAAACGATCCACTTCCCATACACGCAACGGATCGGAAATTGTGAGCGCATGGCCGACGGCACTCCGTTCGGATTCCGGAGCTACCACAACAGCCCGGCCTAATTCTTTCATGGCCGCATGCAGAGCATAAATGCCCGGTGCATAAACACCATCATCATTCGTCACCAATATCAGAGGTTTCCGATTGGTCATAATATATTTACCTGTTCCTTATTAATAATGAATCACTTTCTAATAGAATCCGGGAAAAGAAAAAAGGGATGAATCAACAACTAATTCTTCAGGCATTATTTACAGTGGGGGGTTTTTTATTTACTTTGGGTGGCCAGAGCATTTTAAGAATTTTTCCCACAGTCTCCCGCATATCTTTGCGGTGGACAATCATATCCACAAAACCATGTTTTTTAAGAAATTCTGCCCGTTGGAATCCCTCCGGTAAATCCTGCCCGATAGTCTGTTTTATCACCCGCTGTCCGGCAAATCCAATCAGGGCATCCGGCTCGGCAATATGAATATCTCCCAGCATAGCGAAACTAGCGGTTGTTCCTCCGGTAGTGGGATCCGTAAGAATGCTGATGAACGGCAGCCCTTCATCATTCATCTGGGCAAGTTTGGCGCTGGTTTTAGCCAGTTGCATAAGTGATAATGCTCCTTCCATCATACGGGCTCCACCGGAAGAGGATACAATAATCAGGGGTATTTTCTCACGTCGGGCTTCATCAATAGCCCGGGCAATTTTTTCTCCCACCACCGATCCCATGCTGCCACCGATAAAAGTAAAATCCATTACGGCCCCTACCACACGCTGGCCCATAATGGTAGCGAAACCGGTAACCACAGCATCCATCAGTCCCGTCGCTTTCTGAGCCTCTTTTAAACGCTCAGAATATTTTTTCTTGTCTCTGAACTTTAGAGGGTCTCCGGGGGCAATATTCCGGTTGAATTCACGGAAGCTGTCGCTGTCGAACAGATACCCGATATATTCTCCGGAATTTACACGAAAATGATGTTCACATTTGGGACACACATTCATTCTGTTTTCCAGCTGATTACGATAAATTATTTCACCACAGTTTTCACATTTTATCCACAATCCGTCCGGCAGCGGCTTCTTTACCGCCGACTGAATTCCTTTTTTCTTTTTAAACCAGTCCATACATTCTCCAATAAAGCTTCAAAACTTAAGAAGAAAAAGGATTAAATTCAAAAACTTTATTCAAAGATCCCAAAAAAGAACCTCTCTTACAGGATTATTATATGACCTAAATTTCTAAAGTAGTTATTTAATGGATAAGAACTTACATCATTCATCACA
>CAYWTB010000007.1:0-111452 GCA_964461135.1 uncultured Caldithrix sp. | reverse complement strand
CCAATGGAAGCTTTCTTAAATCTCAAAGTTGCACTTGGAACTTGAATCTAGGTTTTAATAATTGGATTTACCTTAATTGAAAAAGTTACAAATTTATATCTTGTAAAATATTGATTTTTCTATTTGTACCAAAGTAAATAAATAATTTTTTCAGAGGCAAAAAAGATCTTTATAAAATAAAAAATTATTTCCGGATAACCGTTTTAAAATCAATTCAATGTTCCTTTTATCTTGTTTTGGAAAAAACTTCTTGATATATTTTTAGCGGTTAAGGGCGGTTAGCTCAGCTGGCTAGAGCGCTGCGCTCACATCGCAGAGGTCACTGGTTCAAATCCAGTACCGCCCACCAGGAAGGCAACCAATTTGTAATAAGTAATCAATCTTGATTGATATTTTTTCCCTTGGTAATTGATCCCTTATAGAGAATTTTGATCAGTAATTATTTGTTTCTTATTCATCATTAAGAAGCAATTCTAAATTCTCTGTACCACTGGTTTTTTCATTCCCTCCTTTAAAAAGTTGAAATATTTTTAACTGTTGTTATTTTTTCCCATAGTTTGACAGGGATGAATTCAGTTTTGAATACTTCCTGCGCAGGGGGTAATTTCGATTCATGGTGATACTTCTTTTATGTTGCTGAGTATCTTAATAAAGATAATCAGTTCTATCTGAGAATAATAACCGGGCAATAATTCCAATGGAATATTCGATCTCTCAGATGATAGTCCGGAGATGCTTTTTTACCTTCACAAGGTTTTAAATTTCATCATTGTCTTTGAAAATTAATCTTTTTATATTTATACGATCCTGGATAAGAAGTATTAATATAGAAAAAATTCGGGTGAAGAAGTTTGGCCTTTAATACTATCCGGAGAGATAGTAAAGGAGTAAGCATGTCTGTCAAAATCATAATTAATATAGACTTTGCCTCCTGTTGTCATAAAGCGGGAGGCATTTTTTTTAAGGCAGGAGTCATCCATGGATGTTAAAATTAAAGCTGAAATATTATCAGAAAGTGATATTAAAAGAATTGTTACACGTCTAGCCCATGAAATAGTTGAAAGAAACAGGGGAAGCGAAAACCTCGTTATTGTGGGAATCCGTACCCGCGGAGCCTATCTGGCTACCCGTATCTCCCAAACAATCCGGGATATTGAAGGGAAAGAAATTCCCACCGGTTTTCTGGATATTACCCTGTATCGTGATGATTTCAGGACCCGTCTCAAGCAACCTTCGGTGGAGGTTACCAATATTCCCTTTAAGATTGATGACATGACTATCGTACTGGTGGATGATGTGTTGTATACTGGACGGACTATCCGCTCTGCACTGGATGCCTTGATGGATTTCGGAAGACCGGCACTTATTTATCTGGCGGTTTTGGTTGATCGGGGGCACCGGGAATTACCTATCAGACCTGACTTTGTAGGGAAAAATATTCCAACCTCCATTGGAGAGGAGGTCAGGGTCCTAATAAAAGAAGTAGATCAGGAAGATAAAGTGTTGCTTGTGGAAGAACCGTAAACTAAATGAGGGATTACCATATGGCATTAGAAAGCAAACATTTGCTGGGTCTGGATGGAATTCCCAGAGAAGATATTGTGACGATTCTGGATACGGCTAAATCTTTCCGGGAAGTGCTTGACCGGCCGATAAAGCGACTTCCGACTTTGCAGGGTAAGACTGTTGTCAACCTGTTTTATGAACCATCTACCCGCACACGTATCTCATTCGAGCTGGCAGAAAAGAGACTTTCAGCAGATATTGTAAATTTTTCCGCTACTATCAGTTCGGTAAAGAAAGGAGAAACTCTCATTGATACCGTAAAAAATATTGAGGCCATGAAAATTGATATGGTGGTGGTGCGCCATTCCTCACCCGGTGCTCCTCATCTTCTCTCCCGTGCCCTCCGGTCTCATATCATTAATGCCGGAGACGGCGGGCATGAACATCCAACCCAGGCGCTGCTGGATATGTTCACAATCCGGCAGAAGTTGGGGAGCCTGGAAGGCAAAACGGTTGCACTTGTAGGTGATATTTCACACTCGCGGGTAGCCATGTCCAATATTTACGGATTAACCAAAATGGGAGCACGGGTAATAGTTTGCGGACCGTCTACACTGATTCCCCGTGAGATTGAAAAGCTTGGGATTGAAAAGTATTATAATATAGATGAAATCATACCCCAGGTAGATGTTCTTAACATACTCAGATTGCAGCTGGAACGCCAGCGGGAAGCCCTATTTCCTTCACTTCGGGAATACCACAATTATTTCGGAATTACCCGCGAACGCCTCGAACATGCCACCAAACCAATTTTGATTATGCATCCGGGTCCGATGAACAGAGGTCTGGAAATAACCAGCGATGTGGCAGACAGTGAACATTCAGTGATTCTGGAACAGGTCACAAACGGTGTGGCTGTTCGGATGGCGGTTTTATACTTATTAGCAGGAGGTCGCAGTGAAGTTAACTAAAAATGTAATACACTCGAGGAAAGGTTTTCAACCTTTACCTGAGAATCTGCTTTTGAAAATGGCACGGGTCATTGATCCCATACAAAAATTTGATAAAATCACAGATATTCATGTGCGCAAGGGGAAAATACAGAATATTGGTACTGTAGATGCAAAAGAGTTTAAGGGCGATATAATCGACTGCAATAACAAAATAATTTCACCTGGATGGCTGGATATGCATGTACACCTAAGAGAACCTGGCTATGAAGGAAAGGAAACGATTGCTTCAGGAAGCCTGGCTGCCGCAAATGGTGGTTTTACGGCCGTTTGCTGTATGCCGAATACTTCTCCCGCAACAGACAGCCAGGAGATAATTCAATATATCAAGGATCGGTCAAAGGGATTTCTGGTAAATGTCTATCCGGTGGCCGCCATCACCAAGAAGCGTGAAGGCAAAGAGCTTTGCGAAATTCTGGAACTGGTTGAACAAGGTGCAGTGGCCATATCGGATGACGGGGCACCGGTGATGAGTGCAGAGATTATGAGGAGGGCCCTTGAATATAGCAAAATGGTGGATATCCCGGTGATTGGGCATGAGGAAGATCTGACTATGACAGAGGGAGGTGACATGCATGAAGGATTTATTTCCACCTGCCTGGGACTTCACGGGATGCCTTCTGTAGCAGAAGAAATAATGATAGCACGTGATATAATGCTGGCTGAGTATACCGGAGGCCGCTTTCATGTAGCCCATATTTCCACAGCACCATCAGTAGAGCTTGTCCGTCAGGCTAAAACAAAAGGGATTCCAGTGACGGCGGAAGTCACCCCCCATCATTTTACCCTTATCGATGAAATGGTACGGACATTTGACACCAACACTAAAATGAGTCCGCCGTTGCGTACCGAGGTGGACCGGCAAGCTTTGCTGGAGGGCTTAGCGGATGGGACTATTGATGTCATTGCGTCGGATCACGCTCCCCACTCTTTTGAAGAAAAAGAAGCAGAATATATTCATGCCCCTTTTGGCATTGTTGGATTAGAGACGGCAATGGGTCTGACCCTATCACAGGTATATCACCAAAAGATTCTTGATCTTTCTGCAATTATTGAAAAATTTGCTGTGAGACCTTATCAGATATTAAAACTGGAACCTCCAGGTATAAAGAAGAATACTACAGCCAATCTCACCATTTTCGATCCCGTGCAAGAATGGAAAGTTCAGCCAGTTAAATTCCTGTCAAAAAGTTCCAATACTCCCTTTGTTGATTGGAGCTTGAAAGGTAAACCATTTGCAGTAATCAATAACGGTTACACCTTTATTTCGGTACTTTGAACTTTAGAAATTTGTGTCCGGAAAGGCAATCATATCAAAGTGACTTTTCAACCATAAAGGTCAAAGGAATCTGGAATGGTGTGCCATAAGATTTCTAAAGGTAGAGGGGATTTTATTAAAATTTCTTATTAAAGTTATATGATTTCTTGAGATAAGGCGGTTCAAATAAGCGGTTGTAAAAATTTGATGCCCAGACTCTGATTGATTGGTAAGTATTCTTAAAGCATATGGTTCGATGCGTCAATATTTTAATATCATCATTGTCTGAGATTCTAAAATTTATATTTGATTGTGTCATTTGAACATTGTGGTTTATTAATATTGTATTAGACCCGTCTCTGAACCTATGCCCGCCCGTGATCTGCCTGCCGCAGGAAAAGGGTAGAGTAATCTATAATTTTAAAATTTCATATAACCTGGTTAATTCACAAAAAACGATATAATGTATCAAAGTTGTTATATTCTTAGAAATTAAATGGCCCCGGTCTTCAGACCGGGGATTAAAGAATCCAGTATATTTGGGCTTTAGCCCCTATTTGTGAATTAAGCAGGATAAATAAATAAGTCTGATACAACCAGTCCCGGTTTCCGGAAATGAAATTTTTGGGTAAGGTTTATCCGTTTATACATATGTAATATTATTCTTTTTGATTTCTGTCCTCTGAACCGTGGGTATTATCATGTTTCAATATTTTTCCCTTATAAATATATCTGATTGACATCATTCCGTTAGAAAGTTTTAATTTTTAGAAAAAAGGATATCCTGTCCTTTTGTCCTTCGAGAAATCTGCCAAACTGTCAGATACAAATGCGTAATGACATGCATTCCGTGGAAACAGCCAGGAAAATACCAGGCCACAAGTTGTTAATTATATTGTATATAAGAGTTGGGTAAATTGTTTGGCATTATCTTTGTAATACTATTACTAAAATGAAGGATAATAAATACATAAAATAATAATTATTAGGAGAATAAATCATGTTTTCTGATATTTTTACCGGAATTGAAAAACACAAAAAATTCCATAATGGTCATGATAATTTAATTAAAGTTAAACCGGTAGTGGATATTTACGAGACTGATAATTCAATAGTTATTCTGATGGAAATGCCCGGTGTGCAAAAGAAAGATCTTCATGTTTCTGTAAAGGAAGGTATATTGAATATCAGTGGAAATCGTCTTAATAATCATATAGATGGTGAGTATTTGTTCCGGGAAACCACCGATATTTTTTATGAAAGAGCTTTCGAGCTGGAAGATAATCTTAATGTCGAAATAATTGATGCGTCATACAATGCAGGTATTTTGAAGGTGGTTGTTGGAAAAAAGGAAGAAGTGAAGCCCCGGAAAATTGATATCAACTGAAATATCAATGAAGACAATAAAAATGTGTAAAATAAAAAATTGTGACTTTGATTATTCAAAAAACATTCTTTAAGGAGGAATTAAAAAATGGCAGCAAAAAAAGTTATAGGAATTGATTTAGGCACAACCAACTCAGTTGTTGCCGTGATGGAGGGTGGAGAACCTATTGTGATTCCGAATTCCGAGGGTGGTCGTACTACACCATCTGTGGTCGGCTTCTCCAAGACTGGTGAAGTGTTGGTAGGTGCTCCTGGCAAACGTCAAATGATCACCAATCCGGAAAATACAGTATATTCAATAAAGCGGTTCATGGGTCGGCGGCTGGAAGAAGTTCCTGAGGAGACCAAAATGGTGCCCTATAAAGTGAAGACGGGAACACATGGTCTGGCTGTCACTGAAATCAGGGGGAAGGAATATACCCCGCAAGAAATTTCTGCGATGATTCTTCAGAAAATGAAACAAACGGCGGAAGATTATCTGGGTGAAAAGGTAACGGATGCGGTAATCACCGTTCCGGCATATTTTAACGATAGCCAGCGTAAAGCGACCAAAGAGGCTGGCGAGATAGCCGGACTTAATGTATTACGGATCATCAACGAACCAACGGCCGCATCTCTGGCATATGGGCTCGATAAAAAGAAGAATGAAAAAATTGCTGTATATGATCTGGGTGGCGGAACTTTCGATATTTCGATTCTGGAAATTGGTGATGGTGTGTTCGAGGTTAAATCCACCAATGGGGATACTCATTTAGGTGGTGATAACTTTGATCAGCGGGTTGTGGATTGGGTGGCCGATGAATTTAAAAAGGAACAGGCCATTGATTTAAGAAAAGATCCCATGGCGTTGCAACGTTTGCGGGAAGCTGCAGAAAAAGCTAAAATTGAATTGAGCAGTACTCAGCAGACGGATATTAATCTACCTTTTATTACTGCTGATGCCAATGGACCGAAACACCTGCAGATGTCTTTGACTCGTGCGAAATTTGAATCGCTGGTAGATGATCTGCTGAAAAAAACACTGGAGCCATGCAGTATCGCCATGAAGGAATCCGGATTTAAAGTTGATGAAATAGACGAAGTTATTTTGGTAGGCGGATCCACCAGAATTCCCATGGTACAGGAACTGGTAAAAGATTTCTTTAGAAGAGAACCCCACAAGGGTATCAATCCAGATGAAGTTGTAGCCGTTGGTGCAGCAATCCAGGGCGGTGTTTTGGCTGGCGATGTAAAAGATGTATTGTTGCTGGATGTGACTCCACTCTCTCTGGGAATCGAGACACTGGGAAATGTTTCCACTAAACTAATCGAATCTAATGCGACGATTCCGACCCGGAAAAGTGAAATATTTACGACAGCAGCGGATAATCAGACATCTGTGGAAATCCATGTTATTCAGGGTGAACGTGAATTTGCGCGGGATAACCGTACTCTGGGACGATTTATTCTGGATGGCATTCCTCCCGCACCAAGAGGAATTCCTAAGATTGAGGTTACATTTGATATCGACGCCAATGGTATTCTTAATGTCTCTGCTAAGGATATGGCTACAGGAAAGCAACAAAGTATTCGCATAGAAGCAAGTTCGGGTCTCTCTGAAGAAGAGATTGACCGTATGGTTAAGGATGCAAAAGATCATGCGGCGGAAGATCGGAAAAGAAGAGAAATGATTGATACCAAAAATGCCGGTGACCAGCTGGTATATCAGACCGAGAAAAACATGAAGGAATATGGAGATAAACTTGACGCGACCGCGAAAAATAAAATTGAAGCAGCTGTTAGCCGCCTGAAAGAAGCGCTAAAATCAGAAAATCTCAATGAAATCAAATCTGCGACAGATGCTTTAAATCAGGTCTGGAGTGAATCCGCCTCCAATCTCTACCAACAGGCGGGTGCCCAACAGGGTGGTCCTCAGGCTGGTAGCGGGGCAGAGGGTTTCAGTGGAAGTGAAAGTGGTGGTGCTGAAAGCGGAAGCAATAATGAAAAAGTAGAAGAAGCTGATTACGAAGTGGTTGACGACGACAAGAATAAAAAAGATAAAAAATAAAGGGACTTAAAGCCGGATAGACCTTTTATAAAAGGTCTATCCGATTATAAAACTGGTAATATGGGAATAAATTTAAACGAGATAATTAACAAATATTTAAAATGGATGACATCATCTGGAGGATTATTTGGAGATGGCAGAAGATAAAAAGAATGGAAAAGAAATATCAATAGATTTCATTGAAGAAGAAAATACTGACCGGCAATCAGAAAAGGAAAGTATGGGAAAAAAAGAAACTCCTTCCGAAACTGAGAAGTCTACCGACGAGCATGACAAGCCAGGTAAAAAAGCCAGGCATGTAGATAAAAAGACAATAGAGGAATATAAAAACCGGTATGCGGAATTAAATGAACAGTATTTGCGTCTGCGGGCTGAGTTTGCCAATTTTAAACGAAGAATGGAACGTGAACAAATTGAATTTTCTGATTATGTTAAGAGAGAGATTATAAAAAAGTTACTACCAATTATGGATGATTTTGAACATATGAATAAAAATTCTGAGAATGAATCGGGTAATCAATCCTTGTGGGAAGGTGCGAAAATGATTTATGATAAGTTTATGCTGGTTCTCAATGAAATGGGTGTTCAAAGAATAGATGCTCTGGGAAAAGAATTTGATCCACAATTGCATGAGGCCATGATGATGCAGAACACCGATGAAAAAGACCATAACGGAAAAGTGATCAGCGTATTTCAGGAAGGCTATTTACTGAATGATCGTCTCGTAAGACCCAGTAAAGTTGTGGTTGGTCAGTATCATAATCAGGAAGAAAACAATTAGAAGTCTTTTTATTTTGATTATTACAAAAAATATTAAAGCAGGATGATAAATATCTTCCTGCTTTTTTTAAATTTATGCAGATATTTTGACATTGAATAAAAATACCCGAAAATAAATAAAAAGAGAAGAAAGGATTTAATATTGACTTTTGTGACAGAGTTCGTTAAATTTTTAAAAATCAAAAAAATGAGGTTTCTATGCTTGTTTTAACAAGGAGGTTGGGTGAGTCTATCCATATCGGCGACAAAATTAAGATTACTGTCGTTGATATCGACGGAAAACAAGTAAAAATTGGTATAGAAGCACCGAGGGATATTTCCATATTCAGGGAAGAAGTATACGAAAGAATTAAACAGGAAAACCTACGAGCGGCCGGTGCTTCGCCGGAAGACCTAAAGAAAGCGGCAGAGGAATTAAAAAAGAAAAAAAAGTAGTATTATCCCGCCCATTAAACCTCACATTTGTATTTGCGTTACTATTATCATCTTCGTATCCACCGGAATTTTATTAAGATTTGATACAACAAATTTTTGGATTTGAATTTTTAGGATTTCGCATTTAACTTAAAAACCAATTTTTATTGTTTGTTAAATCATATTCATCCCAGTTTTTTTGTTCCTTGGTGGAATTAAAACGACTAGATGTCTGAAGTCAGGATATTTTGCAGGTAAAAATGGTTCGATTTCATATTCATTTAAAAAATCCGCATACACGGCTAATCTTAAATGCAGTTACCATACTGGAAAATGGCGGCTTATTAATTTATCCTACCGATACCGTATATGGAATAGGCTGCAGTTTATATGATAAAACAGCTATACAAAAATTGTACAGTCTTAAAAAAAAGAATAAATTTAAACCCCTGAGTATCATTGTAAAAAATATTCAACAGGCCAGTAATTACGCCCGTATTTCAAATTTTGCATTTAAACTGATGCGTCATTGTTTACCTGGTCCCTATACATTTATTTTACCCTCCGGACGGGAGATCCCTAAAATTATGCTGAGCAGGAGAAAGGAAGTGGGGATTCGGATTCCTGATAATGAAGTATGCCATGCCCTGCTGGAAAATGTTCCTTTTCCACTGGTCAACACTTCTGTTAATCTTGATCCAGATGAATTACTGAATGATCCCGATGAAATTGAAAGACGCTATTTTAATGCAGTGGATATGATGCTAGATGCTGACTGGTTACCTGATGCAGAGGAATCCACAGTTGTGAGCCTTATTAATGATGAGATCAATATCCTGCGAAATGGCAAAGGGGATTTGCAAAAAATTTTAGGTTAATTAGATTTGCTTAGTTTATCTTATTTCAGGTCTCTTTAAATTTTGGAGGGTTTTATGAAAAAAATAATAAATACCCAAGATGCTCCAGTACCGGTAGGACCCTATAATCAGGCAGTAGTAGGTGCTGATTTAATATTTACTGCCGGACAGATTGCCATTAATCCCGAAAATGGTGAATTAGAAAAAAATGACATTAAAGTACAAACACATCGGGTAATTCTGAACCTTGAAGCTGTATTGACAGCCGCCGGTTCAGATCTGAGTCATGTTTTGAAAACCACGGTTTTCCTGAAGAATATGGATGATTTCAACTCAATGAACGAAGTATATAAAGAGTATTTTTCTGAGGACTCACCGGCACGTTCGGCTGTTGAAGTTGCCCGTTTGCCGAAAAATGTATTGGTGGAAATAGAATGTATTGCCCTAGAGAAAGCCTGAAGCGTTATTTCAAAATCAACGGTTGAATATAGTCGTTGAAGGATATCTGGATTAAACCGCAGATTTATTTACCGGAGGAATCGTGAAAAATTATGCCCTTATCTTGAATCCGGTGGCGGGGAGGGGAAAAACCAGAAAAGCTGGGGAGACTATTCTTGAACTGTTTGAAAAGTATATAGGACAGTTTGACCTTTTCCGGACCGAATACCCCGGTCATGCTCGCGAAATAGCTGCCAAAATATCGTCGGAATATTCTGTTATTGTAGCAGTGGGGGGTGACGGAACCATGCATGAAGTTGTAAATGGTATGATGGGCGGCAGTGCGGCACTGGCGGCTATTCCCACCGGTAGTGGTAATGACTTTGTCAAAATGCTTAACCTCCCCAAGGATCTAGAGCATTGTGTGAAAATAATCCGTGAAAATAAACGGAAAATGATTGATGTCGGAAAAGTGGGAGATGTCTATTTTCCTAACGGGCTGGGTATTGGCTTTGATGCCTGGGTGGTTCGTGAAAGCAGGAAAGTTAAAAAGTTGCGGGGTTTTCTTATCTATTTATATGCGGTAATGAAAACTGTTTTCTCCTATAAAAATTCAACCGTAACCTTTTGTGCCAATGGCCGGAGAGTTGAAAAAAAAATCTTCCTGATCGCTATTGGAAATGGGAAGGCGGTGGGCGGAGGATTTTATCTGACTCCTGATGCCATTATCGATGATGGGAAATTTGACGTCTGTATCATCCGCGGATTGAGCAAAAAGGAGGTGTTTCTTAACTTGCCTAAAGCAGTCAAAGGAAATCATACTAATATGGAGCAGGTAGAAATGATGCGGACTGACCAGCTGGAAATTTTATCGGAGGATGGCATCGCAGTGCATGCAGACGGAGAATTACTTGGTATGGAACTTAAAGATCTTAAAATTTCAATTCTCCCCCAGATATTGGAAGTGGTATACCATAAAACAGAATAAGTGGACAGACCAGGTATTGCATGAATCGTTTTCTGATCATCTTACTATTTTTATCTTTGTTTACTGATGCATGTATGTCTCAGGAAAAGATTGTTTTTCGATCGAATTCAATGTTTACCGTCTCTCAATTGGACACTGCACGGCTCTTATCGGACAGACCGTTGAAATCTCCTTGGGGGGCCGTATTACGATCCGCCGTGTTGCCCGGCTGGGGTCAGATTTATACCCATCAATATTTTAAGGCAGTTATTGCTTTTTCTGTTAATTCATTTCTGGTATATCAGATTTATAATTTTGAACAGAAATGGCGAGATGAAAAAAACGAATCTTTCCGAAGCAAAAGAAATTTATATTCCTGGTACTTTACATTGTCATATTTGTTAACTATGGTTGATGCTTATGTGGAGGCTTATCTTTATAAATTCAATACGGCGATGCAAATTTCTCACCGACTGGATTTAAAGGAGGATGGATTTTGTGGTGGAGAACTGGTTTTGTCACTCTCGTTCTGATAATTGCCCTGATGCAAGCAAATAATGCTGTTAGTTCTGGAATGTTTTCGAATAAATTATTATCAGGACAAGACTCTTCGCGAACAGTAAAGAAATCCATTACTGTTCCTAAAACTGACGCGTTTTTCGCTCCTGATAAGGGGAAGCACTTTATGGCAAGTTTATATTCAACTGTTTTTATAGCGAAGTTGAGTGAAAAAACTGTAAGTATTGACAAAGATAAAGCCAGAAGCTTTGCGGTTTGTATTACTCTTGGTCTTGGGGTTGCCAAAGAATTTGCGGACAAACATAAGACCGGTGGTTTTTTCTCCTGGAAGGATTTACTGGCAGACCTTGCCGGGATTTCTGTTGGATTAATTATTTTAAATCAACCTTGACAGGCTTTACTTCAGGAACTCATCCTGATCTGAGTGCTCCCGCCAATAACGGAATCATAATTTCATGGTGCCCAATAAAATAATAGCCTTTGCCACTTTCCTGCGTGGGTCGCTGCATGACATTTACGGCAGGCCGGTAATGCCGGATCATATCAAATACTGCAGTATACAATCCATAGGCTTCGTAGTTCAGGTTTCGTACTACAGTGAGTGCCTTCAAAAATACTTCTGGTAATATAACGGCGGATCCAACATTCAGCACCATACTTCCCTTGGTCAATTGTGAAACGCTATCAGTAAAAAGTTTAAAATCAAGTAATGATTTTTCTCCAAAAGCTGCGCCATCCAGAGAAGGATGCTGATGAATTATTTCTGTTCCCAAGGCGGGATGCAAGCTTATGGGAATATTGAGCTGATAGGCAGAAGCCAGAAGGCTGAGCCGGGCATGGGGAGCTTTTACATTTAATAACTTGTTTGCCAGTACCTCTGCGTATCCCATATCGTTTCCGGAATTTTCTGCAACGGTGAAATTAATGAAATCGGCGGTTTCCTTTGCCATTCCAAAACTGCCATCCTTTAATCCGGTGGCTACATCCTCACTGGTAATTCCCCACATAGCGATTTCCACGTCATGAATAGCCCCGGCTCCATTCATAGCCAGATGGTTGATGTATCCGTCCTTCATTAATTCAATAACAACAGGGCTTAAACCACATTTTATGATATGAGCACCGGTCATCCATATCACAAATTTTTTTTGACTTACGGCCTTTTTATACTGATTAATAAAATCCTTAAAATCTTTGCCGATTAAGATATTGGGTAATGATTTAATAAGAACTTCTATAGTGTCTTGTGTTTTCACGGGTTTCGCAAAATCATTTATCTGGACTTTGCTAAATCTGTTTTTAATTGAATAGGTATTCACATTTTGAAATGAGAATTTTTTATATTTGGAGCCCATTTTACACCTGTTTTTTGATTATGGTAGAAGAAGTATTAATTTAACTACTAATTTTATTTTATTACAAATTGTCTTTATAATGAAGCAAAATAATAATTAGGTCCTTTTTCAGCCAAAGAATAAATATTATCGGTTGCCTTATTGAGGTGGACTAATTAAAGTAAGATTTATTAATATAAAGACATAAGAAATTGATTTCTGCAGCTGCATCGAAGAGCAAAAAATACTTTATTATTCAGTAAATCACCATCAATCAATGAAATGAAAATCTTACCTAGACCTATATTTAAATCAGTTCATCGCAAAATACTATCTCTGATTTCTGATTACTTCTTAAAATTCAGGGCAACTGAACATACTTTCATGATTATTGTAGCTGTAGTCATCGGTTTCTTGGGTGGTTTAGGAGCAGTAGGAATTCAATTTCTCATAAAGATATTTCAGGATCTATTCTGGGGGGATTGGAATCTCAATCTGGAATATATTAGAAATGTCTCTATATATGTTAAAATACTGGCCCCTACCGTCGGTGGTTTCTTTGTTGGAGTTATTGTCCATTTTGTGGCAAAAGAGGCCAAAGGTCATGGTGTACCTGAGGTAATGGAGGCCATTGCTTTAAGAAATGGTTATATCCGGGCAAGGGTGGTTTTGGCAAAGCTATTAGCATCTTCTATCTGTATCGGGTCGGGCGGTTCAACCGGCCGTGAAGGACCTGTTATTCAGGTTGGTTCATCTATTGGATCTGTAATCGGCCAGTTTCTGAGGGTTAATCCGGAGCGAATGAAAATATTTGTGGCCTGTGGCGCTGCAGCCGGGATTGCAGCCGCATTTAATGCCCCGGTGGCCGGAGCACTATTCAGCGTGGAAATAATTCTGGGTGACTTCGGTATGGCCCAGTTTAGCCCTATTGTAATTGCATCTGTCATGGCTACGGTGGTTTCACGATTTTTCCTGGGTAATTTTCCTGCATTCCAGGTGCCAAAGTATCATCTGGTCAGTCCAATAGAGCTTATCCCTTATGCCATTCTCGGAATTCTGGCCGGTCTGGTTGCCCTGCTCTTTATAAAAACATTGTATGCTCTGGAAGATTATTTTGAAAAACTGAAAATCAACGATATTGTAAAAACCATGGCTGGTGGTTTTGCGGTTGGAATTATTGGGATTTTTGTTCCTCATATTTATGGCGTTGGATATAATTCAATGAATCTAGCCCTGCTGGGTCAGCTCCCCTGGTTGTTGATGCTGGCTCTAGTCTTTCTGAAGATTCTGGCTACCAGCATCAGTCTGGGATCGGGAGGATCGGGGGGTATCTTTGCACCGTCTCTTTTCATGGGAACAATGACGGGTGGTTTTTTTGGTGCATTGGTTCATCAGATTATGCCCCAGTATTCAGCCAGTTCGGGGGCCTATTCGCTGGTAGGGATGGGAGCAGTTGTTGCAGGCGCCACGCATGCCCCAATAACGGCGATTCTAATTATTTTTGAATTAACCAATGATTATGCCATCATCCTCCCCCTCATGATATCCACTATTATTGCAACGATTCTCACGACTAAGCTGAAAAAAGAATCCATATACACGCTTAAATTAGTTCGACGCGGAATTGACCTGTTCCGTGGCAAGGAAGTCAATATTTTGCGCTCTCTCAATGTTTCAGTGATCATGAACAAAAATCCGGTCATTATCAAACCGGACCTGAATTTCAAAGAATTGCTAGAACTGGTGGTCAGCCGGCCGAATACCCAATTTTTCGTCGTTGATCATAAAAATAAACTACTGGGTTCAGTTTCGCTGCAGGATGTCCGGCGGGTTCTACTTGACCAGGAATACTTGACGGACTGGTTAATTGCCCTGGATCTGGTGAATGAGAACATTCCACGGGTGGAAGCATCTGATGATCTGGCCTCAGTTATGAAGGTATTCGGATTTTATGATCTGGAGGAAATACCGGTGGTGGATGGTACAGAGCAGGAAAAAATTATAGGATCTGTCTTAAGGAAAGATATCATTGATATTTATAATAAAGAAATTGTGAGGAGAAATCTCAGCCAGGAAATCAGTAGTTCGGTAAAACTACTTGAAAAAATCCACCATATAGATATCGTCGATGATTACGTAATGGCAGAAATACCCGTACCATTCGGATTAATTGGAAAAAGCATTAAAGAAACTAATATTAGGGCCAAATTTGAAGTTCAAATATTAATGGTTAAGCGTAAAAAATCTGATAATAATTACATTCAGACCATACCCGCGCCATCTGACAAACTACAGGTAGATGATTTGCTGGTAGTGATGGGCAGAAAAAAAGATATTGAGAATCTCCGGCATATGATATGATAAACCGTTTCAAAGCTATTTCCCTCCGGATGCCGGATGGACATAAACAAAAAATCACTATAATTTATGAGGATCAGATTCTGGTGGTTGTCAATAAACCAGCGGGTATCCGAGTAATCCCCGATCATTGGGACAAGGATTTGCATAATTTGCTGGATCTCCTGAATATGCAATTGGATAAAGTATTAGGTGGAAATTCCCCTAAAATATGGGTTGTTCATCGCATTGATGCCGATACCAGTGGTTTAGTATTATTTGCAAAAAATGCGGAAATTCATAGATCTTTAAATTCTGAATTCGAAAATAATAAAATTTCCAAATTTTACCTGGCCATTATTAAGGGCTGCCCTTCTGAAAAAAAGGGTCAGATCAATCTGCCCCTGCTAACCGGAGGAAAAGGAAGAGTGAGGGTGAATGAAAAAGGTAAACCATCTGTTACCAACTATAAGGTTCTTGAAACCTTTGAGAAATTTTCTTTGCTGGAAGTTTCTCCTGTTACTGGACGGACCCATCAGATTCGTGTTCATCTTGAGGCGATCGGACATCCGTTGGCGGTGGATCCTGTTTATTCCGGATCTCAGCAAATAACAATTTTCGATCTGAAGCGTGCGAATTCTTATCAAGAAACCAAAAATTCGGCTCTTATCTCGCGGCTTACTCTCCATGCCTGGAGATTGAAGTTAAATCATCCGGTAGATCAAGTTCCCATGGATTGGGTAGCTGAACCACCCAAAGATTTTCAGGCTCTTTTGAAAGCGCTTAGAAAATGGGGATCCACTTCGTGATGGATCTTACTCCATTTCAGGTGTCTTAATTCTGGAAATAATACCTCTTCCCGGTTGATAGAATGCATATGCCATATACTGGGTATTGTGAAAGAATCCATATTCGCCCTTGTTATTGATGCCGATGACGCCTCCCAGTCCGTTAACTCTCTTTTGCAGTACCTGAATACCAAGGCGGGCTGCTTGCACGGCGTTATATTGCACAAAATTATCACAAACCAGTTTAGACAGCACAACCTTCATAATGGACTCACCAAATCCGGTAGCGGATACGGCGCCGGTCTGATTATCGGCATATGCACCCGCACCAATAACCGGGGAATCACCCACCCGCCCGGGCAACTTTCTGGGAGTACCGCCGGTAGAGGTTGCTGCGGCAAGGTTCCCCTTAATATCCAGGGCAACTGCACCTACAGTACCTTCGGGATGGGGTTCGAAAGGTTTTCGGGTCCGGAAAGTAGGATCAGCCTTTATTTTATGGTAATAATCCAGTTCCTGCCGGGTAAGTAATGCTTCGACCTCCACTTCGGGAAATTGAAGGTCACGGAGAAAACGCTGTGCACCATCCCCCACCATGAAACAGTGTTCGGAGTACTTTATGAGGAGACGCGCCGCAGATACCGGATGGAGCACATTTTTTATTGCTGCTACTGCACCGAAGGCCAGGCTGGATCCATCGCAAATGATAGCATCCAGTTCAATTTCCCCTTCCGCGTTTAAAAAAGCTCCTCGTCCTGCATCAAAAGTGGGATCCTTCTCCAGTACCTGAACAGCAGATTCAACCGCATCAAGCGCCGATATCCCCTTTTCCAGGTGCTGATACACCCTTTCCACTGCAGTGTAACAACCTTTAATATGGACCTCGTGCTGCTCCTCAGGGATACTCCAGGCCCCGCCATGCACAATCAATTTTGGTTTTGTCATATATATTCTTATCCCTATTATAGCATTAAATGGGATTGGTAACTCAACAGGCATGAAAGTTATATAGAATAATTATAAGGGTAAAACAGAAATAAGTTTTTATTTAGCGTCAGGGTGGAATTGGACTAATACGGGCACGTCCTGACAGATAAAAAATATAATATTGCGCATATTTTTAACAAAAATTAACAGACTACTACCCCTTGCGGTATTGAAAATTGCGAATTGGAGTAAAATAAAAATTTATTTGGGAGAGTATACAAGCCGAAGGGCTGGGGTAGCAGGATCTATCGGAATATTTTCTTATCCATGATGCGTTCATTCCATCGTTCCAGGAGAAAGTATTTTTCTGATTCAAAAATGCGGTTTATATTTTCCAGATATTCCTCTGATTCACGGGTTTCCAACTCTTTGGTATGGTTTACGTAGGATAGCACACGGGAATGGTAAAACGGGATCAGTGCCTCAAGTATTTTTTCAGTGTCAATTTCATTGTTTTTGTAGGCTACAGCAAAACTGAATAAAATTCTTGCCCACAAATTGCTGGGATAATAAAACTGTTCTATTTTGGGAATGGTTTTTATTTTCTGTAATTCCAGAAATTCCGGTATGGGAATAACCTGTTCCCAGATCTTGCCAAATTTAGTAAACCCATCGTTGAAGCTGTTAAATAGTTTTTGTGTATTTACCTTTATGGGAGGCGGCTTTTCAACTACTCCCAGCCCAAAACCATATATGCTGCTCGGGCGGCTCTCAGTGGTATATTTCCAAAGATATTCGAAGTCAATCATCAGATCAAAAAGCGTGGATACTACCTGCTTGAACATAAAGGAAAGATCTTCGGCGGGATCTTTGGCCCGGTGTACCTTTGGTGAACCCAGAAAAGCCTGGCAGACATTAAAATGTCGTGCAATGGCAATAGTTGTCATCCATATATCTATGCCGAAATTGGCAATTTTGTCATTCCACAGTTTTTCTGCCAGGAAAGCCCGCGCCAGTTTACCGGAAAAACCAAAATCCCCCCCGATAGGTTGACGAACCCTCAGTCCATATAATGTTCGTAGCATGGGATAAGCAATATGGTTCGTTATGGTCCCGTCATATTTATGCCTGACATAAATGGGAGTGACATAATCAAAGCGTCCCATCAGGGGTTCGCACAGATACCTGATCCAGGTGGGTGTTATACTTTTGAGATCTGCATCCACAACTACAATTGCTCTTGCCTGCAGTTCCACCGCAGCCTTGAAAAGGTTTAACAGATTGTTACCTTTACCCTTTATGCCGGGCGCAGTGGACAGGTATACCTTGGGTATTTTGGTTGGTGTGTTCAAAAATGTTGACTTAGTGTTATCGGGAGAATGATTATCAACATTGATAATAACAGCGGTTTTTCCAGGAAAAAATTGAACCAGGCCCCGGCTTACAACATCTGTGGGATAAGAAATTGAATCTGCTTCGTTGAAAGAGGGTATACCCACTACGATTTCTGCATAATTAATTCCCTGGGGATTTTCAACGATGATATTCATGTTCCATGTCCTTTTGTGTTTCTATTATCGGAAATGAAATTCGGATCCAATTGATTCAAATCAAAAATTAAAAATGAATTATTTTATTAAAATCACTTCACCAAAACCGGGTATTATTTTACCTGTGAGGGAAGGGGAAGTGGTATTCCTTCAATTTTAGTCAGTTCTGTAGTAATACTTCCCACAAATACAGCACTTTTCATTTGAACCGGAATCTTGTATTTATCATCGGTTAGCCACACCCACAGTTGTCCCTTCTGTTTGAAAATGGCTTCCCCCCTGAGAACCGGCTGAACCACGATGCAGCGAAATTTACCGGAACCCACCTTTACAACTTCTCGTTTTTGAATAATTACTTTAAGATCATAAACCTTCTTATTATCATGATTGGTAAGATAAATGGGCATACCCACTCTGAGTTTCTGGGTTCGAACATAATAAAAAGAAGCCAATATATCCAGCACATAAGGGGGAATATCTAGTTCAAAATTATTAGATTCCTTTACTTTAAGTTCGTCACCATCCTCATAACGGATAGTTTCCACATCAGCCTTACCGTAATACTGATTGTAGTCCACCAGAAGGTCGAATTTATATGATCCCTCCCGCAGCAATTTATTGAACCTCCAGGAGAATATCCCCCGGGTATCAATGTAACTTTCTACACGGTCCCGTACTTTAAAAAAGATGTCAAATGTTCTGGTGGATCTGGCAGTGGAGACAATTCTAAAGGCGGTCCTTTCTCCAACCGGTACAAGTTCTTCAACTGACATGGTTGCTTCACCGGCCTTAATAATTCCGTAACGAACCACAAAAGTAAGCTTTTCTCCCACCCGAAACGCATTATTAGGGACAACCCTGTCCAGTAGACGGGGAAGTGTATCTGTAACCTGCGTTTTAACTGTGGTGGTGTCACTGCCGGGCGTTGCAGATAAAAGAGAATCTTGTGAAGAACTTTCTTGCTGAGGCCATAACAGTCCAGCGGAAAAGAATATGACCACAATTATTATTGTGATAGAGGTTAAAAAAAGTTTAGATAAATCAATTATTTTCATAACACTCTTTTCAATGATTCATTAAATAAAAGGTTAAAATAATAATATCTTTTAATTTTCACAAGTATTGCTTTGGTAAGTTCCCTATTTTCTAAATTTACGGTTTATAGATAGATTTAAGAATATAGAGAATTGCTAAAAAATGAGGAAAGGTCTGTTATTACATCTCAGACCGCAGGTACAACCGGAGGGATTTTAGGAATTGTTTTTAAGTTTACTCTTGATGTCCAATATAAGGTTATAGATAGCGGGATTGTTTTTCATATCCCTGGTGATTCTCTTATAACTATGCAGAATTCCCGTATAATGCCGATCGTTAAAATGATATCCAATCACCCTTAATGATTCACCGGATAGCTCTTTAGCGAGGTAGATAGCGATTTGCCTGGCGAAGGTAATTTCCCGCTGACGGGAATATCCAATAAGGATATCGATAGGAATATTTAAATATTCTGACACTACCCGGATAATATCATCTACTTTTACAGCGTGCCATTGGCGGAAGCGGGTATTCTTTTTTGCCCAGTTTGTATCAATATGAGTAAGTAACATTTGAGTAGCTTCCAGGGAAACCGGTTTTCCCAGCAAGGAACTCTGTGCGCCTATTCGGATAATGACAGCACGCATTTCCTGCAGGCCATCGCAGAGGGAGCGGGCCAGAAACTCTTTCACTTCGATAAGGATAGACAAATTGGTCTTCTCACAGTAGGACTCAATATATTCAATGCGCGTTTCGTAACCGGGAGGAATCAAATCTATGATAAGTCCTTTTTGAAAGAAAGAAAGCAGGCGCTTATCCAGAAAAGTTAGCTGGGATGGTGGTTGATTTGCCGTGATGACGATCTGTTTATGCTGTCGTTCCAGCTCCGAAAAAAAATAGAATAAACCTTCCTGCGATTTTTTCTTGTTGGATAAAAACTGAATATCATCGATAAGCAAAACGTCTGTTTGTGAAAAATTTTTATTAAGAAGATCCATCTGCCTGTTTTGCAAGGCGCTAATGTATTGATTTATAAAATTTTCACTGCTGAGAAATGATACTTTTTTCCTCCTGCGGGTGGTTAGAATATGATTTCCGATAGCATGAAGCAAGTGAGATTTTCCACATCCTGATTCACCATATATGAACAAGGGGTTGAAATCGGTTTTTCCGGGATGTTTGGCCACGGTTTGAGCAGACCGCAGGGCCAGTTCATTGTCATTTTTTACAAAATAATTGTCGAATAAAAAACGGGAATCAATCTGGGATTCCAGGTATTTCTTTTCAACGTTTTCTACGTCCTCTTGAAGGGGATCATCTGTTTCGGAAAGATTTAATTCTTCCGGTTTTTTCTCAATCCCGGAGGCAACGAGGTATTCAATTTTTGTCTTTAGACCGTAGACTTTATGGACGGACTTCGAGAGTATTTCCTGGTAATGTGTTTCCAGCCACTCAAAAAAGAATTGAGACGGTACTCGCAGGATTAAAGTGTTTTCAACAAAACTGACTGGTATAATAGGACTCAACCAGGTACGGAAACCTTGAGGTGAAATTTCTTCGCGCATGAGATCCAGAGTTTGTTTCCACATTTCCTGGACGCTGTTCTCTGAGGGGGAATTCTGTGGCAGTGACCGTGCAACATTATTTGACATGAGTTACAGACGTCCTCCTCCTACGGATAAATTAACCTATCTATACTTAATTACAATTGATGGTGTTAATTGAAAAAATGCTTCTTTTAAAGAACAAAAAGAGGTATCAATAGTATAAGATTTTTTTTTTAAAAAACAAGCAATTTGAATAAAAAAATGGACGTGCAGTTTCACGTTAAACAAACAAATTTAACTTTCTGTAAATTAAAGAAATCTGAAAATTTGAGAATCCATAAATGGTTGTAAAAAAGAATATTTTTAAAAATTTGTTTTCAGGTTTAAAAATTATTATAATAAGCGCTGTTTAAAAATGACAACAAGGAAAATGTAAATATGGCCAAATCATGTTTTGTTTGTGGTAAAAAACCAGTGTATGGAAATAATGTCAGTCATGCCAACAATCGCTCCCGAAGACGGTTTGAACCCAACCTGCAAAGAGTCAAAGCCCTCATCGATGGTCAGCCTAAACGGGTTATGGTATGTACCAGCTGTATTCAGGCAGGAAAAATTACAAAAACGATTTAAATATTAAACTGTACATTATTTATTAAAGTCTCTCACTCGGGAGGCTTTTTTTGTTATCGGCCAATTTTATCCCTTCCGCGAATTATGATTATTCGTTTTTATTACAAATCAGCTTATTATTATACAACAAATATTGAATTGTTGCTGTTACCACCCATGGCAAAGAACTGACGCCATTCATTTTTTGCCTGAGAAAAATGGGATATTTTCATGATCTCCCGGTATTTTGAAACTGTTATTTCCTTTCCTGAATTTTTTCCAAAAAAAGAAAAATAGTTTTGCTTACATTTGATTCATTTACTATAATTGGCACGTTACCACCGTTTGATTCACCACGGGGTAATATTTGAATACCATCGAAAAATTAAGATAGAAGCTGGTTTTTTCCGAATTTTTTTGGAGGTTTACATGGAATCAAGCGGAAGAATAGGATCGAGAGTTGTGGGCCATGAAGATCCGATGTTCAGGGATATTTGTGAATTACTTGAGCTTGATATGGAAGGGGTGGAATATCTGGTCATCGAAGATTTTGAAGATGTCGATTACATGATGTTTGAAGAGTTTGATGATATGGAAGTTGAGGAGGCATGGAAACCCGAACAGCGTCTGATTGAAATTTTCTATTCAGACGGTACACGGGACGAAATCGAAATTGAACTGGATTCGGAAACTGATGAGATGTTGAAAAGATATCTTGGATAATATGCGAATCATGGTTTTGAGAATTAGTATCCATTACTGTAATTCATCAACAACAATTTATTGAAAAGATCACCCAGAAAAGAAGATTAAGATCATATCGATTTTTACAATTATCATTTTCTCTGCATGCCGGTGCTGATCATCTTACTGTAGGAGAAAAAATCTAAAATGTATTGATCCGGATAATAATCTTAGCGGGAAGTATGCTCAGGCTGCCGACACGTATTATATAATAACGGCGGACAGCAAGAACTGTTGTTGGACTCGGGAGGCATGGCACGCAAACAATCCTGCAGTCCGCCGATTTCAAATGATTTCAGAAGAGTTTTTGGTATCAGATCAGCGACCCGTTTTTTTATCTCAATACTCCTGCTTATTGATTCCCACAACTGAATTCTATATACTAAGTTTATTATTAATTTCTGTAGATAAATATCACATTCATGATTGTTAAAATTTCAATTCCAATTTTCATAAATTCATAAGAAATGGTCTCCGGCATCCTTTGTTTCGCAGGAGCAGTGTATTGCAGGTATTTAGTATTTTTGCACATAACTGGCTTTGATGACATTATAACCGCTTTTAAATAAGCTTAGTTCATGGAATAGACAGAAAATTGAATCTGACCATTAAGCAGGTTAGCAAATCTTAAATATTATTTTGCATACTTCAATCATTCCTGCCTACCTTACAACACAATTTTATCAGGGGCCCTCCCATTCCCGGGTTCATTAATCACTGGATAGACATTTTTTTGATATTTTTTATGTCTTCTGGCATATTTCATTCGCCTTCAAATCGGTTTCCGGATCATTTGGGTGGGAGCATTTCTTTTAAATTCTCTTATTGAAATATCGCAGTACTGGCGCCCGTATTTTCTGGAAATACTACGAGGTAATTTTCTTGAGTATTAGATAGAGGGGAAAACTCGGCCGGCTGGACTTTTTCTATTATGCATCGGGATGTTTCTGGGGCTGGGTGTGGATTAATGTTCTCAAGTGAACCGGAAAGGTACATCCCCTGTTTTAGATTAATAGCACTTCGGTCATCACGTCCCATCGAAAGGTTTCCGGATTAATTTTAGACTATATAATTACCGCCAGCCTCAAACCCACAACTGCCGGTCCAGGCTGCGATACTGGATAGCCTCGCTGATATGCTCCGGTCTGATATCCTCTATCCCTGACAGATCGGCAATGGTCCGGCTGACCTTCAGAATACGGTCATAAGCCCGGGCCGATAACCCCAGGCGGGTAATGGCGGTTTTCAAGATCTCCTGTCCGACTTCATTCAACCGGCAATATTTGCGAATATCCCTGGTCTGCATATCGGCATTACCATAAAGATGTTTTTTCCCGTTGAACCGTTTTAATTGAATTTCATGGGCCTGCTGCACGCGTTTGCGGATTATTTCGGACTTCTCGCCGCTTTGCGAACTGGCCAGCTCTCGGTACTGTACCGCCGGTACTTCGATCTGGATGTCAATGCGATCCAGAAGCGGTCCGCTGATGCGTGATAAATATTTTTGGATTTGCTGGGAGGTGCAACTGCAGGTTTTGGTGGGATCGGTATAGTACCCGCAGGGACAGGGATTCATGGCACTGGCCAGCATGAAACTGCAGGGATAGGTGATGGAGAATAATGCCCGACTGATGGTTACCTTACCATCTTCCATGGGTTGGCGCATTACTTCCAGTACATTCTTTTTGAATTCCGGCAGTTCATCCAGGAACAGCACTCCATGATGAGCCAGACTCACTTCACCGGGTCTGGGAACCCGTCCGCCCCCGATGAGTCCCGCATCGCTTATGGTATGATGGGGCGAACGGAATGGCCGGGTGGCTACCAGGGCCTTTCCGGGGGGCAATAGCCCAGTTACCGAATGAATTTTGGTGGTTTCCAGTGACTCTTCCAACGAAAGTGCCGGCAGAATGGTGGGCAGACGTTTGGCAAGCATGGTTTTTCCTGAACCGGGAGAACCAATCATCAGAATGTTATGGCCCCCTGCGGCGGCCACCTCCAGGGCCCGTTTCACATGTTCCTGTCCTTTAACATCTGAAAAATCAATGACGTAATGCTGATTTACTTCAAATACCTCATCGAGATCAATTTTAAATGGTTCTATTTCCTTCTGGTGATTCAGAAAATCTACGGTTTCGTTTAGAGAATTTACCGGGAATACATTCAGTCCTTCAGCCAGCGCGGCTTCCCGGGCATTTTCTTGCGGAATAATCAAACCGCTCATTCCGCTGCGTCTTACTTCCCAGGCTACCGACAATACCCCGTGTACTGGCCTCAGCGTTCCGTCCAATGCCAGTTCGCCCAGAATAACATGATCATCAAGCTTTGCTTCTGATATCTTCCCATTTGCCGCCAGAATACCTGCAGCAATGGGGAGGTCAAATCCGGAACCCTCCTTGCGGATATCAGCAGGGGCCAGATTAATGGTTATTTTTTTTACCGGAAATTCATATCCGCTGTTTCGGATGGCGGTCTGCACCCTTTCGCGACTTTCCTTTACTGCTGAATCCGGCAAGCCGACGGTAGCAAATCCCGGCAAGGTCTTTCCTTCAATATTGGCTTCCACTTCCACTAGGTAAGCGTCAATTCCAATTAAAGCTGCTGAATAGATACGTGAGATCATAACCTCCCTCCTCCCAATTTTTATAACAGATCAGTTAATTCCTGTCCTCGCTCTCCTGACATAGATAAATAATCATTTTATTCCGCACTTAGGGCGAAATAAAATGATTCAAATTGCAAAATTTCAACTGATGGTTTAATTTATAACAAATATTATCAAATTCAAAGAAAAAGTGATGAAGGTGAAATGTGAAACCTCCGGTTGGTATCGCTAATTCCGTATCCTTTAATGTGGATTATGATCCTCTGGATACCCTGTATTTTGCCCGTCAGTCAAAATTTGACCTTCTTCAGGTTTATATCAATGAAATGATGCTGACACAAACGGATACACTTAATGAATTGAAAAATAAATTGGCAAAACCTCCTTTTATTCAGGTTTATTTTCATGCAGCGGGAGAATTCAATCAGGAATATGTTGCCAGTGATTACCGGGAAAAATTTTTCACATATATCGATCAATTTAATGAACCTAAAATTATTTATCATTTTGATGAAAGAGAAGACCTGGATACGATCATTAAACTGATTGAAAAACTGGATGCTAAAAACCGGATTGTTTACCTGGAGAACTATTTTAAATTACAGGGCGCTGTGAATGCCGAAAAAAACCTTCGAAAGTACCTGGCTGTTTTTTCACTGGTCAATAATCTGGAAACAAAAATTTATCCGGTAATTGATATTCCGCGCTTTTTTCACAACCTAGTACAATTTACCGATGAAACAGCCCTGAACTGGTGTTTTCAGGTACTGAATTTTTTCGGAAACCGGCAAATCCCTGTTTTACTGCACCTGATTGATGCCCATAATTCAGGACAGGATCATAACGATTACTGCCCGGTCGGTGACGGATATATTCCTTACCGCAAGTTAATTGATTTTTTAAAAAAGAACCGGGTACAGATTGAAGGAATAATTTTGGAGTTTATGGAGAAAATCAATCCCTTAAAATCCCGCGAAAACCTGTATAAATTTTTTGGATCCGGCAAATAATTCGGTATGCTGAAAATGAAGCAGCTACTGACAACAGAATAATAGATTTCTTTTTAATTGCACTGAATATTAAAAAACCGGAGTAATTAGCAGATCATTTTATCGTTTGATCATGCGCAGAAACTGTTCCACTTCCGGTATGCCCCCCTGGTAAATCAAGTAACCGTTATAGGGTTCCCGCTCGGTTATTTCACCGGCAATAGGAGTGAGCATAATTTCCTTTACCTTTTCCGGGTCATCCGTCTGACCCAGCGCCCAACCTAATTTTACATAAGCTACTTCCGGCAGCATATTGGCACAGGGGACTACCCCAAGGCCCATAATTTCACGCCCTGTTTCATATACATACATCTGGACATATCCCCAGAGGGTCTGTACCGTCATATAAACAGCGATTCCGTTATCACACGCTTTTTTTAATGCAGGATAAAGTGGTTTGTTGACATGTCCCAGACCGGTCCCTGCGATTACTATACCCCGGTAACCATTATCTGCCAATGACTCAATGATATCCGGCTGCATGTTGGGGTAGTAATACACAATGGTCACCTTTTCATTAAAGCTGGTATTGATGACCACCTCCTGATCAAGTCGGCGATGTTTGTAGTCCGTACGAAGTGGTGTTATTTTCTCCCGGTTTACCATAGCTATAGGTATATCACCAATAGTTCGAAAAGTAGAGCGGTAGCTGGAGTGCATCTTCCTGACCCGGGTTCCACGATGAAGCAACCCGTATTGATCCGAAGTAGGACCAAACATGCATACCATAATCTCTGAAATATCGCTTTCTGCGGCGGTTTTGACTGCATGGATCAGATTAAGTGCTGCATCTGATGACGGGCGGTCCGATGAGCGCTGGGAACCCACCATAACAATGGGAATGGGTGAGTTTTGCACCATAAAGGATAATACAGCGGCCGTATGGTGCATGGTATCAGTGCCATGGCCGATCACTATTCCGTGTATGCCTTTCCGTATTTCTCTTCCGATGGCTTCTGCAGTGCCGATCCATTGTTCCGGCCCCATATTTTCACTGAATACGCCATAAAGTTTTTCGGTGTCCAGATTGCATAAATCTGCCAATTCAGGTACAGAGCCATACAGTTCCCCCGGAGAAAATGCGGGAATGACGGCACCGGTCCGGTAATCCAGGCGGCTGGCAATAGTGCCTCCGGTACCCAGCAGTTTGACATCCGGTTTTTTCGGATCTACCGGAAATTCCTTTTCTGGGATTTTATAGTGGGCTTCTTTCCGTCCCAGCTCCCGGATTTCCTGAATGGTACTGACGGCAATTCCAATATTATATCCGTTATGTAATTTCAGCATAATATGTTTATTATCTGCTGTTTCAGAGCGGGGCAGAATGAGTCCTTTGAAAACTCCCCGGCTGGTATTCATCTCCACTGAACTCCAAACCGAAACGCCATTCTCTTTTAACACCGCTCTTGCAGGATTCCTGTATCCTTTATATTGATCACTCATTATTTACTCCATTAATAGAATTCCAAAGAGTCTCCGATATGGTTTTCCCGGGTATTTTGCCCCTAAATGGCTTCATCAGGATTCCCATAAGGTATTTGTGTTTTTTGGTATTGTCGGAAAAATGCGGTAGTTCATCTTCTGTTAAATCTTTTATGCTCATATAGAGATTTTTTTCTTCGTTTTTGATTTCGGTTTCCGGGGGTAAATACGTTTTCAGAATAGAATACAGAGTACGGTCTCCGGAGAGGAAATTTTTAATGATGCTTGCACCATTTTCCAAAATGACCGGTTGTTGTTCGCTGGCCCGGAAAAAAAGATACCAGTCTTTTTCTGACATTTTGTCCAGCGGCAGGTTCTGCCGTTTCCAGGCGGTGTATTGTTCAAAAAGATAGTTGACAATGCGGTGAGGGGGAATATTAAATTTTTTTATCAATTCTTCAAACAAGAAAGCCCTTGGAGAGGAAGCAACCGTTACCAGCAGGTTTTCGGGAATCCCGAGTTTCCGGTATTTTTCGATTCGAACCCATACCGGTTCAGGCACATGTTTTCCCAGCCGGCGAAGTCTTTTTTCCTGAATTTCCAATGGCGGAAGATCGGTATCGGGATACATTCTGTCCGGTCCGGGAAGGATACGTTCAAAGCCATTGGTCCCATCTTCCAGGGCCTGCCGGGTTTCACTGGGAATTCCGATGGTTGCCTCCTTTGCCCGGGTCATTATTTCATTTATGCCCGTACGGACATCCTCAGGATTTCCCCAGACTAGCACCAGTGCATCCTCATTTCCTGAATTCAATGCTTTCCTGATTTTTTGCCAGGTATAACTGTCTATCGTCTCTTCCAAACTCTCGGAAGTGATGATGTTGGGCAGCCTTGTTAAACAGGCTATTACCCTGGCACGATCAGAGATTTCCTTGGAAAAGACTTTATCGGTCTGGGTTGTCTGGTTCAACACTCCTGAAAAGCCCTTCAGGTTAACACAATGAATTTCATCTCCCCTTTGAATGGCTTGCTGGAGAGGTTCCCAGGAGGTGCGGACCAGCAGGTTTGAAACATCGGCGGACCGGGCCCGGAAAGTTTCGCTGGTAATGCCTTTTTGCTTCAGACGATCCTTGATATAGAGCAGGGCGTGCTGCCTGCGGGCTTCATTATAGATAAGCCGGGGAAGCAGAGGAATTCGTGAAACGCCTTTGATTTCGATGCGCGTTCCGCCGGTGATGCTCACATTTACATCCTGCCTTGCAGCTCCTATGCCGGTTCTTACCTTTCCTGTACTGCGCACAGCACACCTCAAAATATTGGCCACATCAGCCACTTCCTCAGGAGTATGCATGTCGGGCTGAGTAACCATTTCAATGAGGGGCATACCCAGCCGGTCTGTGCGGAAAATTCGTAAATGTTCTACATCAGATACTTCCCGACAGGCGTCTTCTTCCAATCCCAGCTGGATCAGTCCGATTTTTTTATCTTGATATGGAATCCATCCATCCACTCCCACAATAGTGGTTCTCTGAAATCCGGCTGGAATACTGCCATCCAGGTATTGTTTGCGGGCAATATGTATTTCACTGACAACTTTATAATTAAGCAGCATTGCAACAATCAGTGTGTTATCGAGTGCTTCCTGATCTATTTCGAAAGGAGGTGTATCATCCATTTCATAGGTGCAAACGGTTTCGTGGTTAATCTGATAGATAATATTTTTCCTGGTTTTAAATTCCATCAATGCGGTACCGTCATACTCACCTAATTCTGACAGGGTCGGCCGCATGTGTCTCAATATTTCTGCATCATGCACCTCACTGTAAACTCCTGCCGGACATCGGCAAAAAAGTTTTTTCTTTGTTAAAAGCTGTTGATGAATTTCCAGACCGACCTTCAGACCCAGATTCTTGTAATCTTTATCCGTCATCGCTTCAAAAGCTTTAAAAGAAAATGTCATTTCTATCCTTACAGATTAATAAACAATCCTCACTTGATACATGATCGGAGAAATCACCGTCTTGATAATAGATGCACAAGATTTTTACTGGATTTCTTTGTTAAAAATATCACTTAAGATATACTTTTTTCAAAATCAAAATCAAGTAAAAAAGTTATTTGAGAGTTCCCGCCTGAAATGTTTGCTTGAAAAATAGGAAATTTCCGGAAGAATGCATAAAAAAATGGGATGTGACTATACAACTAGGTGAGGAGGCACTATGCGCGGGAGGACTTTCCCGCTTTGATTGTATGAATCACATCCCACTTTTATTTACCATAAAAGTATGCACAGGTTCCCTGATTTGAAAATTTATGGATTTATGCATAAGTTAGAAAACCAAAGCCGGCATTAAAATGTGAGGGATTCAAAATTTGTGAAGAAGGGAATGAACTAATCTCAGGAATTACGATCTTTTTCGTAACGGTCACAGGAATCGTTTAAAGTGACTTCTATGTTTCTTAGACGGCATTTGTAATAAAAATCTTCTACCTCGCTGTCCTTATCACCCATATGAATATATGATAACCGGTATCTGCAAAACTGGCAGGTTTTCGGGAAAGCGTCCCCTTCAAGTAATTTTACAGAGGATGTGCCTGCCCGGTAAAACAATTTTGATAAATTTTCGGTATACCGGGACACATTGTCCAAAAGTCTGCGAATGCGGACCAGCAGAATGAATTGGAAAATTACCAAAAAAATGAGCGACAATATAAAAATGCCACTTATTATTTGGTAATCCCAAACTGAATTCATTTTTCTCACCCCTCAATAATTAATATACCTGTGAATTATTTTCCAGTTTCATATTTTTATACTTTTATTATCGATCAGGATAAAAATAATTTTACTGCTGAATTAATTGATCCCGGCTTCTTTCAGTTATATGGTTCATATTGAAAGGCTTTATGATACTGCTGAATGATCATTTTTTTTACCCGATTAATTCATTGCGCAGCACAAGGCTGAACATAAACGTAAAAACTTTGTCAAAAAGACTTTTTGAAAGTAATAATTTAGATTTTACCACCAAGCACCTGGTTTAAAAAAATTCATACATTTTAAAGAAAAATAAATCTTAATTACATTTATTTACTATCAATTTTACATTTATTTTAATTTGTTATTATTCCTGGCTTTGTGTCAGCAGTCTTAGGTGACATGATTTATCCAGGTTAATTTTTCGACTTTTGTTTGCATAGAATGGCAAAATTCCAGAACATGCCAAGGTGAAGGCGTTAAAAACCACGCTTCAATCAAGAACATTAAAGAAGAATTGCAGCCCTATCCTAGCAAAAAATCCACTGTAATTATAATTTTCTTCGGTTATGAAATCGGTATAAATGCCTTCCAATTGGGCCGTAGGATCTTTCGGAAATATTTGGGATATCCTGTACTGTCCACTCATCTGTCCAAGATTTGCAAAATGATAACCCAGTTCCGGATTGAGCGAAAAGCGTGGGGTAAATCGTAGCGTGATTCCTGAACCGAGATAAGCGATTATAGATCCGGACGAAAAATCTCCGCTGTTATTAATGCTGTTGGTACCGTCATTGTAATCAAAATTATACTTCGACCAGCCCAGAGCATAACCAGTACCTCCGCTCACATAAAAATTAATTTTCCTCCAGGAATTATAATTGAAATAATATTTGAGACCGAAATTTATCTCGAGCAATTGAATTTCTCTCCTGGTATGAAAATAAAAGGGAGCTATATTTGGCAGACTGCCCTTAGTCAGTTCAGCAATTTCCCTGAAATACGTGGTACCCACATTGAGAAAGTAATTATTTTCCATATGATAGTTCACCTGAATACCCCAGAAATAATTGCCCTGAAGCGGATCAGGAATTGGAATATCATATCCGGTCCGTGCACTGAGTTTTAGTACTTTATTGCTGATGTCTGCATTTACAGCATCCATATCAAGCCGGGTATAGCCAAATACCGGTTCAATGGAAAAAGACTGACCATTAACGGCAGAACTGCTCAGCAGCATAACTGTGCTGATCATCCCGTAAAACCAGGAAATGAGGTGTACTTGTCTTTTTTCTGGTACAGTCATCCGGGTGTACAGTCCATATGTATTAATTCCGGGTTTTAATTTCGGAAACTCTAACCGGTCATTTAATTATATTCCTGGTCCAGATAACCGGGATCAAGATAATAATCACCAAATGCCGTACGATCTACGAAAAGAAAAATTTTCCGCAAGTCATAATAGCGCCAGATTTCATAAGGAGGTGAATCCAATTCAAACGGATGTCTTTCGATGTCATCCGGTTCACCGAATTTTATATAAATACGTCCCATGTCGGTTTCCCAGCCATTCAGACTGAGGGTCGAAAAATTTTGATTGGCGATATTCACGCGCTGATAATATTCATCCAGCAGTTCGTTCTTTTCGGTATCCGGATTGGGATCCATTCTTTTCCAGAACCGTTGGAAATATCCCTGTTTTTCTTCATAATTTTGTTTCAGTGCCCAATTTACCGAATCAGCTTCGATGATAAATCGCATCTGTTTTAAAGCATTGTTCAGATCCTGGGGTGAGTCGGGAGATTCCGTCCAATAGAAAGAGAAAAGTTTCTTGTTTTTGATTTCTGAGTTACGATAATATCCAATCACTTCCAGTTCATAGCGTGACTGGTCAAACTGCTGCCTGTTGATCCGGATATAATGTTCATTGACATTCTGTCCATTTGCCACAACATATTGATTATACTGGGTAACAACGCCTTCAGGATTCTTAATAATGTATTCAATCCGAAGTGTATCCTGGGGATTTTCCACGGCTGAGGAGAAGTAGAAATAAAAATACTTATCATTTCCGCCGAAATTACTTGTCAGGTTGGGGTTGAACCACTCAATCCGTCCGGTACTGTCAGTCTTATATTCCTGAAAGAAAACTATGTCACTTATCAGGAAACTTTTTTCCTGAATATTATCCAGATTAAACTCGATTTTCCGGTTTACCTGTTTATTGTTATTTTTATCCAGGGCTGTAATAATTAAATCATACTGACCCGGTTTTAATTCAATCTCCGTATTGAACGTATTGGTGAATTGACGTGAGTTGGTTTCGCTAAAATTGGGCATAATAATTTGTTTATTGATCGTTCTGTTAAAAGTAAAATCCTTATTTTTCCCGGTAATATAGATATCAAATTCCACATCTGCCACATAGTTTTGTTCCAGTTTAAGAAAGGTTAAATCATCATTAATTATCTGGAAATAGATTTTGATGAGACGTAAACTGTCTTCTGTGCCGGTATTAAAGGTCCGGAAGATACCTGCCTGAAAAAAAGGAACACCAACACCACTCAGTTTGGATGAGGCCATATACTGTGAATATCCGAGATTCCCCATAGAAAATATTAGAAGAATAAAAAGTAATATAGTTTTGTTTCTCATTTTTCCTCCAAAACCAGACCGAACAATTCATATTCGGCAGCTTTTGTAATTTTTGTGTGATAAAATTTTCCAACTTTAAGCTTTTCAACTGAATTTTCGATGATGACCTCATTATCGATTTCAGGTGAATCGGCATAGGTCCTCCCAAAGGCGATGCCAGATCGGGGATTAATTTCATCCACCAGCACCTGCAATGTTCTCCCCACCCAATCCTGGTTTTTTTCTTGAGAAATTATTTGCTGAGTTTGCATCAGTTCCGCATAGCGGTTTTCCGCAACTTCACCAGGTGGCGGTTTCAGTTTAAATGCGGCAGTATTTTCTTCGGGTGAATATACAAATGCTCCCATCCGATCGAAACGGAAATCTTTTATGAATTGTACAAGTTCGTTAAAATTTTCATCAGTTTCCCCCGGGTGTCCCACAATAAAGGTTGTGCGCAATGCAACATCCGGTATGCGTGTTCTCAATCTCTCTAAAATCTTTTTGATTCGCTTTGAGGTACCGCCTCTTTTCATGAGTTTAAGCATTTTATCAGCAATATGTTGCAATGGGAGGTCTACATAATGAACAATTTTTGAACTTGCCTGCATAATATCAATCAGTTCGTCCTGAAAAGTGGTGGGATAAGCATAATGAAGTCGTATCCACTTAATACCGTTTATTTTCTCCATTTGCATCAATAGATCTGACAGTCTCTGTTTTTTATAGAGATCTACTCCGTAAAAAGTCGTATCCTGTGCGATGAGTATTATTTCCTTAACACCCCTGTCCGCCAAAATTTGAGCCTCATGAGTAATCTGTTCGATGGGTCGGCTGCGATGCCTGCCCCGCATCAGGGGAATGGAACAAAATGCGCATTTATGATTACAACCTTCGGCAATTTTAAGATAGGCATAATGAGAACTGGTTGTCAGATAGCGGTTTTCATACAGGTGACCGGGAGAAGATACCGGAAAATCCAGATATTTTAAAATACGGGAGAATTCCTCCGTCCCGAAATATTCATCCACTTCGGGGATCAGTTCTTTTAAATTTTGTTTGTACCTGGCGGAGAGACAACCACTTACCAGGATCTTAACCACGTCTTTTTTCTTCTTTATTTTCACTGCTTCCAGCACGGCCTGTATCGATTCCTGTTTTGCCGAATGTATAAAACCGCAGGTATTGACGATGATGACATCAGCTTCATCGGGAGAATCAATTAGTACTGCCTCATTCGCTTTGAGCTGACCCAGCAGGATCTCAGAATCGTAGGTGTTTTTTGAGCAACCCAGGGTAGTAACATGGATTTTTTTTCTGCCATTGTTACCGGAATTTATAATTTTATGATCTATCATATGTTTAAATTCTGTTTTCCTTAAGATGGCCCTCCTTCCCTGAGAGACGTCCAAGTCCTCTAAAATTATATATGATCATCAATAAAAACAATTATTGATAGTGTAAAGTTTCATGTTTTGTGAATTACCTATCCGATTATGGCAGAATAAATCCGTTTCTCCCGGATTTAATAAATTTTCTTTATGAATTTCTGATAAAAAGGTGTTAACAGGGCCGGAAAACTTATGATCCGTAGCTTGGTTATTTCGCTGAGATTTCCCCAACCGGTAATGATTTTCTTCCTCAGATTTTTTACAGAATCGGTTCGGTATACAGGAATTCGTTGCAGACAAAAGGGATTCAAGACTCTGCCGCTGCCCCATAAATTTACACAACCGTAACGATAGCCGCATTCCACTGCGGCTTCCCGAATTTGTCGGTTCTGCAATCCAAAAGGATATGCAATTGTCTGTGGATATTTGCCGATTATTTCAAAAATTTTTTGTCTTGATTCGTTCATCTCAGAGAAGACCGTCTCCGCGGTTAAAAATGTTAAAGAGCGGTGACTCATGCCATGCGAACCAATTTCCATCCCACATATCCCCAGTTCTTTAATCTGATATTTATTTAGATGAGAAAAAGTAATTCCACCCAGATTGGCATCCCAGGTGTTTTCTTTACCGATATAATTGGTGATGATGAAGACAACCGCCCTGAATTCATGTTTCATGAGAGTGGGAAGTGCTTGATGATAAACGGAAGAATACCCGTCATCAAAGGTTATTATGATGGGCCGGGAGGGAAGATTATTGCCGGTAATATCACTGAAGGTGAGTGCTGTAAATCCTTCCTCCCAAAGATATTTTATATGTTCGGCAAAACGTCCCGGAGGTACTGTGTTGAGTCCAATCTCCCTTCTATCTGTAATCTTATGGTAAGTAAGAATCGGAATGTGAGACAAATTCTGGGTCATCACAATCAGGTGTTTAACTCCGCAATTTTTTCTTCCAGACTGGCATATGGCATGTTACTCAATTCTGCCAGACTTTGTTTAACTACAAAACCCTTATAAATCGAGATTCCCTTTTCCAGCCCGGGATTGCTGAGTACCGCCTTCTCCAGACCCATTTCGGCCACCTGGGTAAGATATGGTAATAATACCGCCGAGAACGCCCGTGAAGCAATCTTGGGAACCACGGCGGTAATATTCGAGACACAGTAATGAAGAACACCGTCAACAATGAAAGTGGGGTTATCATGATTGGTCATTTTGCTGGTTTCCACACTTCCTCCCAGGTCAATGTCGACATCGACAATCACCGAACCTGCCCGCATGGTTTTCACCATTTCGGGTGTTATCAGTTTGGGTGTGGGTTTTTCCGGAATCTTAATGCAGGCTATTAGAAGATCAGTAATGGGAAGAAGTTCCTTGATGTTTTCATCTGTACTGATGAGGGAAGAGATATTGGGATAGTCCAATGTGTCCAGGTCGAGCAGTTTTGTGTAATCGGTATCCAGTATTGTCACTCGTGCGCCCAGGTTTGCAGCGGTTATTGCGGCCTGTTTTCCTACATTTCCGGCACCCAGTATGGTCACCTGAGCGGGAGGAGAACCGGTTACTCGCCCGAGTACGATACCACGCCCGCCGGTATGTTTCTGGAGATAAAATGCCCCATTCAGTACTGACATCTGGCCGGTTATCCGGCTGATGGGTTGCAGTAACGGGCGCTGACCCTGAAAATTTTCAATAAATTCGTAAGAAAGGCAGGTACAGCCCTTTCCGGCTAGTGTTCTGAGAAGTTCGGGATTATTAACAAAATGGAAAAATGAAAAGAAAATCTGATCGGGCCTGATCAGTTCCAGTTCCACCGGTTGATGTTCCCGGATTTTCAGAATTATCTCCGCCAGGGATAAGAGCTTTTCCGACGAAGGGACAATTTTGGCGCCCACCCGTTCATATTGCGAATCAGGGGCTTCGCAAAATTCTCCAGCACCGGTTTCCACATAAACCTGGTGGCCCCATTTTACAATTTCTTTAACCAGAAAAGGTAGTGCTCCAACGCGCATTTCCTGAATGCGGAGCTCACGTGGTATTCCAAATATCATTTTTTCACCTGAAAATTGATTTCAATGATTTTTTATTTTCAATGCGCAGACTACCCACGAATTTCCTATTCTACTCCTCCTGAGTTTAATATACAAGAAATTTCCCTGGTATGCGCATTTTTTCTTTATTTCCGGCAGAGAGGTATATTAATCCAGAAATTATCTTTAACAATCTTGAATTTGATCAGTTGGGAAGGAAAATGACTTTTAATATCTGGTCTGCCCGAAAAATCTGGTTCACCAGTTCGAAAATACCATGGCTGCAGACATGATCGATGTCTCTTATAATCTGATCTATAGGGTGAAAGGTATGAAGATATATTTCCATTTTTGCGAGTCTGCTCATGCGCTTGGAAGTATTCTCCAGCCCCAGGACCAGATTTCCTTTCAGCTGCGATTTAATCCGTCCCAGTTCGGTTTTCGACAATGGTTTAGATTTCAAGCGATCCAGTTCCCTGTCGATCAGCTGCAAGGCAAGGTTTTTTTTGTTTCGTTCTGTTCCCAGATAGATAGCTAGAAGTCCGTTATCACTGTAAAAATCTACAAAGGAATAGACTGCATATGCCACGCCATACCGTTCCCTGATATTCTGAAACAGGCGTGATCCCATGCCAACACCCAATACGGTATTCAGAAGGAGAAGTTCGAATTTAAGATGATGATTATAAGGAAGGGCACTGGTCCCCAGGCAGATATGTGCCTGGCTGACATTTCGATTCATTACAAAATCACCCTGCCCCAGGCTGGCAGTATAATTGTTGCCGCTGGAAAATCTGGAATCCGGCAACTTGAATTTACTGGCACACAGATCCACCAGTTTTTCGTGGGCCAGGTTACCGGCACCGGCAATAACTATATTTGCGGTGTTATAATTGTTAAAATAAAAATTCAGAAGCTGGTTTCTGGAAATTGCTTCAACCGATTCTTTTGTTCCCAGAATAGGAAAACCCAGACTGTTATCCGGAAATAGTTTTTCTATGAAAATATCTTGTACCAGATCATCCGGTGTATCTTCAATGCTATCGATTTCATCCAGTATAACCTCACGCTCTTTTTCCATCTCCCTGGGAGAAAATCTGGAGTGACAGATCATATCCGACAGGACATCAATGGCTTTGGGCAGTTGAGTGTCCAGGACCTCTGCATAATAACAGGTCTGTTCCTTGGAGGTAAACGCATTAAGATAACCACCAACCGATTCAAGACTTCGTGCAATTTCACGGGCAGACCTGCGTTCGGTACCTTTGAAAATCATATGTTCAAGAAAGTGAGCAAGGCCGTTTATTTCCCTGTTTTCCTGTCGTGAACCGGATTTTATCCACACGCCCACCGTTACTGACCTGACATAAGGAATTTGTTCACTGACAATCGTTAATCCGTTTGGCAAAACAGTTTTTTTATATTGAGACGGAATCATTGCTTTCATATATTTAATTAAACTTAACCATTCTGATAAAACGGGAAGTGAATCCCCCCAAAAAAACGGACCGGTTGAAATTCCCGTTTTAGCATGGTCAACCGGTCCGTTAAACGCGCTGATGATACTATTGTTCGTTATTATGATCCTGCTTATTTCTGCGCAAATATTCTTTTCGACTGAGATTATAGCGGCCTTCGCGGTCGATTTCTTTCAATACCACATGCACCTTGTCTCCAATTTTCACTATGTCCGTAACCGAATTTACACGGCTGGTATCTAGTTCCGAAATATGAATGAGTCCCTCTTTCCCCGGCATAAATTCAGCGAATGCTCCAAAGTTCATGATCCGTTTGACGGTCGCTTCATATGCTTTACCGACTTCCGGATCCTGAATAATGTTTTCAATCCTGGATTTCGCCAGTTGTGCCATTTCCATATCAGGAGAAGCGATGACCGTACGGCCATCATCGTCGATGTCGATTTTGGCACCGGTTTCTTCAATAATGGCGCGAATAACTTTACCGGACGGGCCAATTACCTCGCCGATTCTATCGGTAGGTATCTTCAGAGTCAGAATTCGTGGCGCATATGGTGAAATATCCGCTTTAGGTTTATCAATTGATTTTTCCATAATATCCAGGATTTTCATGCGGGCATCATTGGCGCGTTTAAGGGCTCCGGCTATGATTTCAAAGCTCAGGCCGGATATTTTTATATCCATTTGAAAGGCGGTAATTCCCTGGCGCGTACCGGCAACCTTGAAATCCATGTCACCCAGATGGTCTTCATCCCCCAGGATATCTGTCAGGATGCGGACTTCATTTTCTTCTTTAATGAGGCCCATGGCAATACCGGCCACGTGACACTTTACCGGAACGCCGGCATCCATTAAACTGAGTGAACCGGAGCAAACAGTAGCCATGGATGAGGAGCCATTTGATTCAAGTATATCAGAAACGATGCGGATCGTATAGGGAAAAGATTCTTCTGCCGGCAGCACCGGTTTCAAAGAACGTTCAGCCAGGTTACCATGGCCGATTTCACGACGTCCCGGTCCGCGGAATGGCTTTACTTCTCCCACACTGAAAGGTGGGAAGTTGTAATGCAACATATAGCTTTTGCTACTTTCACCTTCAAGAGCATCTACCGTCTGTTCATCAATTTTTGTTCCCAGAGTGGTTACACCAAGGCTCTGGGTTTGTCCTCGGGTGAACAGGGCAGAACCATGTGCACGGGGAAGAATACCCACATCACAGCTGATATCCCGGACATCATTTAAACCCCGGCCATCCAGGCGTCGCTGTTCGCGGATAATCATAGAACGGACTTCTTCCTTTTCGATATCATGCAACAGGTTTTTAATGTGAGAGGTAAATTCTTCATATTCTTCAGGAAAATTTTCCTTTACCGCATCATGAATTTCATCCAGGCTGTTGTGCCTAGATTTCTTCTCTGGAATCTGGATGGCTTCCCTGATTCGGTCCCGGGAAAATTTATCCACTTTTTCCGATAAATCATTGGGAAATTCAGGGACCACAACAGTCATTTTTTCCAACGAAATTTCCTTGATTATTTCCTCTTCCAGTTCAATAATCTGCTGAATGAAAAGATGACCGAAAGACAATGCTTCGATCATGTCAGATTCCAATAATTCATGCGCTTCTCCCTCCACCATCAGAATGGAATCTTTGGAACCGGCAATGATCAATTCCAGGTCACTTTCCTCCAATTGTGAGAAGGTGGGATTAATAACGAACTGGCCCGCTATTCTGGCAACGCACACGGCGGCAATGGGTCCTTCAAATGGTATATCGGAGATTGACAGGGCCACTGAGGCGCCGATGGTACCCAAAACATCGCCATCATTTTCCTGGTCGCTGCTGATTACAAATGCGGCAATCTGGGTATCATTTTTGAATTCTTTGGGAAACAGAGGACGCAACGGCCGGTCGATCAGTCGTGCGCTGAGGATTTCCTTTTCACTGGGGCGGCCTTCTCTTTTAAAAAATCCACCCGGAATTTTGCCCGCAGCGTACGTTTTCTCCTGATATTCTACTGACAAGGGGAAAAAGTCGATATCCTCTCTGATATTCTTACTGGCCGTAGCCGTTACCAGGACCATAGTATCACCATATCGTACAACGGTGGATCCATTTGCCTGTTTGGCCATACGCCCGGTTTCGATGCTCAGGATTCTTCCGCCAATTTCCCTTTCTTTTTTTAAAATCATAATGACTCCCAACTCTTTTTATCTTCTCAAACCAAGTTCATTAATTAAACTTCTGTATCTTTCGATATCTTTCTTTAATAAATAGTTCAGTAATCTGCGCCGCTGGCCAACTAATTTTAACAAGCCTCGACGCGAATGATGGTCCTTGCTGTTGTTCTTAAGATGTTCGGTGAGATCAGCGATCCGCCGGGTAAGTAATGCAACCTGGACTTCCGTTTTACCAGAATTTTTGGTATCCCCTCCAAATTTCCTAATTATTTCATTTTTTTCTTCTGTCGTCAGGGACATTAGGTCCTCCGTATTTAAAGTTTTATACACTGTTCTTTATCTTTTTTCATCTGTTCCTGCAATGCTTGCGGGCTGGAGAATTTTATTTCCTCCCGTATAAACATCTTAAAAAGTATTTTCAAATTAATTCCATATATCAAACTGGAAAAATTAAAAATATGTACTTCTAAAGTCAAGGGATCAAAATTAAAGGTGGGGCGGGTACCAATATTCATCATTCCCGAATATTTTTTACCTTCAACCATAACATCCACAGCATACACTCCTTTTGCCGGAATCAGTTTGGTGGTATCAGGCAGCCGGATATTTGCCGTGGGGAAACCCAGTTGTTTTCCTCTCTTTTCACCTTTTACCACGCGTCCGGCCAGGGAGTATGGTCTGCCCAACAGGGTTTGTGCATTTTCCATTTTCCCTTCTTTAACATGCTGCCGGATATGACTGCTGCTGACCACCTCTTCCCCCACATAACAGGGCGGCATTACGCTTACCTCGAAATCAAGAAGTCTGGCTAATTCCTGCAGTTGTTGTGCGTGGCCTTCGCGGTTTCTGCCAAAGGTGTGATCGTAGCCGATGATGATCTTTTTCATCCGTATTTTTTTGAGGAGAATGTCCTTCACGAAATCCTGATAACTGATCCTGGAAAACTCCCGCGTGAAAGGAATGACAATAACCAGTGGTAGACCGAAATTTTCCAGAAGTTCCAGTTTCTCTTCCAGGGGTGTTAGCAGTTCAATAGGATTCTTGCTGGCATTACCCAGGACTTCCTTGGGATGCGGATGGAAGGTTATGAGTGTTTCCACACAATCACAATCCCGGGACTGCTTTTCCAGTTCTTTCAGGATATGCTGATGTCCCAGATGGATTCCATCAAATGAACCCACAGTAAGTACAGTCTGATTTTTAAGCCTGATGTTATTGAGCGAATAATAAACCTTCATCTCAGTTAGCATCCTGCCATCTTTTCTGAAACTCCTCGGGAGAAACCGAATCATTAATCTGAAAATCACCGATTCGTGTTCGGCACAGACTGGTCAGATAACCCGTGGTACCCAGCTTCTGAGCAATATCCAGTCCCAGAGAACGGATATATGTTCCCCTGCTGCATAGAATTCTGAGACGCAGCATGTCCGGCCGGAAAGCTCGCAGTTCGATCTCGTATACATTAACTGTTTTATACCGGTCCGGAATCTTTTTACCCTGCCTTGCCAGATGGTAGGAGCGGCGTCCACCGATTTTTGCAGCTGAGTAGGCGGGGATTTTCTGTCTGATGGAACCGGTAAATTGAGACAGAGCTTTATGTATCTGCTGTTCGGTAAAAAGAGGTACCGGTACATCCTCCGTAATTTGCCCGGTTCTATCCAGTGTATCGGTTGTCTGGCCCAGCTTTATTTCCGCTTCATATTCCTTGGGCAAGGCCATGAGAGCCGAGGATTTTTTAGTTGCTTTATCCAGACAGATGAGCAGTACTCCGGTAGCGAATGGATCTAGGGTTCCCGCATGTCCCACCTTTTTAATACCGGTAATTCTGCGGATCTTCCTCACCACATCGAACGAAGACCATCCTTCGGGTTTGTTAATATTGACAATATATCCGCCATCTGTCATCTGCATCTTAATAAACCAGTATTGAATTCTGCCCCGGTTCAGGAAGGGTTCATGAGGTAGTGTAAATGTTTGGGTTTTTGATAAAACGGGTAAGTCCCTCCAAACCCTTCATTCATTCTCGCTTTTGTCCTTATCACCGGAGTGTATCTGTTTTAACAATTCATTAACATGCTGGGCATAATCCAGCGTTTCATCATAGAAAAAGCGCAGTTCCGGCATAAAGCGAAGTTTCAGCTGAGGTGCCAGTTCATTCCGGAGAAATTTATTCGCACTTTCCAGTGCCGTCCGGGAATTTCGCTTCTGCTCCTCATCACCCAGGCTGGTAAAATAGATATTGGCAATTTTCAAATCACTGGTTACTTTGACCTCAGTAATGGTGATAAATCCTTTGCGCGGATCTTTCAATTTCCGGTCGATAATCTGACTGATACTTTTTTTTATCTGATCAGCAATTTTTCGTTGTCTAATACTTTCCGTTTTCATTTTATAAAAATTCAAATGAATGGTTAACGATTTCCACAGTAAAAACCGATTCAATCAGATTGAAAATGGCATTCATATTTTTTTCAATGAAAGAGTAGTCATTGCCCACCTGAACCACTGCCAGTTGAGCGCGCTGCCATTTATCCTGAAAATCCACCTCTGCGATTGATACATTAAATTTGTGATGAACTTTGTCTTTGATACTTTTAATGACCAGTCTTTTTTCCTTCAGGGAAGCACTGGTCGGAATAAACAGATCAATTGTTAACAGACCAACAATTAGTTGCATAACTGAATTCCAGCAATATCCTTCTTATGTCTGCAGTGTCCTTTTCTGTTTCACCAGCTCAAAGGACTCAATATGATCTCCTACCTTAATATCATTGTAATTTTCTATCATTACACCGCATTCATAACCCGCGGTCACTTCGCGTACATCGTCCTTAAATCTTTTCAGAGAGCTAAGTCTCCCTTCATATATTTCCACATCATTGCGGACAAGCCGTACCCGCGAATTTCTGGTAATTTTGCCATCCAGTACGTAGCATCCGGCAATGCTTCCCAGCCGGGAGACTTTAAATAACTCCCGCACTTCCAGCATTCCCAGTGTATTCTCCTTTTCTTCCGGTTCAAGTAAGCCTTCAAGGGCCTTATTGACATCGTCGATGGCGTCATATATTACTTTGTAGAGACGTATATCCACTTTTTCTTCATCTGCCAGTTCTTTTGCTTTCATCGTCGGTCTTATATGAAATCCGATGATAATGGCATGGGAAGCAGAAGCCAGCATCACATCAGATTCAGTTATGGGTCCCACCGCGCGTCTTACAACTTTTACCGCAACATCCTTATGGGTTATTTTTTGAAGAGAATCAGAGAGGGCCTGGGCGGAACCGTCTACATCCGCTTTGACAATGATATTGAGTTCCTTAACTGATCCTTCCTGAATCTGACGGGAGATTTCATCCAGGGTCAGCAGATGGATTTGTCTGAAATCCTGTTCCCTTTTCAGTTGCTGGCGCCTTTGTGCAATCTCGCGTCCCTGTTTTTCATCCGGCATTACAATAAATTTATCGCCAGCTTCCGGAACTCCATCAATTCCCAGAATCTGAATAGGAAAACCTGGTCCTGCCTCGTCCACCACCTGATTGCGTTCGTTAAGCAAGGCCCTGATTCGTCCATAATACTGGCCCACAATAAAATCCTGTCCCACTTTGAGAATGCCTTGTTCAACCAGAACAGTGGCAACCGGTCCCTTACCTTTATCAAGACGGGATTCCACCACTACGCCGCTGGCTCTTTTACTGGCATTTGCTTTTAGCTCCAGAATTTCGGCTTCCAGCTGAATTTTTTCCAGCAAGTCCTGAATTCCCTGGCCTGTTTTTGCCGAGACGTCTACTACTTGGAATTTGCCACCCCAATCTTCCACTAGGATATCGCGATCCGCCAGCTGTTTCCTGATGGCCTGGGGGTCGGCACCGGATTTGTCAATTTTATTTATGGCAATGATAATCGGAACACCGGCTGCACGAGCGTGATCGATGGCTTCTTCGGTCTGGGGCATGACACGGTCATCTGCAGCGACCACCAGCACCACAATATCCGTTACCTGTGCACCGCGGGAACGCATGGCCGTGAAGGCCTCGTGACCGGGAGTATCCAGGAAGGTAATTTTTCTGCCGTCTTCCATTTCCACCACGTAAGCACCAATATGCTGGGTAATTCCGCCAGATTCACCCGCTACCACATTGCTGTGCCGGATGTAGTCCAGCAGCGAGGTTTTTCCGTGGTCTACATGACCCATGACCGTGACAACCGGGTGGCGCGGTTCATAATCTTCGGGATTATCCTTTTCTTGAATAGTATCTTCCAGGAAGGATGAAGCGAATTCCTCTTCTTCTTTAATTTTAAATTTATAGTCTTCTGCCAGCAGTTTGATCATATCCATTTCGAGTCGCTGATTTACTGTTACCATCTGGCCCAGATCCAGACACTTTTTAATGATATCACTGGCGGTTACTTCCATGGTGTTGGCTAAATCCTGGACGGTCATGAATTCTGTAACGGTAATTACGTTTCTCTCTTCTTCCTCTTCTTCTTCGGCACTTTTTATTCTTTTCTTACGTTTTTTTCCAACCCCGGTATCCTGCATACTGGCCAGTGTCTTCTTCAAGGTATCATCTACCTCCTGCTGATCCACTTCTTTCCTCTTACGGGTCCGCTTTTTACGATCATCCTTTTCCTGGCCTTCTTCACCTTCTTCGATGTCAATATCCATCCGGCTGATTTTGGTCTTCCGTCCTTCTTTGCGGATCATTTCAAATGCTTTACGGCGTCTTCTTTCTTTATCGGTCAGATCTTCTTCCAGTTCTTTTCTTTTTTTATCCTTTTTCTTTCTAGCTTTTAATTCTTCCAGTTCTTTCTGGGTTAATGTGCTTTCATCTTCCTGTTCTTCCTTCTCAACGGCCCGTATACGTTTTGGAATTGCTTCTTTATCCGTCAGGGGTCTGGCTTCATCTCCCTGTTTTCCTTTTTTCTTCCGATCCGCTTTGGCATCGTCTTTAATTTTCTGCAAAACTTTTTTCTTCTTTTCCGTTTTCTTTTTCTTGACTGCTTCTTCGCGCTGCAAATATTGTTTTGCCTGCGGATGGTCAATGATATCACCGATTTGTGGTTTAATATCTACGATCTCCAGGTCTCCGTCTTCATCAGCCGAAACAGGTTTTGTTGTTTCCATACCCACCGCATCTTCTACTTCTGTTTCTTCGGGAATTTCTTCTTCAGTCTCTGCCTCTGCAACCGGAGCTTTTTCAGTAGCAATTTCATCCGTTCCTGCCGGTATTTCCGGTGATTCTTCCTGGCTGACCCCTTCCACCTCTTCAGCGTCTATTTTTTCTTTAACTTCCGGTTGTTGCTCCTCAATGGTTTTTGCGGTCTCTTCCAATGTTTTGATCTTTTCTTCTTCAGCCTGCTCTTCCTTAACCAATTCTTTTCTGCGGCGGGCTATTTTTTCCGCCTTCTGTTTTTCCTGAGCAAAGCGTTTAAGAATCTCATCATATATTTCGTCGGTTATAGACGTATTTAAACCAGATACGGCAAATCCCTTCTTTTCCATAAATTCGATAATCGTCTGATGTGAAAGATTCAATTCTTTTGCCACTTTAAATAATTTTCTTCTGGTCTTTTCTGCAGCCATCTAAACTCCTGCATTAAAATTTTTAATAATATTTCTTCCTAAGTCTCCCTTTAAAATCCCCATAATTTTATGAGTTTCAATTCCCCATAACGATTTCCAGTTAACTCCCGGACCGGTCTTAAATACAGGGATTTTTGCATACTTCAAAGAATTCGTCAGTTTCTGAACCGTATTTCCGGATATTCCGTTTTCGATCAGAATCATTAGCAGTGAATTTCTTTCGGTGGACTGAATTACGCCCTCATATCCGCGAATTATCCGGCCTGCTTTTAATGCAAATCCTATCATCGTTATCGTATGTTTGTCCGGATTAATAGATTTTATCCTTTTTTTCATTTCTTATATATTCAGCAATTGCAATATTTTCTGAGCGGTTTTTTGTCCGACTCCGGGAATTTCAAGGAGACCCTGCAAGCCCAGGGATTTTAATTCCTCTACTGAATTAATATTTGCAGCTTTAAGTTTTTTAACCACCGAATCGGATATACTGGGAATCTCCGAAATATCAATTTCATCTTCCATGGATTTCTGATAGTATTCGGATTCTTTGATTAATTCGATATTCCAGTTGGTAATTTGCTGAGCCAGTTCTTTATTGGTCTCTCCCCGTCCCAATGCCAGACCCATGTCTTTATCGGGTATAATACCCACCGCCAATTTTTCCTCTTCATTCAGAATAATCCTAATCGGTTTGGCGGGTGTAAGTGCTCGCAGAATAAAAATTTCCGGTTCACTAGTAAAGGCTATAACGTCAATTCTTTCCCCATTCAGTTCCCGGACTACTGATTGTATTCTGACTCCGCGCATACCGACGCAGGCACCCACCGGGTCTATTCGTTTATCCATGGATTCCACCGCAATTTTTGCACGTTCACCGGGTTTGCGGGCAATTTTCTTTATTTCCACAATGCCGTCGAAAATTTCCGGCACTTCAATTTCAAAAAGGCGCACCAGGAACTGATTATCCGCCCGGGATACAATAATATCCGGTGTGCTCCGATTCTTACGTTTCTGCATGGAATCTTCGTCTGTTTCCACCAGTGAAGTATCCGGCTCAATCACCTTTTTTATCAGGGCCCGGACACTGTCTCCGCGTCGTAGTTCCTCCTTGGGAATCGCTTCGGAGCGGGGCATAAACATTTCGGTACGGTCAACCAGCAGGAAATACCCGCCCTTGGTAACCTGATGTACATCACCAATGATGATTTCACCGACCCGGCTGCTGTACTCATCATAAATTTTTCGCTTTTCATGTTCTCTGATTCGCTGCAACAGGGTTTGTTTGGCTATGTTGATTAAACGGCGGCCGAACTGATCCGGCTGAATTACTTCCACAAAATCCTCCCCCTCCTCTATTTCCGGATCCGTTTTGTGGGCATCTTTCAAGGAAATCTGCAACATGGGATCTTCCACATTTTCCACAACCACTTTCTCTACAAAAATTTCCACGTCCCCGCGATCCATATTTACAATAACATCAAAACGGTCTGACTCCCCGTATTTCTTTTTAATAAGAGTGAGAAATATATCTTCCAATATATCACGAAGTTCATCTTTATCGATTCGCTTCTCTCTGGCAATCAGGTTGACGGCTTCTACAATTTCGCTACGCATTTTATTATTGTATCCTCCAAATGTTATTTACAATTTAATCGTTACGATTGCTTTCAGAATCCGGGAAAACGGAATGGAAAATTCCCCGTTACGGGAATCCAGAATCAAACCATCAGTCTCTACTCTTTGTAATGTCCCTGATTTTTCAAGCTTTTTGTCGTTTTCTGTATACCATACATTTAAATCACGTCCCACATTTTTTTCGAACTGCCATTTATCGGTTATGGGCCGATCGACGCCAGGAGAGGAAACGTCCAGCCGGTATCTTCCGGGAATAATATTCTCCAGATCCAGAATGCCTTCAATTTCTCTGGATATATCCGCGATCTGTTCCAGGGTGATTCCGGTGTCGGTGTCCACATAAACAGACAGTACCTGGCTGTTTGGTTGTCCCCGCAATTGCAGATCCACCAGATGTACATTTGAACGATTAAAAATCGGTTGTATCAGTCCCTTTATTTCAGTTACTGTCTTTGGCATTTTTATTCAAAAGTTTTTAAAATAAAAAAGTGGGTTTTGTCAACCCACTCTAACGGCACAAAATATACGAAAAGTAATTGGATTATGCAAGTTCTTTAAGGAATATATAATTAGACAAATATCCCATATTTTTGGACCACACCATACTTTACAGGCGCGTTGAACTCCTTTTTCTGCAACAGTAATAATTTCATTTGTACAAAAAGGTTCCGCGATAAAAAATTGTCTCTGATGATGCTTTTTAGAACCATGCCATGAAAGTATAAAAAGATCTAAATTTCCGAACTGTTTCTTCACCCCACTAAATAGGTTTTGTTACACAGAGATCCGGGAAAGTTCACGCAGGGTACAGAGATAAATTGCTTTTCCGATACCGGCATGATATACAGAGGCAATTCAGGGAACGCTTTCGTAAATGGAAACTCATAAAATCATCTGGTTTTATTACAATAGTATGAACTAACGGCATAATCCTAATAATGGTTTAAAAAAAATCGATTGTATTTGGAGCTCTTCCACTTTAACATATTTTTCAATTTTAACGCGAATTTTGTCCTGAGAGCCGCCATCATGTCAGATAAATTGAAGTTTCATGAAATAATCGGATGTATTCATATCCATTCAGTATATTCTGATGGCACCGGAACCATACCCGAAATCAGCAGAGATGCCGAAGATACGGGTCTGAAATTTATAATGATCACAGATCATAATAATTTGCGGGCGTTAGCCAGCGGAGAGGAGAAATGGTATGGCAGGGTTCTCACTCTCATTGGATACGAAATTAACGATAATGATGATGCCAATCATTACCTGGCATTTGGTCTGAGGGAAGAGATTAACAAAAACCTTTCTGCACCGGAATATGTAAAACGCGTTACACAGCATGGAGGGTTTGGAATTATTGCTCATCCAGATGAGAGCAGGCATCTGATGCTGGAACATCCTCCTTATCCCTGGACAGCCTGGGAGAGCTGTGAATATCAGGGAATTGAGATATGGAACCAGATGTCCGAATGGATGGAGGGACTGACTTCCTGGAATAAAGTGTGGCGTTTTATCAATCCCCGCCGGTCCATTGAGGGCCCGGCACAACAGACTCTGGAGCGCTGGGACCAAGTTAATCAGAATAGAAAGGTGGTGGGAATCGGGGGGGTGGATGCCCATGCTCACAAACATAAAATGCTGGGAGGTCTTATAAAACTGACCATATTCCGTTATAAGGTTCAGTTTCAAACCGTACGAACTCATCTCCTGCTGAGCAAACCGTTTGAAGCCGGGATGGATTTAGAAAAAGCAAAGCAATTGATCTTCGAAGCGATTCTGGAGTGCCGGGTATTTGTCTCCAATTATTTTAACGGTGACGCAAATGGCTTTCGTTTTTTTGCCGAAAATAAGCAGGGAATGGCCCATATCGGCGGCAGGTTGGTTTTTGAGCCGAACACCAGACTGAAAGTTGAATTACCCCGGGGGGCTGATGTTCAGCTGGTCCGTGATGGCCGGGTTCTGCACGAGGGATCCGGCAAAGATCTGGATTTTGAGTGCGAAGAACCCGGATTATACCGAGTTGAAGTTTTCAGAAACAGGCGTGCCTGGATTTATTCAAATCATATCAGGATTTACAGTGCCAAATAATCCCCGCATACATAAACTTGATTATCTGTTTATTACCCGACCCATGTTGTTTTTCCCGGGATGGAACACCCTGCTGGCCGGTTACCTGGCGGAGACCCATCAATTACAACTGGTTAGTGATGTGCTGGAGAAAACCTATATTATTGAATTCTGGAATGGAAAGATTGTACTGGCCATGCTTATTTTCATGCTGGCTATGGGTGGAAGTTTTATTCTGAATCAGATGGAAGATGTTGAATCGGACCGGAGAAACAGAAAATTATTTCTGGTGGGAGAAGGATTTATCAGTAAGCGTAAGGCAGGACGGGAGAGCATAATACTCCTGGTGTTGGCCATCCTGGCTGGATTTTTCATTAATATCTCCACTGTAGTGCTGGTGGTAATTTTTATTTTTATTACCGGCTATTTATATAATTTTCAACCATTTCAATATAAAAACCGTCCGCTGGGAGGTCTCATCCTGAATATGCTGATGGGCTGGATTGCATTTGGTCTTGGCTGGGTGATAAACCAGCCGCTCAACGATACTTTTTTTCTTCATTCACTGCCATATCTGTTTTTAAATACCTCTCTTTATTTACTGACCACGCTTCCTGACATGAAAGGTGATAACGCCGCCAGCAAGAAGACCTTTGCGGTTGCTTACGGATTTTCAATAACTCTGATCGCCGCATCCGTATTATATGTTTTGTCACTGGTTGTATCTTTCTGGTTGAGTGATCAGTTTCTTCTTATAATCAATCTTTTCCTCATTGTCAATTTTATCGATTTGGTGTATCGTCCCAGCGTGGCGGGAGCAGTGCGGTTTATTAAAATGGCCATTTTTTTCTTTTCCATGATGGTCTGTCTGAAGTTCCCGCTCTATTTTTTGACAATGGTCACCGTATTTTTTTTAAGCAGGTATTACTATCGTTTTCGTTTTCAATTTGATTATCCAAATTTTCGCGGGGAATAATTATGTATCTGTCCAACCAAATAGATAAGTCATATGATATAATTGTTGCCGGGGCTGGTCCTGCCGGTTCCATGGCGGCATGGCAAGCAGCCCGACACCAGCTCAAAGTTCTGTTACTGGAAAAAGACCGAGAAGTGGGCACCCCGGTACGTTGTGCGGAGGGGGTAGCTAAAAAAGATCTAGAAAATCTGCTTGAACAGGATATTACTCCCGGCTGCATTGCCGCTGAAATATCAAAATTCCGGCTGGTGGCACCCGATGGTACTTCTGTATATATAAACATTGATGAGACTGGTTATGTTCTGCATCGCCGTCTGTTCGATTATGAACTGGCATTGAAGGCAGCCAGGGCGGGAGTTCAACTGGTAACGTCTGCAGAGGTCCTTGGTATATTACGCAACGGTCGGAATATTGAGGGAGTTGAGGTACTACTGGAAGGGAAGAGAATGTTTGTCAGAAGCAGGATTGTGATAGCCGCCGATGGAGTCGAATCCCGGGTGGCGCGCTGGGCAGGTATTGATTCGACCGTTAAGGTGAAAGACATGGAAACCTGTGTGCAGTACACCCTGGCGGGGATTCCTCTAGATTCTGATACCTGTGATTTTTATTTTTCACAGGAATTTGCTCCGGGAGGGTATGCCTGGATTTTTCCTAAAGGGGATAATACCGCCAATGTGGGGCTGGGTATTTCGGGAAATATTGCCCGGAAAAAGAGCCCGGAAGCTTACCTGGAAATTTTTCTGAACAGATATTTTCCGCAATCATCAGTTGTCTCCTGCACCGTTGGTGGTGTTCCGGTGGATAAGACTCTGAAGAAGATTGTGGCCAATGGTTTTATGGTGGTGGGTGATGCCGCCCATCAGACCAATCCCATTTCGGGAGGCGGAATTGTTTCCGGGATGATTGCCGGTAAAACAGCCGGGGAAGTGGCTGCCACGGCTCTAAAAGAAAATAAATGCGGAGAAAAGGATCTTATGGATTATCCCCGGCAATGGCACAAGAGAGTGGGAAAAAGTCATCAGCGGTTCTATCGCCTTAAAGAGGCACTTATGAAATTTGAGGATCATCATTTTAATACCATTGCTAAGGAATACCTGCGGTTGAATCCCGACAAACAGAATCTGCTGAATCTTTTTAAGATTGCATTCAAAAGTCATCCGGCTTTTATTATTGATGTGATTAAACTTTTTTCACCGGTATAAAATATTTTTTTTAAAAAGATAGACACAATCTGACTGTCGGACATGTCACCGGCAAGACGTGCAGGAATTTGTAAAAATTCAGGGATCTTCAGATGGATTTTTTTGACAAGTTAAAGAGCGGACTCAGCAAAACGAGGGAACAGGTTTTTAATCAAATTCAGGATGTGATCTTTTTTGCGAGAAAAATTGATGACGATTTGCTGGAAGAAATTGAGGATCTGCTGATTTCCGGTGACGTGGGTGTTTCAACGACAACGGATATCATTGAACGGGTAAAACATCAGGTAAAGCGGAAGAATTATGAAAATGCCGATCAGCTTTTTCAAATCCTGAAGGAAGAGATAGCGGGGATGTTTGAATCGCCCCGCAGCGAACAAGATCAGTCTCTGCCTGTTCCGTTTGTTATTTTCGTTGTAGGGGTGAACGGTACGGGGAAAACCACTTCCATTGCAAAACTGGCCTGGAGGTATAAACAGGAGGGGAAAGATGTGCTGCTGGTGGCTGCGGATACATTCAGGGCAGCCGCTATTGAGCAGCTGCAGATCTGGGCAGATCGTGCCGGTGTGGATATGATAAAACACCAGGAAGGTGCGGACCCGAGTGCTGTGGTCTATGATGCGCTGCAGTCTGCCAGAAGTCGCGGTAAGCAGGTGGTTATAATTGATACCGCAGGCAGGTTGCACACCCGGGTTAATCTGATGGAAGAATTGAAAAAAATGCAGAGGGTGATCCGCAAGATCATCCCCGAAGCTCCCCACCAGACCTTGCTGGTACTGGATGCCACCACCGGCCAGAATTCAATTTCACAAGCCAAACAGTTTATCGGATCAATTGGCGCGGATGGTATTATTCTTACTAAACTGGATGGAACAGCCAAGGGAGGGGTGGTGATTGCCATCTCACACGAATTAAAACTGCCGGTAGAATATATTGGGCTGGGAGAACAGATCGATGATCTGGAACCGTTCGATCCCCGGCTGTTTGCAGAAGGATTATTCCAGCCGTACAATGAACAGGCCGGTTAAAAGCGGGAGCTTAAATTAAACCCGTCTCAAAAAGCAGATCATAATTATTGCATTTTGGATTTTCAGTTAGCAGGATATTATATTATGTTGTTGTAATCATATATCGTCAGAATTATTAAAACACTTGTGTGGTTTTTTCGTTCTGACTGAAAATTATTCCCATATGTGGTTGTCAATTTAATTGTTCTTTAAATTGTTGATACCGTGCGGAAGCAGATGGAAAGATGTCCCGGGGGCGGAATCTTTCATTAAATTAACGGATTTTATTATTTTTAAAAGATATTACGGAAATGATGGATTAGAAATAAGGTATCAGGGTCGGATACCATCCACGAAATAAAAAACATCAGGAAGTTCTTATGCGGATTCAAAAGCCGAAACGCAAGTTGGTCTATTCTCTGCGGGAAGTATGTCGTCTTACCGGTCTCAGTGATGCGGTTATTAAGCGCTGGGAAGTGCAATATCCGCAGATTAAGCCGGTACGGAACCGGGCTTCCAACCGTAGCTATCTGGAAAAAGATTTAAAGCTTATTTTTTACATCCGGGATCTGATCTATGTCCACAAACTTGATGATGAGGCGGTGCATGAAAAATTGAAAGCATATAATCCTACCCGGGATACCGACAGCCCCTCCTATCTGAAAAGCGTGTTATCTGAAATCAGAATGGAAGTAGATGAAATAAGAAATCTGTTGAATGATTAATATATGTAAAGCTCATTGACAAATCTGATAAAATATATTAAATTTTCAGCGTTCGGAGCGTGGCGCAGCCTGGATAGCGCACTACCTTGGGGTGGTAGGGGTCGCTGGTTCAAATCCAGTCGCTCCGACCAGAAAAGAGGGGAATCTGTCAAGATTCCCCTCTTTATTTTATTACCAATGGCATAATTATTCGCATATTTTCTGTTTTACTGAATTAATCAATAGAGAGAAGTCGCAATATTGGGAAATTAAATAAAATATGAGGTTAAAATGAAATCGTATTCTATCAGTCCGGAAGGAGAAAAAGTAGCCATTCCATCCGAATCCGAGTACAAAGTTGAATTTGAACAAATTTCGAAGCTGGTTAGCCAACAACGAGAGCTTGGACGGGAAATTGTAGTGGTGATGGGTCTGGGATTTGTGGGAGCTGTAATGGCCGCGATTGTTGCTGATACTGTTAATAAAAAAACCGGGAAACCATCCAAATTTGTAATTGGTGTTCAAAGACCCAGCGTTAGAAGTTTCTGGAAAATCCCATTATTGAACCGGGGAATTTCTCCGGTCAAAGCGGAGGATCCCGAAGTAGAACCCATGATTAAGCGATGTGTGATTGATAAAAAAACTTTCATTGCAACGTACACTTATGATGTACTAACTCTGGCAGATGTAGTGGTGGTAGATGTCCAGTGTGATTATCTCAAAAATGAACTGGGTAATGTCAGGAGTGGAGATGTGGAGATGCAGGCACTGGAACAATCGTTCGGAATTATTGCTGAGCATATTAATGATAATACACTTGTGATTATTGAAACGACTGTCGCTCCCGGTACAACGGAACAGGTGGCCTATCCGATCATGCGAAAAATATTCCGGAAACGGGGTATAAAAAAAGATCCCTTGTTAGCCCACAGTTACGAAAGAGTAATGCCTGGCCGAAATTATATTGCCAGTATACGCGATTTCTGGCGGGTATGCAGTGGTATTAATGATGAGGCCAGAGAAAGGGTGGTAAAATTTCTGAATGAGGTGTTAAATACGGAAAAGTTTCCTCTGACGGTTCTGGATCGACCCATTGAAAGTGAGACTGCCAAGATTGTAGAGAACAGTTATCGGGCTACAATATTAGCCTTTATGGACGAATGGAGTTTATTTGCCGAACGGAACGGGGTTGATATTATGAAGGTCATTGAAGCTATTAAAGTGAGACCTACCCATTCAAATATTCTTTTCCCTGGTCCCGGTATTGGTGGGTATTGTCTGCCCAAAGATGGCGGATTAGGTATGTGGGCTTATAAACATATAATGGGTTTTGAAGATGATATTTTTAAAATAACCCCTCTGGCGATCGATATCAATGATACCAGGGCAACCCATGCCGCCCAGTTGGTCCGCGATGCTCTTCGTCTGATGCATCGCCCGATTGCAGCTGCTGAAGTATTAATTTTGGGTGCTTCATACCGCGAGGATGTGGGGGATACACGTTATAGTGGTTCTGAAATTCTGGTTCGGAAATTATCGGAAATGGGAGCAGAAATCAGAATTCATGATCCATATGTGGATCATTGGTGGGAATTGGAGGCACAGGATACTTATCCGGGAAAAGGACATAGCCGGAAAACCTTTTTTCGGAACCAGGAGAAATTGAAAGAAATTCGTATCCTGAAAGACTTAAAAAAAGCCCTGCAGGGAGCGGATGCGGTGGTTTTTGCAGTAAGACATAAATCATATCTACATTTAAAAGCGGATGAGGTCATTAAATTCATCGGTAAACCGGCTGTTATAATCGATGCTTTCGGTATGTTGAGTGATCAGGAAATTAAACGGTATCTGGAACTGGATTGCGCCGTAAAAGCGATGGGGCGTGGTCATATTCCACGATTAAGAGAACAACTGAAGTTTTGAAAATAATAATGTATAATCCGGTTATATAAAAACAGAAGATAATATGATTTTTTGCATCTCTGACAGTTTTTATAACATAAGACCGATATATTAGTTAAATGCCCCAAAATCATATGGTAATCAATGCATATTCAATGTTTTATGAATAGATCGGTTTCTTTAAATATCTCACTTTATAATTAATCATACCTTGCGTGAAACCGTCAGTTAGTTCAATTGGAATAGTTGTTCCTGCTTTTCAACCACCACCGGAACAACTGGAAACCCTGATTCTGAGAATAGTTCACTCCTGCAGAAATTCCAGCTGTCGGGTGGTGTTTGTTGATGATGGATCCGAACCCCGGTTAGTTCTGCCCACCGGAGTTCCGCCGTTTTTTCAGTTAATCCGGCATAACCGCAATCTGGGAAAGGGTATGGCACTGAAGACCGGTTTTACATACCTCATGGAAAATTATTCACCTCAAGTAATCATTACCATGGATGCAGATCTCCAGCATCCGCCGGAATATATTCCTGAGTTTGTAAAAGCATACCAGCTGGGAAAGGGAGAGGTGGTTATAGGTTACCGCAGGAGAAATCCGCTCTATATGCCCTTGCCCAGAATTCTGTCCAATACCTTAACCTCTTTAATAATTTCATGTCTCACGGGTCAACTGGTGAGGGACAGCCAGTGTGGTTTTCGGCTGATTGCCTCAGATGTTCTGTCAAATTTAATCCTGGAGGAAAAACGGTTTCATCTGGAAAGCGAAATGCTTATTAAAGCCGGCTGGAACAGATTTACCATCGCATCGATTCCTATACCCACCATCTACAGCACCGAAAAAAGTTCTATTAATCACTGGCGGGATAGCTTAAATTTTGTCAATTTAATTTTCAAAATTTTAAAAGACCGGATCAAAAATTCATGTATGAGCGCCAGCGAAACCTGATGGTAAAGAAGTATGTGAACGGTGTGGGAATTAATAATCCTGCGGTGATCACTGCCATGCGCAGAGTCCCGAGGCATTCATTTGTTGAACCGGCTCTGGAACATCAGGCATATGAGGGGGGGAGCCTGCCAATCGGTTTCGGGCAGACCATCTCCCACCCCAGCACCGTGGCTCTTATGAGCCATCTGCTGGATATAAACGGTGGTGAAAAAGTACTGGAGATTGGTACCGGCAGCGGATATCAGGCAGCGGTACTGGCAGAAATGGGTGCAAAAATCTTTACTATAGAAAGAATCGCGGAACTGGCTAACCGCACCCGAAGATTGCTGGAAAAACTGGGCTATTTCAGTATTGCCGTGCGCTGCGGGGACGGAACCCTGGGATGGAATGAATTTTCACCTTATGACCGTATCATTGTTACCGCGGGAGCTCCGGCAATCCCGGAAAATCTCGTAAAACAGCTTGTAGAAAAGGGAAGACTGATTATCCCTGTCGGACAGTCAGATCAGCAGAAGTTGTACTTAATTGAGAAAAATGGGGAAGAGTACACTGTACGAACAGAAAACTGGAGAAGTTTTGTCCCACTGATTGGAGAGAAAGGATGGATTTTATGAAGGAAGCGGTGACCCTGCTGATGAAAGGCGGGGTTATTGGTATTGCGAATATAATTCCCGGCGTATCCGGAGGTACCATGGCGGTAGTAATGGGCATCTATGAGCGCCTGATTGAAGCCATCGGAAATATTCTTCTGGTGAAGGAAAAAAGACGGGAATATTTTGTCTTTCTTCTGCTGGTTTTTGTGGGCGCAGGCATTTCCATCGCCATCTTTTCCTGGGTGATGGATTATCTGTTAACCTACTTTGAAGCGTTTACATATATGTTCTTCATCGGATTGATTGCCGGTTCAATCCCCTCTATTTACCATACCCATCATGATATGAAACTGACTACCGTATCGGTTATCACTTTTCTTGCCGGTGCGTGCCTCATACTGGGGATGTTTTTTTCCTTTCCGGAGAATGTTCATCTTAAAAATTCGGCTCCGGTGACATTTGACATGTCTAAAGCTGTAATATTATTCGTCTCGGGAATTTTATCCGGAGGATCCATGATTATGCCGGGCGTATCCGGTTCTTTTATCCTAGTCTTACTCGGGCAATATCATCTGGTTATCCGGGCGGTGAAAAATCTGGACATCCCGCCACTTATTTTTCTGGGGCTGGGTATTGTGCTGGGTATCTGGATATTTGCCAAGATTATTGACATATTTCTGAAAAAATTTCCCAAAGAGACCATGTATTTCATCCTTGGCCTGCTGGTAGCTTCGCTGTTTCCCATATTTCCTGGCCTTTCCGGCGGATTTTCCCAGTGGCTTATTGCCCTGCTGATTCTGCTGGCCGGTGCCTGGATTTCCTTGAGGCTGGGATCCCGCAATAAGGGAAATGGTCTGAAACTGAAACAAAATCTTCAATGAAACAGAACCGCATACGGCAACTTAAGGGAGTGCCGGCGACATTCTTCCCGGTCATTTAGAAATTTAGTATCATGAATCATGGATGTCGGGTTAATATAAAGAGGCTTATGATTATTTTACTCACTCGCCCCCAAACACCTTTTTTACAAAAATAGAGGGGGAATTAAGGTGAATTCCAAAAACGGGTCTCACAAAGCTAAATGGTTTTCGTCGTAATGGTATATTACTCAAATGTTTCATCATGATTGTGAGTTAACCTGGTACCCCTGATCATGAATAATTCATGTTTTAAACAGATTACACATTGATGCGAGGAGATAAGTGAAAACTATTCTGATTTTTATCTTCACCTTTGTGATTCCTCTGCAAATTTACAGTCAGGAGCTGGTCATTTCAGGTTTGCAGGATTCCCGGATTTCCTGTGTGCTTGAACAGAAAATCAGCATACCGGACGGGATGAAACGGATCACGGTAAGTTTTGTTGAACCGGCAGATTTTGACTCACGCACATATACACAGGCTATCAAAGACCTGCGTTTTGCCTTCAGCCTAAAACCGGATAGTGAAAAGCGAGAGAAGGATCGGTATGATAACCGGATTCGCCGCTTTTCCTGGGATTCTCCCCAAGGAGATATTTCCGTTTCTGTCTCGCTGAATGCCCGTATCAGGGTGAAATTAGACAGTGTCCGCAGTGAAACCGGTTATCCTCTTTCAAGTCTTCCGCAGGAATATTCAGTATTTTTAGAACCCACCTCCCAGGTCCAGTCGGATAACCCCGAACTGGCCGCCATATCCGGTGAGCTGACCCGTGAATGTAAAACCCAGATAGAAGCCGTCCGGTCCATTTTACATTACACAGTGGATCACCTGTGTTATACGCTCGTTCCTGAAAAGTTTGACGCCCTGTATGCCTATCGTGCCGGAAGCGGAAACTGTCAGAATTATTCTCACCTGGCTGCTGCCCTGTTGAGGGCCTCCGGAATTCCGGCCCGGATTGTCAACGGACTAACCTTCAGGAAAAATTTCAGCATTCCGGTGGGTCAGGCTGAATACAGTTTTGAAATGGCGGACGGACGGCATTCCTGGATCGAGGTATATTTTCCCGATATGGGATGGCTACCATTTGATGCCCAGCAGAGCGAATATTTTGTCAGTAATCGTTATCTGCGGATTGAAGTCGGACGGGATAATAATGAAACCATTCAGGACGGTCTGGTAAAATGGATCACAATGGAGCAGGGAAAGTTGGCACCCCCGGCTCTGGAGGAACAGATTTCCAGTGATTTTCTGAATGATGATGTTACACTCGCGGCCGGGAGGAAAATTGCAGGCCTGAAAAAACTTCTTTTGACTCCCCCGGTGTATGCCGGGATTTCGCCGCCGATTCTGGTACAGGCCGTAACGCCCTCCCTGACAAAGCCAACCCCTGATGATTCAGGGCAGGGGGGAGATTCGGCCAGAGGAGGGGGCATGACTGAGCCGGACTTTACCCGCATGACCTATCAGACTCCATTTGTATATGGGAATTTGGATTTCCCGAGACGATTTGACTTTCTCTCGGCTCGTCTGCCAGAGAGAGCAGCGGATGGCAGCAGTGGGGAATTAAAACGCTCCTTTGTAGTAGAGACGGCAGAATATGTTACGGGTAAGAAACAATATAGCCAGATTTTTGTCCTGATGGAACCTGTCTCCCTTGAGAAAATTTCGCTGGCTCTCCATTCATTCGGAGGGAATGGATTTCTCTGGCTGGAATTGAGTGAGGATGATGATGGTGAACCGGGAGAAAGGGCTGCATCAAGTAACGGAATAGCACCAAACCGGATATCACACTTAAATGGATATGATTGGGTGGATTTTGATTTTTCCGGGGAAGGACTGATTCTCTCACCCGGCAAATACTGGTTTACCCTTAATTATTCGGGAAGTCCAATCGTGAATTGGTTTTACACCTATGGAAAGTCGGTAGGACCGGTGGAAGGAACACGATCCAGGAATATAGGGCAATCATCCTGGAACACGGTACAATCCTATGAATTTAATTATCGCATCAAGGGTGCCGGAACAGAAGGCTATCAATCCAAACCGTGATTATACCCTGACTGATTGTACCTGCAGCCGCAGAATTTAACTGACGATGCGCGAAAGGTGTTCTGTTCGTTTCCCGGGGAGTATCATTCTCACAGTTTGTTTTGCCGGGGACCGGTTTTCGGTTGATTGTTCCGGATTCATTTTTGCCAGAAGGAGGGGGCGAAAAGAATAAGAACGGTATATATTTCCAGCCGCCCGGCCAGCATAAAAAAAGTGAGAAACCATTTTCCCAGCAGGGGAATGTGTGCATAATTATCGGTGGGTCCCACATCGCCCAGACCTGGTCCGATATTACCCAGGGTGGCAGCCACTGCCCCCAGGGATGTCTCCAGATCCAGCCCCAGCATGGACATTAATATTACCCCGAAAATAAATAGGCCGATCATCAGAGCCAGAAAGCCGATAACATTGGTGACAATCTCGCGGGGGATCACGGTTTCACCAATTCGTACCGGAATAACTGCGCTGGGATGCAGCAGGCGTTTAATTTCAGAGCGAACAAACTGGATCAGAATATAGAGACGGACGACTTTCATCCCCCCGCCGGTGCTCCCCGCGCAGCCTCCGACGAACATGAACAGAAAAAGTATGAATTGGGAACTGAATGCCCACTGTTCATAATCAGCTGTTCCGTAACCGGTCGTGGTGAGGATGGATACGACCTGGAAGAGGGTTTTGCGGAAGGCCACTTCAATGTAGGGATAATGATGCAGCAGCGTATCATAGCCAATTATAATGGTGCCGACAGCAATTAACAGAATAAACAGGCGGAATTCATTATTCCTAAAATACCCTTTCCAGTCTTTCTTCATAAAGCGGTAATGGAGGGAAAAATTGGTACCTGCGGTTATCATGAAAAAAATGATTACATATTGAATAAAGGGACTGTCATAGTATCCGATACTGGCGTTTTTAGTTGAAAAACCACCGGTGGCCATGGTGCCGAAGGTGTGGCAAAGAGCATCAAAAAAGGTCATGCCACCGGCCATCAGTAAAATTGTTTCTGCGGCAGAGATGATGACATATACACCCCACAGAATTTTTGCGGTTTCCGTAACCCTAGGAGTAAGTTTATCGGGAACCGGCCCGGGTACTTCGGCTTTGAAAAGCTGCATTCCTCCTACGCCCAGAAATGGCAGAATTGCCAGGGAGAGTACAATAATGCCCATTCCACCCAGCCAGTGGGTAAAGCTTCTCCAGAAAAGCAGGCCGTGAGGTAGTTTCTCAATGTCTACCAGAATGGTGGCTCCGGTGGTGGTGAATCCTGACATGGTTTCAAAATAGGCATCGGTGAAGGAAGAGATATGTCCGGAAAGAACGAAGGGCAGGCAACCTAGCAGGGAGAACAGAATCCATCCTAGGGTCACGATAGCAAATCCTTCACGTGACCTTACTTCCCGATCCAGTTTGGTAAATCGATAAGATATGATACCAATTATAAAAGTGAGGACCGCGGTCACAATAAAAGAAGGATAATCTCCGCCCCCGTAATAGATGGCAAATGGAATGGGAAGCAACATGGCAACTGCCAGAAAGAGGAGTAAAAAGCCGAGAATGTGGATAACCAGATGAAATCGCATAAATTCAGTACATTTAATCGGTTGATTTGGGAATCAGTTTATGTGTCAGCTAAACAACTTTTCAACTTCGAAAACGGCTGCCCGTAAGGAAAAAATGACCACCCTGTCTCCGGAATTTATCTGGGTAAGACCGGTGGGAATTATAACCGTGTCATTTCTTTGAACCGCACCGACAATGGCCTGGCGGGGAAAATGGATGTCTTTTAGGGGTTTCCGGGTAATTTTTGATCCTGATTTAGGAATAATTTCCAGAATTTCAGCATCAACACCGGGAATGGTGGCAATGGTTTCCAGTAAACTCTTTTGAATAAAGCGCAGAATGGCATTTACTGTCAGGAGCTTTTTACTAACCACTGCATCCATCCCGATGGTCGGTGTTATGGGGAGATATTCCGTTTTATTTACCAGGGCTATAGTTCTGGGTACCTGCAGATGTTTGGCCATCAGAGTTGATATAATATTCGTTTCGTCATCACCGGTTACCGCAATGAAGGAATCCATATCGATAATACCTTCTACTGCCAGCAGATCCATGTCGGTACCGTCTCCATGGATCACCAGGGTTTTTCGAAGAATATCTGCGATTTCCTCCGATTTTTCAGAGCGGCTTTCAATAATTTTTATTTTCATGTGGTCTTCCAGTTCTCGGGCTACGTAACGTCCGATCAACCCTCCTCCCAGAATCATAATATTCTGAATGGATACATTGGATTTTCCTGTGATCCTGGCAATTTGAGGGATGAGGTCCTTATCGCATATTACAAATATCTGGTCTCCCGGTACCATGATATCATTACCCCCGGGTATCAGGGTGCGTTCCTTGCGGTTAATGGCCACAATGCGGGCCGCTAGGTTCCCGTATTCTTTCCAGACGTCACGCAATGACCGGTTCAGAATGGGTGAATTTTTTTCAAGCCGCACACCCACCAGTTGTATCTTTCCCTCGGCAAATTCAATTATATCAGTTGCACTGCTTTGACGGATAAGGCGAATGATAGCATCAGCTGTTTCCTTTTCAGGATGAATGAGCATGTCAATTCCCATCTCTTCCCGAGAAAGTATAAAATTATCTTCGATGAATTCAGGATTTCTGACCCGGGCAATTTTATGGGGAATATTTAATTTCCGGGCATAGCGACAGGCCAGGAGATTAACCTCATCCACATTGCTGATGGCTGCAAGAATATCCGCCTGCTCAATTTTTGCCTTCCTGAGGTCCTGGAAGCTGGATCCGGAACCGGTAATAACCAGGGCGTCCAGCTGTTCTTCTGCCCGGTGTGCTTTAAGGGGGTCCTTTTCCAGGATGGTAATATTGTGTTTTTCAGGAGCCAGTTGCTTGGTCAGCTGAAAGCCTACTTCACCGGCGCCCAGGATCAATATATTCATATAAAGTGTGAATTTTTTGATATCAAGTTCACAGACAATACCTGTTATCACAGAAAGAATTATTTATCGACCAAAAGAAAAACAGCTTTTCCATTCAATGCTACTTATTATTAAGACGTCCATTTTTTATAGGCCTTGATCGACCGGTATGTTTCATCTCCGCCCACTCCGGAAAATACCGGTTTCACCGATCCTTTACTGTTTTATAAATTAGTTCAAATGAAAACCACAGAGTTTGAATAATTTATGAATAAGAGAATATATCTTTCAAGGCTTTTATAGTAAAATCGATGTCCCGGTCTGAAATATGCATATGGGTAACGGCGCGGATTTTGGTGCCGGCAAAGGTCAGCATTTTAATGCTTTTCTGTTGCAGGCGGTCTATGACCTGTTGCCCGCTGAATCCGGTATCTTTTACATTAAATATAATAATATTTGTCTGACCGGACGCTTTGTCAAATACAATATCCGGGATTGTGGAAATAAAGTCTCCCAGCCGGCGTGCTCTGGCATGATCTTCAGCCAGGCGCGGGATGTTATTTTCCAGAGCATAGAGGGCAGCTGCCGCCAAAATTCCGGCCTGCCTCATTCCGCCTCCGTATACCTTGCGGTAGTAACGGGCTTTTTCAATAAATTCTTTTGATCCGGCGATGATGGATCCCACCGGTGCTCCCAATCCTTTTGAAAAACACATGGAAATTGAATCAAAAAGATCACAGTATCTACTTATGGTTATGCCGGTGGCAACTGAAGCATTCCACAGCCGGGCACCATCCAGGTGCAGTTTCATATCATTATTTCTGGCAAATTGTGAAATCTTCGTCATCTCCTCAAAGGGGAAAATGGTCCCGCCTGCCCGGTTATGGGTGTTTTCTATACAGATGAGCGCGGTCCTGGGATGATGAACGTTGCGGGGACGTATGACCTCCTCCACCTGCTGCAGGGTAAAACTCCCTTTGTTTCCGGGGACCGGCATAACCTGCACTCCGGAAAGCAGGGCAGGGGCTCCACTTTCATAGTTGAATATATGGGAATTCCGTTCCAGGATTATCTCGTTACCGGGCTGCGTATGGACGTTAATACATATCTGATTCCCCATGGTTCCGCTGGCTACAAATAAGGCGGCCTCTTTCCCGGTCAGCTCACTTATTTTCTCCTGTAGTAGGTTTACAGTGGGATCTTCCCCAAAAACATCATCTCCCACCTCGGCCCGATGCATGGCCTCTCTCATTTCTTCTGTCGGCTGGGTAACCGTATCGCTTCGTAAATCAATCATTGTGATCCTCGAATTTGCCGGCCTTCAAATTAGCATCCGGGTGAAATAAATGCAAGTGTTTCAGGAATTGGAAAATTATCTGTTCAGCAGGTAAAAAAGAAGAAGAGCCGGGTGACTCTCCTTCTTTCGAAATTACGTCGAAATCTGGTTGCTCAGAATGTGACCATAGTCGTGAAGAATGAATGGAAAAGGGGTGCCTGCGCCACATACATGTTATAATTGCTCATACCGCGTCGCTGCGATTAAAATCCTGCTCCCAGGATGCTTCGGTGAAGTTTTTACGACTGGACAGGTTGTTCAGGTTCAGCCTCATGTCCACCTCTGTTCCACCAATTGAAAATATATAAGAAACAATGGAATTCAAGGAGAAAAATGCGGGTAGGGAGGCGGTGTTATCGTAATTACCGGCTTACTGATTTCTACTAATACTATTGAAGGAGAAAAAATAAATTTAAAACTGCTGCGGAATGCCTGGAAACTTCCTGAATCCGGAAAAAGATTTTTAAAGAAGGATTCAAATATTTTTAGGAATTATCATTTTTTATATACGGTTATGATAATTTCCATTCCCTCAGGAGCAGCGTGAAACTGGACATCATCAATCAGATGTATTACCAGAAAAATTCCCCGGCCGTTTTCCTTCCAGATGTTCTGAGGATCCCGGGGATCTTTGAGCCGCGATGCATCAAAACCGTATCCTTCATCTTTCACGGAGATCTGAACGCGGTCATTATAATAGAGAACCCTGATGGTTACTTTTTTTTTTGGATTTTTTTTGTTACCGTGTAGAATAGCATTATTAACTAACTCGGTAAGAACTATGGCCAGATTTTCCGATTTATCTGTGCTTAGGCGTGCTTTTTCGGAAATTCGTTTTGAAAATTTTTCAATTTTGGGTAATTGATTTGAATCGCTGGGTATGATCATTTCTTCCTGATCGAGAATGTTCTGGTCTGTTTTCATAAATTTCAAACAATGGATGACTGACAAAAATTTAGACAAGTTGATTAAAATTGTCAAACATAAAATTTTTCAGAACAATTTCTATTAAATCGGAATGGGCTTTATTAATCCGTATTTTATCTTTTCTGCGTGATAACCATTTTCATAACCTGCAGATTAATAATGGGTTATTAATCTCTATAATTTTTTTTCTTTAATTGTTGATAAAATAAAGTGAAAATAGTATCTTCTTATCACGTTTTAAATGGAATGAGTCGGACTAAGTGAATCCTCTTGGGGCTTTAAACCAGATTTTAATCTACCGATTTTCTACAGAAAAGTATTATGAAAACCACAAATATTTTGGTTAACAAGAAACGTATTTCTGCTAATTCTGTTGTGTGGCGGGTTTTGACCTTGATCTGTTTTTTTCTTATGTTTACACCGTTGCGGACTGAGGCACAGGATGCCCAGCTACCACCATTATCGAAAATTATGGTTGATGATGAATCCAAATTTACCACTACCGGAAATATTGGTATAACCGTCAGCAATTATGGCACCTTCGGAGACGGTTTTGTTGAACAGTCACCTGTCGATCAACCGTCCTGTGAATTTCCCAAAGGATCGGGGATTGAACACCTTTTTGTAGGCGGATTATGGGTTGGCGGGAAAACACCATCCGGTACACGGGTCACTACCGGTGCCTTCAATGTGCCCCGTCTGGGAGGGGTAAATGCAAATTTTGAATTTACCAACACGGCTTCACTTACAGACCGTGTGGCGGAAGCTTCCTCTCTTGAGGATGATAAGTTTTATTCTCCCGATGCCATCAGTCACCAGGATTTTATCTGTAATTTCAGTGACACTAATCTCACGGTTCCCGGCACCAGTATTAGCATTCCTTACCATCAGCCACTCGGAATTGCCGTACATCTGGAAACATATGCCTGGAATTATCCTTTTGCCGATGCCTTCGTAATTTTTAACTATACCCTCAAAAACGTTGGTTATAATGCTCAAAAAGACACCCTGAAGGATGTTTATGTGGGCATGTGGGCAGATCTGGTGGTGAGAAACACCAACATTACACCCCCACGGGTAGGTTCACCCTTTTATCTCTATGCCGGAGCAGGATATACTACCAACGATTCACTTCAGCTGGTCTATTGTTACGATCATAGTGGGGACCGTGGATTCAGCAACAGTTATGTTGCTATGGCTTTTCTGGGAGCGGATCCGGTTGCAACAGATCAGATCTATGACCGGAAAACCACTCATCAGTGGTGGCTTTTTTCCGGCGGGGATACCGATGAAGACCGGGCTCCATTGGATGAAGCCAGTCGTTATGCCCGTATGGAATCATCTATTCCCAATAACTACTTTCTGGCAAGCATTTTTCAAAAACCGGGAAATCGCATGAGTTTAATATCTACCGGTCCTTTTAAAACTATCCCACCCGATTCCTCCATAAATGTGGTTTTTGCAATTGCTTGTGCCAAAGAATTTGGAAACGACAATGATGATCCCAACCGCCGTGACAGTGAAAGGGTCAAAAAGAATTTATTTGATAATACCTCCTGGGCCTATCGTGCCTATTACGGGGAAGATGCCAACAGAAATGGAATTCTGGATTACGTGGGAACAGACTCCACCGAAGATATAATTCCTAATGGTATTCTGGATCGATATATTCTTCCAACTCCCCCCGCTCCACCCCGGCTAAAGGTAATACCCGAAGATGGAAAAGTGACCCTATACTGGGATATTCGTTCGCAGGAATCGGTGGATCTGATATCCAGAGTAATAGATTTTGAAGGATTCCGGATATACCGGTCATTTCTGGGAGATGACCGCTCACCTGACGGAATTTTAAGTAACATGCAGTTGATCCGGGAATATGATTTAAAAGACAAATTGTTTTATGATACCGGTCTGGACAGTATCACTATGGACGAACCAATTTTGGAAATATCTGTTGATCCGGAAACGAGATTGAGAGATACTGTTTATTACTCGTATAAATTAGTATTGGATAACCTGCACAATGGCTGGCAATATGCTTTTGCCGTCTCGGCATTTGACAGCGGGGACGTACGCATCAATCTTCCCAGCCTGGAAAGCAGCAAACTGGAAAATGTGGTGATTGTTACACCGGGTACCCCGCCACTAGTAGCAGGGGAACAGAGGAAAGTTGGTGTCTATCCCAATCCTTACCGTGCCGGTGCTATCTGGGATGGCGGTTTTGAACGGGAACGCAAGATCGTATTTTTTAATCTTCCGGCTCATTGTGAAGTACGAATATATACCCTTGCCGGAGACCTGGTGGATCAGTTTACCCACCGGGCTGAGGCTTATGATGGACGGGAAATCAAATGGTACCGGGAATATTCCCCGACCGATAAGCCAACAGTATTTTCCGGCGGCGAACATGCCTGGGATCTGATTTCCAGGAATGATCAGGCACTGGCTTCCGGGTTATATCTTTTCACAGTGAAAGACCAGGATAGCGGAGAGGTCTACCGGGGCAAATTTGTGGTTATAAAGTAATCAGAATACGTCCCAAAACAAATAAAAGCGGGTAGTTTCTGTTTCTTAATTCATACTTTTTATTTAAGGAGGATTTTATGATGAAATTAGCGATTGTATTATCAGTGATTTTAACGTTCGGTGCGTTTTATTCCACCGGCGTGACGCAAACAGCAAGTTATGACACTGTTTCCATTCACGACCTGCAGTATGTACCTAATCCCGATTCTTCCGATGAATCTTTATATCGCGGAGATACGGTGGTTGTGCATTGTTACGTCATGCATAGTCCGAGAGAATTGTATGTGGGCAGCCGCTGGGCCTGTTATCTATCGGATGGAACACAGGATCCATGGTCCGGTTTTTTTGTCATTCAAAATGATTCTGCCGAAAGTAATACTTTGTTTGGTTACGTGCAGGAAGGTGATGAATGTTACTTTACCGGCTGGGTGGATGAGTACCTGAATCACTTTACTCAGCTGGTAGTATTGACTGATCCGGTTGTTCCGGTTAGTATTATTTCGAGTGGAAACACTCTTCCTGAACCCAAAGTATTAACCTTTGCCGATCTGGAATCCTATGATGTGGCCGAACAATGGGAAAACATGCTGGTTAAGGTGGAGAATGCTACTATAACCAATAGAGAATACTCCAGTAACCAGGCAGTAATGGATGATGGGACGGGTACGGGTTATATGGATGATTATTTCCTGTATTTCAGGGCACAATTTGATAACCATCTGAATCCCTGGCCAGCCAATGGCACACGCATTAATTTGACCGGTTTTACCCGTGATGTTAATCAACCCTACCTTTCGATTAATCCCCGCAATGATGCCAGTATTGAAATTTTAACCAATCCACCAGAAATTTCAGGCGTGAGACGCTCACCGGGTGTTCCCAGCTCAACTGATCAGGTCAATGTCTCAGCGGCCATTGTTGATAACGGATCGGTGGCCTCTGCTACCTTAAATTACAGTGTGGATTGGGTTGCATTTCAGCAAGTAGCCATGACGGTAACTAACGGAGATACTTTCCAGGCCACCATCCCGGTACAGGCCAATAATTCCTATGTCCGTTATTTCATCCAGGCCGAAGATGATGAAGGTGATAGGTCCCAGATTCCGGGTGACACAGCTACTTATGTCTACAGTTACATCATACGCGACAGTGGTTTAAGCATTAAGGATGTACAGTATACCTGGGGTTATTCAGTTGATAATTCACCTTTCATGGGATATGTAGCGACACTGGAAGGAGTAGTAATGACCGATACGTCGGATTGGGTCAATAATTATTATATCCAATCCAAGGACAGTGCCTGGTACGGAATGTGGGTATACGATCCCGCCCATAAAGCCATTAAAGGTGACTGGATCTCTATTACGGGTACGGTGCAGGAAAACTATAACGTGACTCGTATGGCCAATATCACCAGTTTCGCAGTGTTGACCAATGGTTATGGTGCATTCGATCCGATTCAGGTCACTACTGGTGAAATCACTACGGGTGGCGCCAATGCCGAAGCCTATGAAAGTGTACTAATTAAGGTCGTTAATTTGACCGTCACCAATCCGTTTCCGGATGCTCCCGGTAATTACGGAGAATTTACGGTGGATGACGGATCCGGCGGGGTAAGAGTGGATGATGCATTCAGCGCATTTGACGGAAACCTGGACACAACCTTTCACATGGGTGATACCATTGAAGAACTGATAGGTGAGCATTACTTCAGCTATAGTAATTATAAAATTCTACCCCGCAATAACAGTGATATTGTGAACCACGTGGTGGATATTAAAGGTTCCGGTAATGAAATGAATATACCGGATAAATTTACCCTGAGTCAGAATTATCCCAATCCGTTCAATCCCACCACCACCATTAAATTCTCCGTTCCCCAGACTTCTACTTTGAGACTGGCGGTTTATAATCTGCTTGGTCAGCAGGTAAAAGTACTGCTGGATGGCGTGGTGCAGGCAGGAAGCCAGCAGGTTATGTGGGATGGCCGCAACCAAGCAGGTAACTTCATGGGATCGGGTATTTATTTCTACCGCCTGGAGGGTAGTAGTGTGAATGTCACCAAAAAGATGATTCTCATGAAATAGTTTGATTAAATAGCATAATTTGTTACTCAGGCAGAAGACGATAACTTGCCGTTCTTCTGCCTGAATGTAATCCGGAAATGACCAGTGAATCGAGAAAATATTTGCAGGAATAAATGACCGGATAGCTGTTTCGCGAAGTAAACCGTGTAATTTTTATGAAAAATACCAAGTTTATTTATATTAAAAGTGTAAAAATGCTGGGGATTCTGGCCCTTTCTCTCACTCTGTTCATTCATTGTGAGGAAAAGAAAATCAGTAATCCACTTTCCAACCTCCCTCCTGATACAGATATCTTTGTATCATATGCAGACACCCTGAATTATACCGAGAGCATCCAGAAAATTTATTGGGATGGTCGTGATCCGGACGGTTTCGTGACCGGTTTTTATTATACCTGGCGGGAAAATCCGCTGCCATCGGACTGGATGTTTACCGAAAGCCGTTCCATGGTATTTCCCTTGAAAATAACCGGTGTGGATACGATTTACTTTTTCCAGGTGAAAGCGGTGGATGATGCAGGATTGGAGGATCCAACCCCTGCCCGGCAGCGATTTCCGATTAAAAATTCAGCACCGGTGATGAAATGGCCCCGGCGCAGCCGGATACCCGATACCACCTTTACGGTTGCCAGCTTTGCCTGGGATGTTACCGATCTGGACGGTGATTCCACCATCGACTATTTTGAATATGCCATGGATGATGATACCCTCAACTGGAAACGGATTGCCGGTTTCCAGCGCTCTATTACCCTGAATGCCGATAGCGGTCTGGTTGAAGGGCTGCATTCCTTCACCATCCGGGCAATAGATATTGCCGGTGCCAGGAGTAATCCGCTGAGAATGCCGGAAGATCCGGCTGATTTCTGGTATGTTAAGCAACCAAGGGGCCGTTATTTACTGATTGATGATTTCAGCGATGAGAGTTCTGTAACGGGCTATGCAGACCTTTATTATAAATCCATGATGCAAAATATCGTTGTCTCTAAGGGTGAAGATTACAGTTACTGGAATATCAAGAAACTTTTTCCGGATTTGAATGCCCAGTTTACCCAGACCATTTTGTTGTTCGATTATATCATCTGGTATGCCGATATCATGGATGAAGCCAATGAACATTTCATTACGGCTCAAATTTCTCTACCCCAATTCCTGAACAGACAACCCCGGGGAGGCAAACTGATCTATAGCACCATGTTTAATAAAACCTTCGGAAGTCTGGGTAATCCCCTGGTGTTTACACCGGTTGACTCCATCATTAATAAAGATTACCGCTGTTTCCCGAATAATACCTATGTGCCCGATACATTATTTCAGTTGACTTTTCGTGATACTGTACGAACACTTCCGGTACTGAAAGTTTCGGAAACCATTGTGGGAATCAAGCCGCTTCATCCCAAGGTGACCTCTATCCCGGTATACCGTTTCGCAAATCCTTCCGATCCTGCTGACAGACCCCTTTTTGTTCTGCTGGGGAAAAATGACAATAGCGGAGAATTTGACTTTGTTTTTTCGGCCACTCCGTTACATCAGTTAAAAGCTAATAATAATCTGGATGATTTTTTTGATATCATTTTATATGATATTTTTAAATGAGCGGATTTTATTCTATGAAACTTTTTAAACTTGTTTTAACATTTGTTTTATTGACCTCTATCTGCCCGGTTTCGGGACAGGAGACCGGCAAAGGTACCCTCAGGGGCATTATTCGTGACAGTGAAACGGGTGACCCTCTGATTGGTGTAAACATCGTGGTGCTGGGCACCTATCTGGGATCTTCCTCTGATGCGGATGGATTTTTTGTGATACCCAAGGTTAATCCCGGTGAATATGCACTGGAAATAAGCTATATCGGTTATAAAGTAGTGCATAAGACCGGCGTTCGGGTGAAGGCCGGTGAAAGTGTTACTGTTAACATCGATCTCGAGTCCACCTCGCTGGCTTTAGGACAGGAAATTGTGGTAATCGGTGAGAAACCGCTGATTGAATTTGATGAAACCAGTACAACACGTTCGGTTTCCAGCCAGGATATCTCCAATCAGATATTTGAGGATGTCCAAACGGTGGTATCCAGCCAGGTGGGAGTAGTTAAACAGGATGACGAGATCCACATCAGGGGCGGTCGTACCTATGAAGCCCAGTATCTTTTGGACGGAATTTCGGTACAGGATCCGCTGTCCGGTACAGGTTTCGGATTGAACGTCAGTGCCAATGCCATCGAAGAGGTGGAAGTTATCACCGGAGGATTCCAGGCTGAATATGGACAGGCGACTTCCGGGATTATTAAAGTAAAAACCAAATCGGGATCGGACCGGTTTCAGGGATATGTGTCATACAAAAGTGATCACCTGGGACTTTTTCGCAGCCAGCCCTGGAGCTTTAATACCGATACTTATGAGTTTAACCTGGGTGGACCGGAAGTAATATCCAATTTTCTGCTTCCGGTATTCGGTTTAAGGCTACCGGGGAAAATGTATTTTTTTGCCAATGCGTATATCCAGGTGGCGGATGATTATACAGGCAGTACGGCCAATCAGCTCTATTCTTCCATTGCCCCCACCCTGGATTTATTCGGTAGACGAGTTCTTACACCCACTACCCTGGCACCCCGCGAGGATAATAACTGGTCCGGGTTGGTTAAACTGAACTGGAAATTAAATCCGACAGAAGAATTAGTGTTCTCTTACAACCGGTCCATTGCTATCAATCAGAACAAACAGTCTTTACAGACAAACCTGGAATATGTGGAGCCGGGTCCGGGTTTTCCCTATGAATATTCCAAGAACCTGGATATTTTTAATACCTATACTCATGATAATGAGAAAATTTCATTACAATGGAAACAGACCCTCAATAATACTACTTTTTATGACCTGCAGTTAAGTCAGTACTGGGCCCATTTGCGCTCGGACTGGGATGGCCAACCCTGGTATAACTATAACAAACCCCTAGATGTACCCCGACTTCCGGTGGATTATTACACACCAAGTAATGATCCCACCAAGATCAGAATTATTCCGGGCGATGGATTTTATGATTATGGAAATGCAACATTCTGGCACGATCATTTTATCGAATGGTATACCTTTCAGGGAAGCATCACCAGCCATATTGGCAGGATCCATACCGTAAAGGGCGGCTTTGAGGCATCCGTGAAAGAGATGCAGATGATCGACATCGTGGATCCCTGGCTGGAGGGCGGTTACGGCTCTACTCAGGATATTTACCGGGTGTATCCGGCGGACGGTGCATTCTATGTCCAGGACAATATCAAATTTGAAGGTTTTTACCTGAATACCGGACTCCGGCTGGATTACTGGATGCCGGGGGACTTTGTTGACCGGGCCATTGAAGATACCACCAATATTCTGACACCATCCATGCGTCAGGATTACAAAAATCAGACATATAGATTTTTCGGCCACAGTTTTAAATTCCGGCTTATGCCGCGGGTGGCCGTGTCTCATCCGGTTTCCGATAATCTGATGCTTTTCTTCAATTATGGCCATTTTTCCAAACAACCCAAACCGCAGTTTGTATATGCCAAACTAAGCGGTATAAGCTCTAAATCCGCTTACCAGAAGTTCGGAAATCCAAACCTGAATCCCGAAACATCTGTGAAATATGAGCTGGGTATCCGCAATAAAATTAATGATAATAATGTAATTAATATAACTGCTTATTATACCGATATCTTTGATTACGTCCAGACAACCACCATTCGGGGAGTACCCCGCATCGGATCTGCTATTTTTTATATAAATCTGGATTATGCCAGGTCGCGCGGCATTGAAGGCGAATTCAGAACGCGTATCGGACCCTACTTCTCCGGAGTCCTGAACGGTTCGTATTCCATTACAACCACCAAAGCGTCTTCACCGGATGTGGGATTACTGGTGGCCAAGGGCAGTATCGATGAAGAACCCATCAAAGAATCTTATGCCCAGTGGGACAGGCCCTGGCAGATATCACTGACGACCAATTTAAGAATCCCAAAGGGAAAGCACCTGAGGCCATTGGGAATCAAGCTGTTTGATGACTGGAATGTGAATTTCCGTTGGTTCGCTATGGCAGGGCGACGCTATACTCCGGCAGAATTCAATTACTTCAGGCCGGAAGATGGCCGGCCGGTGTATACACTGGCGGAAGACCAGAGCCTGCGATACAGCAAACTGGGAGAATTTTGGCACTGGGCAGATTTAAATTTCCGCAAATTTTTTGAGTGGGGGGGGATGCGGTACATTTTCACCGTTGAGATTACCAATTTATTTAACAGCCAGAATGTCGATATTATTGATAATGTAACCGGCCGAGGTTACGAATACGGGGATCCGACTCCTATCAGTTGGAATGATCCACTATATCCTGATCGTTTTTATCCCATATCGGGGCCATTCCCCTTTAATCCGTCCCGTTACCGGGAACCCAGAAATATTCAGTTTGGCATATCATTAGAGTTTTAATCTTATCTTGGAGATGAAATGAAGGCAGTATGGAATCTTGTCTTTTCAATTTTAATCGCAAATGCTGCTTATTCACAGTTGATACCTAACCTGGGTGGACAGCGTGTAGGTACATCTGCCGCCCAGTTTTTAAAGATCGGTATTGGGCCCAGAGCCGTGGGTATGGGACAAGCTTATGTGGCCATAGCCAACGATGCGGAAGCTCTGTATTATAATCCGGCAGGAATCAGCCAGTTTTCCCAGAACCAGGTGTTTGTTTCCAGCACCCGTTGGGTAGTAGATATTCAGCTGGAATTTCTCGGACTGGTATATCACCTGGATGATGTAAACAGCCTGGGCCTGGCGGTAACTTATCTGCATACCCAGGATATGGAGGAGACCACCGAACTGTTTCCATCCGGGACCGGTAATTATTTCAGTTATTCTGATGCGTTATTCAGTCTTACCTATTCCCGTAAAATGACTGATAAATTCAGTTTTGGCCTCTCCGTGAAATATTTACATGAAACACTGGCTGAATTGAATATGAGCGCCCTGCTGTTTGACCTTGGGACTTACTACCGGACCGGATGGGAATCGATCCGGTTTGCAGTGGCCGTATCAAACTTTGGACGTGATATATCTCCTTCGGGCAGTTTCCAGTATAAAAATCTGGATAACCAGGTGATCACAAAAGACAGCTTCCAGAAATTTCCACCGCCAATTCTCTTTCGTATTGGAATAGCTGCGGATTTTATAAAATCTGAAGATCATATGTTATCCGGTTCTATCCAGCTGAATCATCCCAATGATAATGTGGAGAATTTTAATATCGGGATGGAATACTGGTGGCGGGACATTTTTGCCTTACGCGGAGGGCTGGCCACCGCACGGGCCGAGGAAGATTTCTCTGCTGGTTTTGGAGTCAGACTGCCTGTGAGCAAAATGAACGTAGGTGTCGATTATGCATTCACCAACTTTGGACGTCTCGGATATGTCAATCGTTTCAGCTTTAATATTATGTTTTAAAAAGGAAAGTTATTCATGTCAAAACGTCTTCTTTTTATATGCCTGGGTTTTCTGATTTCGTGGATAAACTGTTCTCATGATAAATATCCTGTTCCTTCCATTCCATCAGAAAGTGACCGGTACGCCAATATCAATAATGAAGTTTATAATATGATCAATCCGATTCTGGACAATGCCCATGGATATGACTTCAGAAACCCCTCCGACATCTATTACGGTGTTGACAATTTCATATATGTCTGCAATACCGATAAAAATGAGATTATCATGATGGATGCAGGAGGAACGATCCAGGGAATTTCGGATAAAGTGCCTCATCCGGTGGCGATTTCTCAGAATGACAGCCTGCAATTACTGGTGGTTAATAAGACCAATACAATTTATAGAATAGACCTTTATGCCCATCAGCATGATATTGCCAGTGCTCCTGCAGACATCGTCTTCCAGCAGGCCAGTCAACCTACCCGGCAGTACACCGGCATCTCAGTTTATAACGGATTTGAGTATTATGTGACTGCGATAGAGCCGCGAGACACCAGTAGTAATTATTTGGAGTTCAGTTTTATCTATGATTTTTATCCGAATCATACCCTCAAAGGAAAGTTACCGCTTGCGGTTAATGGAACGGCCCTTTTTTCCACCATACTGCCTACATCTATCCTGTCTCTGCGCGAAGAGTACCTTGATGTATCCAGCCGCGAGAATACAATTGAATTCATGTATACTCAGACCGGCCGCACCAGCCTGCTGGAAAATGCCTATAAATTCCAGCATGTAACCACCACCCTGTTTGAAGGTCAACCGATACTAACTCCCAATACCAGTCTGATCGGTTCCGATATCTATGCGAATGACCAATTCTGGAATCTTCAGGATGTTGCCATTGATCGGAACGGCTTCATATTTCTGGTGGATGCCGGAAAACCGGGCGTTGATCCGGAGTCAGATAAATACCAACCTGGTTTTTACCGTTTTGTAGCGTCCTCCGGTAAACAACTGCAGTCCGTCCTCGGTTTTGGAAATGGTGTCAAACAATTTAACAATCCCAAAGGTGTTGCGGTTACACCGTTCAAGGAAGGTCAGATTGTATATTTGGCTGATTCGGGAAATAACCGCGTCATGATGTTTGAGTTATCCACCGAGTAATATATCGGCTGCTGGTGGTTGTTCCCTGAGGAGGAACTTCAGCTGCTGATAACCATGATTATTAAATAGTCAAATCCTTATCGCCATCCGGTAATATGATATGAATGCTTTATATTAGCTCATACTCAATTCTGAAGGTATATATGATTAGTGATGATTTTTCCCGCAGAGTACTGAGCGGCAGGGACGCTTATGTATTAATTGTGGGAAATATTATCGGCATTGGTATTTTTACCACCAGTGGCTACATCTCACAATATGTCAGTAATCCCGGATTCATGTTGTTATTGTGGATTATGGGTGGTTTCCTGTCCTTCTGCGGTGGGATAACCTATGCGGAGCTATCAACCCGTTTTCCCCGTGCGGGGGGGGATTTCCACTATCTTTCCCACGCCTTTCACCCCTTAATGGGTTTTCTTTTCGGATGGGCTGCGCTTCTGGTAACATATACCGGTTCCATTGCGATAATATCCGTGGGATTTGCCCATTATTTTTTAAACCTGTTTGGAACGGACACCGAAAAATTGCACCTGGTCATTCCCTTTATCGGATATCGCCTCACCATGCTCAAATCAGTGGCCGTCACTACTGCCTTATTATTTACGGTTATTAATGTAAGAGGCATCCGTGCCGGGGCAATACTGCAGACTTTTTTTACCTTTATAAGTATTGCGGTGCTAGCCGGATATCTGGTAGTTGGTTTTTCTTCCGGAAGAGGCAACTGGCATAATGTCTTTCCCCTTTGGCCGGGAATGCCGGATATGAATACCATCTCGCGCCTGGGCGTGGCACTAATCGGAGTTTATTTCACCTATTCCGGTTGGACCGTGCTGGCCTACATTGCCGGAGAAATCAAGGATTATCAGCGAACAATCCCCCTGGCTACCTGGTGGGGGGTAACCACGGTGGCAATCCTTTACGTGCTTATTAATATTGTTTACTTGTATGCCTTGCCGCTGCAGAAAATGGAAAATGTGGTGGATATCGGTTACCGGGTGCTGGCAGTGCTGTACGGAAGCGGGCTGTCCTCTGTCTTTACCCTAATAATTCTGGTGGCAGTGCTCAGTACGCTAAATGCCACTGTACTTTCCGGAGCCCGTATTTATTATGCCATGAGCCAGGCAAGGATGTTTTTTCCGGCGATTGGCAGGATTAATCCCCATTTCGGTACACCGGACAGGTCCCTGTGGCTCCAGTGCGCCTGGACCATCATACTGGTGTTATCGGGGAGTTTCAATCAGTTATTAACTTACACCGTTTTCATAATGGTCTGTTTTGGTCTGTTATCGGGATTCAGCCTGATCATCCTTCGAAAACGCCCCGTGGGGAAAGAGAATATATATTTGGCCTGGGGATATCCTTATACCACGGTTCTCTATCTGGCAGTTGCAGCCTGGATTCTGGTTAATACCCTGCTGGATCAGCCGGTACAGTCGCTGGCTGGTCTGATTTTTGTTGCACTGGGTATCCCCTTTTATTTGTATTTTCGAAGAAAAAATTTCTAAACTTTCTGATTGTAATTGTTACCATAAAAAAACCCGGCTTCCACAAAAACTGAAAACCGGGTGATTCCATGAGACGAGATGATGCTATTCTTGTGGCATTTTTACATTATTCGCCTGATACTTACCGTTTTTTCCGAGCTTCAATTCGAAATCCACCTTCTGCCCCTCTTTGAGGGTTTTGAAACCTTCTGCCTCAATGGCTGAGTAATGAACAAAAACATCATCCCCACCATCATCGGGAACAATAAAGCCCCATCCCTTGTTCTCGTTGAACCACTTAACTGTACCAGTGGGCATAAAAAAATATACCTCCTTACCTAAAAACGACTTATCCTCTCCACCAATGCGCTTACGGATTTTATTTACCAGGTGGATGGAGAGAAAATATCCGTAAGTAAAAAAATTTAAGTATAATTATGTATTTAGTCAAGATTTATGTCACTTTATTTAATTTTTTTAATCTAAATGTAGAATTTTTCAACCTGTTCAACTTGATAATCCTTAATCGACGGGATAATGCAGGCCTTTGACAGCCAGTAATTTGATTTCTGTCATTTCCTCAATCGCATAACGGATGCCTTCCCGGCCGGCACCGCTGTCTTTTACCCCTCCATAGGGCATGGGATCAATCCGGAAAGTTGGATAATCATTGATAATAACGCTACCCACATCCAGTTGTGCGTAGGCCTGCTGAATTTTAGCGAAATCATTGGTGAACACTCCGGCCTGCAATCCAAAATAGGAGTTATTGACCATTTTCAGCGCATCTGTAAAATCATGATAAGGTTCTATTGATACCACAGGGGCAAAAATTTCTTCACAGACCGCCTTCATATCGGGTGTGGTTCGGGTTAATACGGTGGGTTCAAGAAAGTTTTTATTCCGTATCCCCCCGCATAACAGTTCGGCGCCATTTTTAATGGCTTCATTTACCCAGTTCTCGGCTCTTTTGGCGGATTCCAGGTCAATCATGGGACCAATCATGGTTTTCTCATCCATGGGATTTCCCACCTTTGCATTTTTTTTCGTTTCCTGCAGAAATTTGTCCACAAAATTCTCAAAGGTGGTATCTCTCACGTAAATTCTCTGGATTGAAATACAAATCTGCCCTGCATAGGCAAATGATCCAAGTACCAGCCTGGGAATGATTTCATCCGGTTCAACATCCGGTTCAACAATGGTTGCTGCATTTCCTCCCAGTTCCAGCGTAACTTTCTTCTTCCCTGCCACAGAACGCAGGTACCAGCCGATTTTAGGACTTCCGGTGAATGTCAATTTTTTTAGCCGCCCGTCTTTCACCAGTATTTCCGCCGTCTTCCCGCTGGCTGGAAGAATATTTACCATACCCGCAGGCAGTCCTGCGGAATGAATGATTTTTCCTAATTTTATTGCGGTTATGGGAGTTTGTGATGCGGGTTTAAGAATAATACTGTTGCCGGAGGCCAATGAAGGAGCTACCTTGTGAGCCACCAGGTTCAAGGGAAAATTAAAGGGAGAGATTCCCAGCATGGCACCAATTGGGAAACGGCGTGAAATACCAAAATAGCCACGGGTCTGAGGGGCAACATCCAGTGGGATGAAATCTCCCTGCAGGCGCCGGGCCTCTTCCGCCGCCCAGGTGAAAGTCAGTATTGCTCTGTTGACTTCATTCCGGGCAAATCGTATCGGCTTTCCACTCTCACTAACTATGGTCCGGGCCAGATCTTCCATGTTCTTCTCCAGGCCACGGACAATCCCCATAAGCAATTCATAGCGTTCATATCCGGATAACCGGCGTGACGTTTTGAATCCTTTTACAGCACTTTCCACTGCCATATCCAGAAAATCACCGTCAGCAAAATATACTTTTGCAATTTTCTTCTGGTCGTAAGGATTTACAATTTTAACGGATTTGTAAGTCTTTACCCATTCATTGTGAATGAGCGGGTAATAGTCAGGAATACTCATAAGTTCCCTCATCGCTGAATTCTATTATGTAAATGATAATATTTAATTTTAATGATTGCAAGAAAATGCTGAAGGAGTCTAAGCAGCTTTGTTGAATGTATTGTTTTGACCCGTTGTGCCAATAAGATAAAAAAGGCGTCAAATATGTCAATTTTGGAGTTACTACCATGCTGAATTCAGTTCTGCATCATTTTTATATTAGTTGAGGATCCCCATCCCGGCCGGCAAGCTGTTGCATAAAGCTGAAAGAAGGGGCTAAAACCTTAAAATTGGGGGGGATTTCTTTTCCAGGAGCTAAAGCTTGGGGCTATTGATAATGAATATCTTATTTATAAACGGTTCAGTATCCCAGATTTTTAAATGTGCGTTCAAAATGGTCCCAATCCTCTTTTCCGGCACCTTAGTACAGCAAATCATAATTACGGTAACATAAATTTTGGACGGGATTAATGCCATAGGCATCACTATGTGACAGGAACCAATAATAATTTAAATCCTGTAAATCACACTAAATAATTTTAAACCAACAGCTCAGTCCTGCACCCTGACCCGCAAAAACGGTGGTTTACTATTTGCTGGTTTCAGTATACACATGGTAATAAGCACTTTTGAAAAGACAGTCCAACCGTAATATGAAACTATATCTATTCTGCAATATAGTCAGGTGAACCTGATGAAATTCTATCTTGCTCATCCTGTTTATCCTGTCTAATATTAATACGTTACTTTATTTATGAAAGAATGTACTTAGTCTCCGCATATAGGAACCGCAAAATCCTGCCGGAAGAGATAAAATGAAATCATTATTAGTAATTCATTATTACTATTCTATTCCATATTGATTTGCATTAATTAGCACAACGGGATATCCTAGTTATTTTATAATATCCTTTGGTTGATGCCGATTTCAAAATTATTTTATACTCCGCAATGATAAACACCAATACAGACATGACCAGTTTGATTGTTGACAATGTATCGAAATCTTTCAATTCCTTTCAGGCAGTGGACCGGATTTCGTTTAGCATTGAAAATAACCGCTTATTTGGACTACTGGGACCAAATGGTGCAGGCAAAACCACTACCATGCGGATGATCATGAACATAATTGTACCGGATTCCGGTACAATAAAGATTCTCGGACAACTTTTTCATGAAAAACTAAAGAACAGAATCGGCTATCTGCCGGAAGAACGGGGGTTGTATCCCAAGATGAAACTTCTGGCCCATCTCCAGTTTCTGGGAGAGATGAAGAGTATGTCCTCTGCTGTTGCCAAAAAGACGGCATCAGAGTGGCTGGAACGGTTTGAGCTGGAATCCTGGGCGGATAAACGGATCCATAGTTTGAGCAAGGGTATGCAACAGAAGGTACAGTTCATAGGAGCCATTATACATTCTCCCGATTTGCTTATTGTGGATGAACCATTTTCGGGGCTGGATCCCATCAACACAAAATTTCTGAAAGATATTCTGCTGGCGATGAAAAAACAGGGTAAAGCCATTCTTCTTTCCACCCATCTGATGGATCAGGCAGAAAAACTGTGCGACGGAATCTGCCTGATAGACAAAGGACGGGTGGTGGTTCAGGGAGATATTGCAGATATCAAAAAGAAGTACAGCCGCAATTCCATTCTGCTTGAATATCATGGTGATGCGGAATTTATCAAGAAATTGCCTTACGTGCAGAGTTTGAACGATTACGGGAATTATATGGAAATCCGGCTGCAGGATCAGGCAGATCCGCGGCAGCTGTTTGGCGCGCTGGCTGAGTCCGGTCTGCCGGTCAAGAAATTTGAGATTTCCGAAACCTCCCTTAATGAAATCTTTATTGATTTGGTAGGGGGTGACGGGAAATGAATAAAATTCTTAAAATCATAAAGAGAGAATTTCTTACCAAAGTTTTCACCCGCGGTTTTTTGATCGCGACGGTGCTGGGTCCCATATTTATCATAGCGATTATGCTGGCCCCAGCTTACTTCATGACGGTTACCGGGAAACAACCCCTTACCATTGGGGTAGTGGATTATGCGCAAATAGTGCAGGAACAACTGGCGGCTGCATTTAATGACACCCTGAAGAATGGAACACTTCGCTTGAATTTTGCGCCTCTCTCAACAGAGGACTATACCCATCAACCTGATAAATATAAAGCGCAGGTGGACGAGGGAGCCCTGAATGCCATTCTTATTATCCCGGCCAATGTCCTGGATAGTGCCAGAGTAACTTATATCGGTAAAACCGTGAGCGATCTGGATTTAATGCAGCGTCTTAAAACAGGTATTACCGGTATTCTCAATAATGAGAGACTCCGCAGGGCGGGATTGGATCCGGTCCGGGTGAAAGAATTGACGGGCAGTGTTAAAATTAATTCAATGAAAATTGAGAAGGGGGAGGCCAAAGCCCGCGGATTCGACGAAGAATATCTGTCGGCACTGGTTTTTCTGTTCATTCTTTATATGACCATTATTGTTTATGGCAGTTCAATCATGCGAAGCGTTATAGAAGAGAAAACCTCCCGTATTGTGGAAGTGCTTCTTTCATCCACCAATTCATTCCAGCTCATGATGGGCAAGTTACTGGGGGTAGGGGCAGTGGGACTGGTTCAGTATATTATCTGGGCAGCCATGGCCGGTGCAGCTATTCTGGCAGCCACCAGTTCTATGCCGGGCATCTCTGATGCAGTACAATTTTCACCCTCCATCCTTCTCTACTTTATTCTGTTTTTTGTCATCGGTTATTTTACATTTTCCACCCTGTACACCGCTGTCGGAGCTATGTGTTCGGATATGCAGGATGCCCAGACGTTGTCCACTCCCGTCACTTTATTTATTGTGCTGCCCTTTATGATCAGTTTTACCGTCATCAGGGATCCCACCACTGACCTGGCGCAGATACTTTCATTTCTGCCATTTTTTACACCATTGATTATGTTTGTAAGGATACTGATTGTTCAGCCTCCAGCCTGGGAAATTCTAACCTCTGTGCTGATTAATCTGCTGACTATTGTGATTATTATCTGGCTTGCGGCACGGATTTACCGCGTAGGCATCCTGATGTACGGAAAGCGACCCACCCTTCCTGAAATGATAAAATGGATCCGTTATAAATGAAAGCTGGAACTCCTGACCAGTGTTTAAACCTGTTGAGTTTACCGGCATTGATCAATGTTAAAAAAATTACATGACTGAAATATGGTGCAGGAATAGTGATAAGGTTGCCGGTCAAATCAACTGTCTCGGAGATCGGGAAGTCAATTAAAGTCTGTTATTATTATGCAAAATTAAACAAATTATAACATTAATTTTCATTTTTTTCTCCCTCACCTCTCTTAAAATATATTTTCAGATAACGCCTCATTTTGTGATAATTATATTTTTTTAATCTTGAAAAATTATTCTTTAATGAATAACTTTCAAATTAGTCCGGTTTTTTTGGATTTTTTAAAACCTGATGCAATACCTGATCAATATTGATGATTCTATTTAAATTTTTTTAAAAAGGAGATGTAAAATGCAGCGACAGAAAGTGACAATCGATGGAAATGAAGCGGCTGCGTATGTTGCTCACAGGATTAATGAAGTGATTGCTATTTATCCAATCACTCCGTCTTCGTCCATGGGTGAGTGGGCAGATGAGTGGTCTGCCAAAGGCCAGAAAAATATATGGGGTACTGTTCCCAGTGTGGTTGAGATGCAGAGTGAGGGCGGTGCTTCGGGTGCAGTTCACGGGGCACTACAGAGCGGGTCTCTCACCACCACATTTACCGCTTCCCAGGGTCTGCTTCTGATGATTCCAAACATGTTTAAAATCGCCGGAGAATTAACCGCCACCGTTTTTCATGTATCTGCCCGCACCGTTGCAACCCATGCTCTTTCCATTTTTGGAGATCACAGCGATGTTATGGCAACCCGGTCCACCGGATTTGGTCTGCTTGCTTCGGGTTCCCTTCAGGAAATCATGGATTTTGCCCTCATTTCTCAGGCGGCCTCTCTGGAAGCACGGATTCCCTTTCTTCACTTTTTTGATGGATTCCGTTCTTCCCATGAAGTACAGAAAATCGAACAGCTGGATGAGAGTGATCTGAAAAAAATGATAGATGATGAGCTGGTGATAGCTCACCGTAAAAGGGCTTTATCCCCGGAAAATCCGTTCATTCGGGGTACGGCCCAGAATCCTGATGTGTTCTTTCAGGCCAGAGAAACGGTGAATCCATTTTATCAGGCCTGTCCCGATATTGTCCAGAAACAGATGGATAAGTTTGCCAGGATTGTCGGCCGGCAGTATCACCTGTTTGATTTTGTCGGTCATCCCGAAGCTGAACGGGTGGTAATTTTAATGGGATCCGGTGCAGAAGCGGCACATGAAGCGGCTGAATATCTGTCTGATAAAGGTGAAAAAGTAGGTATTCTCAAGGTGCGTTTATATCGTCCTTTTGACGGAAAAGCTTTTGTAAATTCCTTGCCCAAAACCGTTAAGGTGATCGCTACTCTAGACCGGACCAAAGAGCCGGGGAGTGTGGGAGAACCTCTGTATGAAGACATCATCACCGCCATCACCGAAGCCTATTCGGAAGGATACCTGCCCTTCGATACGATGCCTAAAGTTGTCGGTGGAAGGTATGGACTCTCCTCCAAAGAATTTACACCTGCCATGGTAAAAGGTATATTTGATGAAATGAAGAAAGCTAAACCTAAAAACCATTTTACCGTGGGTATTTTTGATGACGTTACCAATACCAGCATAGATTATGATCCGAATTTTTCCACTGAGAGTGAGGAGGTCTTCCGTGGTATGTTTTACGGTTTAGGTGCGGATGGAACGGTGGGTGCTAATAAGAATTCCATTAAAATCATTGGCGAGGGTACAGATTTTTATGCCCAGGGTTATTTTGTCTATGACTCTAAAAAAGCGGGGGCGGTAACCACTTCGCATCTTCGTTTTGGAAAAAAACCGATCCGCTCCACTTACCTCATTAATCACGCTAAATTTGTGGCATGTCACCAGTTCGTATTTCTGGAAAAATATGACATGTTGCGTTTTGCCATTCCCGGCTCCACCTTCCTACTGAATGCCCCTTATGGACCGGATGAAATATGGGATAAAATTCCCCGCAAGGTAGAGCAGCAGATAATCGATAAAAAGCTCAAATTTTATGTGATAAATGCTTATGATGTTGCAAAGGAAACGGGAATGGGTTCCCGCATCAACACCATTATGCAGGTCTGTTTCTTCGCCATCTCAGGGGTGTTACCTAAAGATGAAGCTATTGCCGCCATTAAGGATTCCATCAAGAAGACCTATGGGAAAAAGGGTGAAGAGATCGTAAAACGAAATTTCGCGGCCGTGGATAAGACGCTGGAAAATCTGCACGAGGTCAAAGTTCCTGCCAAAGCCGGCAGTAAAATTGAAATTCCCCCGGTGGTTCCCGATGAAGCTCCTGAATTTGTAAAAAATGTAACGGCCCGGATTATAGCCGGTTATGGCGACGAGCTGCCGGTGAGTTCCTTTGCCAAGGATGGTACATTCCCATCCGGTACCACCAAGTGGGAAAAACGCAATATTGCTCTGGAAATTCCGGTATGGGATGAAAAAATATGTATCCAGTGTAATAAATGCGTCATGGTTTGTCCTCATTCCGTTATCCGGGCGAAGATCTACGATGACAAATATCTGGAGGACGCACCTGCCACTTTCAAATCTGCTGCAGCGCGCGGTAAGGAATGGCCGGAAAAATCAGTATATACACTTCAGGTAGCTCCCGAAGACTGCACCGGCTGTGAATTGTGTGTGGAAGTTTGTCCTGTAAAGAATAAAGAACAGGTGGGATTGAAAGCTATTAACATGGCACCACAGATTCCCCTGCGGAAAACAGAACGCGAAAACTGGGAATATTTCCTGAATGTTCCGGAAATGGACCGAACACAACAGAAAGTGGACACTGTTAAGGGATCCCAGTTCCTGGAGCCGCTTTTTGAATTCTCCGGAGCATGTGCCGGATGTGGTGAAACCCCATACGTAAAACTGGCTACCCAGTTATTCGGAGATCGCATGATTGTAGCCAATGCCACCGGCTGTTCATCTATTTATGGCGGAAATCTGCCTACAACTCCCTGGACGCTCAATAAGGACGGGCGGGGACCGGCCTGGTCCAATTCATTATTTGAAGATAACGCGGAATTCGGATTTGGTTTTCGTCTGACAATTGACAAACAGACCGAACAGGCCCGGGAAATGCTCGGGAAACTGGATGGTAACATCGGAGAAAAACTGGTTAAGGATATTCTCTCTGCGGATCAGTCTGATGAGGCCGGAATCTATGAACAGAGACAACGCGTGAGTGTCCTGAAGGATAAGCTAGCGGAGATGAAATCCCACGACGCAAAACTCCTGCTCAGCCTGGCCGATTTTCTGGTCCAAAAGAGTGTATGGATTATAGGAGGAGATGGCTGGGCCTATGATATTGGCTACGGCGGCCTGGATCATGTCCTGGCCTCGGGAAGAAATGTCAATATCCTGGTGCTGGATACGGAAGTGTATTCCAATACGGGTGGACAGATGTCCAAAGCCACGCCTCTGGGTAGTGTTGCCAAATTTGCTGCTGCCGGGAAACCCACGCCCAAGAAAGATCTGGCCATGCAGGCCATCAGCTATGGTTACGTGTATGTTGCCAGGGTGGCCATGGGAGCCAGTGATGTTCAGACTGTTAAAGCATTTATAGAAGCTGAACGATTTAATGGACCGTCCCTGATTATTGCTTACAGTCATTGTATCTCGCACGGTATCAATATGAAATATGGTCTCACCCAACAGAAACTGGCGGTGGATTCCGGATGCTGGCCGCTAATCCGCTTTAATCCGGACCTGGCTGCAAAAGGAGAAAATCCATTTAAACTGGATTCCAAAGCGCCCAGTATTCCGCTGCAGGATTACATTTACAATGAAACACGTTATAAAATGCTGACCAAGACCATGCCGGAACGGGCTAAAAAATTACTGGAAATGGCACAGAAGGAGGTCAAAGGACGCTGGCAGCTTTATGAACGTATGGAAAAGATGTATCAGAAGGCGGACGCCGACGTGAAAGCACAATCTTAATCATTCGACGGGAAGTCTGATAATGGATTTCCGGACGGTTTTTTTGAGTCTGGCGTGATTGAGGATTGCTTTGATAAAGCATAATAAATCAAGGAGAATAAAATGGACTTAACCACCACTTATATGGGTTTAAAATTGAAAAATCCGCTTGTTCTGGCTGCCTCCCCCATTTCTGCCGAAGTAGATCTGGTAAAAAAGGCGGAAGAGGTCGGTGCCGCGGCGGTTGTGATGTATTCACTGTTCGAAGAACAAATTAATCATGAAATAGAAGAGATCGATTATTTTTTGTCTCAGGGAACGGAAGGATTTGCCGAATCCCTCACCTATTTTCCTGAACCGGATGAGTTCAGAAATCTGCATGCGGAGGAATATTTGCATCTCATAGAAAAGCTGAAAAATAGTGTGGATATTCCGGTAATCGCAAGCCTCAACGGGGTCTCCCCGGGTGGGTGGATGGATTATGCCCGGAAAATGGAAAAAGCGGGTGCGGATGCACTGGAATTAAACATTTATTATGTGGCCACCGCTTCTGAAATGACCGCAGATAAAGTGGAACAACTCTATATTGATAACCTGGAAACTGTCAAGAAAGCGGTGAAGATACCTGTGGCTATAAAAGTGGGTCCCTATTTTTCCGCTTTTGCCAATATGGCTACCAGGCTGGACAAGGCCGGAGCTGACGGACTGGTCTTATTCAACAGATTCTACCAGCCGGATATCGATCTGAAAACCCTGGATGTTTTCCCGAACCTGCGTCTAAGCAGCTCCAGTGAATTACGCCTTCCGTTGCGCTGGATTGCCATTCTCTATGGGCGGATTAAAGCCAGTATGGCTGCCAGCACAGGGATTCACTCGGCGGAAGATGTGATAAAAGCCATGATGGTTGGTGCTGACATAGCGATGATGGCATCGGTATTATTGGCAGAAGGAGTGGAAAAAGTGGGTGATATCCTGAAAGGCGTGCAGCAATGGATAACAGAGAATGAATATGAATCGATCCATCAGATGAAAGGTAGCATGAGCTATAAATCGATTGCCAGTCCCGATGCCTACGAACGCGCAAATTATATTAAGACTTTGCAGAGTTTTAAGTAAGACCAAATCCGTAATGTTCTTAATATCCCCTTGCCGGTTCCGGTGAGGGGATTTTTTTTATAAGAAAACAGACCCGGTGAACAGCTGCAGGGGGATGCCGTTCTGTCTAATAGTTATTGTGGAATAGATTCAAATTATTGAAATTAATGGATAAAGCATATTTTTTTTACTCCGTTCCGGAAATCTGTTTTGTTTCTTTGAAATAAGAGATAAATTAACTCCCATGAAAAACAGTCGTCTATCCAAATTCAGCTGGGCACTGTATGACTGGGCAAATTCTGCTTTTGCCACTACTGTTATGGCAGGATTTTTTCCCATTTTCTTTAAAACTTACTGGGCTAATCCCGAGGATCCGGCGCAAAGTACCTTTTATTTGGGATTGGCCAATTCTCTTGCTTCCATTGTGATTGCTGCATTGGCTCCATTTCTGGGTGCCATTGCGGACAAAGGAAGTGCAAAGTTAAAATTTTTAGCCACGTTTGCGTTCTTCGGAATCATCATGACCGGTTGCCTCAGGTTACTGGAACAGGGAGCCTGGCACTGGGCCATTGTATTTTACATTACGGCCACAATCGGTTGGGCGGGTGCAAATATATTTTATGATGCCCTGTTACCCGGCGTGGCAACCAGGAAGGAAGTGGATTTTATTTCATCGCTGGGATTTGGGCTGGGTTATGTGGGTGGTGGTTTGTTGTTCCTGTTGAATGTTTTGATGTACCTGAAATATGAATTCTTTGGTTTTTCCGATGCGTCGGTTGCCATAAAGATTTCCTTCCTAATGGTGGCTGTGTGGTGGGCAGTATTTTCCATACCCATGTTTCTTTTCGTAAAAGAACCAAGGATTGGCCGCGTTGTTCCGATCTTTAAAGCTGTGCGGCTCGGGTGGTTACAGTTGCGTTCCACCCTGGCTGATTTAAGACATTTCAGAATCGTGGCAACCTTCCTCATAGCCTATTGGCTGTATATTGATGGTGTTGATACCATTATCCGGATGGCGGTAGATTATGGTAAATCATTAAATTTCTCCAATTCCACACTCATTACCGCACTATTGATGGTGCAGTTTATCGCTTTTCCCGCCGCACTTTTCTACGGTTGGATCGCAATGAAAGTCGGTGCTAAAAAATCAGTAATGAGTGGTATTTTCGGATATATTATTATCACTTTTTTTGGATTTTTTATGCGCCAGGAATGGCATTTTTATTTCCTGGCCGGAATGGTGGGACTGTTTCAGGGTGGCATACAGGCCCTGAGCCGCAGTCTTTACAGCCGCATTATTCCTCATGATAAAGCGGCCGAATTTTTCGGATTTTATAACATGCTGGGAAAGTTTGCCACCGTTATCGGACCGTTACTGATGGGTTCCATTACTATCCTTACCGGCAGTACCAGAATCGGAATCCTATCGATCCTTATACTTTTTATCTCCGGTGGAATCATGTTATGGCGGGTTGATATTGTGAAAGGAGAAGAATACGCAGATAAATATCTGGCGAATCAATCAAAATAAAAATTTTTTCGAAACATGCAGGACCTGGAAAAGTAAAATTCATTTTTTATTTGTTTCAGGAGTATTAATTTTACATGTTATTATTTTATATCTTAATTTATGAAACGGATGGTCAAGAAGGTTCGAGCTTTGAGAATGAAACAGATCATTAACCACTTTTCGATTACAGGACCGGTTATCACCTTCTTGCCGTTCATCATTTTATGGCTTTATTGTTTTAACGGGCAGGCAAAAAATCCGGAAGCAGAAATTAGTTATAAAAATTTTGTTATTAAATACCAGCCGGATGATGAGAATTTTGCCCATATGGTTCAACGCGTCCTGGAACCGGCCATACCCGAATATGAGAATTTCTATGGTGTTAAGCTGCAGAGTCACATAACCGTTTCACTTCCGTCTTCCCTTCTTGATATAGACCAGTCTATCTTACATGATCTTCCGGAATGGAGTAATGCTGTTTTCCTGCCGGAATTACAAAAAATCATTCTAAAAAAACCTCAATGGTACAGTAATGATCAGCAACTGAGCCAGGTATTCAGGCATGAATTATCCCATGCCTATTTTCATCAGAGGTTCGGGAGCCGTCAGATACCGTTGTGGTTTAATGAAGGGCTGGCGGAATTTCTGGGCGGTACACACATGGATATTTCAAACGGAGTGGTGATATCGAATGCTCTGTTTACCGGGAATCTGATTCCCCTTCAGGATATGGACAGTCTTTTGACTTATTCCTGGAGCAGGGCCAGACTGGCATATTTACAAAGTTTTACTGCTATCCGATTTTTAGAAAAACAGTTACAGCAACACGGCAATCACTGGCTAAATTTTTTTAATGCAATTGATAATTACGGGTTCGAACCTGCATTAAAAATGTCCACCGGAATGGACCGGATAGATTTCGAGATAAAGTGGTACCATTGGGTGGATGATCAATATAAATGGTTTGTCATTTTTAACTGGGAAAATTTGATCTGGGTGTTCATGGTTCTTGTTATGGCGGGAGCCCTGTATGCGATACGTTACCGCAACAGAAAAATATTACGCCAATGGGAAAGTGAAGAGAAGATCAACAATCAGGATCAAATGACATCAATGTTGGAAAGCTAAAAAGTGAGGGAATTGAAAATGTACGTGCCATCTAAAATGTTTTTAACTAAGGGTGTGGGCAAACACACGGAAAAACTTACCAGTTTTGAAATGGCTCTCAGAAATGCAAAAATTGCTTCGTATAACCTGGTAAGCGTTTCGTCGATTTATCCGCCGCGATGCAAAATGATTTCCCTGGAAGCCGGTTTGAAGCAACTGGTTCCGGGGCAAATTACATATGTGGTGATCAGTAAAAACAGTACCAATGAACCCAACCGACTTATTGCAGCTTCAGTTGGTGTGGCCATTCCGGTAAACAAAAACGCTTATGGGTATCTCTCCGAGCATCACAGTTTCGGGGAAACCGAAACCCGGGCAGGAGAATATGCCGAAGATCTGGCGGCAACTATGCTGGGAACGGTTTTAGGTGTGGATTTTGATCCTGACTCCAGCTGGGATGCCAAAAAAGAACAATGGAAAATCAGCGGGAAAATTGTTCGAACACGCAATATCACTCAATCCGCCATTGGGGATAAAAACGGACTGTGGACTACGGTTGTCACAGCTTCGGTTTTATTAGTATAGAAAAGTATATTTATTAATAGTGATCTGCCGGAAAAAATTATTCGTTTGGGATAAAAATATTTTTGAACTTAAATTTATTTTCCAGGTAAAAAAAATGGTTTTGGCTATTATGTATTTGCATGCTGGAGAAGTTTTATTACCTTTCTTACTGTATAAACGTAAATTATAAGCTGATTTTAAACCAATACTCATGAGGAGGATTGTATACATGTTTCGTAATAAAAAGATTCCTTATTATGTGCTTATTCTTACATTCCTGTTTGGAGCCATCGGTGTTTTTCTTAATCAGAATGTCCTTGCTGATTATGAAGATGCTTCGCGGCAGCAACTGGATAAATTCCTGCGGGTGATCAGTCTGGTAAAATACTATTATGTTGAAGATGTGCAGTGGGATAAGGCTGTGCAGGGCGCCATATCCGGACTGCTGGCAGAGCTAGATCCCCATAGTGTATATATTGAGCCCAGGAAAGTTGAGCAGAATAAGGAGGATTTCAGCGGCAAATACGAAGGCATCGGTATAGAATTTGATGTAATTAAGGGATACATTACCGTTATTTCTCCCATCCAGGGTTCACCCGCAGAACAGCTGGGGTTGCGCTCCGGGGACCGGATTGTAAAAATAGACGGGGAGTCTTCCATAGGTATTGCGCAGGAAGATGTTCCCAAAAAATTAAAGGGGCCCAAGGGAACCAAGGTGGAAGTGACCATTTTACGTGATGGAATGGATGAACCGTTTAATCTCACTATTATCCGCGATGTCATCCCTATTTATACCGTTACCACTAAATTTATGGCGGATGACAGCACCGGTTATATCTGGGTGAATCGCTTTGCAGCAACCACATCCACTGAAATGGATGAAGCTCTGGATGAGCTGACAGGACAGGGGATGAAACGTCTGGTAATGGATTTAAGAGGAAATCCCGGGGGATATTTGCATGAAGCGGTAAAGCTTGGGGGTAAATTTATTCCGGGTCATCAGCTGGTTGTTGAAACTCGCGGACGGAATTCCCGGGTGGAAGAAAAATTTTACTCTGATCAATGGAACGGGACAAGTAAATCCTACAGTTTTCCGCTGGTGGTAATGATTGATCGGGGTTCCGCTTCGGCATCAGAAATCGTGGCCGGTGCCATTCAGGATTACGACCGCGGTGTTCTGGTCGGAACAAACAGCTTTGGGAAAGGTCTGGTACAGAAGGAATTTCCCCTGCAGGATGGTTCTGCTGTGCGGGTAACCACTGCGCGTTATTACACACCCAGTGGTCGCCTGATCCAGCGGGATTACAAGGGGAAAGATGTCACCGAGTATTACAAGGAAGCCATGGATACATCCTGGACCAACGAAGATAGTCTGAAGAATCGTCCCCGGTACCATACGCGGGCGGGAAGAATTGTGTATGGTGGTGGTGGCATCAGGCCGGATATCATTATACCGTATGACAGTTACAGCCGGTCTCCCAAACTGATGAACAAAATGTTTGAAAAGCGTGTGTTTTTTGAATTTGCCAAGATGTACGCTACACAAAATGCTAAAATAAAAACAAATTTGAAAAAATTTCAGGAAAACTTCCAGCTGACAGATGCTGTCATGATGGAATTCAAGCAGTATTGTGTGGCTCAGGGGATTAATTTCACTGAAGAACAATTTAACAAGGATCGTGATTATATGGCCGCCCGGATTAAAAGTGAAATTGCCCGGCATTTCTGGGAGAAGGATGGATTTTACTATGTCTGGCTCCAAAATGATAATCAATTTCTTGAAGCATTAAAATCTTTTGATGAAGCAAATCGGATTGCATTATTAAATAAAAACGAGTGATAAGAGGCCCTTGAAATAATAAAAAAATATTGACTTTAAAGTATGTAATACGTAAAATCTTATGCTTTAAAGTTTAATAAAATACAAGAAAAACCGAATTAGGAGGTCTAATCATCATGGTTGAATTATTCAAACAAGGCGGCGGATTTATGTGGCCTATTCTCTTCTTTTTGGTTGTAGGACTTGCCATCGGAATAGCGAAAATGTGGACACTTTGGCGTGCCGGTATAAACACCCGACGTTTTATTGAAAAAGTGCGTACATCGCTGAAGGAAGGCGGGACAGAAGCGGCTCTGGAAGTCTGTGAAAATACCCGCGGTCCGGTCGCATCAATATTCCATGCCGGTCTCATGCGTGCAAAAGAGGGTATTGACTATGTTGAAAAATCAATTACCAATGCAGGTTCCATCGAAATGGCCTTCCTAGAAAAAGGAATGATCTGGCTGGGATTTGTTATTGTAGTAGCACCGATGCTGGGATTTACCGGTACGGTATGGGGTATGATTGTTGCCTTTGACGCTATTCGGACGGCAAATGATATTTCACCTGCAGTGGTGGCGGGCGGTATCTCCCAGGCTCTCTTAACCACACTTTTTGGTCTGGTTGTGGCCATGACCATACAGCTCTTTTATAATTGGGCAACCGCAAGAATTGACAAATTAATAATTGACATGGAAGAGGCCTCCGTTCATTTGGTTGATACCTTGGTTGAAATGGAAAAATAAATAATCTCAAATATTTAAGAGGTTAGAAAATGGCTATAAAAAGAAACAGAGAAAGGAGTGAACCGGAGATTCCCTCGGCTTCTCTTCCTGATATCGTTTTCCAGTTGCTTATCTTCTTTCTGGTGACGACTACCATAGATGTTGACAAGGGACTGGACCTGATCTTGCCGCCTCCCGGTGAAATGCAGATAAAGATACCAGAAAAGAATATCTCGAATATTCTCATTAATGATGCGGGACAGATCCTGATTGATCAGGAAATTGTTCCGGTGGAGGAAGTGGATAATATTGTCCGTGACAAACTTCTAGTCAATGACAAACTGGTGGTCTCCGTTAAAACAGCACGCAAGACAAAATATGAGATCTATATAAAAGTGATAGATCAGTTGAAAAAAGCAGGGGCAACGCGTATCTCCATTGCGGAACCTGAGGAATCGTAATTAATATAATTAAAAGAGAATAGGTATTCTCAAAGGGATAGAAAAATGGCCATAAATTTTGAGAAAAAATCAAAAATGAAAATTAGTATTCCCACGGCATCCATGCCAGATATCATTTTTCAGCTGCTCATTTTTTTCATGGTGAGTACGGTGTTAAGGGAATACCAGGGATTGAAGGTGAAACTTCCTGAAGCTGCCAAGATCGAAAAACTTCCTACTAAACGCCATGTGACTACTATCTGGGTGGATAGGTTCAATAACACAGTTATAGATGATATATCCATTAAAAAAATTACGGATTTACGAAATGTTGTTTACAATAAACTCGTTGAAGATCCCCAGTTGATTGTATCCCTTAGAGTCGATGAAGCGGCAGATATGGGTATCGTTACCGATATCCAGCAGGAATTAAGAAAGGCTAATGCCTTGCGTATAAACTATTCAGCCCTTCCCACTCATGGAGGTTAGTAATGGCTAAACATCAGTTTATTTACAAAAATCCTGAAGTCGACCTGAAACTGAAGTACCGGCGGGTATTCGAAGCATCCATGGTTATTGCGATTGCCATATTGATTATAGTTCTCTATTCCTTTAAAAAGTTTGAACCCGCATACAAACTGGAGAAGACGGTCGACGTTAAGATTGAAACTTTCGATATTCCACAGACCGAACAGATTAATCGTCCCCCACCGCCGGCACGCCCCTCTATTCCGATTGCATCCGAGGATGAAGATCTTCCCGATGAATTAACTATTGATGAGACGGAAATTGACTTTACCAAACCGCTGGAAAACACCCCACCACCTCCACCGGAAGAAGAGGAACCGATTGTTGAATTCTATGCACTTTCGGATAAACCGGAAGTGATTCACCGGGTAGAACCCGCCTATCCTGAATTGGCGCGAAAAGCAGGAATTGAAGGAATGGTGGTTGCCAAGGTGTTGATCGACACAAAAGGTAATGTGGAAAAAGTAGAGGTTGTGAAATCTCATCCCATGCTGGATGAGGCCGCAGTCGCAGCTGCTAAGCAGTTTAAATTCAAACCGGGAAAACAGCGAGACCGCTATGTAAAAGTGTGGATGACCATCCCCTTTACTTTCCGGTTGAAAAAATAAACTGGTTGATTAATCATAACTTTTAAAAGCAGTGTTGAAATCAACGCTGCTTTTTTTTTATCTTCTGACGTCATTTTCAGGAAATCCAATATGTCTTCACTGCGGGAAAATGATAGATATTTTAACGATATCCTGCGGAAATCATTGCTGATCGCTCTGGTTATCTTAACGGGAATATTTTACATTTTTCCGCGCTTTACTTATCTTTCTCAAAATGAAGAACAATCCCTGAAAGTTGATATATATGTGAGTGAAATTCCACAGACTTTGCAGAAATCAAGGTTTAATCCCCCTCCACCGGCCAGGCCCTATGGCACCATTCCGGTACCGAGTGAAGAACCCGATTTTCCGGAAGAACTTTCACTAAGCCAGGTACCGGGAACAGGACAAACAAATTTGCCTGCGCCCGGAATTGCACCGGAAGTGCCGGCTAAACCTCTTCTGGAGGTCTATCCCAGTGTTTCAGGAGTCTCTTGCAAAGGTTATATCCGTTTATTACTTTTAGTGAATACATTTGGACAGACAGAATCCATTGAGATATTAGAAAATACTACCAACATGGATACCTGCTTAACTTTAGTAAAACAAGCCGTTGAGAAAAGTCAATGGATACCTGCAAGAGTAGGGAATAAACCGGTAAAAAGCTGGGTGGTGAAAACTTATACCTTCAACACAGAAAAGTGAGGAAAGAAATGAAAATAGTCGTTTTTGAGGATTCCGCATTCAGTAATCTTCTCCCGGTTGTGTATTTCAGACCAGTCTGGGAGCTGGTCTGTGGAACCAGTACAATTCTGGACAAAATAAAAGCGGTATTCCCGGAGGAAGATATAAGCCTGCAGTGCCGTCAGTATCTTAAAGATTATTACCTTGAATCATCCCGGCTCTTTGATACCTCCTCTGAAACGGATGCAATATTTCTCAATGGACGCTGGCTTGTGAGATCGGGAGACCGCGAAAAAATTCTTGAAATGCCGGTAAATTCGGTCTTGAATACCGATCATGGAATTGCCGCCTGGCGGGTTTCGAAAAAGAAGGTGGCAGACTATTTTCAGTCTGGAATCATAAATGAAGAAAGGGTGCTGAACGACTTTGGACATAATCACTATTCCGTTGAACTGATAGAATATGCCTGGGATCTCATAGACCGTAATGGTGACTCTATTAAGGCAGAATTTGAGATCTCGGGAAATGCAGGAAAAATCCTGGGGCAGGTGGATGCGGGCTGCCATTTAATGGGCAAAGATAACATTTATGTGGGAGCAGGTGCCCGCATCATGCCAGGAGTGGTTATAAATGCCGAAGATGGTCCGGTCTGGATAAGTGAGAAAAGCAAAATCATGCCAAACGCCGTTCTGGAAGGACCTTTATTTATTGGAGAGCAAAGCCTGATAAAGATAGGTGCGAAGATTTATGAAAACAGCACGATTGGAAAAGTTTGCAAGATAGGTGGAGAGCTGGAAGGCTCAATTATTCAGGAATATTCCAATAAACAGCATGATGGTTTCCTGGGACATTCTTATCTGGGAGCCTGGATTAATCTGGGCGCCGATACCAATAATTCTGATTTAAAAAATAATTATGGTGAAATCTCGGTTTACATAAATAATAAAAGCATTCAGACAGGCAAGCAGTTCCTGGGCACTATAATGGGAGATCACTCCAAAACAGCCATTAACACTCAATTGAACACGGGAACCGTTGTGGGGGTGAGCTGCAATATTTTCGGAGAAGGTTTTCCACCGAAATTTATTCCTTCCTTCTCCTGGGGAGGAGCGGCGGGATTTCGGGAATATAATTTTGATAAGGCGATGGAAGTGGCCAGTATTGTCATGGGCCGGCGAAAGATTAACTTTACTGATAATCAGACCAGTTTATTCAGGGCAGTGAAGGATTTAAGTGCAGCATTAGAGAACAGGGTCAGGGTTCAGTGATGAAAACAGGATTTGGAATTGGAGTAGATATCGGAGGTACAACTATTAAGCATGGTATTTGTTCTTCCGGAGGGAATTTATTAAAGCAAGGGTCTATTGATACTCCCGCATCATCTTCCAAAGAATTTATCCTAGAGCGGCTTAACGTGCTTATACAGGAGAACTTGGATTATGCTGCAAATAAAAATATCCCAATTGAGGCTATTGGTGTCGGAACTCCGGGCAGTGTGGATATTACTCGCGGCTTTCTTACCGGCAGTACTCCTAATTTCAAGCACTGGCGAAATGTGCCCATCAGGGATTTCCTGTCTAATGCCTTTCATATTCCGGTATTTGCGGATAATGATGCCAATCTGATGGCCTATGGTGAATATCTCTTCGGTGGTGGTAAACAGAAAAAAGATGTGATTTGCCTTACTTTGGGTACCGGAATCGGTGGTGGTATCATTATTAATGGAGAAATTTATCGCGGAAGTTATTATTGTGGTTCGGAGCTCGGACATACAACCATCGATTTCAACGGACGAAAATGTAATTGTGGCGGAAGGGGTTGTCTGGAAAGTTATGCCTCAGCTACTGCCTTAATCCGGGATTATAATGCGGTTCAATCCGGCCCGGAGGTCGGCAATACAAAGGAAATTTTTAAGAAAATGGAAGCCGGAGAGCAAACCGCCCGTCAGATAATTGATCAGTATATAAACTTTCTTGGAGCCGGCCTGGCGAATTTTGTCAACATTTTCAATCCCCAGCGAATTATCCTTGGTGGCGGAGTAAGTGAGGCCGGTGAGTGGTTTATTGAAAAAATACGCCGGTCAACACAATCCCGTGCCATGCAGACAAGTTATTCCAATGTTGAAATTGTCAGTGCCCTTCTGGGAAACAGGGCAGGAATGCTGGGAGCGGCAGCGTTTGCATTAAATATGCTTAAGTCATCGGAATCAGGAATTTGAGCTTCCCTTTTTTAAAATGCGGAGATGGCATTGGTTTAATTGCACCCGCCGGGTATGTGACGGAGGAAGATATCCGGTCAGGATTATCGATTCTCGAAAAGGAGGGATTCCATACCAAACCTGCCCCTCATCTGTTTGGAAAATATCGCTATTTTTCCGGCAGCATTTCCCAGAGAACAGGTGATATTCATCAATTTCTGGATGATCCTGATATCCACGCCCTGTATGCGGTAAGGGGAGGTTCGGGAAGCAGTCAGCTTCTGCCCCATCTGGATTATCAAAAATGGGAAAAAAGCCGGAAACTTCTGATTGGATTTAGCGATATTTCTGCATTACAATGGACAATCTGGCATAAAGCAGGTATTATTTCCCTCTCCGGCATGGCGCTTACATTCCAATTACGAAGATCTAATCCCTACCTGAAGCTTTTTATCAGGCAACTGTTACAGGACCGCAAAAGTATTACCGCCAGTGATTTAAAAAAAAGTGCAATTGTTATTGCACGGGAGGGTGACGCCCGGGGCATTTTGCTGGGGGGAACATTATCCATAATTGTAAGTCTGCTGGGGACCCCTTTCTTCCCCCAACTCGCGCAGGATATTATTTTGTTTCTGGAAGAGGTGAATGAACAGATGTATCGTATCGAAAGATCAGTTGTCCAGTTGAAACAGGCCGGAATCTTTAAACATGTGAAAGCAGTAATTCTCGGGCATTTTATATATGAAGACCGTTTCCTGGACATTTGGCCTATTGTAAAGTCTCATTTCCCAACAAATGTCCCGGTGATTCTGAATTTCCCCTATGGTCATTTCCCCAATTCCTGTGCGCTTCCCCAGGGAGTACCCGCTATTCTGCAGACAAGTCCTTTCAGATTAGCGTGGGATGTATGAGTGTATTGGAGTTTAATCTGTGATTCCATTCCGGCCCTGTATGATTTAAATTATGTATTGAACATGGCGTTTTTTGTATTATAACACACACTCTCTTTTAATAATTACATTTGACACATCTGTAAGTTAGTATTATATTTTTGGCTTAAATTAAGGATAAAATTCGGTGAAAAAACTGGCAGTCTTTGCCTCTGGACGCGGGAGTAATTTCAGACAAATTTACAAAAACATTATCTCCGGAAAAGTATCCGCCCATGCAGAATGTCTCATAACCAATACATCCAGGGCCGGAGTACTTGACTTTGCCAGGAAACAGAAAATACCAATTTATGTAATTCATCCCGGAGATTTTGATACAGCGGAAGATTTTGGCAAGGAACTGCTAAAGATATTAAAAAATAATGCGATAGATTGGATTATACTGGCTGGATATTTAAAAAAAATTCCCGATAATGTGGTGAAGACGTATTCGAATAAAATTGTTAATATTCATCCGGCGCTTCTGCCGGCTTTTGGTGGTAAGGGAATGTATGGTATGCATGTTCATGAAGCTGTATTTGCATCGGGAGCGAAGGTCAGTGGTGTCACTGTGCATCTGGTAAATGAGGTATATGACTCCGGCCCCATCGTGATGCAGAAAGCCGTGAATATTGAAGATTGTCATAACCCGGAAGAAGTTGCAACACAAGTTTTAAAAGTTGAACACCGGCTATATTCAATGGCTCTGCAAAAGCTGTTAACGGAATCGTTTCAAATTGAAGGAAACCGCGTCGTTTTTAATAATTAATTATTATATTTACAGGTCTTTGATAATTTAAATACTGTGGAAAATGGCAACACCTATTACCATCAAGAGGGCTTTAATCAGTTGCTGGGATAAATCCGGTATAGCGGAGCTGGCAGAGGCTCTTCAAAAAAACGGTGTGGAGATCATTTCAAGCGGAGGAACGGCGCGGCATTTAAATGTACATGGTATACCGGTTACGCCGGTTGAAAATGTAACCGGTTTTCCGGAAATTCTGAACGGACGGGTAAAAACGTTACATCCCGGCATCCACGCAGCAATTCTGTCAAAAAGGATTCCCGGGCACATGACTCAGCTTAAAAAGCTGGGCATTGATCCTGTTGATCTGGTTATTGTTAATCTGTATCCCTTTATCCAGAACATGGATCAGCAGAAAACCCTGGCTGAAATGATTGAACTGATTGATATCGGTGGTCCCGCCATGTTAAGGGCTGCTGCCAAGAATTATGAATTTGTCACGGTTTTGCATCATCCGGGTCAATATGAAGAATTTTTAAGTGTATGGGAGAAGAATGGCTGGAAAATTCCGGAAGATTATAATTTTAAACTGTGCTCAGAGCTGTTTTTTTATACATCTTATTATGATTCTCAGATTGCAGACTACCTCACTGCCGTTACTCCTGGCCAGAAACTACCGGAACGTATCTCCCGGTTTTATATAAAAACCACTGATCTCCGTTATGGGGAGAATCCGCATCAGGCTGCTGCCGTTTACAATCCTCCCGGCCAGAAATTAGAGAATGCAAAAATTAAGCAGCTCTGGGGCAAAGAAATGTCGTTTAATAATTATGTGGATGTTTTGTCGGCAGCTGCTGTGGTGGAAGAATTTACTGAACCGGCGGTTACAGTGGTAAAACATACCAATCCCTGTGGTGCTGCTATAGCAGATGATATCGCAACGGCTTTTCTTCATGCCAGAGCCGGTGATCCGGTATCCGCCTTCGGGGGCATAGTTGGGGCCAACCGGGAAATTGACGAAAAAACAGCACAGTTAATTCATGAAAATTTTTTTGAATGCATTATTGCCCCGGATTTTTCTGAGGCTGCCCTGGCTATTCTAAAAGGCAAAAAGAATCTGCGCTTGCTGAAAAAGATGGTGCCTCTTTCCCAGAACGCAATTGAATTGAAATATCTATCAATCGGGCTGTTGGCGCAGGAGCCGGACAGTATTTCTCTTGACCGGCAAAAACTGAAATCAGTTGGAGAACGCCAGCCGGCTGAAAATGAGGAGGCGGATTTATTCTTTTCATGGAAAATTGCCAAGCATGTTAAATCGAATGCCATTATATTCGCCGCGAAAGGAAGGATACTGGGGGTGGGTGCCGGTCAAATGTCACGGGTGGATTCAGTAAAGATTGCACGGTTCAAGGCCGAAGAGTCCGGTCATGACCTGCAGGGTGCAGTTATGGCTTCGGACGCCTTTTTTCCTTTTCGCGATGGCGTTGATGAAGCGGCGAAAGCAGGCATAACCGCAATTATTCAGCCCGGTGGCTCAGTCCGTGATCAGGAAGTTATTGATGCCGTAAATGAATATAATATGTCAATGATATTTACCAATATTCGTCATTTTAAGCACTGATTGTAAACGTAAGGGAGTTAATATGGCTATGGGATTTTTAAGTTTTCTTTCGAATGATATCGGAATCGATCTGGGAACTGCAAATACACTTATCTATGTGAAGAACAGGGGGATTGTAGTGAATGAGCCCTCTATCGTAGCATTTGAAGAAAATGGAGGTAAAGTCCTTGCAGTGGGTAAGGAAGCCCGGGAAATGTATGGCAGAACTCATCAGGATATTATTACCATACGACCATTAAAAGACGGAGTGATCGCGGACTTTGAAGCGACGGAAGTGATGATGCGGGAATTCATCAAAAAGGCAAAAGTAAACCGGATATCTATTGGAAAGATTATCGTCTGTGTTCCCTCCGGTATCACCGAAGTTGAAAAAAGGGCGGTACGTGACAGTGCGGAGCGTGCTGGTGCCCGTGAAGTATATCTGGTGGCTGAGGCCATGGCATCAGCCGTTGGTATTGGTCTGGACATAGAAAAGCCAATCGGGAACATGATTGTGGATGTCGGCGGTGGAACCTGTGAAATAGCTTTAATTTCACTGGGGGGAATTGTGCTCCATACCTCTATCCGTATTGCCGGTGATGAAATGAATGAAGCAATTGTCCAGTATTTTAAGAAAAATTATAATTTGCTGATTGGTGAAAAAACCGGTGAAATATTAAAGTGTGATATCGGATCGGTGATGCCCCTGGAGCAGGAAATTACCACACAGGTTAAAGGGCGCGATCTTATTGACGGAATTCCCAAGACCGTCGAAGTCAATTCGGCTGAGATCCGGGAAGCGCTTATGGATCCCGTGAATACCATTGTAGAATCGATTCGTCTTACCCTGGAGCGAACACCTCCCGAACTGGCATCCGATATTCTTGATCATGGTATTATTCTCACCGGAGGAGGAGCCCTGCTGCGAAAGCTGGACGAACTTATCCAGAAAGAGACCCAGTTACCAGTAAATGTAGCTGAGGATCCCCTGACGGCGGTGGTTCGCGGAACGGGAAAAATATTAACCGATTTCAATCGTTATTTGAAGGTATTATTCAGGACTAAAAGGGTGTGATTATTTCCCTGATGACTCAAAAAGATTGAATCTTTTAAGGAATAGTGTTGTTTACAATCCGTTGCCTTGAATTAAAATAAGCAATTATTTCATTTGTATCATCGTGTTTTATAATCCCGTGGTTTCATGAAAAGAGTACTCGGACTTTTTGACCAGCGCCGCACACTTTTACTGCTCAGCTTTTACTTGATGCTTTGTTTTATCCTCATGGCTTTTAATGATCCGTTTAAATTGAGGGGTATCAGAATAGCCGTCCTGCAGGGAATGAGCTGGGTTTATGCTCTTCAGAACAAGTTTTCCTATCTGGGGGATCTGGAGAAAAAAAATAAAATCCTGCATCGACAAGTATTGGAGCTGTCGCTGGAAAATCTGCAGATGCAGGAGAATATGCTTGAAAATCTCAGACTGCGACGTCTGCTTAAATTTAAAGAAGAAAGCCCCTTCACTTTTATTTCGGGCACCGTCATCGGCTATGGCCAGGAGCAGACCATCCGGTCCCTTATCCTGAACATCGGTCTGGAAGATAATGTCCGGAAGAATCAAACGGTGATAACAGAACAGGGGCTGGTGGGAAAAATACTGGCGTTGGAGCCCCGTCAGTCCATAACGCAAATTTTAATGGACAGAAATTCGCTGGTCAGTGCTCGTTTACAGACCAGCCGGGAAATCGGCGTAGTCGGTTGGTCCGGTAATTTATGGCTTGACCTTAATTACATCCCCAAAGAGGTGCAAGTGGAACCAGGGGAAGTGGTCCTGACTTCCGGGCTTAGCCGGATTTATCCCCGCGGCATTAAAATAGGAGTGGTGGCAGAAGTCAAAGAAAACGACTATGAACTTTTTAAGCAGATAAAATTAAAACCAGTGGTCGATTTCAACCGACTGGAAGAGGTGTTTGTTATTCAATCTGCGGACACTCTGCCGGCGGAAAAGGGAAGCGATTGAATAAGTTAGATATACGTTATATCGTTTTTTTTATTATTGCCTTTATTCTGCAATTTACTCTGGTAAAATATATTGAGATTTTGCAGTGGAAACCCGATCTTCTTTTAGTTGTTCTGGTTTCCTATGCCTTGCGCCGGGGACCTAACTGGGGTATGACCGCCGGTTTTACAGTGGGGCTTCTTCAGGATGTCATCAGTACCGATCTGATTGGATTATCGGCTCTATCGAAAACCGTTGCAGGCTTCCTGGCCGGCATTCTCGCCGGAAAATTTGCGGAACGCACGGAATTCCTGCTGACTCTTCTAATCACTGGTTTATTACATGATTTGATTTATTTCTTTATCTATACACTTGGAGAGAATTTTTCCCTGCAGTCATTAATAATTTTTTATACCATACCGAATTTAATGTATACTATCGTTATTGGTGGATTTTTAAATTATTTTGTTGAACCACTGGCCACCGAGTGACGGGATTATTTTATGTCTTTTTCAGAAAATGAAATAAAGAAATTCGTTCTATATTTGGCACTCACCCTGTTTTTTCTGATTCTCGCCTTTCAATTCTTCCATCTACAAATCAGCCAGTCATCAGTATATGCCGAAAAAAGTTTCGAAAATAGCGTGAAAATGGTGACACAATTCCCGGTCCGCGGAAATATTTATGACCATGGGGGCCGTCTGATAGTGGATAACCGACCGGCTTTTTCACTTTACCTGATACCTTCAGAAACCACAGAAAAGACCATCCACATCATTTCCGATCTTATTGATGTGCCGGTGGATGATATCCACCAGGAATTAAAGATGGCCGGACGGTTTCAACCGGTAAAAGTGATGCGGCAGGTGGACATTGAAAAATTGACCTGGATTCAGGAGAATATTACCGACCTGCCGGGAGTTGAATGGAAAACAGAGCCCAAGCGCCATTATGTGCGTGATTCTGGATTGGCTCATCTCCTGGGGACGTTGGGAGAAATTGACGAGCGTGAACTGGGGTCTTATCCGCAGCTGGAACCCGGAGATTTAGTAGGAAAAAAGGCTCTGGAAAAAACGTTTGATGATGACATAAGGGGTTCAAAGGGTTACAGATTTGTTAAAGTGGATGCTGCCGGAAGGGTTGTGGGTCAGGTATCTACCAGTAAGAGCACTCGTCCCCAACCCGGGAAACATCTTTATCTGACGATAGATCTGAGAATGCAGGCTTATGCCGATTCTCTGATGCGGGACAAACGTGGTGCACTTATTGCCATAGATACCAGAGACGGAGGGGTTCTTACTCTCTTATCCAAACCGGATTATGATGTGAGCAAGCTAAGCGGGGTCATATCTTCGAATATCTGGGACAATCTTCTGAATGACCCTTATCATCCGCTTTATGACAGAGCCTGTCAAAGCGGTTACCCTCCGGGATCTGCCTACAAACTGGTAGCTGCCATTGCTGCTTTGAACGATAATATCATCACACCTGCCCGGAAATCAACCTGTCCCGGCTACTTCGTCATCGGGAGAAAAACTGTCCGGTGCTGGAAAGCCGGGGGACATGGAACTCTTGATTTAATCGGTGCCATAAAAAATTCCTGTAATGTGTATTTTTATCAACTGGGACTATTGATTGGTCTGGATACCTGGAACAAATACAGCATATTGTTCCATTTCGGACAGAAAACCGGGATTGAACTCACTAATGAAAATTCCGGACTGGTACCAAGTGTCGATTATTATAACAAAGTTTACGGGGAAGATAAATGGACCAAGGGGATGCTGGCCAATCTGGCGATTGGTCAGGGCGAATTACTGGTAACGCCATTGCAGATGGTCCAGTTTGTGTCGATTCTGGCCAACCGGGGTGTATTACACCAGCCGCATCTGGGTGGAAAACTGGTTGATCCCATCACCAGAGAGGAAGAAAAAATTTCCTTTAAGACCACAAAAATTGAAGGTATAAAGTCCTCGGTTTATCAGGTGATACTGGAAGGAATGCGGCAGGTGGTAGATGGCGGCACTGGTGGAATGTCGAGATTATATGGGGGAATCAGTTCTGCCGGTAAAACGGGCACCGCACAGAATCCTCATGGGAAGGATCATGCCTGGTTTATCGGTTTTGCACCTTATGAATCTCCGGAAATAGCCATCTGTGTTCTGGTGGAAAATGGAGGCTCCGGTGGCGGTGTGGCTGCTCCTATTGCGGGTGCATATCTGAAAAAGTATTTTTACTACCAGGGTAAATATGATTATCACGTGGAACAACGCATATTAGCTGCACTGGCAGCCAAACGGGACAGTCTGAAAGCAGCGGCAGATTCTTTAAATGCAACACTGAGTGACACAACCAGTGCACAGAATTAACATCTAAAATGGTTCAGGGTATATATGCTGGAATTCTTTAAAAAAGTCGATTATGTTATACTTATTTCTCTGCTGGGACTGTTGGCCTTAGGCCTGTTTGCCCTGTATTCGACTTCCCATACCGGCGCCAGTACGATTGCCGGTAACAATTTTTTTCTGAAACAGATTTTCTGGATTCTAATTGGGTCCGTTTTTATTATGGTTGTTTTCTTTATTCCCCATAAATGGATATTTGCCTCGGCCTATCCACTTTATTTTATATCACTCTTAATGCTACTGTTTGTTTTGTTTTTTGGCAAACTGGGGCAGGGAGCCGAACGCTGGCTCCAGGTTGGACCTTTCTCCTTTCAACCTTCGGAATTTGCAAAACTGGCGACTGTGCTGGCGGTAGCCAGATATGTTTCTAAAGAAGATGTAGACCTTAACACTCCCAGAGATTTTTTTCTGGCTGCACTGTTTGTGGTTGTGCCCTTTCTGATGATAATCCGACAACCGGATCTGGGTACCTCAATGGTTTTTGCTGTCATGGCTCTTCCCATGTTCTACTGGGCTGGCTTGAAACTCAGCAATCTCCTGCTCATAATAATGCCGGTACTTTTTATACTGGGATCTTTTCAGTTTTTTACTTTTCTGATTCTGATGATTGTTCTGGTGCTCTACCTCCTCTATTCCCATCGCTCAAAACTGGTTATTATTTTTAATTTTTTGCTGAATATCAGTATGGGCCTTCTGACCCCGGTTTTGTGGAATCATCTGAAACCTTATCAAAAAGACAGAATTAAAATATTTTTAAATCCGGAAGTTGATCCCCGTGGAGCCGGTTACCAGATAATTCAGTCAAAGGTTGCCATTGGCTCCGGCGGAGGTTTAGGTAAAGGTTTTATGGAAGGTTCTCAAACTCAGTTACGATTCCTGCCCGAACAGCATACGGATTTTATTTATGCGGTGATAGGTGAGGAGTTTGGATTTATTGGAGCTATGCTGGGTTTAATATTGTTTTTTCTGCTCCTCATGCGCGGTATTAAAATAGCCAGCATTGTCAGGAACCGCTTTAACAGCACCGTAGCCATTGGTATTGTTACCATCATTGCCTTTCATACTGTGATCAATATCGGTATGACGGTTGGTTTATTGCCCGTTACCGGATTACCTTTACCTTTTATCAGTTATGGTGGATCCTCATTACTTACAAATATGATAATGGTGGGGATTCTTTTAAATTTTTATAAAAATCGCTACGAATATTAATTTGGAGTATGTATGCATCCTGAGTTATTGCGAATTGGTCCTTTTACCATTCACAGTTATGGCGTGATGCTTGCACTTTCGTTCATTCTGGGAATATATGTCGCTGTCCGTAAGGGTGAAAAAAGGGGCATCAAGGGGGATGAAATTGTTAATCTGGGATTTATTATAATAATTGCATCCATTGTGGGTGCCAGGCTCTTTTACGTATTGTTCCATACGGAAGAATTTAGCGGACGCTGGCTTTATGTCTTTTGGCCGGTTCAGGAAGACGGTACTGTAGGCCTGGGTGGTCTGATACTGCTGGGTGGATTCATACTGGCAGTGGCGGTTTCTGCCGTTTATATATATGTTAAAAAGCTCAATTTCTGGAAACTTGCAGACAGTATAGCACCTTCAATCGCCTTGGGTGTTTTTCTGACCCGCATGGGTTGTTTTTTAAACGGTTGCTGTTACGGAACAGCGTGCAGCTATCCCTGGGGAGTAACTTTTCCTCCCCACAGCCCGGCCGGGGCCGCCATGGGAAATATTCACATCCATCCCACTCAGCTTTATTCATCCCTGTATGGTCTTATTATTTTTATCGTATTAATGTGGATGGACAGAAAACCTGCTTTTGATGGGCTTCTCATCGGTACTTTTTTCATTTTATACGGCATTTCGCGTTTCACAGTGGATTTTTTCCGCTTTTATGAGAATCAGATGTTCCTGATTGATGGGCTTCAATTCAACCAGATTATAAGTCTTATCATGTTACTTTCGGGACTTTTAATTGTAATTTATCACTGGAGATTCCGCCGCAGGAGAGCAGGGGTATAAGCCAATAATACCTTGACTATATTAGGTTTAATTTATATATTTCCAATAATGTAATATATAGGAGATTTTTAATGAAAAGAATAGCATACCTATTCTTGGCCATGTCGTTCACTTTATTTTTATTAAGCTGGACGGGTTGCGGATCCAGCCGGAAAACAGTGAATCAAAGTGGGACTTCTTCTGATGAATCTCAGGAGGAGTATGACGAGATTGAGAAACTATTGGGAATAAGCCGTGATGACGGTAAGAAATCACAACCTGAGAAAAAACAAACCGAACAGGCTAAAACCACTCAAAGTGAGAACCAGGATGACTTAATTACCCTGCTGGAAGCTGATGAAGGTAAAAAAACGGATATGCCGGCCACTGGAACTTCACAGCTTGAAGATAAAAGAATAGCCCGCTTGCAGGGCCAGGTGGATGATCTTCAAAATCAACTGGAAAAGAAAAATATGGAGATTGCCGACCTCAATGCCCAATTGATGATGAAAGACGAGGCCTTACAAAAACAGACATCCGTTACTCCAGCACCCACCTATTCCTATCCTGCAGGATCATCTGCTCAAACGGGTGAACGAATTTCTTCCGACACCTATGTTACAAGATATGAGGACGCATTACAATTATTTCACGAAAGACAATACCAGCGTGCCATTGAAGAGTTCCAGCAACTGCTGGCAGCGGATATGAATCATTCATACGCTGATAATGCTCAATACTGGATAGGTGAATCATATTATGCCCTGGGACGTTATCAGGAAGCGATCATGGCTTTTGAAAAAGTATCCCAGTTTCCCAAATCCAATAAAAATGACTGGGCAAAATTCAAACTCGGTCAATGTTATTACCAGCTGGGTAACAAAGAACGTGCCAGACAGGAATTCCAGGAACTTCTGGATCTGTATCCCGATTCCGAGCTGGCAGGCAGGGCCCGCAATTACCTGGCACAGGCGCAATAAGAGGAAAAATTGCGAGAGCTTAATAAGGAGGAATCTATCCTCCTTTTTTATTTTAGAAGGGTCTGTGAATTCCCTTGTTGTTCTTCCTGTTTTTTTTCAAGCCAGTACTTTACCCAGGAATATATGGAATCTAATTCTGCAACCGACAGTTGAAATTCTTCTGCCACATCTCTCCTGATTCTATCGTTATGCAGGCTGGAGCCGTTTCTGATAATTCTGTCGATAAACGTATAATAAATATCCAAATCCTTTGCTGAAGGACTGAGATCCGGCGGTTCAGTCGGCTTCCAATCTGATAAACTCCAGATAAACCCCTTTCCCGGGATGTAAACTGCTCCGGTCTGAGACGCTTCACCTACCTGTGCGGTCTCTTTAAAAACATAGATATATGTTCTCTTGTGAGGGGGAGGTTCACCCGGCCACAGAATGGCCTTTTTTATTTGAAACATCAGCTCGCTGCTTTTCAGCCAGGGGGGCACTTTTATTTTTATGACATCATGGTCGCTGTAAAAATTCATGCCGACGATGGAGTAGCGAACATTAAGAGAATCCTGCGAAAAACTCAACGGTTGTGTATGAAAGGCTGCAATTAGAATGCAAAAGCTTGCTGCCATAAATATTTTTTTTGCGTCACGCATCGCTACTTCGAAGATAATGAAAATTTTGCGAATTTTCAATCCTATGCATTAACAATTCTTTTCAATATATTATATATGTCATGAAGTCGAATAAGGTTCATCTCTCCTTCGACATTTGCAGAAATACCTCACCCATTTCATTACTATAAGGAAGCTGGTCCGGTATGATCATACGCCGCATAATTTTGGGAGTCCTTGCTTTTCTGATTATTACAGGTCTGATTTTGGGGATATTCGTATGTATTCAGATTGAAAAATTAAAACCGGTTTACGAAGCAACTTATACATTAAAAGAGTTGGAAAATCCTGTCTCTATCCGTCGAGATAGTACGGGTGTTATTCATATTAAAAGTAAAAACGTTCAGGATGTAATATTTGCCTCGGGTTTTGCCACAGCGCAGGAACGATTGTGGCAGATGGAATTAATGCGCAGGGCCGCAACCGGACGTTTATCAGAAATATTTGGGGACACCACTGTACAAATTGATAAACTGTTCCTGACTCTGGGACTTGATTCCCTTACGAGCTCGTTATTCAGGACAATTTCCCCTGAATCCCGGTCATGGCTGGAGCAATACGCAAAGGGTATCAATGCCTGCCTGCGGGAAATGGGAAATGATTTACCGATTGAATTCATTCTCATGAAAATTAAGCCCCGCGAATGGTCCCCTCAGGATTGTCTCTTACAGAACCGGTTGATGGCCTGGGTGTTGAATTTTAACTGGAAAGCCGATTTTTTATACTGGCAGTTATCACGCATTTTACCACATGAAAAATTCATTGAAATATGGCCTCAAAGGCGAAAATATCCAGACATTATTCCAGGACCGGCAACCCGCGGAATCTCACATGAAATTATGCGGATCTCCCGGCAGTTATGTAAACTCACCGGTCTGGAAGGAACTCCAACCGGCAGCAACAACTGGGTAATTTCGCCCCGGAAATCTGCAACAGGTTCTGCCATGCTGGCCAATGATCCTCATCTGCTGATACAATTTCCATCCATCTGGATCGAGTTACATCTTATGGCGGATAATTTTAACCTTGCTGGTTTTGCGCTGCCGGGTACTCCTGGTATAGTTATTGGGAGAAATGACAATATCGCCTGGGGCATAGCCAACGGAATGATCGATGACAGCGATTATTTTATAGAAAAAATTGATACGGTGGAAGGAATTTACTGGTTAAATGATAAAAAAAAGCCGCTTGGTATCCGGGAATGTGTGATTCACATCAAAGAAAAACCGGATTTGGTTTTCTATGTGTATTCAACTAATAATGGACCGATTCTCAATTCGGTGTTTTCCGGTTTTGATACATTTGATCCATTATCCTTAAAATGGACGGGATGGGAAAATTCTGACGAACTGAAATGTTTTATCGACCTGGCGGGGAGCCTGAATTGGAATGATTTTAAGAATGCTCTGAAAAATTATGCTGTCCCGGCGCAAAATTTTGTTTATGCGGATAAGACGGGCGAGATCGGTTACCGCCTGGGCGGCCTGGTCCCACTGCGCAGCTATGATAACGGGTTGCTTCCGTTAGCTGGAACCGATAGTAAGTTCAGATGGCACGGCTGGGTTCCCTTTGACAGAATGCCTTCGGTTGTAAATCCCGGGCAGCGGTTTATAGTGACTGCCAACAATCAAATCAAAGCATCATATCCCTATTATCTTTCTGAACTTTGGGAGCCCCCTTACCGCTCCCTGCGGATAACAGAAATGATCTGTGATAAAGATTCTCTCTCTGAACAGGATATGCAACGGATACAGTTTGATTATAAGGATCTGATGGCGCAGGAAATAAGGCCGGTAATTCTGCCTGACCTGCTCAGGATGACAGACATGACGGAAGAGGAAGAAAAAGCCCTTCTTTTACTCAAGAACTGGGATTTTGTGATGGATACGGAAAGTATTGCTGCTTCCATCTATGAAGGAGTGAAGTATAATCTGGTCAGGAATATTTTTGCGGATGAGATGGGAGAGGAATTATTCCACCTGTTCACGGATCTGCCCAATTTTTACTTGCGGATTTTTGTGGAAGTATTTGGCAATGATCAGTCAAGCTGGTTTGACAATGTTAATACTGTGCAGAGAGAGAACCGTTTGGATGTAATTCAGAAGAGTTTCCGGGAAGCCTTGAGAGATCTGCACCGTTTTCAGGGCAAAGAAATGGAAAAATGGTGCTGGGGTTCAGTTCATGAACTTACTTTACAGCACAGCCTGGGAAAGGTAGCGGTGACGGCGATTCTGTTGAACCGGGGACCATTTGCCACGGGTGGAAACGGATGCACGGTTAACGTGGGTACTTACAATTACAGTGATCCCTATACCATGATTGCGGGACCTTCCATGAGATTTATTGTGAACTGGGGGAAGGAGGATGAATATCGCAGTATCTTACCGGGAGGTGAAAGTGGAAATTTCCTCAGTGACTACTACGATAATCAGATTGGCCGATGGTTAGCGGGCGATTTGAAGAAGGTATCTTTGATGGAACCGGAGGGTGATAAAAAGGTAATTATTCTGAATCCGGTGAGGAGCAAAGGGAATTAAAATTTTCTGCTTGACTGGGGCGAAGAGCAGGTATATATTGTGCGCCATTTTGGGGTTATATTATCACGAAAATTTGATTACCCTATTGACAAGATTGATGATTTTTTTTAATTTTAATGACGCAGGATAACAGTTGCGTACTGGTCTATAGACATGAAGACTTTTTATTGTCATTAGAGGGACTCT
>CAYWTB010000006.1:0-112202 GCA_964461135.1 uncultured Caldithrix sp. | reverse complement strand
TGAAGTTAGCTAGGGTAAAATCCTAAAAAATGCCTATAACTGTCGAAGATGGGTTCAGTCTTCCGGATAATACATTGATCATTTCTTCGGTCATTCTGGTCAGGTTATATTGGGGATTCCAGCCCCACTCCTTGCGGGCGGCAGAATCGTCCATTCTGCTGGGCCAGGAATCCGCAATTGATTGACGAACCGGATCAATTTCGTAGGTCATCACAAAATCCGGGATATGCTTCTTTATTTCGAGGTAAATTTGCTCAGGGTCAAAACTCATGGCGGATACATTGAATGCATTGCGGTGTTTAAGTTTCTCTGCGGGGATTTCCATCAGCTGAATGGCTCCCTGAACAGCGTCCGGCATATACATCATGTCAAGGTAGGTTCCTTTTTTCAGAAAACAGGCATATTTTTTCTTTTCAATGGCCTGGTAGAAAATTTCAACCGCATAGTCCGTAGTCCCACCGCCGGGAAGAGTAACATTGGAAATAATACCGGGATAGCGAAGTCCGCGGGTGTCGACAGCAAATTTTTTAAAATAATAGTCACATAAAAGTTCACCGGTTACCTTGGTGACTCCATACATGCTGGTGGGTCTCTGGATAGTATCCTGAGGCGTATTATCCCGGGGTGTGGATGGACCGAATGCACCTATTGAACTGGGAGTAAAAACCGAGCACTTAAATTCCCTGGCCAGCTCCAATATCACATACAAACCATTTACATTAACATTCCAGGCATACTGGGGTTTGCTCTCAGCCACCGCGGATAAGATTGCCGCCAGATGGTAAATAGTTTTGATGTTATGTTTTTGAATTACTGTTTTCATTCGGTTATAATCCGTACAGTCTGCCAATTCAAAAGGTCCTGAATTAATTATTTTTTCACTGGATTTCTTGTTGATATCAGACGCGACAATTTTTTCATTTCCGTATTTTGCTCGGAGACACATTATAAGTTCTGATCCGATTTGACCTGCGGCACCGGTCACAAGAATTTTCATAAACTGCTCTCCTGATTTTGTGAGTAGATTTCGTCATTCTGTATGATATATATCGGTTGTTCAAGATCTGATCTCCAGAGGATAAAATAATTGTGTTGAATCTCATTCTTTTGATAATTTGTGACGAATTCTCATGCGATTATAAGTTAACTTTTAGTTCGCTATTTTTAACGTAAGCTTAATCAAATTGAATATTTTTTTCAATGGATTTGTGAAAAAAGGCTTATTTGTGCACAACCTCTCCAGGTCGGGAACAGCTATTTTCGGAATGAACTTGCGAAGCGGAAATTGTATTGACCTTAACCACTTATTAATTTTAGGATTACAAAATAAAATTTGCATTTAGTAGGATATTATAATAAGTTTAATCTGTTTCGTATTAAATGTGGAGCTTCTATGAAAATTTATCGCGACTATTTTATCAGGAAGGAAGCTAATCCATTGAAGGAATCCCCCGACCATTCGCGCCGTTATTTTTTCTGGCCTTTCAGCCGTAAAAAAACCAAATCTGTAGTTCGCAGTGGTGCCTTGCAACCGGAAATAGTCCGGAAAAGTATACAGGAAATCGGTGTCGGGAAACAGATTGAAATCATGCGCATAGGTTATGACGGTGAATTGGATGATATGCCCATCAGTGTAGAGATTATTGACATAGCAAATGATCATTTTACCGGAAAGATCATTAATCTTGAACGGCAGATGATAGAAAGCGCCACCCGTAAGCTGATTTATGCCAAAAAGGGTGGGGGCACTCTGGATTTCTTTTTCAAGGACGGGGATATCAAGGAGATTTCTGTCTCCAAAGATCAGGAACTGCTGGAGCAGGAACGTAATATCGTCGGTTTAAAAGAAATTCTGGCGGCACTGGATACCGGAGATCCGGTAATTGTAGCTTATTTTGACGATAAGCAGAAGGGGACCATTAATACGGAAGGTGTTATTACTCATAAAGATGAAAGCAATGAGACCTTTACCTTGCAGATCGAGAAGATTAACCGCATCGAGCTTGAAAAGAAAATAAGTAAGACGTTTGACATTAAACAGGATCTGGTAATTGACATCGAAATGGTCTGAGCTGTTAAAGTCAGATTAAATTAAGATAAAAAAATCCTCACTATATTTATATCCGGTTTACCGAGTTTAGTTGATGAAATTCACAGTAGATGCGCAGGATGCACACTGCTCGGCGAGGGCAACAACCTTTATTACCGACCATGGCACTGTGAAAACTCCAGTTTTTATGCCCGTCGGAACCATAGGTACGGTTAAGACTGTGGGACCGGATGATCTGCTGAGTGTGGGCGTTCAGATTATACTCGGTAATACCTATCATCTCTATTTGAAACCAGGCCTGGAAATATTACAGAAGGCGGCAGGATTGCACTCTTTTGCCGGCTGGAAAGGCCCTATATTAACTGACAGCGGCGGTTTTCAAATTTATAGCCTGGATGATCTCAAAAAAATCAGTGAGGACGGGGTAGAATTCAGGTCACACTGGGATGGTTCCAGCCATTTCTTTACACCGGAGAAAGTCGTGGATATCCAGCGGGTAATGGGATCCGATATAATGATGGTACTGGATCAATGTATTCCCAATCCCAGTGACCTGGATACCGCACGTCATGCTCACCTGCTCACTGTTCGCTGGGCGGAGCGTTCCAGGAAACACTTTATGCAAACCCAAAATGCATATGGGTTTTCTCAGTATCAATTTGGAATTATTCAGGGTGGAATATATCAGGCATTACGTCGGGAGAGTCTATCGGCTTTAATGGATATCGATTTTGATGGTTACGCCATCGGTGGTCTGGCGGTAGGAGAATCCACAGAAATAAAGAATGCGATGACGGAATTCTGTACCGGCATAATGCCGGAAGACCGACCACGGTATCTGATGGGAGTGGGTACACCGCTGGATATTCTCGACGCCATCCAAAGAGGCGCTGATATGTTCGATTGCGTCATTCCCACGCGTAATGCCCGCAATGGTACGGTTTTTACCGGGAATGGTAAACTGGTAATAAGAAATGCTTTGTACAAGGATGATTTTAAACCGTTGGAAGAGGGATGCGGCTGTTATGCCTGCCGGAATTTTTCACGCGCCTATCTGCGGCATCAATTCAATGTAAATGAGATACTGGGCTTACGCCTGGCTACCTTGCACAATCTGTATTTCTATATGAAACTGGTGAATGATGCCCGGCAAGCTGTTATGGGAAAATCTTTCCTTGCATTCAAAGAAGATTTTTCGGAACATTATCGTTCAGGAAAGGTGTAAAACAAAAAAAAATTGTGATAACAATAATTCAAATTTAAATTCAGGTAATTATAAATCTTGATTAAAAAAGGAGACCTGCTGTGATTGAGAATCTTTTTGCAATGGCTGGCGGACAAGGATCTGGACAGGGAGGAAATGCTTTTGTTTCCTTCTTACCTCTGCTGTTGATTATTGTGGTAATGTATCTGCTTATACTTAGACCTCAACAAAGAAAACAGAAAGAACGACAGAGAATGCTTGATGCCGTGAAGAAAGGTGATGAAGTTGTTACTGCTGGTGGTGTACACGGCAAGGTAGTAGGTACAAAAAATGACGATAAAATTCTGGTTGTAAAGGTAGATGATAACGTCAAACTGGATGTTGACCGTAGTGCGATTTCGAGTATCATTCGAACTTCCTGATGCATCTAATCATATATATGAAGTTTTTTTATAATGAATCAGGAGTAATGAAATGGCTGTTTTACCAATCATAAAGATTGGGCATCCCACATTGCGTAAAGTGGCAAAACCGGTCGTTGATTTTGATGATGACCTCCGCCGCTTTGCGGATGATCTTATCGAAACTATGCGGCTGAATGAAGGAGTTGGCTTGGCGGCTACCCAGGTTAATGTATTGAAGAGTGTTTTTGTTATAGATAAAAATCTGATTAATGAAGAGTGGGAAGTTCAGGCATATATAAATCCGGAAATATTGAAAACCGAGGGTGATGAGACGTCTGAGGAAGGATGTCTTAGTATTCCCGGTGTTCGGGCAGATGTAAACAGATCTCTTAAATTAAAGGTCAGGTACCAGAATCTGTCAGGAAAGACAGTGGACGAAGAGCTGGAAGGATTGCTGGCCCGGGTTTTCCAGCATGAATATGATCATTTAAATGGGGTTCTTTTTATTGATCGGATTCCTGTTCTCACCCGCAAATTACTGGATCCTCAAATCAGGGAAATTCAAGGAGCATACTCTTAAAAGCAGATGGTTTAAAAATTGTTTTCATGGGAACTCCGGAATTTGCTATCCCTTCCCTGCAGAAAGTCCGTTCATCCCGGCACAGGATTGTCGGGATTGTCACACAACCGGATAAACCCCGGGGACGAGGCAGGAAACTCCAGCCGTCTCCGGTAAAACGTTTTGCTCTCGAACACGGGATAGACCACATCTGGCAGCCTTTTTCACTGACAGATCAGAATTTTCTTTCGGATCTGCATAAGGTAAAGGCAGATGTTTTTGTGGTAGTTGCCTTCCGCGTACTTCCTGATGTCGTATTTTCTCTGCCACCTTCAGGCACCATAAATGTTCATCCTTCCCTGCTACCCCAATTTCGGGGTGCAGCTCCAATCAACTGGACTATTATCAATGGTGAAAAGGAAACGGGTGTAACCATTATCCGAATCACCCGCCAGGTTGACGCAGGTGGAATTCTTTTACAGAAAAAAGTACCTGTTTATGCTGACGAGACCGCTGGGCATTTGCATGATCGCCTGGCAGCACTGGGCGCAGAATTACTGGTTCAGGCACTGGATCAGATTCATCAGGGCAAGGCAAATGTCGTACCCCAGCGGGATGAACTGGCCACTCCTGCTCCGAAACTGCAGAAGGAAGATTGCCATATTTTATTTCATTATCCCGCTGAACAAGTGAAAAACAGGATTCATGGCCTGTCACCCTTTCCCACGGCATTTTCTAATTTCAAGGGTGAAAGAATAAACCTGTACCGGGCCAAAATCATTAAATCCGGGGCTGTTGAAGGAGCTCCTGGAACAGTTGTGCGCGTGAATAAGGACGAATTGTGGATTGCCTGTAATCCCGGAATTGTGTCTCTCCTGGAGGTACAAAAAGAAGGCAAAAAACGCATGGTAATTTCTGAATTTTTACTGGGTTTTTCTATAAAGCAGGGTGAAAGGCTGGAATGATAAAAAAAATCATTGATTACCACCATAAAAACCGCTACCGGTATTAACGGGGAGGACCAGGTGCTAGTGATATAGCCATTTTTTTCTGATCTTGATAAAAATAGTTCCTTCGGCTATATTTTTTAAGTTAATTGTATGAAAATCAATAGAGGTGGGCATAATATGAAAAGAACAATTTTTGCAGGTGTCGGCCACTATGTGCCTGAACGGGTGGTAACGAATAAAGATCTTGAAAAGTATATGGATACATCAAATGAATGGATTGTTGAAAGGACCGGTATACTTGAGCGGCGGTGGGTTACAGAAGGGGAAACCATTTCCGGCCTGGCTTTAGCGGCGGCAAAAATTGCTCTGGAGAGAGCGCATCTTCAACCACAAGATATCGATTTTATTATTTTTGCGTCCATGGAATCCGATCATGTATTCCCGGGTGGTGGATGTTTTCTGCAGGAAAAGATGGAAATTCCGGGAATTCCCGCTATGGATATCAGAAATCAGTGTAGTGGATTTGTCTATGGTCTGGCGGTAGCGGATCAGTTTATCCGCACCGGAACATATAAAACCATTCTGCTCATAGGGGCTGAAATACAGAGTACCGGCCTGGATCTGAGTACACGCGGCCGTGATATGGCGGTACTTTTTGGTGATGGTGCAGGGGCAGCGGTTCTGACCGCATCGGAGGATCCCCAGCGGGGAGTCCTGACGTCTAAATTGCATGCGGATGGTCTCTATACTAAAAAATTATGGGGCGAGTGGCCTTCTGTTTCTCATCATCCGCGGCTGTCTCCCGATATGCTTGAAACTGACCGCATTTATCCAAAGATGGAAGGCCGGTATGTTTTTAAACATGCAGTTACTAAGTTTCCGGAGGTTATCGGAGAAGCCTTAAATGAGGTCGGACTCACCATTAATGATGTGGATCTGCTGGTACCGCATCAGGCCAATCTGAGAATCACTGAAGCAGTGGCTCAGCGGTTGGGAATTGCAATGGACAAAGTTTACAGTAATATTCATAAATATGGCAATACCACAGCTGCTACTATTCCCATCTGTCTGAGTGAAGCTTGGGAAGAGGGCCGGATTAAGGAAGGGAATCTTCTTGCCTTAGCCTCATTTGGCAGTGGTTTCACCTGGGCATCATCGCTGGTGAGATGGTAAAGCTTGTATTTGACAATGATTTGAGATTGTAGGTATTTGGGTACAGAGATAAGGAAGAAGGGAGTAACCGGTTGTGACTGTGACCAGAAGGCCGGAATGGCTTAAAATCCGTTTTTCCACCGGAAAAGAATACCGAAAAGTACGTGAATTAATTGAGCATGAGAAACTTCACACGGTTTGCCGGAGTGCCAGATGTCCCAATGTGGGGGATTGCTGGTCCCGAAAAACCGCTACCTTCATGATTCTGGGTGATATATGTACCCGGAATTGCCGTTTTTGTGCTGTAACCAAGGGTAAACCTGCTGGCTTAGATTATCAGGAGCCTGAACGGGTGGCAGCTGCTGTGAAAAAACTGGCATTGCGCCATGCGGTGATAACGTCGGTTACGCGGGATGATCTGCAGGACGGCGGAAGTGTAATATTTGTTAAAACTATCGAGAATATCCGGCAAACCGCCCCGGGTTGTTCAATTGAAGTACTGATTCCGGATTTTTATGGTAATCGGAGTGCCATCTCCACATTAATTAAAGCCAAGCCGGATATACTGAACCATAATTTGGAGGTGGTTCCTGCACTGTATCCAAAGGTAAGGCCTCAGGCAGACTTTTCACTTTCCCTGCAAATATTGGAGCAGGCCAGGAAACATGATTTGATTTCCAAAACCGGTATAATGGTGGGATTGGGTGAAACCCGGGAGGAAATTACAGAACTATTCCGGAGGCTTTCTTCAATTAAGCTGGATATTCTGACCATCGGGCAATATCTTCAGCCTTCTTCCCGCAATATTGCTGTTGAAAAATATTATCATCCGGATGAATTTCTTGAACTGAAACACCTGGGTGAATCCATGGGATTCGGTCATGTGGAGAGTGGACCAATGGTGCGCAGTTCCTATCATGCGGAAGAACAGATTCTGAAAATGAATGCCCGGGCCGTTTAGAACGTCCGTTTACCTGGGCTGGATCAGTAACCCGCCGGATTAAATGAACCTTTTGCCAATTCCTGTTTTTCTGATGCTGCGTATAGTATTATATTGATATAATACTATACTGGAAGAATCGTTTTTCTTATTTTAGAATTAAAATGGTTTTACGATTATAGTTATTAATTGGTATCATTAAGAATGAAAAACATCCCGTTTCTTTTACTGCTGCCAGTCATGGTATGCTGCCTGTGGTCACAGGATCTGCATATAGTGTATACCGGCAACCTGGATGGTAATCTTGAAGCCTGCGACTGCCAGGGAAATGAATCCGGGGGAATGGTTCGGGTGGCAACGGCCATCGATCTGCTTAGAAGGGACTTCCCTGATTTGATTCTTCTGGACTCCGGAGATTTCTTAAAGTCATATCCGTTGCCTGACTATAACTATATTATGGCTGAATTTATGAAGGATCTAAACTATAGTGCCCTTGGAATCGGTGATCAGGAGTTTGTGGAAGGAATCAAATTTTTTCACGCCATGAACCGGAATTTTCCAATGCCCCTAGTCTGCAGTAATATGGAGATACCGGAATCTTTTCATGACGGAGTTCAACCTCAACTGATCATTTCTGGAGGTCAGTTTAAGGTAGGTATATTAAGCGTTATTGATCCCCGATCATTTGATTTTATATCTATTCCGGGTATTAAACTGGTACCGATGGATTCGGGGATTGCACGGGGAATATCCCGTTTGCAGGGAAAGGTCGATTTACTAATATTACTCTGTCATTCAAGTTACCGGAATGCGCTGGAACTCAGAGAAAAATTTCCCAAAATTGCTGTTATAATTGCCGGTCACACCCAGGAACGATACGAAAATATCGGTCCCCGGCAGGTGGTACTTCAAGCCGGCTATGACGGGGAAACCATTGGTCTGTTAACGGTTCACCGCCGGGATGGGCACATCTCCTTTGAACATCAATTTATTCCGGTAAACTCAAAATATTCAGATTATATTCCATTTAAAAAGAAAATGGAAATTGAAAATATGAAATACCAGAATCAGCTCCATGAAGTAGATATCCGGAGATAACGCCTGAATAAACATTAATATTTTAAATAGAAAGCCTTTAGAGAGAAAAACATGATTAAAGAAGCTATTTCAAAATTTATGGAGGGGAAAAGCCTGACCCGGGAAGAATCATACAAGGTGATGGAAGAAATTTTATCTGACCAAGCAACTGAGGCACAAATTTCTGCCTTTCTGGTTGCCCTGCAACTGAAAGGAAGTACAGTGGATGAACTGGCCGGTTCAGTGCAGGCTTACCGGGACCGAATTACCCCCCTTTCCATTGCGGATGAAAATGCCATTGACACCAGCGGTACCGGTGGGGATAATCTGGGTACATTTAACATTTCAACAGTGGCTTCCATTGTTGCAGCCGGTGCAGGAGCCAGGGTAATCAAACACGGATATCATTCGGTATCGAGTAAATGCGGAAGTGCTGATGTTCTCAAAGCGCTTGGCATCAAGACAGAATTGTTCCCGGATCAGTTTTACCATATTTATCAGGAAATTGGACTGGCATTTATTTTTGCCCCGCGTTACAAACCTTCTCCCCGCAATTTTGCTGGAATCCGCCAGAGCCTGGGTGCCCGCACCCTGATTAACATTCTTGATCCTCTTACCAAACCCGCACTGACCAAGAGGCAACTGATTGGAGTATATGATCAGAAACTCACCAGGTTAATTGCTGAAGTGTTGAAAGAATTTAGCATATTCAGCGCCATGGTGGTCAGTGGTGAGAATGGGCTGGATGAAATGAATATTTGTGGTGTTACCCATGTGGTGGAAATAAATAGTGAGAAAATTGAGGAATATTCAATAACCCCGGAAGATATCGGGATGAAACGGCGTCCCATTGAAAGTATTAAGGGTGGCAACGCATCCTTAAATAAGAAAATTACCCTGGATATTCTAAAAGGGGAAAAGGGCGGACCACGGGATGTGACAGTCATGAATGCCGCAGCAGCCTTGAAAGTGAGCGGTCTGGTATCTGATCTGCGGGAAGGCATTAACCGGGCCAATGAAGCAATAGACAGTGGATCTGCGCTGACCAAATTAAAACAGATGATTGAGATCAGCAAAAGTCTCAACTGAAGCAATTCGTTGGCCGATGCGAGAAGAGGTATATGTTAAATTACCGGGAACAATTTATCAGTTTTAAACAGTTCAGACATTTATTCTAAAAAAGATTATACAGCTTAGGGTTAACATAAAAAAAATCATCAGGCGGGGAAACTCACTTTTACGGTTTTTGTTAGATAAGATGGAAACATGAGATTCAGAGGTTTAGAAATTGAGGCAAATACAACTTGTTGCAGCGCGAATTTTGTTTGCTATTTTTTTGGTAAGCAGGCTTGTGAGATATGGTATAAAAAAATTTAAATATGTCTTCAGTGGCTTGCTTGTCCTGGCCATAGCTTTGGCCGTCCTGTATTTTGTCCTGTTTCCTCCTTATCAAAGTGATAAAGTATCCGGTCAGAAAGAAAAAACCGTTTTTATTCCTAAAGGGGCTTCTTTGCGCGAAATTGCGGATCTTATGGAAGAAAATGAGCTCCTGCATCATAAGACTTTGTTCGTTTTCCTGGGCAAAATTTCCGGGTACCAGCAGAAACTGCAGGCAGGACTTTTTGAAGTTCCTGAGGATCTGCATCCCTGGCAATTATTGAATTATCTGTCTCAACCCAAACTGGCAAATGTCAAAGTGACAATTCCCGAAGGGCTTGAAACCATTGAAATTGCCGGTTTACTGATGAAAGAGCTGGCCATCGATTCCTCGCGTTTCCTGATTCTGGCAAATGATTCTATGGAATGCCGGAAATTTGGCATCGATGCTCCAAACCTCGAGGGATATCTGCTTCCGGAAACCTATTTTTTCAATTATCAGATGGACGAAAAGGAAATAATTTCCATCCTGGTCCAGGGCACTCTCGCTATTTTTGAACCAGATTCAGTTCATAATCAAATGAATAAATTGCGTATGGACCGCCGGAAAATTTTAACCATGGCTTCTATTATTGAGGGAGAAGTGGCAGTGGATTCAGAGCGAGTGCTGGTAAGTTCGGTCTATTATAACCGCTTAAAAAGGGGATGGTTGCTGGGGGCGGATCCGACAATCCAGTATATTATTCCGGGACCACCACGCCGTCTGTTGAATAAAGATCTTGAAATTGATTCTCCGTATAATACCTATAAACACCGGGGACTTCCTCCGGGGCCCATCAATAATCCCGGGAAAAAATCCATCCTGGCAGCTCTTTATCCGGCCAATACCCAATACATGTATTTTGTGGCAACCGGCGACGGCGGGCATCATTTTTCACGAACCGCTGGAGAACATGCACGCTGGAAAGAAAATTTCGACCGTGTGCGCCGGGAAGTCAGACGCAGAGAACGCAGTTCTTATCAATAATTGATTGCTGACCTGTTATCAAAGAATTCAATTCAACCAGAACTGAAAATTATGAAATGAATTTTCGGGATTTGAGAATTGCAAATATTCGGTCAGGGATGTTTGTTTTATTCGCTTCGTAAACGTTGAACGCTTTTCTTCCCATGATGCCCCAGATGTCAGGATCTGTCGATTTATACAGGGCAATTGAAAAAATTCCCAACAAACCGGCAAGATGGCTTACGCCCGAATCATTTCCTATAAATAGTGCGGTATTTTTCAGCCAGTTTATCAGCTGGCTAATATTTGCCGGATTAAGAACCCAATGGTTCGCCAGCTGTTCCCGCATGCCGTTTTCGATCTCGGCCGGACCCAGGATGTAGCCGATTTTATATGGAGATTTCTGTGAGAGCATGAGCCCCAGCTCTTTAAATAACTGAAGAGGATAATTCTTTCGGGTGCTTCCGCTGCCGGGATGAATGAAGATATATTTTTCATCTAGCGGTATACGGGGAAAAAGCTCGCTCATTTCTGCAGGAGTATGGACAGGGTAGAATTTTCCTATCTCCTGCAGATAAAAACGGGCTGCATGGACCGGTTTCACAGGGACAGTGGGTAATATAATCACCGGGTTTGCTCCCCCTTTTTCCAGTATCCGCTTAATCCGGTGGGCTTTGGACAGCCACAGAACAGCGCCGGAAATTTCGGCCAGCTCAGCTGGAATTTTCCGGGCCGAAAAAAAGGGAAGTAACCAATGGGCTTCCATGTCCCAGGTTAAGTCCAGTGCTCCAAGATATGAAGCAATGTCTAAATATTCAGGTCGCCCGATCCCGATGAAGGAATGATCAGGCATACTTTTCCGAAGACTTAAAACAGCTGGCAGCGCCAGAATAAAATCTCCCAGTGCTCCGGCATGTACCATAAGAAAGTTTTTCATAAATTCACGTTATTAATCCGGCCGTCCATTTTGATTCATTTCGATTAAGCAAAAAATTAAATCACCTTATCTTATTAAATCTGTACATTTCCGGTCGATTTAGTCAGATGGTTTTTTTCTGCCGACCGCTACCCAGAAGAATGGCTATCCAGCGGGTATCTTCGTAACTCTCAAAGCCAATCTTGACTACCATAGTGAGAGGTACGGAAAGCAGCATTCCCACCGGGCCGAGAACCCATCCCCAGAACAGCAGGGAAAGAAATACCACCAGAGTGGAGAGTCCCAGACCTTTTCCCATAAATCGTGGTTCCAGAATAGTGCCAAATATCATATTTATAAAAAGATAACCAATAGTGACCAGAGCTGATGTTTCCGCTCCCTGCAGCACCAGGGACAACAGAATTGCCGGGACAGCTGCCAGAATGGATCCGATACTGGGAATAAAATTAAGAATGAAAGCCAGAACTCCCCATAACAGGGGATATTCCACCCGCAAAATAAGAAGCCACAGAGTTACACTTATCCCGGTTGCCAGACTCAGTAACGTTTTGATGCCCACATATTTTTTGATGTTGTCATTTATTTGAGCGAAATTGGACAGAGAAATGTCAGGATTAATTGAAATTGAGCGGAGTTTCTCCGGAAAATCAGCCGCTTCCAATAAAATAAATATGACAGTTATTAAGATGAGCACCATTTTACTGAGCAACTTACTGAATCCCCCGACAATATTGCCAATCAGATTTAATGGTCCTTTCAGACTGAAGGAGTTGATCCACTGATCTCTGGGGATATCGATCCCGAGCTTTTCCAGCCAGCCGACCACCAGTGCAGTTTTTACTTCCAACAACTTTTCATATTCCGGAAGATCTGCGCTGAATTGATTAATGGAGGTTCCGACAAGAGTTCCAATCAGGAAACCAATGGCCAGTATTCCCAGAATGATCAGGAGCAGGGCCAGTATTTTAGGAATCCCCCGGCGCTGGAGCCAGAAAAAGGGAGAAAAGCAGATCACGGAAATAAAAAGGGCAAAGATGAACTGAACCAACAGGGCGCTGGCAGCTTTCATACCTGCAATCACCACAACAAATGCAGCAAAATTTAAAATGAAACGGGAACCGGTTGGTTTTTGAATTACCGTTTTTTCCTGCATATATTGTTCCTCATCTGATTTAAATGAAAATTTAATTTACCCGGTCTTCGGAAACTTTTCAGTGAAGTATTTACTTTAATTTGCAGAAAAAGGCTTTTATACCATTAGATATTTTGATAAATTTAGCGCTGAATTTAATCAATTGAAAGTATTTCGTTTTAATGATGACAACTGGTCTCATCAAAGATTTAAATCCTCAACAACAAGATGCGGTTCAAAACACAGAAGGACCAATGCTTGTTCTGGCGGGAGCCGGTAGCGGAAAGACGCGTGTTCTTACTTATCGGATTGCCTACCTTCTGGAGAAAGGACTGGCCAGGCCGGACCAGATTCTGGCGGTTACCTTTACCAATAAAGCCGCCAATGAAATGAAATCCCGTATTGAGAAGCTTCTGAATACAACCGTACGGCCATTGTGGATCGGAACATTTCACTCCATTTCCGCCCGCATCCTGCACCGGGATGCAAAATATGCCGGTTATCAATCCAATTTCACCATCTATGATACCACAGATCAGGAAAATCAGATAAAGCGGATCATGGGATTTTTAAAGATGAGCCGAGAGAATTTTACACCCCGGAATGTACAGTATGAAATCAGCGAAGCCAAAAACAAGCTCCTTGATGCTAAACAGTATGAGACTACGGCAGGAAATTACCGCTCCCGGCAGATTGCCAAAGTCTTCCGGGAATATGAAGTTTCGCTTCGCCGCAACAATGCGTTTGATTTTGATGATCTTATAATAAAACCTATTGAAATATTCAGCGATCATCCTGAAGTACTGGAAAAGTATCATAACATATTCCGGTATATTCTGGTGGATGAATATCAGGATACCAACCGGGCACAGTATTACTGGATTAAACTGCTTGCCAGGAAAAATCAGAACTTGTGCGTAGTTGGCGATGAAGATCAGAGCATTTATGGGTGGCGCGGGGCGGACATTGGAAATATACTGAATTTTGGAAAAGATTATCCTGCCTGCAAGGTGATCCGGCTTGAGCAAAATTATCGTTCCAGCCAGACCATTCTCAATGCCGCCAATGCGGTGGTGGCTCACAATGACAACCGGCTGGGTAAAAATCTGTGGAGTGAGCAGGGGACGGGAGAAAAGATAATGGTTTTCCCAACGCAGGATGAAGTGCATGAGGCCTTGAAGGTCACTTCCATTTTAAAAGAAAATTCATTGCAAAATGGATATTCATACAATGATATGGTTATTCTTTACAGGACTAATGCCCAGTCCCGTGCCCTGGAAGAACAACTCCGCCGTTCAGTTGTCCCCTATACTATTGTGGGAGGCATGAAATTCTACGAACGGAAAGAAATCAAGGATATTCTGGCTTACCTGAAAGTACTGGTTAACCCGAGTGATTCGGTAAGCCTCCAGAGAATCATTAATCTCCCGTTACGGGGTATTGGAGCCACCTCTTTAAAAACCCTGAATGAATACGCGTTCAACAACAATGTATCGCTTTATGATGCCATGGAGCATGTTGATGTTATTTCGCAGATAAAGCCAGCTATCAACTCTTCCATTAAAATCTTTCATGAAAAATTGACCAGCTTCCGGGAATTATTGAGCCGATTGAATGCGTTTCAAATCACAGAAAGTATCATCAAAGATTTTAAGCTGAAATCAATATATGAGCAAAGTGATAGTGCTGACGATAAAACACGTCTGGAAAACATTAATGAGTTATTGAATGGTTTGGAAATCTTTGTTTCCTCTCATCAGGGCGCTGATACCCTTCAGGATTACCTGGATGAGATATCCCTCATAACAGACATTGATCGCTGGGATCCTGATAAGCCTTCAGTGACGCTTATGACACTTCACAGCGCTAAAGGTCTGGAATTCCCGGTTGTTATCATTTCCGGCCTGGAGGATGGACTTCTGCCTTTATCCCATAATTTTAATGACCAGTCGAAACTGGAGGAGGAACGGCGCTTATTTTATGTGGGCATAACCCGTGCAAAAGAAAAATTGTATCTTCTTCATGCGCAGACCAGACATCGTTTCAGCCAGGTGGAATTTGGGACGACTTACCGTTCTCTGCCCTCCCGATTTTTAAAGGAGATACCTCTTGAGTATCGGATAGAGGAGACTTCCGGTTTTGATGAGTTTTTCGGAGCGAAGGGCAGAAAAGTACGGGAACGAAAATCTTCGGCGTTTAAAAGAATGGAACAGTTGCCGGATGAGGAAAGCGAATTTAAGATTGGTCAATATGTTTTACATAATGTTTTTGGCAGGGGACAGGTTTTAGGTGTAGATTCCACCAGCCTGGGAACCAAGTTGACCGTTCAGTTTGAAAATAATAGTATTAAAAAACTGATTGCTGAATATGCAAATTTATCAAACTGCGATCCTCTGGAGTAATTTTATGCGAAAATTAATGATCATAAGCCTGGTTATAATTTTACCTGTGGTGGTTTTTTCTCAAAGGTACGGGGAAAGCGATGATTTTTCCTATGCCCTCAAACTTTATAATGAGGGATTTTATGATATTGCAGCTCAACAGTTCAGTATATTTGTTAACCGCTATCCGGTCAGTGAGCGTGTTCCGGAAGCCCGGTATTATCTGGGTTTATCGCTTTTCCGTTACGGAAATTACGAGAATGCCCGTGCGGAATTTCAATTGATGGCCGTCACTTTTCCCGACCACAGCCGGGCACCGGAAGCCTGGCAAAAGGTGGGAGATTCTTATATTAAGCTGGGGAAGATGGAAGAAGCTGCACGTGCTTATGAAACGGTGAAGATTCTTTATCCTCAGGATCCCAGGGCACCTGTTGCCCTCTACCAGTCGGCGAAGATTTACTATGACCAGCAGATGTATGATAAAGCCGAAATGGTTTTAAAGGATTTCCTGGATCGTTATCCGGACAGTAATAATTATCCCAATGGACGGTTGCTTTATGCCAACCTGCTGATAAAAAAACAGAATTTTGATCAGGCCCTGAATGAATTCGACAAAGTTTTAAAGTCCGGTGCGGAGACCGATCTAATGGCGGAGGCTTTTCTGGGAATTGGTGAATTTTATGCCAGCCTTGGCCAGTTTGAACGGGCACAGGAAAATTATCAGACCATTCTTGCCAAATATCCATCTGAATCCGCTGCTTTTCCTGCGCTTCTGAATTTAAGTGAAGTACTGGCCCTCTCCGGAAAATATGAAGCCGCTCTCAAAGTAGTTAATGATAATTTATTAAGATATAAAACCCAGCGTCAGAAAGCTCAGCTGAATTTGCAGCTAGCGGCTATATATATTACCCAGAATAATTATTTCTCTGCCAGAAAGACAGTGGAATCCATTTCACTCACCGGTTTAGGCGACACACTGGCTGCCAAAACCCATTTCTATCTTGCAGTTGCCAGTGCCAGGGAGCAGAAGTACGAGCAGAGCCTGGATAATTTCAATCAAATCCTGGCGGATTCTTCCCTGCGATCTGCGGCACAATCTTATCTGCCGGAAGCCGAAAAACAGCGGGGATATGTTTATCTGGCATTAAAACAGTACGATCGCGCATCAATGGAGTTGCATTCATACATGTCACATAATCCGGCTGCCAATAAAGAAAAAATCCTTGCTGATCTTTTTTACGCAGCTCTGGAGAATGACCGGCCAGAGGATGCGGAAAATTTGTACCATGAGATACTGGCAGTGAGTCCGCATTATGTCTACCGCGACAATCTGCTGTTTGCACTGGGAAAATATCGTTTTTACCGGGCAGATTATCCGGCAGCAAAAATCTTGTTCCAGCAGTTTAATAATAATTATGTCTGCTCGGCAAAAATTGATCCTGCCCGTGATTATCTGGGCATTATTAATACGTATTATGTAATCGATCAGCAAGTTGGCGTTAACCGGCTGGCAAAGCTGATGGGACGAATTCTGGTTCAGGAAAAAACCAATGAATTGAAACTGGAGCTGGCGCGTGTCTATTTGCTCCAGCTGAATGATGTGAATTCTGCTATCGAAATCGTCCGTAGTTTATTGAATACACCAGCTGATTCCAGTTTAACAGGCGAAGCATATCAGCTTCTGGCAGAAGGTTACCGACGCTCAGCGGATTTGAAGCGTTTTAAACATGAAAATTTCAGTGACGATCAGGCCAGGGCCATTGAAGCCTATAAAAATGCCATGAATTATGTGCAATTCGTGGATTCCCCGGACAGCCTGGCTTACAGTTTTCTGCATGAAATGACCCGGAATGATGCACCAGAAGCAATTCTGGTCGAAAAACAGATCCAGTTCTGGGAACACTTCAGAGCCAACTATCCCTCCTCAAAATTTTCAGGTCGGGCCGGATATATTCTGGCGGAATTGTATTTTAAAAAACGCAATCCCGAAAAGGCCCTGCAGATATTACAGAACATTTTGAGTTCCGCCGATCAGGAACTGGCTGGAAATTCCTATTATCTGATGGGAAAAATATACTATGAGCAGAAAAATCTGCAGGAAGCGTCCCGTATATTAAAAGATTTTCTACTGAATATTACTTTCCATCCACTGCTGGCGAATGCTTTCGGCCTGCTGGCTAAGATTAGTGAGAATGAAGGAAATTTTGAAACCGCCGCTGGTTTCTGGACAAAGTTGCGGGAAGAATATGACTATTCTCCGGCTGCACTTGCAGCCCGGACGCGTATCCCTGAAATTTATCTTCTTGCTAACCAGTATCAGTCCGTATTGAAGTATACCGATCCCTTTGTGCAGGAGACACTTCCCAGAGACCTGTTATTAGGGCGATTACAGGAGGTTGAAGAACCGGACTATTATTTTTTCAATGGTAAAGCCCTGTTTGAATTGAACAAAGACTCAAAATCGCGAAAAGTTTTGCTCAATTATATCTACACTGAACCGGGCGCAAAATACTATGATGAAGCCCTTTTCACCCTGGCTGAAATTTCCCTGCGCAGCGGAGATCCGGATGCCGCACTTCTTCATCTGCAAATCATTACCAGAAATGAATCTTCTCCCTTTTTCCTTCAAGCCAGCGCAAAAACTGCCGATATTTACTTTGAACGGAAGGACTATGAAAAAGCACAGATCCTTTATAGTAATTTAATTTCCAGGGTAGCTGATACTGACCAGAAAATTCTGTTTCAGGCAAGGGAACTGATATGTCTTATTAACCAGGGGAATTTAAAACTGTACGACAGCAAAATATCAGCGTTTAACAAGGTCTTTAAAAATCATAAGGAGTATGATAATTACCGGGCTGAATTCGAATTTGAAATCGGTAAATATTATTATAAAAATAAAAATTTTGATGCTGCCATAAAACGTTTCGAAACCGTTACCGGGAAATATAAAAAAACCGATTTTGCTGATGACGCTGAGTATCATCTCGGTTTAACTTATACCACTCTGAATAAGGTAGATAAAGCTATGGATATTCTCTCCAAATTTGCAGAGAAGTATCCCGGCAGTTCCTTGAAAGCGAACATATTTGTAACTCTGGGAGGACTCTATTACCGGGCAGAGAAAAGAGAACTGGCTGTAGGTGCATTCCAAAAAGCGGTGGAAGTTGCGAAGGAACCGGAAACCCGACAGCTGGCACTTTCCAATCTTATTCTTATCTACCGCGATTTGGGCCTGTGGGACGGTGTACTAAGCCAGGCGCGCACCTATGTGGATGAATTTCCCGATGCGGAGGATATAATTGATAAAAAGATTATGGTCGGCTCCGCCATGATCAATTTGAATCGTTATTCTGAAGCGGTGGATTATCTCAAAAATCTAAAGTTCCAGGCAAACAGTGAACAGGAACCTGAGATCCAGTTTTATATCGGTGAGGCTTATTTCAATGGCGGGCAGTATGAAAATGCCATTCGCGAATTCGTTAAAATTCCATTGCTCTCCAAGCAGACTAAACTCCAATGGGAAGCCAGCGCACTATATTATTCCGGTCAGGCGTATGAAAAACTTGGCCGTAAGGATGATGCCATCCGAATGTACCGTGAAATTGTTGAGAGGCCGGGGATTCTGGTGGAATTGAAAAAAGAAGCGCAAAAACGCATCGATCAATTAAAAGAATCGTAATGAGTGAAAAAGTCTTTGTTATAAACTTATGAAAATGTTATTATTAGATAAACCAATTTCGGAGGGGATTTTATGAGAAAATCCGTTCTGTTCTTATTACTAATTTCAATGACTTTCCTACTGGTACAATGTGGTGGCCCCAAAAAATTAACGTCAAATGAATATGAACAATTGTCTCCGCAGGAAAAGATGACCTATCTTGAGAAATATGTCAAGAAAAATGACACGGATACTGAAGCTAAAAAGCAGCTTTACACGATCTACCTTGATCTTGATATGCCCCAAAAAGCCATTCCGTTGATGGAATCCATCATTAAACAGGATCCGTATCAGCCACAGGTTCAATTTGAATACGGAACTCTTATGTTGCGGCAGGGAGAGACAAAAACTGCTTACCACGCATTCAGCGCTGCCCTGAAGTCTCCTGGTGGTACTGCTTATTCCACCTCTATCTCCCGTTATCTCGGTGGCAAATATGCCGTCCAACAGGTAACCAGCAGCCCGGCCAATGAGGCGTTTCCTGTTTTTTCGCCTGATGGAAATAAAATCATTTATCAAACAGATGAAAATGGCAATTGGGATATTGCAGAAATTGATCTGGGTACCAGTGCCAGCAGGATGCTGGTGAATACCCCGGCCGATGAAGAACTTCCTTTCATGAGTCCGGATGGAAAAAAACTGGCCTATACGTCTAATGCGGATGACCGCCGGCCCATCGATGACAAGTTCAAGGTAAGGGAAATCTATGTGATGGATCTGGGAAACGGCATTTTTGATAATCTGACCGAATCCATTGCAGATGACTGGCTGCCGCGTTATAGTCATAATGGACAATATATTACCTTCGTTTCAGAGAGAAGCGACCTGCGCAGCGTTCCGTATACCGAGAAACACAGTGATATTTTCCGCATGGATGGCGATGGTGATTTCCATCTCCAGCTTACCCATGATGATTCCAATGATGGGGGTGCCTGCTTTAATGTCACGGATGATCATATTTTTTACCACTCCAATAAGAACGGATCTTATGACATTTTTGTTATGAAAGCGGATGGTACTTTACCAGTGACTCTCATAGGTATACCTGAAAGCAATGAAGTAAATCCGTTTGCATCTCCGGATTCCCAGTATATTACTTTTTTTAGTGATCAGGGCGGAACTTATGACATATACCGGGCCAGAGTCGATGGCAGTGAGGTGGAACGATTAACCATGAGCCCGGCACAAAATACCAATCCCGCCTACTCACCGGATGGGAAATTTATTGCTTATCAGTCCGATCAGAATGGTAATTATGACATCTTTATTCTGAACCTGCAGTCAACCAGTGAACCCACTGCCCAGGAACTTATCCGGCGCTTGGATGCTCTGGCTGCACAATAATTGCACAGTAACTGATAAAAATACACGAATATTGTAACCCCTGTCTCACGACAGGGGTTTTATTTTTTATGACTGACCAGGATGAGGGAAGTAGGTTTATCAAAGAGGAAATTGAATATATGGTCCATTATTTTCCAGATTTCAAACGGAAATGTTTTCAGAAATAAATTAAGATGTAGGCGGTTGGGGATTTTATTGCAGTTTTTTGCAAATCGGTAAGGACGAAAACCGCTGTCTGAAACCAGACGGGCCAGTTTCTGCTGATTAAATGAGTGCAGATGTGCGTGAGTTGGGGTCGGCTTGTTGCAGTGGATACATATCTGATAGGTAATTCTTTCCTTATAAGGAACGGAAATAAGCACCACCCCGTCCTTTTTCATGATGCGGTGGACTTCTCGCAGAACATCAACCGGTTGTGCCAGGTGTTCAACCACTTCCGACATGATTACCACATCAAATACCTCTTCTCTGAAAGGCAGGTGATAGGCATCCGCAGAGCTGGGGAAAACGTTGAATGAGGCAGAATTTTTAATTCTTGCCAAATTTGCCAGGGGAATATCAAGGGGGTAATAGGCGGGTTTGATTTTGTTTAAAATTTCCAGAGCAAATCCTCCTCCGCTTCCGATTTCCAGAATTCTATCGTCTTTCCGGATGGATTGAAGATGAAAAAATTCCTGATAACGCCGGCGGGTTTCCTGCACCATAAATTTGTCCGGCGAAAAAAAATCATAAAATTCACCATCCAGTTGATAGTGCCGTATATGATTCTGATAAATTTTTTGATAGGTCATATCGATCGGAAATTTACACGGGAATAGAATTATTGCAGATTTACCTTTTAAAGATCAGTCTGAATATATATCCAGCCAGTGCTTTTTAAGAAGCCCCATCCGTACCACGTCATAATAATGACGATCTTTAAATATTTCGTGAAAAAAAATGCCTTCCAGTTCAAAACCGAATTTGCTGTTGAGATTTATATTGCGAATATTAGTATCCATGGAATGGATGTGGACTTTATTGAAGCCCAGAATCATGAAAGTATAATAAAGAAAAAGAAAAGTTGCTCGTTTACCGATTCCTTTACCACTGAATTGGGAGCTTACAAATTTTTTCATTTCCAGATTATGGTGGTTTTCATTTACATTTTCTGCACCAATTATGCCCACAAAATCATCCTCGTAATTTATAGCAAAATACGCCCTGCCGGGCTCTTCGAAGAAATAATGGCAGAGGTCACTTTCATTCTTAGGAAAAAAATCGATAAATGTTTTTCTGATATTTTCGTTTTTGAGCCATTGACACACAGGTGCTATCTGCCCGGGCTGTAATGGAGTGATTGAAACGGTCTGAATTTGCAGAAACTCTTCTTCCTTCCATTTGTCATTGATAGCTCCCAGTGTAAATTCGTCCCGGAAATATCCATTGTCGGTCTCGGTTAAATCTGGCTGATCCGTCAGGTAGTCCAATAGATGGAGCGATACGGTGACGATGTCACTGGACTCAACACCGTAATTTACCAGTTCTTTGTAGAAACTTTTTGCCACCAACTTTAGTAATTGATTTTGATGATTCCTGAAAAGATCGTCGCTTTTATGTTCATTCATGATCAATCCCGTTCTGAATGATGGTGGATGGATTAATTTTTATCATTTTAAAGGAATATAATAAAAAATTCAAAGTTTTTTTTAGAAATTTTATGATCATGTCCTTAGCGAGGCAAAAGGAAACAGAAATGAAATGTGACATATTTATCCATTGATGAACATTCTCCCGCTAGTCCATTTCCGGAATGCAGGTTTTCTGGTAAGAAACCGATTTGTAAAAATACAATTGTGATATTTAAATCTGCCCTGTTCCTAATCTCCCTCTGGCACCGGACAGAGAGACAGAAAATGGTGGATACCTTATAAAATCCATGGGTAAAAAGGGGATGAATTACCCTGACAAGTGGATGTGAGGCGATTTAAATTTCTATGATATGTTAAATCATTTACTTATGTCTCACCATGTTTAAGGGACATAATCATCAAAATTTTTATCAAAAGAAATCAGAGTTTATAGGTTTTCCGATGAAATGTTCAGTACTTGTTTTACTATGGAGTTAATCATAAATTTGAAGTTTAATTTGGAGTCTTTCAATGGATCGGTTTAAACTGGAATCCAAATACCGTCCAACCGGAGACCAGCCGGAAGCAATCCGGAATCTGGTTGAAAATCTGAAATCGGGTAGAGAATTTCAAACACTGCTGGGTGTTACGGGGAGTGGCAAGACATTTACCATGGCCAATGTGATTGCAGAAGTGAACCGGCCTGCACTGATTATTTCACACAACAAGACACTGGCAGCGCAACTTTACGGAGAATTTAAACAATTCTTTCCCCATAATGCAGTGGAGTATTTTATCAGCTACTTTGACTATTATCAGCCCGAAGCCTATATTCCGCATTCCGATACCTATATAGAAAAAGACAGTTCCATTAACGATGAAATCGAGCGTTTGCGCCTGCGGGCATCGGCAGCAGCAATTTCCAGACGCGATGTTATTATTGTGGCAAGTGTTTCCTGCATCTATGGAATCGGATCGCCGGAGGATTATAAGGAACTGGTGGTACTGGTTAAAAAAGGTAATACACTTCGCAGGCATAATTTCTTCAGGAAGCTGATTGATATTCACTATACACGTAATGATATGAATCCCCAAAGAGGCACCTTTCGGGTACGGGGGGATGTCATTGAAGTTTATCCAGCCTACGAAAAATATTCAATCCGGATTGATACTTTCGGAGATGAGGTGGAAGGGATTGTGTATGTGGATTCCACTACCGGTGAAATTCTCGATGAAGTGGAGCAGGTGGTTATCTATCCGGCCAGTCACTACGTCACCACCCAGCAGAAAATGCAGCGGGCCATGATTACCATACGTCAAGAGCTGGCCCAGCGACTGGAAGAATTTCGCAACCAGGGTAAATTACTGGAGGCGCAGCGACTGGAGCAGCGTACCAATTTTGATCTGGAAATGATTCAGGAGATCGGCTACTGTTCGGGTATTGAAAATTACTCACGACATATCTCTGGACGTCAGCCGGGACAACCTCCTTATACCCTGATAGATTTTTTTTCGAATGATTTTTTGTGTATCATTGATGAGTCTCATCAGACTATTCCTCAGCTTCATTCCATGTACAATGGAGATTATTCGCGAAAGAAGACCCTGGTTGAACACGGATTCCGCCTGCCCAGCGCTCTGGACAACCGCCCGATGAAATTTGATGAGTTCATGCAGAAAATGAATCAGGTAATATTCGTATCAGCTACACCATCGGAGTTTGAAATTGAAAAAAGCGGGGGAGTAGTGGTAGACCAGGTCATCCGGCCGACCGGTCTCATGGATCCGGAAATTGAGGTCCGTTCTACCCGCGGCCAGATCGATGACCTGCTGGAAGAGATAAATATACGTGTGGAGCGGAAAGAACGGGTACTTATTCTTACCCTGACCAAACGAATGGCAGAAGATTTGACCGATTACCTTCAAAATCTTAATATCAGGGCTAAATACTTGCATTCCGAAATCGACTCTCTGGAACGGGTCGATATTCTGAGGGATTTAAGGCTGTCGGAATTTGATGTGCTGATAGGAATAAATTTATTACGGGAAGGCCTGGATTTGCCGGAGGTATCACTGGTAGCCATCATGGATGCGGACAAAGAAGGTTTTTTACGTTCTGAAGTGTCCCTGTTACAGATTGCCGGCCGTGCCGCCCGTAATGTGAATGGCAAAGTAATTTTTTATGCAGATAATTTTACCAATTCCATGCAGCACACTTTAGAAGAAACGGTCCGCCGGCGGAAAAAACAGATGGCATATAACCAGGAACATAATATTGTTCCGCAAACAATTTATAAAACAGTTGATGAAATTTTAAAAACCACATCTGTGGCAGATGTTCGCGGGAAATACAAAATAAAAAAAGAAATTCGCGAGTTTGATGTACTGGACCGGTTCACGGGTATGCAACTTATTGAAGAATTAGAAAAAGAGATGAAAGCTGCAGCTGAGAATCTGGAATTTGAAAAAGCGGCCAAACTTCGCGATGAAATAAAAAAATTAAAAGGCAAACTTGAGTGAAATTATTTCTTAATATCGGGTTAATTGTTCTGCTTACATACCTAATTCCTTTAAGAACACATGCGCAGAATACTTCGTCTGCGGAGCTTCATCAGCTCCTGGAAACCGGAAAAAAGGAGATTTATCATTTTCGGCTGGACAGTGCCCTGACGATTTTTCGAACTGTCCAGGAAAAATATCCCGATCTTCCCCATGGTTATTTCTATACTTCTTATGTAAATGCCATTTATTACTCACAGGACTTAACGAACCGGGATCTTGATTCCCTCCTGAAGCGAACCATCCGTCTGGCTATTGAGAAGGGTGAAAAATACAAGGAAATATATCCTAATTCTGCCGAAGCATACTATTACCTGGGGGTTTCCCATGGTGTACTGGGAATTTATCATGTCCTGAATTCTCATTATTTTAAAGGATACATACATGGCCGGCGGGCCAAGAATTATCTGGAAGATGCCATCAAAATTGATTCTACCTACTATGATGCCTACCTGGGGCTTGGTATTTTTCACTATTATGTAGATTTACTTCCCGGAGTGGTCAGATTTTTTGCCGGTATCCTGGGATTTCATGGAGATCGTGAACAGGGGATGCAGGAAATTAAACTGACTGCCCAACAGGGACAATTTTTTCGTATGGAAGGGGAATTTGTTTATGCAGCAATTAAATATTTCCTGGAAGGAGAATATTATAGCAGTGTGAACACCTTCCTGACATTACATCGTTCGTATCCGGAAAATCCGGCGCTAACCCTCCTGGTGGGATATTATTACCGCAGACACGGACAGATTCGTACGGCAGAACAATATTTTAATTCAGTATCAGAATCCTTCACGGAAAAACTGCCCCAGATCACTGTAATGAAATTCTATAATCTGGGTGTCTGTTATTTCCGTATGAACGATTTTGCTCAATCAGAGAGTTTCTTTACTAAATTACTGGATACTACCCTGCGCAAATCTCGCTACTACCAGGCTGCCATAGCTTATTATAAAGGTCTTCTGGCAGGTCTTGACATGCGGCAAAAGGAAGCAGATTATTACCTGGGGATGATTATTAAGAATGAAGAGACCCAGTACTGGTATTATGTTTCACGCATGTATATCAAATTCCCTTTCGATTCTCTGATGGTCGCATTTATAATGGCAGATAATGATGTATATGCACTTAATTATCAGGAATCTGCCAGGCGGGTTAAATCTCTGGCCGAAGAACTGAAGAAAAGCTCGCAAATATTTCATCATCCTTATCTGCCATATCTGGTTAGGGATCTGGAAGCCCGCTTTGCATTCCAGAGGGGCGAGGTGCAGCGGGCTAAAGAGATTTATGAAAGCTTTATTGATAAACTTGTCGGGATGAATGATGAATTCCAGAGAGCATGGATATATATTGCCTACGCGCGCGTGCTGAGAGAAGTGAAGCTGTGGGAGAAGTCCTCTGAAATGCTGGACAAAGCCGGAGCTACTGATGATGAATATACGCGCCTGATCATCGAAAGAGAGAAATATATTCTGAAACACCTGAAGAACAATGATAAAACCTAGGGGATATTATGAAAATCCTGGTTCTGGGAAGTGGCGGACGGGAACATGCACTGGTATGGAAATTAAAAAAACCGCCATCGGTAGATGAAATATTCTGTATTCCGGGTAATGCCGGTATTGAAAAAATAGCCAAAACTTTTCCAATTTCACTTTCTGACAGGCAGGCATTAAGGGATTTTATCCTGGAGAAGAACATTGAATTAACTGTTATTGGTCCGGAACAGCCCCTGGTTGATGGAATGGCAGATTACCTTGAATCTCAGAATCTTATGGTTTTTGGACCCCGCGCAGAAGCTGCGCGGATAGAAGGCAGTAAAGTTTTTGCCAAAAATTTTATGAAGAAACATCAGATTCCCACTGCTGAATATGCTGAATTTTCAAATTATCAGGATGCGGCTGATTATCTGAATCAACTGCCTGTTGAACGCATTGTAGTAAAAGCTGATGGTCTGGCAGCCGGGAAAGGCAGCATTGTGTGCCAGAGTAAGGCTGAAGCACGCCAGGCCTTAAAAGATATGCTGCAGGATAAAATTTTCGGGGATGCAGGTAGGAATGTGATAATAGAGGAGTTCATGGAAGGTGAAGAAGCCAGCCTGTTTGCAATAACCGATGGCAGGGATCATGTGCTATTATCTCCGGCCCAGGATTTCAAAAGGGCACTGGATAACGACCGCGGTAAAAATACGGGTGGCATGGGAAGTTATGCACCCACAGAGGTATTAACTCAGGTTCTTCTGGACAAATCAATCAAAAAAATTGTACAACCCATGCTGGAAGGTTTCAAGCAGGAAGGTATTTTTTACCGGGGAGTATTATATTGCGGTCTGATGTTAACCACTAAAGGTCCCAGAGTGGTTGAATTTAACTGCCGGTTTGGTGATCCGGAAACGCAGGCGGTTCTTCCTCTGCTTGATACTGACCTGGCAGAACTGTTGATGGCTACTGCCCGGAAGGAGCTTTCGGGAACCCATGTGGCACTCAAATCCGATTATGCCGTTTGTGTTATTGCAGCCTCCGGAGGATATCCGGATCCGTATGAAAAAGGAAAGGTCATCTCTGGATTGGATACCATCGATGATGAGGTTATGGTTTTCCATGCCGGTACAACCAGAAAGGATGATAAACTGCTGACTGCCGGCGGGCGGGTCCTTGGCGTTACTGCCACCGGAAAAGATTTGAAAAGCGCTGCCACTTTGGCCTATCATAATATTCAGAAAATCCATTTTGAAGGAATGCATTACCGCTCTGACATTGCAGCACACGCCATTCGAAAACAGGCCGAAAACAAGTAAAGTGTCTGAAAGGTATTTTATAAAATTTATTCCCATCTCCCTGCACACATCACAACTCAGTAATGTCCAAAATGGTATTTTGGATCGTTCAAAAAGATACAAGGACAGACTATGAAAATTCTTATAACCGGAGGAGCAGGATTTATCGGGTCTAATGTGGCAGACCGCTATATTGAGCTGGGACATGAAGTAATAATAGTAGATAATCTGGTGACCGGCAAGAAAGAAAACATACCTGAAACCGCCCGATTCTATCATATGGACATTACGGATAAAAATCTTTCCGAGGTTTTCCGAAAGGAAAAACCCCGTGTAGTGAATCACCACGCTGCTCAGATGGATGTAAGAAGATCCGTAGCAGATCCAATATATGATGCCCAGGTTAACGTTTTGGGCGGACTGAATATATTGCAGAATTGCATCAAATATGAAATTAAGAAATTCATTTTTGCTTCCACTGGTGGGGCCATATACGGTGAACAGGATTATTTCCCGGCGGATGAGAATCATCCGTTAAAGCCTCTTTCACCTTATGGCATAACCAAACTAACTACTGAGAAATATCTCTATTTTTACAACCAGACATATGGATTGAATTATACCATTCTTCGCTATGCCAACATTTACGGACCACGTCAGAATCCTCATGGTGAGGCGGGAGTGGTGGCAATTTTCAGTGAAAAAATTCTGGAGGGCCAGCAGCCGATCATCAATGGAGATGGTCAACAGACCCGCGATTATGTATATGTGGGAGATGTGGTGAAGGCCAACGAACTGGTACTGGAGAAAGGAAACGGGAAAATATATAATCTGGGAACCGGCAAAGAAACAAACGTTAATGAGCTTTTCAGGATGATTATGAAGAATACGGATACAGAAATTGAGGAAAAACATGGTCCTGCCAAAGCGGGTGAACAGATGCGCAGTGTGTTAACCAGTGGTCTGATCCACAGGGAATTAAGCTGGAGACCGGAGGTTCAACTTGATGAAGGTATCAGCAAGACGGTTCGTTTCTTTAAAGGTAAAATGAAGAAATGATATTGGAATCATTATCGGTAATGGTTATTTTAAAATAAAAAACAGGTCAGGAATGAAATATACCACATATATGACGGAAGTAAAACCGGATAACAATATCACGGTACCGGTTGAAGTGAGAGATAAAATGGATATCCAAGCCGGAGACAAAATCGAAATCACCATCCGTAAAATTAAATCGCGACGCCTGGAAATTCTGATTAGCGAGAATCCCCTCTATGAACTTATTAATTTTACCGAGGAGTGAGATAACAGAATGAAAATATTTGTCGATGAAGTATGCTGGCAGGCTCTGGCTGATAAGAAGCATTCTTTGCATGAGGAGATGAAAGACCAATTTAAATATTACCTTGATGGCGGGCACAGTTTCTATACCACCAATATAATTGTAGGGAATGTAATTTCGCGGATTAAACAGAATCTGAATCCCCAAAAAGCACAACGATTTTCTGAAATACTTGAAGAAGCTTGGCTGGGTACCCATCTGCATTTCCTCTGGATTGGCCGGAGAACACAAAGAGATGCCATGAAACTCTTTAAGAAATTTCCGGATTTCCAGTTGTCCATATTTGATTATGCAAATGTTGTGCTGATGAACAGACGAAATATTCGTTTTATTATGACAACGAATACTGCATATAGTAAAATGGGTTTTAAAATTGTTCCTGAAAGGGAGGGGTAGGGGTCGATGGCTTTATTGCAGCAGCTTCCTGAAATTGAAAACGTAAAAGTGGTTGGATTCATCGGCGGAAAAGGCAGGAATTATTTCGTTAATCAGATTGCCAGTGAATCTGCCCATGTGAATAAAAGAGTAGTGATAACTTACCTTGGAAGGGATATCCTGGCTCCATCCGGACATATCATCTTCGACTCTGATGAGAAGAAACTTTTTGAGAAAATCGAAAAAGGAATTTCCAGACATCCGGTAATCTATGCCGGACGTGCACTGGAGGATCATTTTGTCACCGGAGTTCACCGGTCACTGATCTCCGATATGATCAAATCAAAAAAAATTGACCTCATTCTTCTGATTTTGGGTAACGAGAATGAGACCAGCCTTTTTCCTAAAAAAGAGATAATGTCAATCTGCAAGAATTCATTTTTGGATCAAATGATCTACTGTTTCCAACTGGACCTTGTTGATCAGCCTATAACCAATCAGATGGCGGTGAATTCTAAGGAAATATTAAAAAACTTTCCCAAATATACTAAGGAAGGAGTGCTTAGCCAGGATTTTATTTTTGACTATCTAACCAGTCCGGATATGGGTGTGTATAATTTATTTAAACAGAAGTGGCCATTGTTTCTGGTTTTTACCGATATAAATAATATATTTCTGGAAAACAGAACCATTAACATCGCCAGGGATTTATCTTCCCGCGAGATTGACAATATTTTTCAGGCAAATTTGAAGGAAAATCTAGTTAAAAGGATATTCCCAAAATGATGGCAACCCGGCAGGTGCTGGTAGCAGGGGGTGACGAATTTGGTTCGGCAATTGCTGCATATTTAAGAAAAGCCGGAATCGCGGTGGTTTTGAGCGAACAGGCAGAAAAGAGAGATCTGAGAAGGAATATCTGTTTTTCTGAAGCCTTATTTAGCGGTACCCAGGTAGTGGATGATGTACCCGCCTTGCTGATTGATGAAAATATCCTGATGAATTTTGAAGCGGCAGCCTTGGATGAAAGGTGGAATAAGGCTGTCAATTTTTATGTCCAGGACCGGCAGATCCCAATGTTCACTGAAAAAGAATTCCCTCATTTCATCGACACTTTACAACCTGAAGTTATCATCAGAACGGATATAAATCCATTTTTCGATATCACCCTGCAAAGTGCGCCCTTAATAATAGGTTTGCATCCCTGTCATAAACTGAATGAAACCTGCCATATCGCCATCGAATCCCGTCAAAATTATAATATCGGCCAGGTGTATACTTCGGATCCCGAACCATCCCCGGATTTCGATCGCCATTTTTTCAAACAACCTTTTGAGAAAATTCATGCACCATTGGAAGGCGTTTTTGTATCAGATAAAAATATCGGAGATAATATTTCCCGGAACCAGGCAATTGGGAAAATAGATGATATTGAAATACGATCTCCCTATGATGGGCAGATCTGGGGATTATCACACAGCGGAAAAATTATCCGTAGCGGTGAAGCAATGGCTCTGATTTTTGAGGGACCCTCATCGGACGGATTCAAACGGTTTGATTTTAGACACAAAACCGTTGCGGGAGCTGCATTGAAAGAGGTGCTGCACTTCTTTCAGGGTTAAGGGATATTTATTTTAGCCGAAAGACCGGGAGCGACCATTATCCCTGTCTTTTTTCATTAGAATCTTTTAAACCAGTAATGAATGCCTTCTTATGCCGAGTCCGGATAAATGGTTCTGACCAGTTTGTTCAATGACATGATTCCTTGCAGGCATACATTTGAATAACCAAAGTTCTATAGATTGCTAAACCAGCTGTGTCTATCAGATATAGACACATTGAATTAATAATATTAGGATCACACATCTGTTACGGATAATTCCCCTTTTTAAATAGGATATTAAAAAATCAGTCCCGAATCAAATCAGTGACCTCAAATAGCGGAATGTTTATATGAATGTGCAAAAAATACTGGAATTATGGTTTCAGAAAATAAGTGATGTGGTATGGGGATATCCTCTCATGATTTTACTGGTGGGAACCGGTCTGTGGTTAACGGTTATTCTTAAAGGTCTGCAGTTTCGTTCTCTGTTTCATGCTTTATATCTGGCCCTGATAAAGCGTAAGGAGGAAGGGGATGAGCCGGGTGATATTACCCATTTTCAGGCACTCATGACTGCCTTGTCCGCAACTGTGGGAACCGGAAACATTGCGGGGGTGGCAACCGCTATTGCAGCCGGCGGTCCGGGAGCTCTCTTCTGGATGTGGATTACCGGTCTTGTAGGTATGGCCACCAAATATTCCGAGGCGGTTTTAGCGGTTAAATACCGGGTGAAGGATAAATATGGTACCATGAGCGGCGGCCCCATGTATTATATATCCCGGGGAATGAAGATAAAATAGCTGGGGACGCTTTTTGCTGTGTTTGCTGCTATAGCTGCATTTGGCATCTGGAATATGGTACAGTCCAATTCTGTAGCGGATGCCGTTAATGCCACCTTTCATATACCGTTCTTTGTGACCGGTCTCATTCTTATGGCCGCAACCGGCCTCGTTATCATCGGTGGCATCAGGAGTATCGGACGGGTGACTTCATTTCTGGTTCCTGTTATGATAGTATTTTATATGGGGGGTGCGCTGGTTATTATTCTGTTAATAATTTCGGTTATTCCTGCGGCCCTGGCTCTGATCTTTGAAAATGCCTTTACACCCACTGTGGCTTCTGGTGGATTCCTTGGTGCTACCGTTATGATGACGGTCAGAATGGGGGTGGCGCGGGGAGTGTTTTCCAATGAATCCGGTCTGGGAAGCGCTCCCATCGCTGCTGCCGCCGCCCAGACCAGGCATCCCGTTACACAGGCCCTGGTCTCCATGACCCAGACGTTTATTGATACTATCGTGGTATGTTCCATGACGGGCCTGGTACTCATTGTGACCGGGGCATGGAAAAACGGAAAAAATGGGGCGGAGTTGACCTCCATTGCTTTCAGTCAGGGATTACCCGGTCAGTGGGGAAACCTTATCGTGGCCATCGGTTTGATGCTGTTTGCCTATTCCACCATTCTGGGATGGAGTTATTACGGCGAAAAGTCCATTGAATACCTGCTGGGGGAGGGTGCAGTAAAACCCTATCGCCTTCTTTTTGTTCTGTTTGTGGGAATCGGGGCACTTCTGAAACTGAATCTGGTATGGTCTCTGGCTGATGTTTTTAACGGGCTTATGGCCGTGCCCAATCTGATCGGCCTTTTGGCTCTTTCACCGGTCATTGTTAGAGAAACCAGACAATATTTTGAATTGGATAAGCGGCTGAGATAGGGCCGAGATTTTTTTTACTTTTGGTTCCGCGGTTTTCCGGCGGTTTCGGCAAATTCTTTAAATTTATCCAGATACAGCTGGGATTGTTTCTTGAATGAGAAAGGCATTAAAATGGCGAAAATTTTCATCATAATGCCGCTAAATTTAAATTCATTTTCTGCAATCCATTTTGTTTTCTGATCCGGTATAGTAACAAATCGGTTAGACACTCGGTTAAAAACACCCCTGGTCTGGTATGTTAAATCATATTGGGCGGGAAGATCCTTATTTGTCATTGTCTCGATCATTTCAATTTCCCGTTTCCCCATCTTATACCTCAACTTCATTTTCGAACCGGTTGAGCCGGGAGTTTCACTTAATATTTCATAACTGATCAAACCGGGTTGCCAGTGTTTCATATTATCAGGATTATCCAGCAGTTCCAAGACTCTGTCTCTGGGAAAATTTATCTCAACTTCGTTTATATATTTCATGGGATTCTCCCTGTTATATCTTTATTCAATTTCACTCAAAGCGACAACAGTGGGTGTTTTCTGCAAAGCCGTATTGTTTAGAATAAAAATGTATTATTCCTTAGGATGACTGCGGTACCAGTCAACGGTTTCTTTAATGGCCTGTTCCATGGGGGTGGGATTCATTCCAAAGGCCTCCATGAATTTTGAATCATCCATGATGAAAGGTTTTTGGTATTCATACATCATCTCATCCAGTTCCCGCATGGTGGTATTAAATAATCCCAGGATTTTTACCAGAAAGCCTGGAGCGGTCTGCATTTTAGGTATATGCCCGGTATACTTGTATATCAGATTAATAACCTGTTTTGTGGTTATGGTTTCCGGACTGGGGATGTGCCAGGTCTGTCCCAGGGCCTCTTCTTTTTCTCCCAGGATTACCAGCGCCCTCCCAATATCCGGAACATAGGTATAGGTGTGGGGAAGAACCACCTTTCCAAGCACCTTTGCTGCTTTACCATGGCAGGCGGGATAAAAGACCTGTTCGCCCAGGGAGCTGACCAGGGCAGCCGGTCCGAAATAATCTGCCGCTCGTCCGCTGGTTGCCCGCACTTTGCCTGCCTCGTGAGCGTTAAACAGATCCTGGCTCATGCGGGCCCTGATTTTACCTTTGCGGGTTGTGGCCCTATGAGGGGTTTCTTCCGTTAAGGGCTTTCCATCCGGTACACCATAAATATATAGATTATCCATTACTACCAGTCTGGCTCCGCCTGCGGCTGCACCTTCCAGGATGCCGGAGTGCAGCGGTCGTAATAAGTCCGTCCAGCGATCATATGTGACATTGGTACAATTATAGACCACTGTAGCATCTGCACAGATCTCTGAGGTCTTTTTTATGTCTGTGGCATCCGCCTGAATGAGATTTCCTCCTTCCGGCAGGTCGGCCTTGCCACTTTTATTAACCATGATTACGGATTTCTCCTGTTTTAGTAATTCCCGCATTACGGCAAGTCCTATGGGGCCGGTTCCAAATATGACATGTTTCTCTTTACCGGAATTATTCATGCTTTATATCCTTTTAATCTTATTTTCCTATGGTCATTTATAAAATATAACAGGTCAGGAATGTTTCACAAACTATTTTGTTACCATTTAAAAGTACAGTTTACAGGAATCCATGTAATTTTAGACCGCATAAGGCAGTTGAAATTAAAAAGGTTATAATGATAAGAACCATTATAACCTTTGGTATTATAATCTTGGTTAGCCTGATTAAATCACAAATTCGGGCTAAAGTCCAAAAATATGGAATTCCTTATTCCCCTGGCCGAAAAACCAGGGCTAGTGAACTTATTTAAATATAACATTCTTTATTCATAATATGGTTTTTTGTGAATTAAGCAGAATTAATTTAAAGCTATGCTTTTTCCACGGCTTCACTCTCTTCTCCGGATGATAAAAAGCCCAGTTTTCTCTGGATAACCCGTTCCACCGCAGTGAGCATATGATAAAGCACCGGTACGACTACCAGTGTCAATGCCGTGGAGAACATCAGACCGAAAATTACGGCCACACCCATGTTGCTCCACCACTGTGAACTTTCGGCACCGAACTGAATGAACTTCGAGAAATCTCCCTTGAATAATCCGATGAAGTCAATATTTATGCCTACGGTTAATGGAATTAAACCGAGGATGGTGGTCACTGCGGTCAGAATGACCGGGCGCAGGCGGGTTTTTCCGGCCAGGATAATCGCATCATTCTTATCCATTCCCCTTTGCCGCAGTTTCTGAATGTAGTCGATTAATACGATCGCGTTATTCACGACAACCCCGGCCAGTGATATGATTCCAATGCCGGTCATGATGATGCCAAATGGTCTGAATGTTATCAACAGACCGAAGAAAACACCAAAAAAAGACAGAATGACCGAAATCATGATCACAAAAGGCAGGCTGATGGAATTAAACTGGGTGACCAATACAAAGAATATCAGCAGAAGTGCCACCAGGAAGGCCCGGCTCAGAAAATCGGAAGCAGCACTCTGTTCTGTATTTTGTCCGGCATAACTAAGGGTATAACCTTCGGGAAGCTGGAAATTTTGTAAACGGTTTTTTACATCCGCCAGTACTTCCGCCGAGCTCCGGCCAAATGCATCTGCCGTTACCGTGACAACCCGGTCTCCATCCACATGGTTGATATTGCTTAATCCGGAGGAAAATTCCACCCTGGCAAAATTCGCCAGGGGGATGTGGTTACCCTCATAAAAAATAGTTAAATTCAGAAGATCGGTATAACTTTTCCGGAAATCTTTCAAAAATCGCACCGTAATATCATATTCATCCTGCCCCACCCGGTAATCAGAAGCTTTGGATCCGTTTACAGCTGTCCGTATGGTACTGGCAATCTGCTCAGTATTCAACCCCAGAAGAGCCGCTTTTTCCCGGTCGATGCGAATGCTAAGTTCCGGTTTCCCCTTTTCATAATTATCGCGCAAATCTGCTAATCCGTCCACATCACGTATCCGTCTCTGAATCTCCAGTGCCGCCTGCTCCAAAATAGCAAAATTTTCTCCCTTGATCTGAATTTCCACAGCATTACCTGTGGGTGGACCCTCCTGTGGTTTAGATACATCAATCCGTACACCGGGAATTCCCGCAACTTTATTCCGTATCTCATCCAGGGACTTGAATGAGCTTTGTGATCGTTCATATTTTTCAACAAAATCAATGGTAACCCTTGATTTATGAGGATTTCCACCTTCAACTCCCAGGTCGAAATCGTCAGAGACATTTCCCACTTCGGTAACATAGTGGTCCATGTCAGGAGTTTCTTTGATGCGTTTTTCAATTTCGTGCACCACCTCATTGGACCTGTCAAGCCGAGTGCCGATGGGTGCCTCCACTTTTATCCAGGCCTGAGTGGGTTCCAGATCAGGAAAAAACTCCACCCCGTGATTAAAAAAACCATATAAAATGAACATGCCGATAAAACCGAATATGGTCATGCCCACGGTTTTCCAGCGATTTTTCAAGGCCCACTTTAAGGTGGATTCATAGTGGATAATCAGCCAGTTCAAAAGCCTGTCTCCCAGCAGGTTCTTCATCTTTTCATCTTTTTTAATGAAGGAGGAAGCGATGGATGGGTTGAAAATGAAAGCCACGAACAATGACGACGAAAGGGTGATAATTAGTGTTATGGGAAGATATTTCATAAACTCTCCCACAATGCCCGGCCACAAAATGAGCGGGCTGAAGGCAAACAGTGTGGTAAGTGTAGAGGTAAACACGGCAATACCAACTTCCGAGCTGGCGTCCTTGGCAGCGTGATAGAGTGATTTCCCTTCTTCATAGTGCCGGTAAATATTTTCAATAATCACAATGGCATTATCCACCAGCATTCCCAGAGCCAGAATAAGGCTGAAAAGAACTATCATATTCAAGGTGTAACCCATCAGACTGACAACCACAAAAGAAAGTAGCATGGACAGAGGGATGGCGATTCCTACCAGTAATCCGTTCCGGGCACCCATGAAGAAATACAGCACACCGATAACCAGCAGTAAACCTGCAATGATGTTATTTTCCAGATCATTTACCATGGACCGTATGTCTTTTGACTGGTCGACCAGAATAACATAACTGGTCTTGGCCGGCAGCTTTGTTTTATAGTTTTGCAGGATACTTTTTACTTCATCTGCAATCCTGATGATATTTTCGCCGCTTCTTTTCTGAATGGAAAGGGTTACACTTGGCCTATTATCAAGGCGGGAATAACTAACCTGATCCTTGTATCCGAATTCCACATCGGCAAGATCGTGCACATATATCGGGTATCCCTTGATTATTTTTACTACTACATTCTTAATCTCCTCAATGGAATCGAATTCACCGGGGATGCGCACCGTATATTTCAGGTTACCACTTTCAACCGATCCTCCGGGAATGGTAGTATTTTCCCGCCGAATTGAAGAGATTACATCTTCCACACCTAAATTGTAATATTTGAGGCGAGAGGGATTAAGATTGATTTTCACTTCCCTTTCCAGTCCACCGGATATTTTTACATCCAGTACTCCGTTAATCTGTTCAAAGCGATCCTGCAGATCTTCGGCAATTTTCTTTAATCGGACAAGAGATTGTTCTCCCACAATACTAACCAGCATGATGGGAATATTTTCAAAATTTATTTCCTGAATTACAGGTTCTTCAATGTCCATGGGGAGATCTGGTTTAACCTGGTCCACTTTTTCCCTCACCTTCCGAACCGCTTCATCAATATCCATATCTGTCTCAAATTCCACTGTTATGGTGGAGATCCCTTCGTTGGAGGTGGAGGTCATTTTCTTGACTTTGGTTATTTCTTTCAGCTTAGTTTCTACAGGCTGGGTAACCAGTGTCTCGATGTCCCCGGGAGCCACTCCCAGATAAGGAATGGCTACAAAAACTACCGGCTGCTTTATCTGTGGGAAAGACTCTACCGGAAGATTAATATAGGATACAAAACCGGCAATTATTACAATAATCAGTAAGACGAAAACACTCGCCTTATGATCAATGCTCCAATCTGTTATTTTCATATGTGCCTCTCTATTGTCTCAAGACTGTATGGGTCGATTTTGTTAATTATGTACAACCAGTTGGTCGCCCTCGGTAAGTTCCTGTTGTCCAATCACAATCAGTTCCTCGTTGGCTTCCAGGCCTTGAACCAATACACTGTCTTCATAAATGGCCAGCAATTCAAGGGGCATTTTTCTGGCCGTATTTTCCTTCGAGACCACGAAAACATACCGTCCTTCTTCCGATTCTATAACGGCGTCAAGTGGAATAACAATTTGATTTTCATATGAACGGCGCAGGAGTTTCACATTGGCAATCATCTGAGGTGCCAGTTTTCGCTTAGGATTGGGAATCCTAATCTCAATCTGAAACGTTCGGCTTTCGTCATCGATACTTTTATGGACATAAAAAACATTACTTTCAATGGTGGTATCGGGAAACGCATCAAATGTGATAATGGCGGGAGTACCGATTCTGATATCACTGATAAAGCGTTCGGCCACACCGGCAATTATTTTCATAGAGGCGTTATCAATAAAATCAAATAAGGGGGTAGCGGGAAGTACATAAGCTCCCAGATCGTACATGCGGTCATTTATATAACCATTGAGCGGTGCTGTAATATATAATTTGGAATACCGTGCTGTATTTAATTCATAGGATGCACGTGCTCTTTCCAGTCCATACTTTGCAGCCAGGTATTCATTTTCTGAAATGGCCTTTTTTCCATATAAAACATTTTTAGTACTGTAATCCAGCTCAGCTTGATTCAGGGTTGCTCTGGCCTCGTTATAACTGGCCTGAATTATTTTATTTTCAATTATAGCCAGCGTGTCTCCCTCTCTTACAATACTTCCTTTATCCCGGATAATTTTCTGCAAACTTCCGGCTTCCTCGGCTATGATTTTGATGCGATTCCTGGCTTCTAATGTCCCGGTGAGTTGAAGATATTCAGAAAACGGCCGTGGTTCCAGTTTCATTGTCTGTACGGGTATTCCTTTTGCCACCTCATTTTCTTGACTGGGGGAACCATCGCTGGAACATTGCAGTGGAATGAGACTTAGCAGTATGGCAGTAACGAAGACATATAATTTTTTCATAAATCCTCCACGTATATTCTTAATTTTGTGTCTTTATTTGCTATTTAAATTCCCCGTCTGTTTACTATCCCGGTTGCTCTTTGCCAGTCGAAATACGCATCGAGGTAATCGTAGATTGCATAATAGAAATTAACCTGAGCCCGGTCCAGATCTACCCGGCTTTCCCGGAATTCCAGCTGGGTAGCCAGGCCGTTATCCACCCGGGTTTCAGCAATCTCATAGGCCCGTCTGGCGGTCTCGATGCTTTTCTGGGCGGCATCAATTCGCTGACGGGATTCCCGCAATCTCAGGGTAATATTCTGCATTTCGATGCGTACATCATCATTGGCTTTGCTGATCCGCGTCCGGACTCTCTCCACATCGATGCGTGCTTTTTGCACCTGGGCGCTGGTGTAAAAACCGGTGAAAATGGGGACACGAAGGGACACACCAAGGATCAGATTGTCGTTTTTATTAGCCAGCCTGAATTCATTTGAACTGGCAGTATAGAGATAGGTTAAATTTCCCAAAAGGGTGGGATAGTAATTGGACTTTTCCACCGCAACCCGTTTCTCCTGCAGTTTTTGTTCCCATAACAGGGCGTTATAATCCGGCCGCTGCTCAAATACTGTTTCGTAACCAATGGAATCGGGCAGGGCAGGGAAGGTCTGTAAGCCTCCTACCAGTTCCACTTCCTCCCGCAGGGGTATATCTACCAGGGCTTTGAGATTATTTAAAGCCACCTCATAGTCTTTCCGGGCCTGGGTAGTAAGAGGAATGGAGTTCTGCCAGCGGGTTTCTGCCTGCAGAAGATCAAATTCAGAGACAGCGCCACTTTCAAATTTTATATTTATATTTTCATAATTCTCCAAGGCACTTTTTTCGGATTCCACAGCCACATCCCATACTTTTTGGAGCAACAGAACCTGATAAAAAGCCTTTTTAATTTCTGTAATAATGGTGTTATAGTCGGATGTATATCCCAGCTGGCTGTATGTTTTGAAATAATTGGCTGCCCTGATGGCATTTCCGATCTTTCCGAAACCGAACAAGGTCTGGTTTAGAGAAGCCGTAAACTGGTAATCGTTATCAAAGGAAACAGTAAAACTTTGTGTCTGCTGAACCCCATTACTGTCGGTTACAGTAAAAAAGAACTTATTCTTTAAAAAATTCCGGTTATATTGCAGGTCGGCATTCACCTGGGGTAATGCCTGAGAAATAGCTTCCTTGCGCATGGCATTGGCAAATTCCAGATTGGAACGTGCTAATTTAATTTCTTTATTATTTTTATCAGCCAGTTCCAGAATGGCGGGAAGATCATAGGTAGACGCTGAGAGCCATCTGCCTGCGAACAGGTATAAGAGCATCAAAAATATTATCTTAACTTTCATATTTTGTATTCCTCCTGATTCCGTTAAGGATAATTTCAATTACTTTTTCGACAATTTTGTCCCTCACCTCTTCCGGAAAACGCCTCATCCAGTCTAAATTGAGAAAATCTGTCATCACTATAATGGCAGAAAGGGTTGTTTCTTCATCAGTGTAATATAGGTTACCATTTTCTTCTCCTTCCTGCAGAATGGGTTTCAATTTCTCCCTGAAAAGTTCATTTATTTTGTCAATTATGGGCCGTCCATGAGGATAGGATTCATAAAGTGTATCCGGCAGTTGTTTTAATTCTCTGATATAATGCTTTAAATCATGATAAACTGTTCGGAAGAAAAACATTATCTTCTGGTCCGCCGGCAGATCCGCAGAAATTTTTTTCTCCACATGATTGATAAAAGAGTGTGCCTCGTCAATGACAATTTCATTGAAGATAGATTCTTTGCTGGGATAATAATAATAAAGTGAAGGTTTTGCCATGTGAGATTGCCGGGCAATATCCTCCATGGATGTTTTGGACATGCCAAACTGGAAAAACAGCTTTTTGGCGGCAGTTTTAATAGCATCTCTTTTTTTATGATCGTTATTTTCCACTATTCATTACCTGTCTGATTAAATTAATACTTTCAACTATATTCATAATTAGTCGAAAATCGAATGTTATTTGACGCATGGAAGTCTTAAAAGTTTCAAAAATATTTATGAAAATTTTAGCTACTTTTTTGTTCACATAATATTTCCGTATATTATTGGTGACGGTATCATTCATATTCAAAGTAAATTTCATGAAAATCCCTGATTTTTTTCCGGCTAAAACAGGATTCTGGGTGGGACTGCTTTTATTTTTTGTCATCTTGCTTATTCCCGTTTTTGATGATTTCAATCCGGATGCACGTAAAATGGCCGCTATTGCCATACTCATGGCTGTCTGGTGGATGACCGAAACCCTTCCATTGGGTATCACCGCCCTTCTTCCACTTCTTCTATACCCGTTAACCGGCATCATGAAAACCAGTGAAGTTTCCGGCAATTATATGGATCACCTGGTATTTCTTTTTATGGGAGGATTTTTTATCGCAGTAGCCCTGCAGGAATGGAATCTTCACCGCCGGTTTGCTCTGTTTACCATCTCTTTGCTGGGCAGCAATCCGCGCAGGGTATTTCTGGCATTCATGCTGGTTTCGGCATTATTATCCATGTGGATCAGCAATACAGCCACTGCAATCATGATGCTTCCCATTGCGACCGCTGTAATCGGCCAGATGCAGGAGGAACGGGGTGGAGGGAAAAAAAGTTATGCAACCTTTGCGGCGGTGCTTCTGTTGGGAATTGCTTATGGCAGCAGCATGGGTGGGATAGCTACACTTATCGGCACACCTCCCAATATCATTTTTATGGGAATTTTTAATAAATTTTTCCCTTACCAGTCCGGACTGACTTTTTTCAAATGGATGCTCCATATGTTGCCTTTGTCCCTTCTACTGCTTGTAACCATATGGTTGTATCTGGGTTATGTTGTTCTTAAAAACAAGGATTTACCACCCGCTCAGGCGGGAAGTTATTTCAAACAAAAATATAAAGAATTAGGGCCCTTAACTTCTCCGCAAAAATGGGTGTTAAGCATCTTCATCCTTACTGCCTTTCTCTGGATATTTCGCTCGGATATTGATCTGGGTATACTGACAATACCGGGATGGCCAAGTCTTCTGGGACTGGGCAACCGGATTCAGGACAGTACAATAGCGATCGGTATGGCTATCCTGTTATTTACTATTCACGTCAGGGATGAATCAGGAACCCGTGCATTGCTGAAGCTCCGGAATATATTTCAGATACCCTGGGACATACTGCTTCTTTTCGGAGGGGGTTTTGCCCTGGCGGAAGGTATTCAACAAACCGGGTTGGCGGAATTTATTGGGAATCAGCTTGAATTTGTTGGAAATCTGCCCCTTTTATTAATGCTTTTTCTTCTATCAATCAGCGTTGCCATGTTTACAGAATTCACCTCGAATACAGCAGTGGCCACCACCTTGTTGCCGATAATGGCAGCTCTGGCTGTCAACCTGAATCTGAATCCTTTTATGCTCATGCTACCGGCTACCGTTGCCAGTTCCTGTGCATTCATGCTGCCGGTGGCAACTCCACCCAATGCCATTGTCTTTGGCTCAAACTTTATTTCCATCCAGATAATGGTTAGAATCGGAATCTGGCTCAATCTGATGGCAGCAATAATTATCAGTGTATATTTTTACTTAACCACCCCTGTTTTTTAAATCTGAGCAGGCTGAAAGAGGTTCTGTAACGGTGGCTGGCTTTAATTAAATTAATTGTCTGAGCGGGTTCTGAAAGCTTTGTTGACCATTTTGCGGAACCTGGCTGGATTTATTGGTTTCGGTAAGACGCACTGAATTTTATTCTTCTTCAGTAATTTTATGAGTTTCTCGTTCAGTTGTCCCGAAACCACAATAATGGGCAAATCAGAGTTGAATTTCCGGATTTTTGCGATGAGCTCGATTCCGTCCAGTTTAGGCATGATCAGATCGGTAATAAGCAGATCAAATTTTTGCTGCAGGAGTTTCTGGAGGGCTTCTTCCCCGTTATACACAGACATGGTTTCATATCCGTCCAGGGTCAGAAGAATATCAACACTGCGGTTGACATTTTTATCGTCATCTGCTAATAATATCCTTTTCATTTAACCTCCATGAACATTTGCGTCTGTACGCAGACAAAGCAAATTTCCTGCCAGATGCCGACCAGCTTAAATCATTAGCACAATTAATATTCTGGAAGTAAAGCAGGGGAGATTAAACCGGAAAATGTGCAGATCTTTTACAGATTTTTATTGTCAATATGGTAGTCTTCCAGCTTGTTATAAAGAGAACGCCGGGTAATTCCCAGGACCTGCGCTGCTCTAAGTTTATTTCCTTTCACCGCCTGCAGTGTCTCAAGTATCATGATTTTCTCAACTTCTGACAGGGGTGTTCCCGCACGGAAAGTGATAATTTCTGATCCTACCCGGCTTTCGGTCAGTTCCGATGGCAGATGTTTTACCTCAATAATATTTTCTGCCGATAAGACAGCTCTCAGCAGGACATTACGCAATTCCCTGATATTTCCCGGCCAGCTGTAATCCTTCAGGATTTGCATAGCTTCAGGTGTTATTTCGGTGATATTCTTATTCAGCTCCAGATTGAATAGAGCTCTGAAATATTTAACCAGATGTGGCAGATCCTGTTTCCTTTTTCTAAGTGGGGGTAATTCAATATTCACCACGTTTAAACGATAATAAAGGTCTTCACGGAATTTCTGCTGTTTAATCAACTCCTGCAGGTTTTCATTACTGGCGCATATGATGCGCACATTCACCTTAATGGGTCTGGTACTGCCTACCCGTTCAATAACACTGGTTTCCAAAACCCGCAGCAGCGATATTTGAACCGGAATACTCATGGTACTGATTTCATCCAGGAAAAGCGATCCATCATGAGCTTCCTCGAATTTTCCCTTCTTATCTGATATGGCACCGGTGTAAGCCCCCTTCAGATGGCCGAACAGTTCACTGGCAATCAAATCCTTGGGAATGCCGCCGGTATTGACAGCAACGAATGTTCCTTCATGCCGGGGTGATATGTCATGGATAGCCCGTGCCACCAGTTCCTTGCCGGTTCCGCTTTCACCCAGGATTAAAACCGGAATGACAGTGGGAGCTACTTCCTGTATTTTACGATACACCGTCTGCATCGGTTTGCTGAGTCCAACCATGTCCTGAAAATGTCTCATCTTGGTAAGTATTTTGTTGCTGTCTTTTGAGATGATATCACTATTGGGAGTTGCCAGTGAATCTTCCACAATCTGAATAAGTTTTTGGGGATTGACTGGTTTGGAGATATAATTTAATGCACCTGCTTGCATAGCCTCCACTGCATGTTCAATGGATCCGTAGCCGGTAATCATGATTACCTTAAGAGTAGGTGACTGGCGGCTAATGGTCTTTAAAAACCTCATCCCGTCCATTTCCTGCATCTTATAATCAGTAATGATGAGATCAAAAACCTGGTCTTCCAGCATCTCAATCGCCACCTTCCCGTCAGGCGCACCCTTGACTTCAAACCCTTGCAATCCCAGCAAATTTATGAGACCGTCCCGGAGGTTTTCATCGTCATCTATTATTAAAATTCGATTCTTTTCCATGCTTGTTCCACTTTAAAATTTCATGGCTTTTTGTAATTCAATCACAAAAGCAGAGCCGGTGCCATTTTCCGAGGTAAATGAGATTTTACCTCCCATTTCTTCTATAATCTTTCGCGCCAGCAATAAGCTGGCTCCTCCGCCATTCTCCTTGTTCGAAATAAATCTGGTGAATATATTTTTTTTGATACTTTCAGGAATGCCGCACCCCTTATCCTCAATATAAATATAACTTTTGGTGCCAAGTTTCTGAGATCTGATGGTTAGTTTGCCGCCCTCTTTCATGGATTCAAGTGCATTTATAATGATATTCAGTAATACCTCTATCAGTCGGTCGCGGTTAATATGAACAAAGGGTATATCATCCTCAAGACTCATTTCAAGTTTCAGCCCCTGCTCATAACAATGCTGCCGGATTAATTCATAAATTTCCCTTAAAATACTGTTTATATCCTCATAAGTGGGTTCATTGTTTCCCATTCTGGCCAATTTAAAAAAATGTTCAATCAATCTGGTTACTCTCTCCAGTTCAGACTGAACAATATTAATGGATTTTTTTATCCGTGCCGATTTATCCGGAAGCAGAGAGATATTGGATAATGTGTTATCCAATATCTCTGCATGAATGGCCAGTGAACTCAGGGGATTTCTGATTTCATGCGCCAGACTGGCGGCCAGTTTGTTAATTGCATTATATTTAAGACTCCGATTCAAATGAATATTATTTAAGCCCCCCTCTTCAGGCTCGGAAATCATTACTAGGGTAAAGGGTTCTTTTTTATAATAAGGGGTATTTAATATCTGAATATGATAATTCCGTTGTTTCTGTTGAGACAAAACTATTTGAAAATCGCCTTCGGTCTCCAGAGTATCATTATTACCCACTGCTTTAATAATATTATACAACGGATGATTATCTTTAAAGATCCGCATGATTCTGGATTCGACAGTCTTGCCGGGTTCAATTTCAAGCAGATTCAAAAAATGATGATTGTAGGAGTGAATATTCAGATCCTTGTCCAGAATACAAAAGCCATTCATGCCCATTTTTTCTTTATCTCCTTCGGATAATAAAAAATAACCATTGTTAATTTGATTGGTGGCTATCTGGATGGTCTGCATTAATAATTCATCCCTGACGCACTTCCATCACCTCCGTTTGGAGTTAGCTGCATCTACTCTATTTATATCGGATAAATAAGGAAGTTTCTTTAATACTATTTCAGAAAATGGTTGAGTTCTCAATCCCACAGTTTAAATTAAAATATTAAAGATTCTCACGCTATGCTACCCAAATATTCTGTCCCTGACTCCCGCTCCGGACCACCTTATGTTTCCTGACCGACTCCGGGAACGATAAACAGTCAGAAGAAAAATTCGGGTACTATTATATTAAAATGTAATGCTTTTTAAAAGCCTTAATTAATTTTAAGAACTATATAAAATTTATAACTTGAAATAAAAATTTATTGGTAGCTTAATGTTCCGAATATTAGATGGTCTTTGCTATTTCCTTCATTACTGCTGTGAGTGCCATCATGGATTCTGAAGAGCATTTAGTACTAGTCGAATACTTCGGCACGTTTACAGCATAGGATCAAATCTTAGATTGTCTTCAAAATGTTAAGTTTGTTTAATCTGTGATGCGGGTCTTTTGGTTTCCAATTTTTCCCGGGGAATCTCCCCGTAATATTTTGAGTGATAGTCTGGAGAATTTCGATTTTCACAAATTTTCATAGTTATGACGTAAGGAAAATGTTTTTATAGATTAGCATAGATTATAGCGATTTACAAATGACTGAAACTGTCTCCGGGAAATACCACCGGAGAAAATGTAAAAAAGATGGAAACTCGTAGAACCCGTCGGAATTGAAAATGTATAAATTTTGTTCCAGGAAGGTTCGTAACAAATACTTGATTTTTTTGATTTATCCAACTATTTTTCAATGATTGAAACGAGGTGGAAATGTCGGTACTTAACACCTATAAGAAAATTCAGGAAAAAGTGAACATAATCGGGGAGTCCGAAAAGATCCGGGAAGTAGTGGAGCTGATCATGTCGGTTGCTCCTACCAATATTTCGGTGTTGATTACCGGAGAAAGCGGGGTTGGAAAAGAGGTTGTTGCCAAGGCCATCCATGAATTAAGCCCGCGGAAGAAACATCAGATGCTTTCCGTTAATTGCGGAGCCATTCCGGAAGGTTTACTGGAAAGTGAACTGTTTGGTCATGAAAGAGGGGCTTTTACCGGAGCGATAGCCTTGAAAAAAGGATATTTTGAACTGGCAGACGGGGGTACCATTTTCCTTGATGAGATTGGAGAAACACCGATACAGACCCAGGTAAAATTATTGAGGGTGCTGGAATCCGGCGAGTTCATGAGAGTGGGAAGTGGCGATTTGCGTAAGGTGGATGTACGGATCCTGGCTGCTACTAACCGGGATCTTTCCAAAATGGTAGAGATGAAACATTTCAGAAAAGATCTCTATTATCGCCTGAAAGCCATTACCCTCTATGTTCCGCCTCTTAGGGAACGAAAACAGGACATTCCTTTGTTGCTGGATTATTTTGTAAAGGAGACACTTACCGGAAACAATTTACAGTTTCAGGGATTTACTCACGAAGCGATTGAACTGATTAAGAATTACAACTGGTATGGAAACATACGCGAACTGAAAAATTTTGTTGAATCCATTATAATATTAGCTGCCGGGAAGAGTGTTGATGCGGAAATGGTGCGGGAGCACTTGTATCACTATCAGGAAATCCCGGAATTTTCATCTGCCCTTCCTATGCCGGTACATACCAGTGTGGAACAGGCTGAGAGGGAATTGATATATAAAGCACTCCTCTCTCTGGGCGTCGAGATCAGAGATATGAAGGAAATTCTTCTCAATCTGAACCGCAATTTTAATCATCAAGTTATCCCTCAGGATGTCGAGGATGTCTCATATCAGGATGATGTTCAGCCGATGGAGGAAGTGGAAAAACAGATGATCAGGAAGGCCATGTCCAAATTTAATGGTAACAAGAGAAAAGCCGCTCAGGCACTTCAAATCAGTGAGCGGACATTATACCGAAAACTTAAAGATTATGACCTGGAATAAATTCCTTACGTTTATTTTTTTGGTTCTGGTACTATCATGTTCCTGTTTTAAATACTCATTCAGAGGAGCATTACCCTCTTATCTGAAAACTATTTATATTGAGGATTTTACCGATAGAACGGATTATCCGGGATTATGGGAAGAGTTTATGCAGAGATTGACCAGTTCTTTTATCCAGGATAACTCTCTGAAAATTATTGAAATTAAGAAAGATGCTGATTTAATTTTAAGTGGCGGTCTGGTATCACTTCAGCAAAGACCGGTAAGTTTTACACCACAGGAACAGGTGCAGCAGTTTCAAATGGTACTGACGGTAAAAGTGGATTGTCAGAATACGCATACTGATAAGCCTTTGTGGGCGGAAACCATATCACGATATGGTGTAATACCGGGTGGTGCGGGACGAACGGAGATTGATGAGGCTAATTCGGTTGCAATTGACCAAATTGTTGATGATATTATTACAAAAACCATCGGAGCATGGTAAAATTGAATAAGTCTATTCATTTATAAAATGGTCAAAGAGGTTTAAATGACACATTTTTTTTCAGTCGAAAATTTGGAACAATTTTTAGAGAAAAATCCGGATTCCCTGGCTTTTGCCCATCTGGCTGCGCGTCTCATTGACGATGGTGAATTTCAGAAGGCGATTGACATTTGTAACAAAGGCCTGGCTAAAAACCCACATTATTCATTTGGTCACTTTATTCTTGGAACGGCACATTATCATATTAAGAATTATACCGATGCCAAAAAAGAACTGGAAAAAGCACTGGCTTACGATCCTAATAATCCCCGCGCCTGGGAAATTCTCTCAGCTATTAATGATATTTTGAATCTGAATGATGACTCACGGGAAAGTAATTTACAATCTTATCTCATAGATTCATTGAATAAGGATGCTTCCGTAAATTATCTACCCTCGCAGGAAAGCCCTTCATTTGATCAGTCTGCTTCGGAAACAGCTGTCAGTGAAGAAACCTTGCAACAGGAAGGATCGCCTTCGGTTGAGAAGGACACAGGACGTGAAGTAAATCTGGAAGAAATTCTGGACACTGTGGTAGAAAGCGGCGAAGAGGAATATGATTTTGAAAAAGCTCTTAATGAAGTATTCCGCAATACGGATAGTGAATCCACTGCAGACACCGGCGAAGAGAAGCCGACGGGAACTATGGAAAGTCCTGCTGAGGAAGAAAAACCGGAATTAGATGAAGATGAAATAGTGAGTGCAGATGAATTTACTTCTGCCATAGAATCATTTTTTAAGGAAAGCAGGGAGGACAGCCCTGAATCGGAGATCCCGGAGGAGCAGGTCAGTGGGAAACAGGAGCATGAAGATGTACAGCATGTAAAACCGGACGAAGAAACAATATTTGAGGAACTGTCCCCCGATCAGGATGAAATACCGGAAGAAAAAGATCAGGTGGACCAGGAAACAGACGAATTGACAACAGGAGAGGAAAAGCCTGAAAAAACACCGGATGATGAGTTCCTGGATTTCACCACGTTTGTTTCGGATGTTATTAAAGATGACGAGGAGAAAATTGAGGAGGACAAGGATAGCGGTTTTGAGGAGCTATCTCTACCTGAAGATGAACAGGAACCCGGGATGGTAACGGAGGATTTTGAAGAACCGGAGAAAAAGGAGCCATCGATTCCGGAAAATGAAATAGACTTCCCCAAAGAGGAGGATTTTGATTCAGCCGTGTTGCCGGGAGCGGAGGAAAGGTCAGCGGTCGTACCGGATGAAAGCCCTCAGGATACCGATGTTCCTGAGGAACCGGTACAGGAGAAATCCAGATCCAAATTTGTAAAGCCTCCGATTTTATCCCCAACCCTGGGTGAAATTTATATAGCTCAGGGCCGGTTTGAGGAGGCTATTGAAGTTTTTAACCAGCTACTGGATAAAGATCCGGAAAACAGCCGGTTCAAAAGGAAAATTGAAGATCTCCAGAAAATTATGCTGAAAAAGAAAATGGGTTCCGGATAATCTTCATTGTATTCTGTCATTAAAACATATTTGAAATAAATTGTAGTTGTTTCGATTTGTGAAAATATACCTGATACCATCTGGAAGGGGCAATTGCCCCTTATTTCATAAATTTCTCCTGCTCAGCACCTTTTTTTTCTGGATGTTGATGCTTTTTATCCAGCCGGGTCGTACGGATGAATTTATTATCAAAATCCAGCCGGGCGGGCCGGATTTTGTTATCCATCCTTCTGACATGTTACCGTGGAAAAACTCGGTTGAAAAAGAATTTTTTGTACGGTCAATTTCATTCAAAGGATCTCTGGCATCAAAAAACCTGCACGGTACTCATCCCTTCTCCGATATCTATAAATTTGAAATTGAAACAGATCGTTCAGACAACGAACTGCTGGACAATCTGAATAATTCTTCTGATATCCTGTGGGCGGAAAAGAACCATCCGTTCCGCATTCATTTAATTCCCAATGATTCGCTATACGACCAGCAATGGGCACTTTCCAGAATAAGAATGCCCGAAGCATGGGATATCCAGCAGGGAGATTCAGCTATAATAGTAGGTATTATTGATACGGGAATAGATTACTTACATGAAGATCTTCAGCACCAGTTATGGGTGAATACAACGGAGGATTTGAATCACAATGGCCGGCTGGATGCCGGTGACCTTAACGGGCTGGATGATGACGGGAATGGTTACACAGATGATGTAATCGGCTGGGATTTTACGGATGCACCCAGTTTTCCGGATGAAGGTGATTTCCTGAATCCGGATAATGATCCCATGGATGAATATCCGGGCGGGCATGGTACCCCGGTGGCCGGTATTGTGGCAGCCCTGACCAATAACAGGGCAGGTATTGCGGGAATTGCGCCGGGGGCAAAAGTGATGGCTCTGCGTGCCGGCACGGCAGGCGGATATCTGGAAGAGGATGACGTGGCAGAAGCTGTTCTTTATGCTGTGGATAATGGGTGCAGAATTATCAACATGAGCTTTGGTGATATCGTTTTTTCTCATCTGATAAAGGAAGCAGTTGACTATGGCACGAACCGGGGAGTCATATTTGTTGCCTCTGCCGGAAATTCGGGAAATACAGTTCTCCATTTCCCGGCTGCCTATGATAATACTTTGGCGGTAGGTGCTACCAATATAAACGATGATCTGGCTTCATTTTCCAATTATGGATCAAAAATCGATGTGGTTGCACCCGGACAAGGAATATTTTCCTGCAGCCTGGGTAATTCTTATGGAGAATACAATGGGACATCTTTTGCCGCTCCGGCAGTGTGCGGGATTTTAGCCTTACTCTGGTCGGCAGATCCTGAGGAATCTTCTGCCATCATTAAGTCCGCCCTGCAGAATGGCTGCCGGGATCTGGGAAATCCCGGATGGGATGTTTATTATGGGCACGGACGGGTAGATGCTTATAAGAGCCTGCTGAGCAGCCAGTCCACGGTGGCCCGGATTGAGTTTCCCCACACCGGGTCCGGAACAGGGGACTCTTCGGTGGCTATTATCGGAACCGCGACCGGTTCTGATTTCAGGGAGTACAGTCTCTCTTTTGGAATGGCAGAAAATCCTCTTAAAATGGAATTAATCGGTAAAAACTGCAACCGGATTGTTTCTGACACCCTGGGTATCTGGAATACCCGTAATCTGAAGGATTCGGTATATACCCTGGAAGTCAAGATACAAAATTGGGATAACAGCACAACAGTAAATAGGGTGGTGATTTTCCTGGACAGGACACCACCACATTATGAGGATATCCAATTCATACCCATGGTTGTGAAAAATTATTATGGCTATTTGGTATCACTCACGACGGATGATCAGACTCGCGCAACTTTGTACTTTCGCAATGCGGGTTCTTCCGGTCCTTTCCGGGTCAGAGAATCCGGTTATCGCAGTAATGAACATTCTTTTCTGCTCACCCAGGAAGATGGCCGGCAGCAAATGGAACTTTACCTGGAAGTTGTTAATAGTTCCGGACTGGTTACGGTAAATAATAATGACGGTCGTTGGTTTCATCTAGATCTTTCCATGCCGGATACCTTTGATGAATCAATAAGCCTGATCCATGAAACTGCAGGCTCAGGCTATCTACTTGGGGAATCTGTCGATATCGACGGAGATGGTTTGCGGGACGTATTGGGAAATTTCAGCATTCCTGGTCACCCGGGTAACCGTCTCGGCAGCCTCAATTATAATCAAAATTCGCTATTGGTACGGTTAAGTCAAACTGCTGCTTTTCCACGGGATATTTTTGATGCAGATGGTGATGGCAGACCGGAACTGCTGGCCGGATACGGTCCGGCGTCTTTCCTTTTCCCCGGATTAAACCTGCCTGGTTTTACAGGTTCTCCGGTCATTTCTCCCCAAGAGGATTTCTGGGCTACCAGAATGTTTGATATGGGCGGGGGCGAACCCCTGGAAATAATTGCCCTTCACAATAACCAATGGCAGCTTTTTCAGTTGGAAAACCTGCAGAACTTTTCAGTTTCTTTTAATCAGGATCTTCAGAATCCTACAGGGGGAGAGAATAATTATGGAATTCCATTTGCCGGTGTTGAAGATATGGACGGTAACGGAAAACCGGAAATTATTCTGGGTGATTCTGATGGGGATCTGATTCTGTATCAAGCGGCATCCGGAAATAATTTTCAGGTGCTTACAACAATGAGAATGCGCGGGGAGGATGCCACATATAGCTTTGGAACTGGTGATTTTGATGGCGACGGTCTTCCGGAAATTGCAATTGCCACCCGGAAGCTGGCTGAATATGTCGGAGAATCTTCCGTACAAAATCAATATTGGATTCTGCAGGTATTAAAGCTTTCCGGAACCGGACAGTTGGAAACAGTATGGGAGCAGAATTTTTATGAAGTGAATACCGGCAGGAACAGATACAGTGGGGTAACGGTTGATGATTATGATTCTGACGGGATGGATGAGATATTCTTCACACCGTATCCCAGGGCTTATTATATCCAGTTCAGGAATGACGCTTATCAGGTGAACTGGTACACCTCAGGCGTTAATGCCAATGCCTGTCCCCGCCTGTCGGATAATCAGGTACTAATGAGTGGCGATTCCTCCCTGATGGTCTGGCAGCTGGACCATCCCGCTTTGCGTCCATCACCTCCCACCCGCCTAATTGCAACCGGCGCAGACACTCTTCATATTGGCCTGCAATGGAGTTCAGTTACAGGTGCGAATGAATACATTATCACCAGAAAAAATAAAACTGCTTTTTCCACCTTTCAATTTGTAACCGGAGATACATTCTTTATTGATTCTACGGTCGTTAAAGACGGGCTGTATGAATACTCCGTCCAGAGTGTGGACAGTCTGTTCCCCCAGCCACTCAGTCTCCCGGCGCGTTCCGTTTATGCCCGCGCGGAAAATCCCCCCTTCTATTTAAACCTGAGGGTGGAGGCTGATCATCAGGTAATGGTGGAATTTAACAAGCCGCTGGGGGAAAATTCTTTTACTGTGGAGCATTACCTTCTGTTGCCGGATTCAGCGAGACCGGTTTCCACCATACGTGCCCGGGGAGGTCGCGGAATTTTATTGGGATTTGATCAACAGTTTTCCGGCAGATTATATAAGTTGCTGCTCAACAATCTCTGCAATATTTATAATATTCCTTTTTATACTGATAGTTTGATCGTACCCTTTGAAGTTTATTCATCCCCACAAAATCCTTACCTGGAAAGAATTGAAGCCGCCAGTCGCTACGAACTCCTGCTCTTTTTCAATCATCCCATGGAACAGTCAAGCACGGAGGATACTTCGAATTATATGATTGAGCCGGAAGATGATGTAATTAAAGCTGTTAGGGATCAACAGGATAACCGTATCATCCATGTTTTCCTGACCGGTCGCAATCGTTTGGGAAGTCTGGGTACGGATTATTATTTAAGAATGAAGGGATTGAAGGATATCTGGGGGAAAACCATCATGGCCGACACGGGTGAGCGTTTTCTGGTACGGGAATCTGTAGAAAACCTGGACAATTTTATTGTTTTTCCTAATCCATTGCGCCCCGGTACGGAAGAAGATAAAATCACATTTGGAAATGTTCCCAAAGGGTGCGAAATTTTTATCTTTACCGCCAATGGTGAAGCCGTTATTAAATTGAAGAGCGATAATTATACCGGAGGGGTAAAATGGAATTTGCAGAATTCGGGGGGCACTCCTGTGAATAGCGGGGTATATATTTATGTAGCAGTTTTAAAGGATCGGAAAAAAAACGGCAAATTTATCATAATGAAATGAGGAGTAAACAGATTATGGAATATTTAGATTCCATTGTGGTTGCAGTGACCGGTGGGATGGGATGTGGCCAGACCACAGTCTGTCAGTTTCTGGAAAAATTTGGAGCAAAATCAATTAATGCTGACGTGGTAGCCAAAAAAGAAATTGAAAATAATGATGATATCAAAAAAGAATTGAAGAATGTGTTTGGAAGTAGAATATTTTACAGGAATGGGAAATTAAACCGTAAACTACTGGCTGCACTGGCCTTTTCTGATGAAGCAAAGACAGAGCGCCTGAACCGTATCGTTCATCCCCAGATGGTTTCACGCATCGTGACAATGATTGAACAGGCGCGTGAATCCGGCAAATACCGGATAATCTGTGTGGATGCCGCCCTGATCTATGAACTCAGTCTGGAACACATGTTTGATGTGGTCATTGTCGTGTCCTCAACGATGAACAACCGGATAGCACGAATTAAGGCGAGAGATAATCTCTCTGATAATGAGATTACTGGCCGCATTAATAAACAGATTCCGGTGGAAGAAAAGGTAAATTGGGCTGACTATGTAGTTAAAAATGATGGTGATCTGGTCATGCTGGAAAGAAATACCACTAAAGTCTCTAGAAATCTAGAAAAGCTGGCAAATAAAAAAATGCGTTCCAATAAAGTCATGCCCCATACCGCACAAAACCGACGGTAAGACTGAAGCTCTGAGTCTATCATTTTTCCATGGTTTCGGCGGTAGGGGGTCCGTCCAGATATAAAATTTTATTTTTCTTTTCTTTCTCCTTACGGAAATCTAAATTACGTTAATCACAATCATGGTAAACTAAGGCATGATTGTGGGATTTATATTAATAAGATATTGAAATAATAAGTTTTACTAAAATATTTGCTCTATGTTAGTTATAAAAATGCCGTGGAAATAAAGATTGCAATTGTTATATAATTCACAAAAATATAAATGAGTGCAGGTCAGCAGAGAAGAAAGGATCTAAATCATGGCTAACAAAGCTTTTAATCCCTTTGAAATGGCACAGGCCCAATTTGATAAAGTGGCAGATATTCTGGATCTGGACCCGGCCACCAGAGACATTCTGCGTTTTCCCATGCGTGAATATCATTTTAATATCCCTGTCAGAATGGATGATGGCAGTTTTAAAGTATTTAGAGGATTTCGGGTTCAGCATAACGATTCCCGCGGCCCGGGTAAGGGGGGTATCCGTTTTCATCCGCAGGAGACAATAGATACGGTACGGGCACTGGCAATGTGGATGACCTGGAAATGCGCAGTGGTTGATATTCCCCTGGGAGGCAGTAAAGGGGGCGTTGTTTGTGATCCGCATAACCTGAGTATGCGTGAACAGGAACAGATCTGTCGCGGTTGGATCCGGCAGATATCCCGGGACGTTGGCCCGATAAATGATGTGCCGGCACCTGATGTAATGACCAATGCACAGCATATGCTCTGGATGCTGGATGAGTTTGAAACCCTGAATCATGGTAAATATCCTGGTTTCATAACCGGTAAACCGGTGGGTATGGGCGGCTCACTGGGGCGTACTGAAGCGACCGGTTACGGTGTTATTTTTACCGTACGCGAAGCATTAAAAGAATTGGATATTAAACCGGAAAATACCACTGCCAGCGTTCAGGGGTTCGGAAATGTTTCCCAGTATGCTATTGAATTATATACCCAGCTGGGTGGCAAAGTAATCTGTGTATCCAGCTGGGATCAGGAAGATCAGATATCCTATTCTTTTCGCAGGAAAGATGGTATTAATCTGCAGGAGCTGATGAAAATTGCCGACCGTTTTGGTGGAATCAATAAAAATAAAGCCAGGGATATGGGATATGAAATGCTGGAAGGTGATGCCTGGATTGAGCAGGAAGTGGATATTCTCATTCCGGCAGCCATGGAAAACCAGATAACCGCAGATACAGTAACAAAAATAAACAAGAGGGTAAAAATAATTACCGAAGGAGCCAATGGGCCAACCACTCCTGATGCGGATAAAAATATTCATCAGCGTGGTATTTTCATGTTACCGGATTTTCTGGCAAATGCCGGCGGTGTAACCTGCAGTTATTTTGAACAGGTTCAAAGTAACATGAATTACTTCTGGGAAAAAGATGAGGTTCTGGGCAAACTGGATGTTAAAATGACCTCTGCTTTTCTTGCAGTAAGCGAACTGGCCCGCCAGCGAAAATTATACATGCGGGATGCTGCCTACGTTATATCCATCAGTAGAGTGGCACAGGCCTGTAAAGATCGGGGTTGGGTCTAGAAAAATATCAAAAAGTCAGGAAACCGTTTTATATTGAATTTTTGACTAATTTTTGTTATACTCCCTTTAGTAAATGGTAGCGTAAACAATGGTTTCTGAGATCGGTTTGAATTACATTATTTCAAGACATGGACTCCCGTGTTCCGATAACACGGGAGTTTGTATTTCTGGTGCTCTTCATTAATTGAATCACTTGACTCCTGAAAATTATGGGAACTTTCGAACGAAAATTTTTTGATGCAGCGGCAGATTTTACATATATCGGCAGCGGTTCACTGGGTGGAAAAGCTCAGGGTCTCGTGCGCATAAATTCAATTCTAAAAGAAAGATTTGATCCCTCTCACTTTCCCCGTTTTTCAGTTTCAATTCCCAAAATGACGATTGTGACCACTGAATTATTCGACGATTTCATGAAGTTGAATCAGCTGCAGGAAACAGCCTGCTCGGATTTATCTGACGATCGCATTGCCCACGCATTTCAAAATGCTGATTTACCGCCCAAAGTAGTGGGGGATCTGTATGCCCTGGTTTCCCAGGTCAAATCTCCCCTGGCCATACGATCTTCCAGTCTTCTGGAAGATGCCCTGTATGAACCGTTTGCCGGAATCTATGGCACTAAAATGACACCCAATAATCAATTGGATACCGAAACCCGTTTTGCAAAACTGGTGGAAGCTGTTAAATATGTCTATGCCTCAACTTTTTTTAAAACAGCCAAAGATTATCTACGGGCAACCAGTCACGAACCACAAGACGAAAAAATGGCCGTTATCATTCAGGAAGTGGTGGGACAGAGGCATTCGGACCGTTTTTATCCTGAGATCTCGGGCGTGGCTCGCTCCTTTAATTTTTATCCCACCGGACATGCCCGACCGGAAGAAGGAATTGTAAACCTGGCGTTGGGATTGGGAAGGATCATTGTTGATGATGGGATTTCCTGGAGTTATTCACCCGCTTATCCTCAAAGTAATCCGCCCTATAATTCTCTTAATGATCTTCTTAAACAGACTCAGAGGCAGTTCTGGATGATTAATATGGCCAAAATTCCCCGGTACGATCCTGTAAAAGAGACCGAATATATGCTCAAGCTGGACATAGATCAGGCCGAAAAGGACGAAACGCTCAAATTTATTGCATCCACCTATGATCCCCGCTCGGACCGCATATATCCCGGTGTCTCTCCCGTCGGACCCAAGGTTTTAAATTTTGCCCCTGTTCTGCAAATGCGGACAATTCCGCTGAATGAACTGGTTCAGGTCGTACTAAAACTGTCACACCAGGCCTTGAACGCTCCGGTGGAGATTGAATTTGCGGTGACCCTGGATAACCGCCTTGGATTACCGGCACGGTTCGGATTTCTGCAGGTGCGCCCCATGGTGGTTTCCCAGGAAAAAGTGGAAATTGATTCCGGGGAATTAAATGATACAGCCAATCTCCTGGCTTCAGAGCATGTTCTTGGAAATGGTACGATTAGTACTATTAGTGATATTGTGTATGTAAAACCTGAGAAATTTGATATTAAATTTTCCCGGGAAATTGCACAGGAAATCGAGAAAATTAATAATATTCTTAAAAGTGAAAGCCGGCCTTTTCTGCTTATTGGATTCGGCAGATGGGGCAGTTCGGATTCATGGTTGGGAATTCCCGCCACCTGGGGCCAGATTTCCGGTGCCCGGGTTATTGTTGAAGCCACCTTACCGGAAATGAATGTGGATTTGAGTCAGGGCTCGCATTTTTTCCATAATCTCAGCAGTTTTCAGATCAGTTATTTTTCGGTTAAACATTCTGCTAAATATTCCATTGACTGGGATTGGCTGGATCAGCAAAACGTTGAAAATGAAACAGATTTTGTTAAACATGTTAAACTTTCCTCTCCATTGAAAGTAAAAGTGGATGGGAGAAGCGGAAGAGGAATAATAAAACCATGACTGCAGAAAAAAAATCCTGGGAATTAGTGCTTGATGCTCTTAAAGAGAGGGCCAAAGAATTAAACTGTCTCTACCGCATAGAGGAAATTCTCAATAAGCGTGACCTTCCGGTGAGTGAAGCATTTGAAGAAGTTGCGGAAAACATTCCTGCAGGATGGCAATATCCGGATGTGTGTGTGGCGGTTATCGATTACCAGGGTGAAATATTCAAATCCTCAGATTTTTTAAAAACTCCGTGGGTGATGCGGGCGGAGATCAAAGTCCAGGGTGAGAGTGTGGGCCTGGTGGAAGTATATTACACTGAAGAACGCACCTTTGCCGACGAAGGTCCTTTTCTGAAAGAGGAAAGACGGTTAATTAACTCCATCGCAGACCGTTTGGGTCATTATCTGCTGCACCGCAATATCCGGGAAATTTTTCAGAACTGGCAGAGTGCCAGGGAAGACTTGTCTGATAAGCGAAAAGGGGAGTGGCGGATTATTGTGGATTTGCTCCGCAGAACCGACCAGAACCTTTATTTCCGGGTATCACGAAAAATGATGAACTATCTCTCCTGGCACGGTGTGGATGAAGCCCAGGAGTTGCTTCATTTCCTGGGAGACGGTCAGGGGAAGAGGGACCTGGAGGAGAGTGAAGATATTAACCGGCCGCAGCAGAAAGCAAAATTCCAGAATCTCCTGCAGCAGAGTGATAGTATTTTTGAAATCGCCGACAGGCATCTCAGTAGTAGGGAAATTTTTTTCTGTGTACAGAAATGGATTCAGGAGGACAAGTCGAGTTTTCTGATCAGAACACTGGAAAATCAGCATTCATCGCTTACAGAGATTTCCGAGGCACTCTCCCGTTATCATCATCTGACTCCGGAGGGAGTTGAGCTGTCAGAATCCACTCAGAAAGCGCTCAATGTGCTGTTGATCCAGCGTTTTTTCACAGATCAGCTGGAATTCATCAATATAGCTAAACAATATGTAAATGTTTCGGATTTTCATGATCTGCTGCAGCACATGATTTATCCCACCGGAAGCCTGGGTAAACTGGGCGGTAAGAGTGCCGGACTTTTTCTGGCCCATAAAATATTATATAAGATGGGCCAGGAATTTGAACTCTGCCGGGATATCAAGCTACCTAAAACCTGGTATGTCAGTTCCGATGGGCTGCTTAATTTCTTGCATCATAATAATCTTGAGGAGGTTATCGAACAAAAATATAAAGAAATAGACCAGGTAAGGCAGGAATATCCGCACATCATACAACTTTTTAAAAATTCCCAGTTTTCTTCCGAAATCATCAAGGGGCTTTCCATTGTACTGGATGACATGGGAGAAATTCCCATAATTGTTAGGAGCTCCAGTCTTTTGGAGGACAGGCTCGGATCGGCTTTTTCGGGAAAATACAAAAGTCTATTCCTGGCCAATCAGGGTAAAAAGGAAAAACGGATGGAAGCATTACTGGATGCTATTGCGGAGGTATACGCTTCCACATTCGGTCCGGATCCGATAGAATACCGTGCATCCCGCGGTCTGCTCGATTTTCACGAGGAGATGGCAATTATGATCCAGGAAGTGGTGGGACAGAAAGTTGGCCGCTATTTTTTCCCGGCGTTTGCCGGCGTAGCTTTCAGTAATAACGAGTTCCGCTGGTCACCGCGAATCAAACGGGATGACGGTTTGCTGAGGATTGTACCGGGTCTAGGAACGCGTGCGGTGGACCGGTTGAGTGACGACTACCCGGTTCTGGTAGCACCGGGCCAGCCTGGCCTAAGGGTTAATGTGTCGCCGGAAGAGATCATACGGTATGCCCCCAAAAAAGCGGATGTAATTGACCTGGAAACCAACCTGTTTGTCACAGTGGAAGTATCCGACCTTCTCAAAGAAGTAGGAGCATCTTATCCCCAAATAAACCGCATCATTTCAATTGTACAAGATCATCATATCCAGAAACCCTTCGGAATTTTGCAGGACTACAGTGACCGGGATATGGTCGTTACTTTCGACGGATTTATCTCCGACAGCAAATTTGTTAAACAGGTAAAAGCCATTCTGGATATTCTGCAGGAAAAACTGAATAGTCCGGTAGATATAGAATTTGCCCACGATGGGGAATATTTTTTTCTGTTACAGTGTCGGCCTCAAAGTTTCTCCCAGGAGGCTGTGGCTGTACCTATTCCCAGAGATATTCCGGAAGATAGAATTATTTTTACCGCCAACCGGTATATTTCAAATGGCCGGGTTCCTGATATTACCCATATCGTTTATGTGGATCCCGGAAAATATGCCGAGATCGAGGATTTATCCCGTTTGAAAGAAGTGGGGAAAGCGGTGGGACGTCTTAATAAATTACTTCCCAAACGTCGTTTTATTCTGATGGGTCCCGGACGGTGGGGCAGCAGGGGAGATATCAAACTGGGAGTAGCCGTCACTTATTCCGATATAAGTAATACGGCGATGCTGGTGGAAATTGCCAGGAAGAAAGGAAACTATGTACCGGATTTATCTTTCGGAACTCATTTCTTTCAGGATCTGGTAGAGTCCTCAATCCGATATTTGCCGCTCTATCCGGATGATCAGGGGATTATTTTTAATGAACAATTTCTGAGCCGGGCCCGAAATATACTGAATGAAATTGCACCTGAATTCGAGTATTTATCGGATGTTATCCGGGTAATTGATATTAAAGAGATAACCGATGGTGCTATATTGCGGGTACTTATGAATGCGGATCTGGATGAAGCGGTGGGATTGCTGGCGTCTCCCGGAGATCAACAGGAAATCTACGATGAAAAAGTGGTGGGAATGAGCCCTTCTTCAGATGAGAACTGGCGCTGGAGATTACGGATGGCCAAACAGATAGCCTCCGAACTGGATGCGGAGCGCTTCGGTGTGAAGGGTTTCTATCTGTTCGGCAGTACCAAAAATGCTATTGCCGGACCGGGGAGTGATATCGATGTGATCATACATTTTAAGGGAACTAAACAACAGAAGAAAGATCTGTCTCTCTGGCTGGAAGGGTGGAGCCTGTGCCTCAGTGAAATAAACTATCTGCGAACCGGTTACCAAAGCCAGGGACTGCTGGATATACATTTTGTGAGTGATGAGGAAATTAGAAAAAAATCCGGCTATGCTGCTAAAATCGGTGCAATAACCGATGCGGCAAGGGAATTACAGGTTAAAAAACCGGGACTGAAATCAGACATCCAACCAGCTTGAACCGGTTAAAAAATATATGGTCTCCGAAAGAATTTCCTGTTTTTCTTCGCTGCTTTACCGCATTATGTAGATCTTCATTCTGCCTCATTTCATTTTCCGGAACACGCCATAAAAAAATTTGCCTACAGCGCTGATTCTCCTTTCATTTTCTATTGTGTTCATAATTTCTTAAACTTAATTTTATTAGGATTAAATGTTAAACAGCGAGGAGACCTGATTATGAAAATTCTGAAAAGTATAATCATTGTTTTTATTGTTATTGCGGCATTATTTTTTCTGATTGCTCTCTTTTTGCCATCTACTTATACGGTTCAAAGGTCTGTTGTGATGGAATGTACCCCCACTGATGCTTACAATCTGGTTTCGGATTTTACCACCTGGATGAGATGGAATCCTTTTACCCCTCTTGATACTACTGCCTGGGCGGAGGTAAGTGGTCCTCTCGGAAAGGTCGGATCCACCTGGACCTGGCATGGAGATCTCATCGGAATCGGTAGTCTAACTATTACTGAACTTGATTCCCCCAAGAGCATCCGTTCCAAGCTGGTTTTCAGCGAGCCGCGAAGTTCAGAAGCGGTGGATAGCTGGAATTTTGAGCCGGTATCCGAAGGAACAAAAGTAACCTGGGCCAACACAGGGAACCTGAGTTATCCAATGGGTCGCTGGGCTGGACTTTTCATTGAAAGAACTATGGTAGCTCCAACTTTCGAAAGAGGATTGGAAAACCTGAAAGAGGTTTGTGAAGAGGAGGAATTGGTTCCCGACGAAAATCCAATGCAATAGCCATGAACAGCTCTGGATTTTTCATTTCTTCAATTTTTCAATAATATAGGGCTGCCTGAATCACCCGGAGAGGCAAGACCTTTCCAGACCGTTATGTATTTACTAATGCCTGAACAGCAAGTGAGTATAGGTATGGAGATGGATTGTTCCGGATGTAACCTGGGTTGATTCACCTCAATGGAATCTTGATAATTTGAAAAAAGAAAGGGAATTGCGATGACTTTGGGTGACAGACAATATGATTCTGCCTTGCGCGAACATGTCCATGAATGGATCACCAAAATAAAAAATGTTGATATTCTGGTAGGTGTTCCAACCTTTAATAACGAAGATTCCATTGGTCATGTAATTTCACGGATCGGTGAGGGATTGGAAACCTACTACCCTGATTTGAAAAAAGCCATATTCATTTCAGATGGTGGTTCTCTGGACAATACCCGGGAGAATGCCTATGCTGCGAATATCCCGGATAGTGTGGAGCGGCGGGTGACCATATACCGGGGATTGCCGGGAAAAGGGACCAGCTTTCGGGCGGTGTTTGAATGCGCCAATGATCTTTCTGCCCGGGCAGTGCTGGTTTTCGATTCTGATCTGCACAGCATTACACCGCAATGGGTCAAACGAATGGCTGATCCGATACTGCAGAATGAGTACGATTTTTGTACACCCTATTACCGTAGACATCCCTTCGACGGAACAATTACCAATATGATTGTATATCCGCTTATCAGTGCTGTGTTCGGAAGAAATGTCCGGCAGCCCATTGGCGGCGATTTCTCCTTCAACCTGAAATTGTCCCGATTCTGGTCTGAGCAACCGGTATGGTTAACGGATGTGGCACGTTTTGGCATAGATGTCTGGATGACACTTACCGCCATTAATGAGGAGTTTCGTGTGGCACAGGTGGACCTGGGGACCAAAATACACAATCCCAAAGATCCGGCCGCCGATCTGGGTCCCATGTTTTTTCAGGTTATCAGCACCCTTTTTTATCTGATCGGGATTTATGAAAAAAACTGGCGCCATGAACAGCATGACTTTGATGTCCCGGTTTTGTCCGATCATACAGGAACAGAGAATATGAAATTACCGGAAATGGATGTTTCCATACAGAAAATGATTCGGGAATTTGAAGAGGGTTTTTCTCATTTTAAGCCGATGTACAGGCAGGTAATGGACATGTCAACTTTTAATGAACTGGAAAAGACAGTCCAGAAAATGGAAGGACAGGACCTATGTGAGTTTGATGCCGGTTTATGGGCTAAAATTCTTTATGATTTTGTATTTACCTATCAGAACTGGTCGCGAAACCGCCGCCGTCTGGTGGATATCATGACACCATTGTATTTTGGCAGGACGGTTACTTACGTCAAAGAGCTAAACCATCTTTCCTGGGAAGAAGCTGAAAAAGTGATCCAGGAACAGGTATCCCAGCTTAAAAAGAACCGGCCCTATTTGGTTAACAAATTTGACATCTGGGAGTAAAGACGGGAGGCGAGATCCCCACAATCTCATTCCAACCGGACTTTAAATAATTATTTCAACTGAAAATGTCATTTTACATTAACCACGGATATAAATGGTAAAAGCCTTACCATGGGAATTTTATGGCCGTGATCCCATGAGTGCTGCCCCTGAACTGCTGGGGAAAAAACTTGTCCGGAATTATAAAGGGCAGGTATTATGTGGAATTATTACTGAAACTGAAGCTTACCTGGGTGAATCAGACAGTGCATCCCATTCTTTCAGGGGAAGAACACCGCGCAATGAAGTCATGTATGACCGGGCAGGAGTAGTATATGGGTATTATATCTACGGCCGCTATCATATGCTGAATATTGTTACTGCCCGCGAATATGTGGCTACTGCCGTATTAATCAGAGCGCTTTTTCCACTGACAGGAACCAACCTTATGGCGGAATTGCGGAAGAGCTCTTCCGGCAGGCTAACGGATGGGCCTGGAAAATTATGCAAGGCCTTGGCTATTGACCGGTCTTTGAACGGATGGGACTTAACCCTGGGAGAGAAGTTGTGGATTGAACCATATTATAACCCGGAAGATAATCAGATTAAACGAACGCCCCGTATTGGAATTCAATACGCCCGCCAAAAAGACCGTGACGCTCTGCGGCGATTTCTTTTGAATCACACCCAAATGGTAAAAATAATCAGGAAATAATCTCACGGCTGGCCTTTTGCGGGATTGCCGGATCAAATCTGATAACCGCCAGCTCCCGGCCGGCATGTGCAGCACTGAACATGAAAGTACGTCCGAGCTGTTCCCGCCACGAGCCGGTAATTCGAACGGACTCGTGCACATGTCCGTGCAGGGTTATTAGCGGTTGACGCTGCTCGATGAATCTTCGTATGGCGATACTGCCGATATTGATATCCAGCGGGACATTGTCAATCATCTGCCCGTCAAGAGCCGCCCGGTCCAGTTGCGTTTGATAAGGTGGCGAATGGAAGAGAAAAATACTGTGGTCCAGGTTATCATCTGCTGCCAGTTTTTCCAGATCTTCCCGAATGGTGGAATATTTTTTTTCATCATTAGACACATACATGGTACGAAATCCTTCTTCAGGGGATATACAGCCGGGATCCACAAATCTCGATATATCATACTTCTCCCAATCTTTCAGCTGAAACGGACTGGGTGGAATGAAAGAATAGCCGTACAATGAATATGGTTCAAGCCGTATCTTGCGAAAGTGCAGATAATACCACAATCCTTCCCCAGCCAGCTCCAGTATGGAGGCTTCCCGGATTCTGGCATCATCATTGCCCAATATGACAAAAATACGGGGATAATTATGCTGCAACTGATCCCTCAGCTGCACCATTCTTTTCAACAAATAACTGTGAATGAAATCTTTATGCTGAATATCGATCGCCTGACGGGAAAGGTGTTCATGGGGCAGGAGATCTCCGCCCAGGAATACAATTGAAGGCTTCTCTGAGCTGATTAATCGGAAAAGGGATTCATATCGCTCAATTTTTCCGTGCAAATCCGATACAAAAATACAATTCATTCAATGATAGGTGTCTAAAGTGATTTTTTGGCTGAAGAAGATTTGAGAATAATTCCACGGGATGTTTTTCCATCTATCTTTACCTGCAGAGGCCTGGCAAAACGTACATGTCGCAAATGCGGTGTTTTTCTGAATACTTTCTGAGATTTAAGCCATTGCCAGTCAATAGAATCAGGGAATGGTTTTCCTTTAATGGAGAAGTATCCCAATTTAAGGGAAACCAGATTATGGAAAAAATGACTACCCAGTGAAGGTTCGATTTTAATGTCGTTGAATTGGGATTCAATGATAACTTTGGCCCGGGAAACCTGGTGCCAGTCTACCGGAACCCCCAGCCAGGGATCCGATGTACCCCAGCGCCCGAATCCGATTAGAATATAATGACTGTTTTCTGACAGGAATAAATGATTCAGTTCCTCTACCTCCAGTGCAATCTGGTCGGATCTGACCAAATCGAAATTATCAGGATCAACATAGACAATATCATGCAGATTACTCATTACGCCATTTCCAATTGCATGAGTGGTGTAACAGATAGCCTTTTTAATATCCTGCGGTTCAATATCTATTTCGAGACTTTCCGAACCGGTAACCATGGGCCGGATCTGAAGAATGTAAAATTCGGGCTTTTTCCGGGGATCTCTGTACAGATTCACCGAAAATTCTATTTCAACCTGAGCCCCAAATGCCCGTGATCCCAATTCCAGTAATTCATTGATAATCTCCGGGAGGGGGAAAATTTTATATTTAAGGATGTTGGCAAAGGTGATTACACGTGGGCCTTCCGGCGACAGGGTGTCCCGGATTACCTGATCCTGAGGGAAATAGGTACTTCCCACGAAAAACAGGGAACCGTCTTTTTCCGCCTGGGTAATGTCCAGTTTTTTCAGGTTAAAATTCTCATCCGGCGATAGCTGCACGGTATGGTTAAACAGATCGAGAGCAAAATACATATTCTGGGATTTCTCTACACATTCCTGGACAGAAGCATAGGGCAGATTCATTCTCGGATGCCTGGGGGAAAAAAGGTAGTTCCGCTCTCCGTCCATTATTGCTTTACCAAGTCCCATTGCCAGATGAACCACCCCTTCCTCGGCTTTCATGGGGTCCAGGGGATAATAATTGTACGATTGGGCTACTCCTGAAATCACCGGATAAAAATAATCCCCGTGTTGAATACCGGTACATTGCTGAATGATTACCGCCATTTTTTCTTCCTCAATGCGGTAATCAGTATTTTTTACGTATGCTTTCGGGCTCCGGAAATAGACTGAAGCGTATATTAGCCGGATAGCATCGATCAGCTGCTGGAGGCGGATACGGATATCCGGATGGGAATTGGACAGCATGTAGGTTTTATACATTCCGGCAAAGGGAAGTAGTTGGGAATCTTCCAGCAGGCTGGAAGAACGCACGGCCAGAGGATAATGAACACGTTCCAGGAATGTTTCCAGCTGGTTCAGGATCATCTGGGGCAAAGAAGCTTCCAGAAATTTTTCAGTAATTTCTTTTTCATCGGAACTCCGGATGGAAAATTCCTGCAAATGGTTGGTTTCCAGGAATTCTTCAAATACTTCTGTTCCAATGACAAATGTCTGTGGTGTTTTGATTTCCACATTCGGGAATTTTTTCAGGATATGGCCGCCGGCTAGAAGTGCGTTTATAAAGGCTATACCGCGTCCTTTCCCACCCAGTGAGCCGCTTCCCAGTCTAATGAAAGTGCTGTCTGCGTAAAGTTGCGAACTGGCAAAATCTTTAATAATTCCATGCTGGCGCCCCAGCAGGAGATTCCGGATGGAGTCATGGATATAACTGCGCAGGTCTTCAATATCAGCGAAATCCGATACTCGTTTAGGCCGTATTTCGTCCGCCAGGCTAAATTCGGTTCTGGCCCGCAGCCAGATGGAAATGTGATTCCGCTGGGCATGGAATTCCAGGCTTTCCGGGGGTATTTCCAGGATCCTTTCCGAAAATTCAGTGAGGTTTTTCGCACGACAGATTTCAGTTCCATCGGGCAGGCGAAAAATAAAATCTCCGAATCCAAAATGGTGCAAAACGAAGGAACGCAGCTCTAAAAGTAGATTGGGAGAGTTTTTGTCCAGAAAAGTGGCCGAATGATTCACCGTTTCCTGATTCCATTTGGATTCAGCAGATTGTATGAGTATAGGTAAGTCAGGGATTTGTTCTTTAGCCGTCTCTGCCAGACGGAATCCTGCTTTTTCATCCAGTACACCCAGTCGGGGAAATTTTAAGTCACAGATAATCCCCAGGAGATTATGGCGATGCTCCTTCAAAATAGGCATAGCCTCTTCGAACGATTCCGCCAGCAGGATTTTAGGCCGGGCCCGCATTCTCAATAAGCGGTGTAAAGGATTAACTCCGTCCGCTATCAGAGTCCGGGTTTGAATCATTATTTCTGCATACACCCCGGGAAGGTAAAGTGAATAATATTTGGGAGAATCTTCCACAATCAGGATAATTTGGACTCCCTGAGCGGCATCATGTGGCGCATTTTTAAAGTCCTCCACATATTTTATAATGGCCAGCATCAGTTTGGATTCTCCCGACCAGTAAAACACTTTATCAATACTTTTTACCTGCCTGATTTTTTTTAACATCGAGGGGTCAACCGGGTCATAAGTAAGCAGGACCACAGGTTTATCGGGATCTTGCTCCTTGATTTTCTGTCCGAATTCCAGAGGGTCCATATCTGAAATCCGGGTCATGGTTATCACCAGGTCAAAAGAACGTTTCTTGAGGGAATTAAAAGCTTCCTCGGCTGTGGCAACTTTGGTTATCCTGGGAATAAAATGGAGATTAAGATCCACATATTCGGAAAATATCCGTTCCGCCAGGCGACCGTCTTCCTCCAGTACGAAAGCATCATACAGGCTGGACACCAGCAGAATCTCCCGCACCCTGAAATTCATGAGATCATGGAAGCCGCTGAATTTCGCTTCAAAATCTGTGGAAATGGATTCAGGCAGTGTTTTTTTCATTAAATTCCCGGTATTTCTGCAAAGATAACCCGAATTTTAAATTAATGCAACTGCGGGATATCAAACACGAGAAGTACAGAAACAGAAAAACCATCGTTCGTGTAAATCAACGATGGTTTTTGCTTTTTCACGGTTTGACAATCCGGGGTATATTAAGATCACAGACCTGATATCACCAAAAGTGCCTGACTTTATCAGGCGTATAACCCCCTCAATTCAGCAGCTCTTGTGACACAGTCTATAGCCAGAAGAAATGCCGCAATGCGCATATCTACTTTGTTTTTCAGTGAAGTATCAAGCACCTCATTAAAGGCTTTTTTCATGATATGATCCAGGTCTTCGTTAATGCGCTCCTTGCTCCAATAATAACCCATACGGTTCTGAACCCATTCCAGGTATGAGACCGTCACGCCACCGGCGTTACAGAGTATATCAGGAATAATGAATATATTATTTTTTTCGAGTATATCATCTGCCTCGGGAGTTACCGGACCATTTGCACATTCTGCCACAATTCTGGCTTTTATATTGCCCGCATTATCTTCCGTAATCTGGTTTTCCAGGGCAGCAGGTATCAGGATATCCACCTCCAGCTCCAGCAGTTTCATGGGATTATCCATTTTTTCGCAGGCGGTATGTTTCTCAAGTCCTTTCAGCAGCCAGGTTTTGTTTTTGCGGCATGTTTCCAGGGCAGCATCAATATCAATTCCATCTGCATTATAATATGCACCGCTGATGTCAGAAATGGCTATGATTTTAGATCCATGTTCATGTAATAACTTGGCAGCAAATGAGCCGGCGTTACCAAAGCCCTGAATGGCTGTGGTGGCTCTCTTCAGATCGATTTTCAGATAATCCGTGGCTTCTTCCAAACAGAACACCATTCCCTGGGCGGTGGCTTCTGAACGCCCCTCTGAGCCCCCCAGTTCCAGAGGCTTTCCGGTGATGACTGCCGGGAGGAATTGTTTTTTGTGCATGGAATAGGTATCAAACATCCAGCTCATGATCTGAGGATTGGTATTTACATCGGGAGCCGGAACATCCGAATCCGGTCCGAACAGATCTGACATTTCAGCAAAATATCGACGTGACAGATTTTCCAGTTCTGTTCGGGTTAACTCTGTGGGATCACAAACCACTCCGCCTTTTCCGCCCCCGAAAGGAACACCCACCACAGCACACTTATAGGTCATCCAAAAGGAAAGGGCTTTCACTTCATCCACCGTTACACCGGGATGAAAACGGATCCCGCCCTTGGCAGGTCCCCTTACGATACTGTGTTGTACCCGGAAGCCTTTGAAAATGCGGATCGATCCGTCATTCATGCGCACCGGCAGGTTAACCTCGGTAATCCGGCGGGGTTCCTTGATCATGGCAATCTGGCTTTCACTCAAATTCAGCAAAGCTGCTGCTTTATCAAACTGTTTCATGGCACTTTCAAAGGGATTAATCTGCTTTAAGAAACTCATAACAGTCTCCTTTCTTTACGTTGATAGTCCTTAAACACTAGGTATTTTTCACTGGCCTCAATATTTAATATGTTTGTATTCAATTCCTTTCCACCGGCAGAGAATTGAAAAATTCATGAATCTTCCGGATAGTACTGTATTTGCTTCTTTTAAATATAAGAAAAAATGCCTACAGATGATGAAATATTTATTGAAGGTGTGATACAATTAGTATTCCTTTTTTAAATATTAGCGGGGAGTAAATTTCTTAAATGCCTTGACAAATATATGTTTAGCAAAGTAAATTTTTTTGTGAAATTAGTTATAAACACAATTATTAAGCATTTATTTACTTTCTGGAGTTGTTTCAGGCTAAAAAAATCACTTATTTATCAAAACCAGACGGAGGATTTACATGGCGTATCAAAGTGGGTATCAATCGATTGATGATTTTATGGAGATGGTTATAGCAAAAAATGCCGGTGAGAAAGAATTCCATCAGGCGGTCCGGGAGGTGGTGGAATCCTTATGGGATTTTCTGCAGGATAATCCCCGTTATCTCCATGCAAAAATTCTGGAACGAATGGTGGAACCGGAGCGGGTTATATTATTCCGGGTACCCTGGCGGGATGATCGGGGGGAAGTCCAGGTTAATAAAGGATTCAGGGTAGAATTCAATTCTGCCATTGGCCCTTACAAAGGGGGTTTACGTTTTCACCCCTCCGTAAACCTGGGTATTCTTAAATTCCTGGGATTTGAGCAGGTATTTAAAAACAGCCTGACCACTCTTCCCATGGGAGGAGGAAAAGGGGGATCTGATTTTGATCCCAAAGGTAAATCCGATAATGAAGTAATGAGTTTTTGCCAGTCATTCATGACCGAACTGTCCCGGCATATCGGTCCCGATACTGATGTACCGGCAGGGGATATTGGTGTGGGTGGCCGTGAAATCGGTTTTCTTTTCGGGCAATACAAAAGATTGCGTAATGAATTTACCGGAGTTCTGACAGGCAAGGGTATTAACTGGGGAGGCAGTCTTATCCGTCCTGAAGCGACCGGGTACGGATGCGTGTACTTTGCGGAAGAAATGCTTAAGACCCATAATGAGTCGTTTAAAGGAAAGACTGTTGCGGTTTCCGGGTCCGGAAATGTTGCTCAGTATGCCACCGAAAAAGTGATTGAACTGGGAGGAAAAGTGGTCACTTTATCAGATTCCAATGGAACAGTATATGATCCGGAAGGCATTGATGCAAAGAAACTGGTCTATTTAATGGATTTGAAAAATGTGAAACGCGGACGCATCAAAGATTATGCGGATAAATATAAAGTTGAATACTGGGAAGGTGAACGGCCCTGGAAAGTGAAATGTGATGTAGCCCTTCCCTGTGCAACCCAGAACGAAATCAGTGAAGCCGAAGCCAAATTGCTGGTTAAAAACGGCTGTATCTGTGTGGCGGAAGGTGCGAACATGCCTTCCGAACCTGGTGCTATCGATGTTTATCTGAAGGCTAAAATTCTGTATGGCCCGGGAAAAGCTGCCAATGCAGGTGGTGTGGCGGTATCCGGTCTGGAAATGAGCCAGAACAGCATGCGCATGTTGTGGAGCCAGCAGGAAGTGGATCAGAAGCTTCATCAGATCATGAAAAATATACATTCCACCTGTGTAAAATACGGAAAAGATGGTGATTTTATCAATTACGTGAAGGGCGCTAATATCGGCGGATTTATCAAAGTGGCAGATGCCATGCTCGATCATGGAGTTGTCTGATGTGATGTATTATCATTTACTGCAAGAGCGCCGGGTTTGTGACCCGGCGCTTTCAGTTTAAAAAAGTACGAGATGGTTATATTCTTACCTCCGGATTGTGAACCAAAAACCAGTGTGACAAACACTTATGCAGGAAATGGAAACCGTTCAGAATTCGGGATGATATTATATTTATACATCCATCTGTTTAGAAGATATAATCCTGAGCAGTAATAAAACTAAAGTAACCGCAACGGAGACCGATCATATTATATGGAAGTAAAATTGAGAAAATTTTGCTTCCTCATAGGCCTCCTCCAATAATCTGCTGCCTCCTGGTCTTACCCCTGTCCAGGAGGCAGATTTTATTATGGTTAATTATTGAATAAGGGATGGGACACTCTGAAGAATATAACTTTTATCATCCTTGAAATTAGCTTCCTCCAGTTTTTTCTGAGCTTCTTCAAATAATTTGACCAGATAAAGCGTATTCCGCCGGTAAAAATCCGCATCCTCATCCGTGTTTGGTGTTATAGTGCTGGCATTGCTCAGGCGGGTTGTAAAGTAAATCAGGCGGCTGTAAATATCTTTCTGATCCATCAGGATTTCAATTATTTTATCCTTGCGGGCAAGTTTTTTCTGCAGGTCAGACTGAACATCACCGGCCTTTGCTTCCTTGTTCTCAATGGTCTGCTGGAGTTCGGCGATTTTATTTTTGTATTCACCTCTCTCACCGGCGAACTGGCCCTGGGCAAATCCGTATAAGATTAAACCTCCGATAATGAATCCGATAATGAGGGTAATAACCGGATAAAAGATATAAGATCGTTCCTTGAACCATAATTTCACCAGCAGTTTTTTATTTAATTGACTGGTTTCCTTGGGTTCCAGCATCTCTTTGATCAGAGCGAAGTCCAGTGATTTCTTGCAATGAGGACAGCTTTTGGTAGGTTTTGTTAAAGGCTCTGCACAATAGGGACAATATTTCATAAAGAATCCCCTCCAAAAAAATGAATATCCAATACTATTAAAATATCTGCAAAAACAAAAGAAGCTAACAAGATGTTCCGGGAAATCACAAGATTTTTTTAAATTTGACTGATTTTTTTAAAATCAGCATTATCTTTCCGGACAACAGCAGGCACTGCAGCATTACAGATTTTTATATTTTATTGTTTAGATGGCAGGACAAAAACATGGGGATATGTCATAAAGCTCTGGTTCGGGCAGGTTTTCTGTTTGTTATAATCAATTTAATTTTCTGCTTCTGTCAGAAGCAGGAATCACAAGATGAAAAACCTATTGCCAGGGTAAATGATGGGGCTATTTCAGTGGCGGAATTTCGCCTTTTTTACGAATTGGATCCCAACTTCGGGATCGATTCCGCGGGAGTGGGAGCCGTTTTCGATGAGTTGCACAAAATGGTGGATCATAAAGTGTCTTACCGGCTGGCTCAACAGGAAGGTTTGGCACAAGACTCCTCTTATATGCGTGCCCTGCAATGGGAAAAATCCAGAGCCATGTTAAGAGAACTGTATCGTGACCAGGTGGAAGGTAAAATTACCATTACTGAGAATGAATTGCGTTCGGAATTTTTCAAAAACCGAATCCAGGTCCATGTGCGACATTTATTCAGTACCGATTCTTCGCAGCTTGCCGGGTGGCAGAAGCAAATCAGGCAGGGCAGAGCCTTTGAAGCGATTGCCGCCCAAACATTCAGTGATACAATCCTGGCAAAAAATGGAGGTGATCTGGGATGGATAACCCTGGATAAATTGGATCAGGATTTTGCCGAGGCTGTCAGACATCTTGAAAAAAATGCAATATCTCCACCGGTGAAGACCCGCTGGGGATATCATCTGATTCAGTTACTGGACAGAAATGATGATGTCATAATGAGTGAGGATGAATATCTTAAAAACAGACAGGCCATCACCAAGAAAATAAAAGCGGCTAAAAGCGCGGTTCTCTCAAGAAAATACATTTCGGATTACATCGGACGTCTGAATCCTCAGCCAGTGCCAAAAACCTTTGCCTCCCTGTGGGAAACCATTGCCGGGCAAAATACAGAAAAGAAAGTATTGCTTTCTCCTATACTGTTTAATAATCAGCAACTTGGGGATATTTCCGGGCAATTGCAGGCCAGGTTAGAGGAACCTTTAATCCGATATAAGGGGGGTGAAGTAACTCTGGGGCAATACCTGATAGCACTTAAATCAATCCCGCAAAGTAACCGGCCAAGAGTACAGCAAGTACATGATCTCTCCAATCGGATGGCGGTATGGATCCGGGACGAGTTATTACTGGAGGAAGCATACCGTAAAAAATTAGACCGCAGCCAGAAAGTTCGGACAGATGTGCGGGAATTTGCGGAAGATCAGGCTTATCTCTATTATCTGCAGCAGGAGTACAGCAGGATAAAGGTACCCGCTGACATTGTTGAATATTTTGAGAATAAAAAGGCAGTTCGCCGCAGGGAATTACAAAAATTCCATACTCTGGAAGAATGGAAAAGCCGGGAGGCGGAGAGAAATCTTCATGATTATTTACGGAAAATACCGGTGGATATCCGCATAGATACGGCCAGGATTAAACAGGAAGCAGCGGAAATAAACTGGAATAACCGGATCAGAATGTTTGTGATTCCCAAACCCGAATAAGGTATAATATTTATAGCTGTATTTATGCTTTGGTTAGAGATTGGTTGATTTCATCCACCATGTTTTTCCTTTCTGATATCCCAATCTTGATTTCCGATAAAGCGAGTGCTTTTACGTGTTAAAACGATTAACTCATTGATATTATTGGGTTATCAGTAAATACAGTTGTACTTATTTTTGTAAACGGCTATATGGGAGCAATATAAAATTATTATTTCACTTGTCAGGTAAAAGCCGGTTGCCGACCATTTTTTAAAGTCTGTTTTAATCTATTAATATTTATTAAAAAAATGAATTATTGTAGATAAGTTATTAATAATAATAATATTTAAAAGATGCTTACCGATAAGGGTTTACCAGGGGAGAATGTAGAAAAATGAAAAAATTCATTTTTGTTGTTGACAATGTAGTTTGAGAAATATATATTAAACCAGTTAAACGCTTAACCCCAAATGAAAATGGCAATCACTATTAAAGATGTTGCCAGAAAAGCGAACGTTTCCACTGCCACTGTATCTCTGGTAATTCATGACCATCGGCGCATTTCTTCATCCACAAAACACCGGGTCAGAAGTGCCATTGAGGAGCTCAATTATCATCCGGTAAGAAGTGCCCGTGGTCTGGCATCCCAAAAAAGTGGAAATATTGGTTTTATCGTAACTGATGATCATTTTTCGCGCTCTGAGCCGTTTTACACCCAGATTTTCCTCGGTACAGAATTTCAGGCCAGGGAAAGTGAATATTATGTGTTGTTAACCACGGTTCCGGCGGATTTTGATGAACGTCAGAATATTCCCAGATTTGTTCTGGAGAAAAACGTGGAAGGTATCATCATTGCAGGAAAGGTTCCCCATAAACTTGTCAAATTACTGGAAGATTTTAATATTCCTCTGGTTTTTATTGATTATATTAGCTCTCAGGTTACACACCCTGTGGTAATGATTGACAACGTTTCCGGTGGCCTCATGGCTACCGAACATCTGATTGACTGTGGACATGCAGATATTGCCTTCATTGCCGGTGATATTCAACATCCCAGTATATTCGAACGATACCAGGGCTATAAAATGGCACTGGAAAAGGCCCAGATACCCTTTCGTCCTGAACTCATCGTAATTGATGAACCCTACCCGGCCCGGAAGTATGGATATCACGCTGCCATGAAACTTGTCTCTCGTAAGAAACGGTTCAGTGCTATCTTTACCTGCAATGATGCAATGGCCATAGGTGTTATTCAATATTTAAAAGAGGCCGGGATGCCTGTTCCTTCCACCGTTTCCATTATTGGTTTTGATGATGTGGAGGCTAATCTCTCCCTTGATCCTCCGCTGACGACTGTCCGTGTACCAAAGGTAGATATGGGTATGGAAGCCATCAAACTCATGACGGAAATCTTACAAAAAAGACCAACTGGTCCCCGGAAAATTCTCATGCCGGTTGAACTCGTTATAAGAAAATCGACCTGTATTAATTCAAATTAATTTAGTAAAAAAAATATATTTGAATTTCTTTAGAGATCTTATTTTTTAATTAACTATAGTTCAATTTAATTTAGGAGGCCTGTTATGAGATTTACCACACTAAGTTTTATCATTATTCTTTTTTTAGGAGGATTTCTTTTTGCTCAGAATCTGGTTTACAATTCTGATATGGAGATAGCGGAGCCGTGGCTTTTTGACAAGGTAGGAGAAGGTAATGGCGGCGCAGTATTAACCTGGGCGACGGATGAGTTTCATACTTTTCATCGTTCCCTCAAGGTTTCCAAATCAGCAACCAGTACAGCTCCGGTAGGTTGGCATTCCTGGGATTACTCCCAGCTCTGGTGGAACCACCTAGAAGCTCTCATTTACAAGGTTGGTGGTTGGTATAAGACCAGTGGTGTGAATACCAACCCGGCTAATGATATGGAGCGGATTGCTTTTGTTTACAAGTTTTACAAGGATGGCACACCGTTAGTTGCTGATCAGATGGTTCCGGTTGATCAGACAGTAGCGACAACTGATTGGGATACAGTTTTCAGTTTTGTTGCGGTTCCGGATACGGCAGACTCAGCAGCTTGCTTTTTGATGATGGGTGAGAATGCCACTGGTACGGTGTGGTTTGATGACATGGTATGCAGTTCTACACCTTGGTCTGGTGGTGTAGAAAATGGTAGTGTTGAGTTTCCTGTTGGTTATGGTGGTGGTTGGTCTGCTGGTGCTGGTCAGAGTGATTTTGAATATGCCACAGATGAGGCTCATTCGGGAACTTATTCGGCTAAGATGGTAGAGCTTGACACCGAGGGAGATGAGATCACCTGGTCGACAGTTCCCAATGCGGGTGTTACAGCCGGTAATTATTATAAGTTTTCGGTATGGGTAAAGACGGATAGTGCAAATACAAATCCGGCATATATTCCCAGTGCGATTGTTGGTGATTTTCAGACACCGCGGATCAACCTGTTGATTGGTTTTATGCGTGCAGGCTGGGAGACTGACTGGCCATGGATATCGGATCAGTTCATGTATATAAACCAGGTGGATACCAGTATAGGTTGGACGGAGTATATGGGAATTGCTCAGGCGCCGGCTGAGGCTGCCGGAATTTGTTTGCGTGCCCGCTTCAATCCTGATGCCATGGGTACTGCCTGGTTCGATGACTTCTCAGTGGAAGAGGTTACACCTGGTCCTAATCTGGTTTACAATTCTGATATGGAGATAGCGGAGCCGTGGCTTTTTGACAAGGTAGGAGAAGGTAATGGCGGCGCAGTATTAACCTGGGCGACGGATGAGTTTCATACTTTTCATCGTTCCCTCAAGGTTTCCAAATCAGCAACCAGTACAGCTCCGGTAGGTTGGCATTCCTGGGATTACTCCCAGCTCTGGTGGAACCACCTAGAAGCTCTCATTTACAAGGTTGGTGGTTGGTATAAGACCAGTGGTGTGAATACCAACCCGGCTAATGATATGGAGCGGATTGCTTTTGTTTACAAGTTTTACAAGGATGGCACACCGTTAGTTGCTGATCAGATGGTTCCGGTTGATCAGACAGTAGCGACAACTGATTGGGATACAGTTTTCAGTTTTGTTGCGGTTCCGGATACGGCAGACTCAGCAGCTTGCTTTTTGATGATGGGTGAGAATGCCACTGGTACGGTGTGGTTTGATGACATGGTATGCAGTTCTACACCTTGGTCTGGTGGTGTAGAAAATGGTAGTGTTGAGTTTCCTGTTGGTTATGGTGGTGGTTGGTCTGCTGGTGCTGGTCAGAGTGATTTTGAATATGCCACAGATGAGGCTCATTCGGGAACTTATTCGGCTAAGATGGTAGAGCTTGACACCGAGGGAGATGAGATCACCTGGTCGACAGTTCCCAATGCGGGTGTTACAGCCGGTAATTATTATAAGTTTTCGGTATGGGTAAAGACGGATAGTGCAAATACAAATCCGGCATATATTCCCAGTGCGATTGTTGGTGATTTTCAGACACCGCGGATCAACCTGTTGATTGGTTTTATGCGTGCAGGCTGGGAGACTGACTGGCCATGGATATCGGATCAGTTCATGTATATAAACCAGGTGGATACCAGTATAGGTTGGACGGAGTATATGGGAATTGCTCAGGCGCCGGCTGAGGCTGCCGGAATTTGTTTGCGTGCCCGCTTCAATCCTGATGCTATGGGCTATGCCTGGTTCGATGACTTCTCGGTGCAAGAGCTAACCATAGTTACTTCAATTGATGATAAGCCTATTGTGATCAATCCTGTAATTCCCAATCGTTACACTCTGCATCAGAATTACCCCAATCCATTCAATCCTATGACAACAATACAATATGGGGTTCCTAATCCAAGTGATGTTAGATTAATTATTTATGACATTTTGGGTCGAAAAGTACGAACTTTGGTTGATGAGCATCATTCTCCCGGAACGTACAGAATCACCTGGAATGGATTGAATGACTATGGCATGAAAGTCTCAAGCGGAGTTTATTTCTATCGCTTAGAAGCTGACAAAGAAGCTGTAACTAAAAAGTTATTGCTTATGAAATAGTAGTCAGAGTATCAAAAATAGTGGGATAGTTTATTGTGACTATCCCACTACTTTTATAATTGTGTTACATAGTAAATATTTTCATCAATTATAGTTTTTATTAAGTAATATTTAATTAGAGTAAAACCATGAAAAATCTTACTCAAAGTGTACTCTTAAATATTATAATATTTGTTGTTCTACTCACCTCGTTAGTTCAAGCCGGAACTACGGGTAAAATTGTTGGTCAAGTGGTCGATGCCTCTTCTGGTGAACCCTTGATTGGAGTCAATATTGTTTTCGAGAACGAGCCTTATGGTGCGGCAACAGATTTAGATGGTAGCTATCTTATTTTGAATCTTCCGCCTGGTACCTATGATTTAAGGGCAATTATGCTGGGTTATAAAGAAGTGATTGTTAGAAATGTGAAGATAAATGTAGATAAAACGACCAGAGTAGATTTCAATTTAGAAGAAACAGCCCTAGAATTGGGAGAGGTCCTTGAGGTTACTGCCGAGAGACTATTGGTTAAAAAGGACCTAACCTCATCTGAATCTATCGTAGGAAATGAGGAAATTGAAAACCTGCCCGTAGAAAATATTACAGACGTATTGAATTTGCAAGCAGGTGTTACAGTAGATGCCGGAGGCGGCATTCACATTCGGGGAGGGCGTACGAGCGAAATTGCCTATATGGTGAATGGAATATCCGTTAATGATGTTTATTCAGGAGATTTTGCCATTGAAGTAGAAAATAATTCTATTCAAGAACTAAGTGTTATCAGTGGAACATTTAACGCCGAATATGGTCAGGCGATGTCCGGTGTGGTTAATATTGTTACTAAAGAAGGTGGTGCTCAATTCACTGGAAATGCCAATGTTTATGTAGGAGATTATATTAGTGCAAACAAGGATGTTTTTTGGGATATTGATGAATTCAATCCGATCTTAAATTTTCAAGGTAATGTGGGTGGACCTGTTCCTGGTATCAAAAAATTAAATTTCTTTGCTAGTGGGCGTTATTTTGAGAGTGATGGATTTATTTTTGGAAGAAATGTTTTTTTACCCACCGATATTTCCGATTTTAGCAAAGATAATCCTAATGATTGGGTAGTAATGAGTCATGGTCAAATTTATAATTTTAGTGAAGAATTGGCACAAAAACTCATTGATGAAGCCGAATCAGTTTCGATGAATAAATCTCTTCATTACACAGGCAATTTAAAATTAAGTTACCGTCTAACTGACCTTGATAAAATTACTTTGGAAGGTATGTACCAATCTAGAGAAGGACGTGATTACGACCATCGCTTTCGATTAAATCCTACTGGCAATTACAAAAATGAAGATTGGGCTGTGAATAGCGCTGTTTTCTGGAATCATGTTTTGAACGCTCGTACTTTTCTCGATATTCGCGCTTCGTATTTCTACAAAGAATTTAAACAGAATGTCTATGATGATATTTTCGATAGCCGCTATGTTCCGAGTTCATATTTACAGAATACCGGAGCTAATGCTTTCCTGTCTTCAGGACAACAGATGTGGCATTTTAACCGCAGCACAACAACACATTTGGTTAAAGGAGATTTAACGAGTCAAATCACCAAATCACATCAAATTAAAGCTGGCGGGGAATTCAAACGCCATCGTCTTTCGTTACATGAATTTGAAGTGATTCCGGAAATTCCAGGAAGGATTTCTCCTCTGACTTCCTTCAACAATAATCAATATCTCTTTTATCCGATTGAATATGCTTTTTACATTCAGGATAAAATGGAATATCAAGACCTGGTAGTTAATGCTGGGCTGCGATTTGATTATTTTGATTCCGATGGTCAGGTGCCTCTGGATTTCCAAAATCCAAGTACTTCAAAAACAAAGGATGCTGAAACAAGTTTCCAGTGGAGTCCCCGGGCAGGTATTGCCTATTCTATTTCTGAGAATGGCCAAATACATGTTTCTTATGGTCACTTTTTTCAAACACCGAATTTTTCATATCTTTATAATAATCCGGAATTCGATATTTTTCCTCTCCAAAGCACCCCATCTCCACCACCTCAATCAGAATTAAATACAATTGGAAATGCAGAATTGAAACCCCAGAGTACTGTTATTTACGAATTAGGAATTCAACAACAGTTAGGAAATCAATTTAGCATTTCTACTACTGCTTTTTATAAAGATATCCGAAATCTTCTGGGTACTGAAGTTCATCAAACGACCCAGGGACAGAAATATGGGCGGTATATTAACCGGGATTACGCTTTTGTACGAGGTTTAACCTTTGAGTTCCATAAACGCCATGCATCAGGGATTAGCGCCAATATTGATTATACCTATCAGATTGCCAAAGGAAATGTCTCAGATCCGAATACAGAATTTTTAGATGCCCAACAAGATCCTCCAAATGAAACCGAAAAACAATTTGTCCCTTTAAATTGGGACCGCCGCCATCAAATAAATGCAACCCTTACATTAGGAAAATTGGGTAAATACGCACTTAGTCTTATTGGAAGATATGGAACAGGTTTACCATATACTGCTGAGTATCAAAACGTTCAGACCGCGGTGGAAAATAGTGCACGAAAACCAGATCAGTATTCGGTGGATCTATACATGTATCGAAATTTTTCTTTATTAGGATTAAAATACCAATTTTTTGTAAGAGTGTTTAATCTTTTTGATAACTTAAATGAACTTGATGTGTTTAGGGATACTGGCAGAGCCGGTTATACGTTAGAACCATTATATGTTGGTGGCTTGCACCCACGGGGACTAAACTCACTCGATCAGTATTTTGTTCGTCCGGAATACTATTCTGAGCCACGACGAATACAAATTGGTTTTGAATTACAGTTTTAATTAATCAGGTGTAATCATGAAAAAATGTATTGTTAAAATATGGTTCATTTTATTAGTACTGTTTATTACAAATAGTCTATTCGCTCAGCGAACTCCTGATCCCAATGTAGGTGATCCTGATTTAGAGCGAACCGGTATTATGGATGGAAATCTGGTCAGGACTATGTTTAAGAATTGGGGAGAAATAGCCCATTACCCCGATAAACCTTCGGGGGAATGGCCCAAAGGAACCGGCCATGGGTATGTAGACGGGGTAGCTTTGGTTGTTCAGGCTCGGACAGTTGATAATAATGGCAATGTTATTTACCCCATGGAGACCCAATACCGGGAATTTGTAGATCTTGGACCCAATAATGAAAGATGGGGATGGCTACCTCTTCCAGGATACTCCAATCCAAAAGCATTAGAACCGGCATTGAGTGATGAGCCATTTACCTGGCCTGATATTTGGCCCGATGAACCGGACTGGATAAATTACAATGAGGTTTTTGATGGCATTGATAATGATGGAAATGGTTTAATAGATGATCTGGTATATTGGAATGGATTTTTCGGTAAAGGAGTTCGCCAAGCTGATTTAGAGACATACTTTGTGTTTGATGATGATTCTGATGAAGAGTGGAATTACTACCCTGATCCTATGGATACTACCCGTCGGGGGTTGGGATTAGAGGTAGCTGCCCGGTATTTTCAATGGACCCAGGTCTTAGCTGAAGATGTAATTTTCGCACTATATTTTATAACCAACGAAGGAATGACAGATTACGATAGTTCTTATTACGCCTTTTACATTGACTGGGGTATTGGTGAAACGGAAGGCGGCAGTGATGATACCGGCGATTACGATTTGGTATTAGATATTGCCTGGGCTTGGGATTTTGATGGAATTGGCTCACCCGGTCAATGGGGTCCGGTGGGGTCGGCCGGGTTTGCATTTCTGGAAAGTCCCGGAATAAAGGATGATGGTTTGGATAACGATGGAGATGGAATTATTGATGAAAGGCGTGAAAGTGGACCTGGTATGCTCATAGAAGGCCAAGATGCTATCCGCACCTATGTCGAAAGTAATTATAATATATCAGATTTTAAAGATTTTTATTATGAAGATGGTGCTCTAGAAGATCTCAGGGCCTATCAAGCAGGTCGCTGGTGGACGGGTGATGAGGAAATGGATTGGGTTGGCTTTACGGATCTGAATGACGACGGTATTTGGGATCCCGATGAGCCACTGAATGATGATGTGGGTGAAGATGGCATTAGTAATATAAGTTTGGACTACACAGGACCGGATTATGGAGAAGGTGATGGAGAACCAACCGAAGGTGAACCAAACTTTGATAAAACTGATAAGGATGAATCGGATCAAATCGGTTTAACTGGTTTCAGAATATTTCCGGTGCATACATATGAATTATTGAATGAAAATCAAAATTGGGAGGTATTTCGGTCTGCGCCTCCTCCACATAGCGGTCAAATAACAGCTAATTTGGGAATGTTTTTCTCCTCCGGTTCATTCCCGTTAAGGGCAGGGCAGACAGAAAACTATTCTATGGCTCTTCTATTTGGGGAAGATAAAGATGATTTGGTACGGACCAAAAGAACAGTACAGCAAATTTATAATGCCGATTACCATTTTGCCAAACCACCAGAAAAACCTTTTTTAACTGCGATTCCGGGAGATAAAAAAGTTATTCTAACCTGGGATTCTAAAGCCGAAAAATCATGGGATCCTTTTTTGCAGGAATTCGATTTTGAAGGTTACCGTGTTTACCGTAGCACAGAACCCGAATTTTTAGAAATTAGACTCATAACGGATGCTTACGGTCGTAAAACATTCCGCAAGCCAATCGCCCAATATGATTTAATAAATGGAATAAAAGGACTGCATGAGATTGATGTACAAGGAGTAAAGTTTAACCTTGGGGATGATACAGGTCTCCGATATATCTACATTGACACAGATGTTGATAATGGGCAAACCTATTATTATGCTATTGTTTCATATGACCACGGCTTGGTGGATACAAGTACAGCGGGTTTTCAGGAAGGGATTCCGCCATCTGAATGTCCAAGTGTTATCAAAGTTGATATTTCCGGTAATACACGGACGGATGTCAATACAGCGGTTGTAATTCCTCGGGCTCCGGCAGCAGGTTACATTGAACCCGGAATAGATGGAGAAATAAGTCGTGACGTAATTGGAACAGGTGATATAGACCTAAAATTTATATTCCCTGATTCTATCAAATCAGGTCATTCTTATGAGATACGATTTGCTGATGCTGACACCATTCTCCATAATATCCCCCCTCAATATTATATGATATATGATGTTACTGACAACATATTTTTAGTGGATAGTACAGAAATAAGCGAGGAAATACAATCACCGATTGTAGATGGATTTACTGTTGAAATTTCAAACGATCCCGAAGTTGAAGTAGATTTAACCCAGACGGGATGGTTAGTTGGAAGAAGTGATTATTTTTGGTATGTAAATCTTGATCCGGATTATAATATTGTTAGTGGTCTCAAGTTGAATACGAAATATCCGGCGGATTTTGAAATTACTTTTTCAGATCATATTATAGATACTTCATTAAGTTTTTTGGGTTTTCCTGCCGTACCAACCAAGTTTTCAGTATATAATGTAACTGAAGATAAACCTGCAAAATTTTTATTTAGAGAGTATAATGCTAGTTACCGAGACAGTACATTATCACCATTAACACCAGACCAAAGCCTTATTAATCAAGAACAGATCCACATAGTTGTTGATAATCCAAATTCACAAGTTAATCACAATACCACCTGGCGATTAACATTTGAAGTAGATTCCACTAAACAACAAGAATATCACGCCCCACAACCGGGTGATATTTTTAAGATAATTACTAAAAAACCCTTCCGAACAGGTGATAAATTTTTGTTTAAAGTTCAAGGTCCAAGATTTGATGAAGAAAAAGCAAAATCTGACTTGGATAAAATTGCCGTTGTCCCGAATCCCTACGTTGCGGCTGCTAAATGGGAACCCCCATCTCCCTATCGTTTTGGACGCGGAGAACGTCGGATTTATTTCATCCACTTACCCAGAAAATGCACCATTCGTATCTATACCCTTCGGGGGTATTTAATTACTGATGAAATTGTGCATAATAGTACAATGGATGATGGTCAGGAGTCCTGGAATTTACTAAACAAAAACGGACAAGAGATTGCCTACGGGGTTTATATCTATCATGTGGATGGGCCCGGGATAGGAAAAAAAATTGGTAAGTTTGCAGTAATTAAATAAAGATGGGAATTGGATCATGAAAAATATTATATACATTTTCTTTTGTGTCTTTCTACTGTCTGGTTTGATTTTTGGGCAATATTCTGGGAAGGTATCGAATGTTGGCACCACTGCGGCATCATTTTTAGAAATTGGGGTTGGTGCACGTGCCATTGGAATGGGAGGAGCTTTTGTTTCAACAGCAAATGATGCAAGCGCATTATATTGGAATCCGGCGGGTTTAGGAAGACTTGTACGACCAGAGTTATTATTCGTCCATACAAACTGGATTGCTGATATCACTTTCGATTTTGTGGGGGCTGTATTACCTATCGGTCGATATGGAACTGTGGGTGCCAGTATTACCACTTTGAATATGGGAGAGATGAAAGTGAGGACTGTCTCCCAGCCAGAAGGTACTGGCGAATTCTTCGATGCTAAGGATTTAAGCTTAATGATATCTTATGGAATAAATCTAACTGACCGTTTTTCTATTGGATTTAATACAAAATATATTTACCAGAAAATTTGGAAGGAAACGGCTCAGGGATTTTCGATAGATATCGGAACTCTTTTTACAACGGGTTTTCATGGGATGCGAATTGGAGCATCATTAACCAATTTTGGAACTGACATGCAAATGGATGGTGAGGATTTACTTGTTTATCATGATATTGATGAAACAATAGTAGGGAATAATGAACAAATTTTTGCAAAGTTGGAAACAGGCAAGTGGCCAATGCCACTAAATTTTCAAGCTGGTTTTGCTATGGAGGTTTATAATACTCATCCTCATAGAGTAACGCTTGCAACAGAGGCTACACATCCAAAAGATAACACTGAGAGTGTACAATTAGGAATGGAATATGCTATGAGGGAATTATTTTTTTTAAGGGCGGGGTATAGGAACCTTTTTTTGGAAGACAGTGAAGAAGGATTAACACTCGGTACAGGTCTTTCTTCCCGGTTTATTGGAAATTTTCAGGTAACCATTGATTATGCTTATGCAAATTTTGGAAGATTAGAAAATGTTCATCGGTTTTCGGTAAACATGAAGTTTTAGGAAAATAATTTTGAAGTTGAGATTCAGATTTGAACCTGTACTTTTATTTTTTTTATTGATTTTATTCTCCTGTCAAGGATTAGACAAAAAATCGAATAACAAACTCATCTATTGGTCATCAAACAATCAAAATGAAATTGAATTTGCGCAGGAAGTAGTAAATAAATGGAATCAACATTCCCCAAATAGATCAGTCCATACACAACCTGTCCCGGAAGGTCAATCCAGTGAGGAGGTAATACTTGCCGCTGTGGTCGGAGAAACAACTCCAGACATATATTCAAATATGTGGCAAGGCGATGTTGAAGCGTATGCACAGGCTAAAAAATTAATTGCCCTCGATACCTTACCGGGATTTATACCTTTTGTATATGCACGATGTGGTAGTTTAGCAGTTGCTGAAGTTACATCTCTCGATGGACATATTTATCAAGTTCCCTGGAAAATAAATCCAATTATGCTGCTTTATAACAAAAAGCATTTAAGAAAAATTGGGTTTGATGTACCACCATCGACTTATTCGGAGTTCCTTGAAGCAGGCAAAAGAGCTCAAAAGGATACTGATGGGGATGGATATGTAGATCGATGGATTGGTTATGCAGAGGTTAAAGTAACCTGGTGGCAGCGGTTTTTTGATTTTTATTCTCTCTATTTGGCGGCTTCGGGAGGCGGTTATTTGATTAAAAATAATGAGGTTGTCTTTGAAAACAAATACGCAGTGCAGACCTTTGAATTCTTACAAACATTATACACAAAAAAATATTTTGCGCAGGAAAGGCTTGATGCAAGACAAGATGCTTTTTTATCTGGAATTATTTCAACCCGTTTTACCGGTCCCTGGGACATAAGCCGTGCAGAACGATTTAAACCAGAGGGATTTGAATATGATTTTGATTATTTACCGGTACCGGATGATCACAGAGGACCAATTTACACCTATGGGGATCCTAAAAATATCGTCATTTTTAATACATGTGATGATCCATTACAAGCATGGGAATTCATCAAAATTATGCTCAGTAAAAAAAATGATTTAAGATTATTGGAATTAACCAGTCAATTACCTCGACGTCAAAATTTGTATGAAGATGATTATTTTAGAGCCTTCTTCCAAAAAAATTCTAAAATGATCCCTTTTGCTAAACAGGCTCAATATGTTCGGGGTACGGATATTTGCCCTGTGTTGAAAGAAGTATTCGATATTATTTCCCAGGAATATGAAGCTTGTGTAATCTATAATACCAAATCTCCTGAGAAAGCAATAAAAGATGCTGCGCAAGCAGTTAGATTGTTATTAATGTAATCTCTGAAATGGTGATGTTTATTGTGGTGAAGAAATGATATCAAAAAGATCATTTACATCCTATTTAATGGTATCTCCTTATGTCATTTTTTTCTTAACATTTGTAGCTTTTCCAGTTCTCTTTTCATTCGTGCTCATGTTCCATCGCTGGAATATAATTTCACCCATGGAATTTGTTGGAATAAATAATTTCACCCGATTGATTCAAGATCGTATGTTTTTTCGCTCAATCTTGAATACGATTATTTTTTTAGCAATTCATATTCCTTTACAAATTGTGGTAGCCTTATTTTTAGCAGAAATGTTAAACCAAAAAGTTCTCCTACGAGGATTTTTCCGTGCTGCCTATTTCCTGCCGGTGGTAGTTTCCGGTGTTGTGGTGACAATTTTATGGCAACAACTCTACGGATTTGATACCGGATTGTTAAATCGAGTGCTGGTAAAATTAAGTTTAAGTAAAGTTAGGTGGTTAATAAGTCCGAAATTGGCAATGCCCTCAATTGCACTTATGGCGACCTGGAAGAATGTTGGACTTTACATAGTGTTATTCTTAGTAGGATTACAAACTGTCCCTCCTCAATACTACGAAGCGGCAGATCTTGAGGGTGCAAATCACTGGCAGAAATTTCGCCATATCACTTTACCTGCCATTAATCCTACAATTTTTATGGTGGTTATTTTATCTACCATTGGGGGGTTCAGTTTATTTATTGAACCTTATGTCATGACAGGAGGTGGACCACTGAATAGTACTTTATCGACAATATTATATATCTATAAACAAGGATTTTTTTATTATCATATGGGTTATGCTGCCACTTTGGGAATAGTGTTTGCCTTAATAATATTATCGGTAATTATAATTCAAAGAAAGTTTATTGAGAGGGAATAAGAACGGTTCAATTATGAAGAAGGTGATTTTATATTCTGTACTGATTGTGGGAGCGATTATTTTTATGTATCCTTTCATATGGATGGTGAGCGCTACTTTAGCACCCGAGAATGAAATTGGAAAGCTGGTTTTATTACCCTCAAAAATCCTTATTAAAAGTTACCAGCAGGTTTTTGCTAAAATTCCAATTACTCGTGCTTTTTTGAATAGCATGTTTGTAACACTGTCTATTACAGCAGGAGTTTTGGTGTTCAGTTCTATGGTTGGTTATGCGCTATCTAGATTACAATTTCATGGGCGCAATTTAATTTTCTATATAATCATTTTTACCATGACACTCCCATTTCAAATTACCCTTATTCCGCAATATATTTTAATGGTAGAGTTTGGATGGGTGGATACCTACTTAGCATTGATAATACCATATCTGATGAATGCTTTCGCTATTATTTTGTTTCGCCAGCATTTTATGAGTATTCCTCAGGATCTTATCGATGCTGCCAGAATCGACGGTTGTAGCGAATTTCAGATATTATTTCGAATTCTGTGGCCGAATTCAATTCCAGCTTTAATTACGGTTGGAATCATCACATTTATGACATCGTGGAATGAAGTGCTCTGGCCGTTGATTGTAATCAGAGAAGAAAAATTAATGACTATGCCCCAACTGGTGACACTATTTGTTGTTGGAGGTCGTGCAGAGTCACAATTGGGAGTTAAATTAGCTGCAGCAACTTTATTGGCACTTCCAATTGTGATCGCTTATGCTTTTTTCCAACGATATTTTATTCAAAGTATGGCAAGCACAGGTTTAAAAGAATGATGAGACTTTTCGATCAAAAAAAATATTTTATGGTTTTTATTCTGTTGTGGTTTGTTCTGTTAATTCTGAATTGCAACTTAAATGATCAACCGACCACACTAGTAAACCTATCTCATTTGGACCATTTATACCAAGAAATAATAATGGATAGTATCCCGGTTGCTATTATTCATATCTATGCTGATTATCCTGATTACCATTGGGTAGAAGCTCCGGGAGAAGGTATTGCATGTGTGGATGATGTTGCAAGAGCAGCTGTTTTTTATGTTCGACATTACCAATATACAACAGACAAAACTAGTCTTAGTAAGGCAGAAAAGCTTCTTCAATTTATTTTAAGTATGCAAGCGAAGAATGGTTTATTTTATAATTTCATTTATTCAGATTATTCTATCAATAAAACTCGGCATAACAGCCAACCTAAAGCCGATTGGTGGGCTTGGAGAGCAGTATGGGCTTTAGGAGAAGCTTATACTGTTTTCAGTAAAATTGATCATGATTTTGCGAGTAAGATTAATAAGAGTATAAAACGTACTTTTCCATCTATTGATTCATTAATCCAACACTATCCCGAAACACGCCAATTTGAAGGCTTTGTACAACCCGGTTGGTTGCCATTCGGTGGTGCAGCAGACCAGACCTCGGAATTGCTGTTGGGATTAATTCCTTATTATTTATCAACACAGGACAGTTCTATTAAACCGTATATATTGAAATTATGCGATGGCTTAATAAAGATGCAATTAGGCGATTCATTAACTTTTCCCTATGGAGTTTTCTTGACCTGGCAAAATTTTTGGCATGCCTGGGGTAATAGTCAGGCAGATGTCTTAATACGCGCTGGTAAGGTTTTAAATAAAGAGTCCTTTATTGAAAGTGGATTACAAGAAGTAAGATTTTTCTATTCATATATTCGGAGTGAGGAATTCGTTAGAAAAATAACATTTAGTGAACGAGATGACATTATTGAATCAATTGAAATTATAAAATTCCCACAGATTGCATATAATATTCGTCCGATGGTAATGGCAAGCCTTGCAGCTTATGAAGTTACTGGAGAAAAACATTTTGCTGAAATGGCAGGAGAAATTGCATTATGGTTTTTTGGAAATAATTCTGAAGGTCAAGTAATGTACAATCCGGAAACCGGGCGTTGTTTTGATGGGATTACAGGAACAAATGACATTAATAAAAATTCAGGGGCTGAATCTACTATTGAGTCTTTGTTAAGCATCCTTGCCGTGGAACAGAATCTAATTTCAAGAAAAATTCTTGATGATTATTATTCCCAGCTGAAGAAAGACTAATTCGGGATCATTATGCAATCTTTTTTTCTAATGGAAAGATAGACTATTTAGATGAAGGATGAAAAAACCATAAAATTAGGTCTTATTGGGTGTGGGGGATTTGGCAAATTTTGTCTGGAGGCCATATCCAAAATGCCAGAAATCCAGATGATTGCAGTAGCTGATACAAATGAAGAGCTGGTAAAAAAAACAGCAAAACAGTATAAAATCTTGGGGTATACTAATCCTGAACATTTGATTGGTAACAGCCAAATTGATATGGTCCATATAGTGACACCCCCGAATACTCATTTTAAACTGGCCTTATCTGCAATTAAAAATGGAAAACATGTTCTTTGTGAAAAACCTCTGGCATTATCACTCAGAGAAGGTAATGAACTCATAAGTACTGCAAAGCAAAATAAAGTTATTATACCTGTAAATTTTATTTTGAGATATGTTCCAATTGTCGAATTGGTAAAAAAGATTATTGTATCAAGTATTTTGGGAAATCCGATACGAGCCTATTTTGAGAATTATGCAGCAGATGAAAATATGGGACCGGAGCACTGGTTCTGGAATAAAAAAATAAGTGGTGGTATTTTTCTTGAACATGGCGTTCATTTTTTTGACCTATATAATTACTGGTTCGGCCAGGCAAAAGTGTTATGGGCACATTCAGAAAAAAGAGCAGATTCAGAGCAGGAGGATAGGGTATTTTGTTTTTTAACTCATAATTCAGGTGTATTGACGAATCATTATCATGGATTTGATCAGCCAAAAATTCTGGACAGGCAACTTCATCGAATTTTATTCGAAACGGGTGAAATAATAATAAGAGGATGGATCCCAGAATCTATGACCATCCATGCACTTTGTGATGATGCCAAGATTTTCCAATTAAAAACTTTATTTTCACCGACATGTTTTAAAATTTTAAAAAATATAAGTCCATCAAACCAAGAAATGAGGGGTCGCAACAAAAATCTCTATGCTAATCAATATATTTTACTTGAGCATCACTCAAAAGTAAAAAAACTTAAATTATATTCTCAAGCAATTATTAGTCTATTAAAAGATCAGGTAAAATTTATTCGAGATTCAGGGCACTGCCGAGTGATTACAGAAGAAAATGGATTGGAAGCTCTAAAATTGGCTTTATCAGCATCGAAGTTCAGTTAGTTTAAGTTTTATTTTTTCTATAAATTGACAAATATTTTGAAATATTTATAGGGTAAAAATGGGAAAATTTAAATTAAAACGCGTCAATGGACCCATCTTACGTCCTAATCCTGACAACCCCTGGGAATCACGAGCTGTTTTTAATCCGGGAATTGCACAAGATGGGGAGATTATCCACATGTTATATCGTGCAGTTGAAGGTCAGAATTCCTCAACAATTGGCTATGCAAAATTGAATGTCGATGCACATATCATCAATCGGTCATGTTCTCCGGTTATTTTTAGAGAAAGCGAGATTGAAAAACAAGGTTGTGAAGATCCTCGTATTGTATTCTTTAACAAGAAGTATTTTATATTTTATACCGGATTTGATGGTAAGGATATACCAAACAGTGCAAACACACGGGTAATGCTGGCAGAGACAGAGGATTTTATTTTGTATCACAAAATTGGAATGATTGGGCCAGAGGTACAGGACAAAGATGCAATGATTTTTCCGGGTAAAATTGGGAATAAAATTGGGTTTATCCATCGAATAAAACCCAATATACAATTGGCTTTATTTGAAAGTATGGAGGAATTGATTAATCCGGATAAGTCTCATTGGCCAAATCATCTTAAAAAATTAGAAAAACATACCATCATGTTTCGTGAATATGAATGGGAACACCAGAAAATAGGTGCAGGGCCTCCACCACTACAAACAGAAGCAGGCTGGTTGTTTATATATCATGGAGTCGATCGTGAAAAAGTCTATCGTGCCGGAGCAGCTCTTTTGGATGAAAACGTTCCCAACAAAGTTATTGCACGTCTTCCTTATCCCATTTTGGAACCTGAAACTGATTATGAAAAGTATGGTGACGTAAATATGGTGGTATTCCCTGAAGGCTTAACTCTAAATGATGATCATTTACAGATTTATTATGGTGCAGCTGATAAAGTAATCGCTTTAGCAGAGGGAAAGCTTTCTAAATTAATTGATGAATTGTGGAGAAACAAAGTTTGATGAATATTCATGTCCAAAGGATTAATATTTTTTTAAAATCTGATATTAAGCGAGTACTTTTACGTCCGTTTAATCCAACCACTGAAGAACGATCGGTAAAAATTATCAGAAGGATTTTGGCTCTATCCGAAAAAGAGACAAATGAGGAACTCAATTTCATAATTACTCAGTTTGAATCCAGACATAAAAATATTAAATCTTTTTTTCTTAAACGATTCAATGAAAACTACCATAACCTTCCGGAAAAAAGAATGTTGACCGATGAGCAGAAACTTCTCATCGGTTCTTATTTTACTTTAGAATATTCGTTGGAAGCGGCTTCTTTATTTAATCCTTGTATAATATGGCATCCGGATCAATCCGGAGTCGCACCCGGTTGCAGACGTTTTATCCTCAGTTTGAGGGCAACTGGTGAGGGGCATGTATCCTCGCTCGAGTTTCGTAGTGGTGTCATTGATGGAAATAATCAAATCACTTTGGATACGTCATCACGATTTGTCAGTCCACCCGAATATGAAAATAGGGAAGATGGTTATGAGGCAAATTTTTCCAGCGACCACTGCTTATCTGAACGAGTGTTTTTCCCTTTCCTTCCGGAGGAAGTTAACGGAATTGAAGATGCCCGATTTGTGGCTTTTAGTGAAGAAAATGAAAATAAAACTTATTATGCAACCTATACAGCGTTTGACGGAAAGCAAATTCATTCAATGCTTCTTAAGACGACAGATTTCATAAAATTTAAAATAAATAAAATAACCGGGCCGGCTATAACAAATAAAGGTTTAGCACTTTTTCCAGAAAAAGTAAATGGAAAGTATGCAATGCTTTCGCGACAGGATAATGAAAATAATTATATCATGTTCTCTGATAGATTGGATTACTGGGATAATAAACTCCTGATCATGGAGCCAAAATATTCCTGGGAATTTTTTCAGATTGGTAATTGTGGTTGTCCCATTGAAACAGAATCAGGTTGGTTAGTATTGGCCCATGGTGTAGGGGCAATGCGAAGGTATGTCATCTCTGCTTTTCTGCTCGATTTAAAGGATCCAACAAAAGTGATCGGACGCTTGCGAAATCCATTATTGTCTTCGAATGAAAATGAAAGGGAAGGTTACGTACCCAATGTCGTCTATACCTGTGGCGGTCAAATTCATGGCCAATCTCTTGTATTTCCATATGCAATGTCAGATTTTGCCTGTAGTTTTGCTATCGTTAATCTGAATGAATTACTTTATGAATTAACCGCTAAAAATTAATCGATTTAGTAATTTAATTTCTGTTTACATCTCTAAATGATTGAGACTTGGAAACATTTTCCTTTGCAGAATTAAAAATAAATGAAAATTAGATAGGTATAAATAAATGCACCCATGCCTCCCGGTCTACTTTAGAATGTTTTTTGATTGGGTATCTTAAGCTGGCTATAAAAATTTTATAAGTGAACCATCATATGATATTTGTATGAAAACAGTATGTCTAAAAAACGGTTGGCACCTCAGAGCAGCACCACGGGCTAATCTACCTTCAGGATTTTCACTACCAATAACGGGCATACCGGTAAAAGTTCCAGGTACCGTTCATACGAATTTGCTTTCGGCAAAATTAATTCCCGATCCTTTTTATACTGATAATGAGGCCAGGCTCCAGTGGATTCATGAGAATGACTGGATTTATTCAACCCAATTTGATCGGTTGCCGGAATTTAATAGTACTGAACCATTGTATCTCATCTTTGAAGGATTGGATACACTGGCTGAAATTTTCCTTAATGGTGATCTTATCGGATCAACAGACAATATGTTCAGGAAATACAGCTTCCGGGTGGATCATCTCCTCAAGCCCACATCAAATCATTTAAAAATAAGATTCACTTCACCACTGCGTGGAGCCCGGAATTTAGAAAAGAAATATGGAAAATTAATGGTATCACTGAATTCGGAACGGGTATATTTGCGTAAGGCCCAATATTCGTTCGGATGGGATTGGGGACCGTCATTCCCTACCATGGGGATCTGGAAACCCGTGTACCTTTTACAGAGAGAATCTGCCTGGATTTCTTCAATACGATTTTCCACCAGCCGGTTATACCACAATAAGGCGATCGTCAGAGTTCAGGTAGAACTGGAGGGAAAAGCCGGACAGAACCGGATAATGGTTGAATTGAAGGATTCTGAACAAAAAATAGTCGCAACAGAGAGTGCAGATGGTAAAAAGGAACTCGACTTTACCTGGAATATTAATACCCCGGATTTATGGTGGCCAAACGGGGAAGGAGTGCCGTATCTCTATTCCATTTTAGTAAACCTGATTGATGCCAGTGGAAAGGAAATTGATCGCAGGGAAAAACGGGTTGGCATTCGTACTATTGAGTTACAAACTGTTCACAAAGGTAAGAACACATTTCGCTTCCTTATAAACAGTAAACCGATTTATGTGAAAGGTGTCAACTGGATCCCGGCTGATTCTTTCCTGCCCAGGGTTTCGGAAAATAAATACCGGTCTTTATTGCAGATGGCGGCTGATGCCCACATGAATATGGTGCGGGTCTGGGGAGGAGGCATATATGAACAGGATATATTTTATGATACCTGTGATGAACTGGGGCTTCTGGTATGGCAGGATTTCATGTTTGCCTGTGGTGCTTATCCGGAGATACCGGTTTTTATGCAAAATGTCACAACCGAGGCCAAGGAGGCTATCAGGCGCTTGCAGCACCATCCCTGTCTTGCTCTGTGGTGCGGAAATAATGAAAACGAATGGGACTGGTATCATTCCCCGGGCAGATCAATAGCAGAGATGCCGGGTTACGGGATTTATCACCGGCTGCTTCCCAATATGCTGAAGAAACTGGATCCCTCACGCCCCTACTGGCCCTCAAGTCCTTTTGGTCTCGACAAAGATCCCAACTCCGAGACAAGCGGCAACCGGCATGAGTGGGATATCTGGAGCAGCTGGAAGGACTATTCGGAGGTTAATTCAGATAAAAGCCTGTTCATCACGGAATTCGGTTTTCAGGCCCCGGCCAATTTCCATGCCCTGGACAAGGTGATACCGCCTGACCACAGAAAAACGCATGATCATTTATTTGAATTTCATAACAAACAAATTGAAGGTAATGAACGCTTATTTAAATTTATGGCCGGCCACTTTCCGGTCCACAGCAACTGGTGGGATTTTATCTACTTGACTCAACTGAATCAGGGAATTGCACTCAAAACTTGTCTTGAACACTGGCGGTTTGGGTCTCCGGCCACCAATGGGACCATAATATGGCAACTGAATGACTGCTGGCCGGCAATCAGCTGGGCACTCATTGATAATGAAAATAATCCCAAAATGGCTTATTATATGGTAAAATCTGTTTTCAGCCCGTTAGCCCTCTATTTTCACCGGAACAAGGAATTTTTAAATGTCATGCTCCGGGATGAAAGGGGAGAAATACCGCACGGAAGAATTAGAATCGATGCTATAAACAGGCTGAACGGGGTGAGTAAAATCCTAATGGATAAGAAGGTTGTACAGAATTTTAACCCGAAAATGGTCGTAAAGGAAAATAAACTGGGCACTATAGAAAAATTTGATGAATCCATTTTAGTTGCCACCCTTTTTGACCACAAAGATAATATCAGAGCACGGAATTTTTTTCTGACTTTTCGCTGGAAATATTGTAATTTGTGCATGCCCAGTATCATGATTAAGCCAGCTGGCAAACATCGGCTGGAAATATCGACTGATTTTCCGTCCTTCTTTGTCGATTTATACCACCCCGATGTCAATTTTGGTAGCAGGGGTATGATCATTCTTCCCGGGGAAAAACATGACATTTCCTATACTCGTATCCAGGGTAAAAAGCCATTCCTGGAAAATATCCGGATTTTTTGTCTGAACCATTATTTAGCTGGAACTGCTGATCCCAAAATCCATCACCGTTCTAATATTTGATAAGGCCTCATGAAAAGAAATTATCTCATTGTTATTTTAATTTTTATGATTTTCTTTGTGGTCTCATTTCTGACTAATATTCTGGGACCCCTTATTCCCGATATCATTGAAGATTTTCACTTATCCTTAACCCTGGCAGCATTTCTCCCATTTTCATTTTTTGTGGCTTATGGCCTTATGTCAATTCCCTCCGGAATGCTAATTGAGCGATTTTCAGAAAAACCCGTGCTAATATTAGCCTTTTCGCTGGCATTCTCTGGTGCCCTCCTTTTTGCTCTTTTTCCCGCTTTTTCCGTGGCGATCATTTCACTTTTTCTGATCGGTATCGGCATGGCCATGATTCAGGTGGCCATTAATCCCCTGATGCGAGTTGCCGGGGGAGAAGAACATTTTGCCTTTAATTCGGTTCTGGCACAATTGATTTTCGGATCAGCTTCATTCCTCAGCCCCCAGGTCTATTCATATCTGGTAACAGGTTTAAAGTCCCCGGTTGACCCATCGCGAAAGTTTCTCGTGACTTTATCTGCCTTGATCCCGCCACAGCTGGAATGGATATCCTTATACTGGATATTTGTGCTGGTTACTCTGGGAATGATTATCGTTTTGATTTTCATCAGGTTCCCCCGCATCGAATACAGCGAAACCGAGCGGCCGGGAGTCTGGGAGACTCATCTGAGGCTGCTCAGAAATCCCATAGTTATTCTTTATTTTTTTGGAATTTTTGCTTATGTGGGCTCTGAACAGGGAGTTTCCAACTGGATTTCCAAATTCCTCTCTGAGGCTCACGGCCTGGATCCCCAGACAGCAGGCGCACAAGTGGTGGCCTTTTTCTGGGGAGGTATGACGGCCGGATGTTTATTGGGATTACTGCTGCTTAAACTTTTCGACAGCCGTCATGTTCTTCTGGTCTTTACAGCGGCCGCAATGATATGTCTGTTAACAACACTGTTCGGCACTGCAGAGATTGCCGTATATGGTTTTGCCCTTGTGGGCTTTTTCTTTTCCGTCATGTGGTCGGTTGTATTTTCTCTGGCGCTTAATTCCGTCAAACATCATCACGGTTCATTCTCAGGGATTTTGTGTACCGGGATTGTGGGTGGTGCCATGGTGCCACTGGTAATCGGTTTCCTGGGAGATAAATTTTCGTTAAAATATGGTATGCTTTTTCTGCTGGTCACTCTCGGATATCTCTTCAGCATCGGATTCTGGGCCAATCCCCTCATTAAAAATAAAACAATCAAATCCGTATAAAAATTTTTTAGATTGGAAAAAAATGAAGAAGAAGTCGGTCTTGAAAACATGCGCGTTCCTGGCGGTTTTTTACAGTGTTATCTTCACTGCTCTTGCCCAGCAGATTGACATTCCACGCATTGTGCTGATGCCGGATCTGCCAACTCCTTATCAAATGCGGAATTGGAAACAAGTTGCGTTGGGATATGATTCTCTGGTATTTGATTTAAATCTTCAGGGACAATACTTACCCCTAAGCTGGATAGACTTTAATACAATTAATTACCCCAATCATGAAAGTTTCGGAATCGATTCCTATGTGGGTACATTTGCCCAGAATTCGGGTGAAGCCATTAATGTGTTGGCTGCCGTAGTCGGTGCGACGTTGATTGGCATTGATAAAAGTAATCAAAACGGACATAACTGGGTGCTTTATTGCGAGGAATTCTTTAACAGGCGCCCGCAGGAAAATGTCTATTTAAATCAACCAGTTGCCAATAGCGGCAGTGATTGGTGGTATGATACCATGCCCAATGTTTTCTTTTATCAGCTTTATGATATGTATCCCGGCACAGGTGATTTTCCATACCAGTTTACAACTGTTGCTGATCGTTGGTTAGCGGCAGTTGAGGCAATGGGAGGAAGTACGATGCCATGGCATGTTCCTAATATGAATTACCGTGGTTGGTATTTAGAAACGATGACGCCAAATTCAAGCGGGGTGGTTGAACCCGAAGCCTCCGGCGCTATTGCGTGGCTACTCTATAATGCATTCGTCAACACCGGACTTCCGGAATTTCGAATTGGCGCTGAATGGACAATGGAGTTTTTAAATAGTAGAAGCACAAATCCTTCTTATGAACTTCAACTGCCTTATGGAGCTTATGTTGCAGCACGGATGAATGCTGAACTCGGCACAACTTATAACCTGGGAAAGATTGTCAATTGGTGCTTTGATGTTGGTCCACTTCGCCTGTGGGGTGTGATTGTCGGAAATTGGGGAGGGTATGATGTCCATGGTATAGTAGGTGAAGCCAGTGGTACAGGGCTTTATTCATTTGTTATGAATGGTTTTGAGCAGGTGGGAGCTTTAGTCCCAATGGTACGCTATGATGACCGGTTTGCCAGAGCTATTGGGAAGTGGGTACTCAATATTGCCAATGCCACCCGTCTTTTTTACTCCAACTATTTACCTGATAATCATCAAGACAATGAGGGTTGGACTCACCAATATGATCCAAATTCATATATGGCTTATGAAGGATTACGCAGAGACTGGTATGGCGTTAGTCCGTATGCCACCGGCGATGCCATGATTGGGGGAGGGTCAGCAACAAATTTGGGTCTTTATGGTTCGTCTCATGTAGGTATTTTCGGAGGTATTATTGATACAACAAATGTAGAGGCGATCCTGCAATTGGATGCTTTAAAAACCGACTATTTTCAGGATGCAGCGTATCCCACCTATCTATATTTTAATCCATATTCAATGGACACCTTGGTTCAAATAGATATCGGAATCGGACAGCATGATGTTTATGATGCGGTTACTAATAGCTTTCTATTAACAAATGTTAATGGGATTACCTCATTGACAATTCCAGCGGATGAGGCGGTATTGGCAGTAGTTGCACCAGCGGGGGGCACTATCACTTATGATTTAAATAAAATGCTGATTGATGGGGTGATTGTTGATTATCGTTCTGATCAACTTGTAGTCAATTATCCACCACGAATTAAAAGTCTAGCGGCTAATCCAGATTTCGTTTTCTTGAATGAAAATTCCACAATTTATTGTACAGCAGCGGATAGAGATAACGATTCCTTAACTTATTTATGGAGTGCGTCGGGTGGAACCATTTCCGGAAGTGGCGCAAATATAACTTGGACAGCTCCAAATGTTTCAGGAATTTTTTCTATTACTTCCGGTGTGAGTGATGGTCATGGTGGACAGGATACCGCTACCGTTAGTATTGAAGTATTTGACAATCATATTCCAACTATTACGAATATGATTGCTGATCCAAATATCATTGATATTGGGGGAACCTCACAATTAACCTGTTTCGCTGTTGATCTTGATGGCGATAGTTTGATTTATAATTGGGTAGCACAGTACGGAACAATCAGCGGTAGCGGCTCAACAGTTATGTGGGCTGCCCCTTCAACAGTCGGTTATTATTATGTACGGTGTACTGTTAACGATGGTCAGGGCGGGCAAGCAACAGACAGTGTTGGAATCTATGTGGGAAAATTAGTGGCATACTATCCCTTCAGTGGCAATGGCAATGATTCAAGTGGATTTAATAATCATGGCACAGTATCAGGAGCAGCATTAGTTGATGATCGCTTCGGAAATCCCAATAGTGCCTATTATTTTGACGGCATTGATGATTTCATCAGAGTCCCAAATCATCCAAGTCTTAATTTCCACAAAGAGATTAGTGTTAATTTTTGGATGAAAGTAACCCAATTTTTTTCCAATAGAGAGGCTTATCCGATTTCTCATGGCAATTGGGAGAATCGCTGGAAAGTATCCATAAACGAAACCAATGAAAGAATAAGATGGACGATTAAAACGGATACAAGTGCCAATAATGGAATCAAAGATTTAGATTCCCAAACCCAATTGGTTCTCGATTCACTTTATATGGTAACCGTACTATATGACGGATCGGATTTTGAGATTTATATTAATGGGGCTTTAGATGCATCTTCAAATTGGGGAGGATTCATCCTGCCCACGACAATTGATTTAACTATTGGACAGCATCTTCCCGGAAATAATAATTATAATTTTAAAGGCGTCCTCGACGATATTCGCATTTATAACCGTTCTTTAACTTTCCAGGAAATACAAGATCTTTATAATGAAACGACTGCGATTGAGACTCCTTCAGCAATTGCTCCGGGAGAATACAAGTTATATCAAAATTATCCCAATCCCTTTAATCCAGTTACCAATTTCCGATTTCGGATTTCGAATTTCGGATTTGTTTCTTTGAAAGTGTATGATATCACGGGACGTGAGGTAGCAATTCTTTTGAATGAAAAAAAACCGCCAGGCGAATACCTGGTGCAGTGGAATGCTTATGAATTTGCCAGCGGTGTATATTACTATCGAATCATTACAAATAAATTTGATAAAACAAAAAAACTATTATTGATTAAATAACATTTTAGTAAAAAGTCTTGGAGATTTTTAAATGTTTAGAGCTTCAATTATTTTTCTCATCTTCCTCAATTGTCAGCTTTATTGCCAGGGCTATGATTCAGAACTTAACAATCTGGTAGTAGAATTTGACGGCAAATATGGTCAGGTAGAAATTGGTGGTAACTTTGTCGGTGCCGAATTTCATCACAGCCGGCCGTTGCCTTCACGTATCAGTTTTTATTATCCGGTGGCCAACAGTATAGATCTGAGTACCGGATACTGGGAAAGGGATCAGTCCTTACCTTTTCTTTTATTTGTAAAACAGGAAGGCAGGATTGATACTATTGGATATCAGCCTTTCGCATATAATTATACTCCCGGTTATGCTGATTTTCATGAAAATCATGGGAATTACTCCCTGGATATTTCCTATGAATTCTGCGCTGATCTGCCCATGATGATTCTGACGGTTCAATTGAAAAACAATTCAAATCAAAAGAGGGATTTTGAAATTTCCTGCCAGGCCCTGTTTACCCTGCGTACCTGCCACACATATACTTTGCGCGAACCAACCGCCGAGACTTTTCTTGATGATGGAACCGTATATCTGGTAAATTTTGATTACCAGGACACGGATTCTGCTTTTGTTTTTATCGCCAATGCCGGTGAAAATTCGGTCTCCAATGCTAAGGCGGATATTTTACAACCCAAAGGTGCATTATATACATACCGCAAAAACTTATCAGCGGAGCAGGATCTGAAGATAATATGGCTTATCGGTTCAGGAAAAAATGAAGAGGGAAAAAAGATAAATGATATTTATCGGTACCAGTGGCAGAAGAGTGTATTAAAAGACAGTATCAGGATCTGGGACTATGCTTTTTCCTCCATCATGAGCACCGGAGATTCTTCGGTTGATCACACCACACCGTGGTCGAAAGCAGTGCTGGCTGCCAACATGCATTATCTTAACGGGCAAATAGTTCCCATGCCGTGTCCCGCAGAGTATAATTTTTTCTTTACTCATGACGCATTGCTGACCAACCTGGGGGCGGTAAATTTTGATCCGGCACGGGTAAAGACAGATCTCCTCTATTTGAAATCCCTGACCGGAAGGGATTCAATCCTGCCACATGCCTATTATTGGAAAGACGGACAATATATGACTGAATATTGCGGTACGGATAATTGGAATCATTTCTGGTTTATTATCCTGACAAATTCGTATCTGAGACACACCAGGGATATCGAAACAGTCCGGTATCTTTTTCCGATTTTAACAAAAAGTATAAATATGGTGAGGCAGAATATTGAATCTGATGGTCTGATGTATGCTACTCGCCCGGATTGGTGGGATATCGGTCATATTTACGGAGCGCAAACCTATGTAAGCCTGCTGATGATTCGGGCATTGCAGGATTATGTCTCAATAATGACACAGCTGGATAAGAACGAAAATACCGAAAAGTATATCAGATTGTCCCGGGATATGAAAAGTAAACTGGTAGAAAAATTGTGGAATGAAGAAAAAGGGTATTTGTTTAATATGATTGATTCTCTGAAACCGGATGATCATTATTATTCGGGATCCTTAATTGCGGCAGCGTTTAATATCCTGGATGATCGGTATAAATCCCGGCTGTTACAATCTGCAGAAGATCAATTGCTGGATGAGAATCTGGGTATTCGTAACGCCATGCCGGCTGATTTTCATCTCTTAACAGATCAGTATAAATTTCAGGAAGGAGAGGTTGGGGCGCCTTTTATTTATGCCAATGGTGGTGTCTGGCCGCAGGGTACGATCTGGTACGGAATGGGTTTGTTGGAAGCCGGACAGGTTGAGAATTCCCTGCAGGTTTTAAAAAAATATCTGACTCTGGAGGGAATCAGAAACAGTCCCAACGGTCAACCCTCCTTTTATGAATACCGGAATGCGAATTTCCAATCCCGGGATTATGGTAAAATCGACAAACCAACATTTTTATGGGCTGGCGGGCTTTATTTATATTACCTCTATCATCTGGCCGGTGTACGGGAGAATGCCTGGAATATTTATTTATCTCCCGATGTTCCCACTTCTTTCCGGACCCTGGAATATGATCTGGTGGTGGCGGGTGCAACTTCACATGTGAAGTGGGAAGGGCAGGGACGGTATTTCAGCCGTATTTTATGGGATGGGAAGGATTCCTATTCAGCCATCGTATTTCAATCCCCCGGGAATATCAAACTTAAAAGAGGAGTACCATTATATCCATATATGGCAGAAATCAACGCCGGTATTGAATCAGTTGATTTTGATTCGACCCAAAAAGTGTTAAGGATTATTCTCTGTCACACACCGCAGAAAGAAATTAAATTTGAGGTGATTTCTCCTGTCTTGTTGCATAATGTGAAATTGAATGCCGGAGAACTTGAAGGATTTTCCCAGCATCAGGATGAGGGAGTTTTTATCATAAGGGGAGAAACTATAATACCGTCCGGCAATTCAGAACTCATTTTTCAGTTCTAATTGTTTTCTTCCTTCTCTCTCCTTAAAATATATAAAATCTTCGTTATGGAATAACTGATTACCGTTTATTTCATTTACATCCTTTCCATTTAATTTGGTAATTGAAAGCGAGCAGGATTTATCTTAACTTTTCTGTCTGCTTAAGCTGGACATGGTTTTACCCAAAATCGATTTTTAAACCCTTTAGGAGTGGATAAGATATGCTTGACCATCTATTACGTCCCGAAATACAGGAGCTGATCGAGAAAAAAAAGTATCTGGAGTTGAAAAATATTCTGCTGGACTGGTTTCCCCAGGAAATTGCAGAATTGATTGAAAACCTTCCCGCCTCCGATGACGTGGTTATTTTTCGTGCTCTGCCACTGGATCTGGCAACCGATACGTTTGAATATCTCTCATCAGAGAAACAGCAGCGGCTGGTAGAAGCCATGGCTCATGAGAAAGATCGCTTAACCAGCCTGCTGGATGATTTAGCTCCGGATGACCGTACTGCTTTCCTGGAAGAATTGCCCGGGCCGGTAGCCCAAAAACTGGTGTCCCTGTTATCACCGGAAGAGAGAAAAACCGCCCTCAGCTTACTGGGCTACCCGGAAGACAGTATCGGCCGCCTGATGACTCCCGAATATATCCGGGTAAAACCAAACTGGACGGTAGAAAAAACCCTTGAACACATCAGGAAGTATGGAAAAGACAGTGAAACTTTAAATGTTTTTTATGTGGTGGATGAAAAAGGATACCTGATAGATGATCTGAGGATTCGTGAGATCCTTTTAGCGGATCCCGGAAAAGAAATTAAGGATCTTATGGACGAACGGTTCATTTCCCTGAAAGCCACCGATGATCAGGAAACCGCCATTGAAGTTTTCCGGGAATATGACCGTGTCGCGCTGCCGGTAACCGATGCTCACGGTATTTTGATCGGCATCGTTACGGTGGATGATGTCCTTGATGTGGCGGAAGAAGAGACTACCGAAGATATCCAAAAGATCGGTGGATCGGAAGCCCTGGATGCACCCTATCTGGAGACACCTTTCTGGATGCTGGTTCAGAAAAGAGCGCGCTGGCTGGTGTTACTTTTTATTGGTGAAATGCTCACCGCCACTGCCATGGGTTATTTTGAGAATGAAATTGCCCGTGCAATTGTCCTTACTCTCTTTGTTCCCCTAATTATCTCCAGTGGAGGCAACAGCGGTTCTCAGGCCGCCACCCTTATCATCCGGGCTATGGCTATCGGTGAAGTAGGCTTACTCGACTGGTGGAAGGTCATGCGCCGGGAAATACTGTCCGGGCTCTCCCTGGGTTCAATTCTCGGAATCATTGGGATCATCCGAGTGACCATCTGGGAAGTGTTCTTCAATGCGTTCGGCCAGTACTGGATCCTTATTGCCATAACGGTGGGACTGTCTTTAGTGGGTGTGGTATTGCTGGGCACCCTGGCTGGTTCCATGCTGCCATTCCTCATGCAGCGCATCGGTGTTGATCCCGCCACTTCTTCCGCTCCATTTGTGGCTACCCTGGTAGACGTCAGCGGACTGGTGATCTATTTCTCGGTGGCGGCCATTATTCTCAGCGGGACTGTTCTGTAATAAGTTTGCCAGCTCCTTCATCAGGACCATGGCTCTGTTTTTAAAGCCCCTAGAAAATTTATTGCACTTCTATTTAACCAGATAATAAATTTTTGTTAACCATTTGGTGCTGTCCGGCTCACTTATGGGATCGGTAATATATTCCTCTATCACCGGGGATTGGTAAGTTAATCCGTTTTTTGTCAAATACAGGTCGATTGCCTCATGAGCATAAAGTGAACCACTGTAAGGTCCGTAATAATCCACATAATATGCGGTGGAGCGCGGGATGCTGATTGTCCGAACATTGCCGGCGGTCAGTTTGCCACGGATTGGAATAGCGGCAGCCATATTGGTGGTCATGCTCTGTTCATCATAGTCATAATAAAGCCCGGCCGGAGAACCGCTCATCCTGATCCGGTTTTTAGTGATAGTGTTGCTGATCTCGGCAAAAGAAGTTGCGAAGAACTGGTGCATATTCTGAAACTTGACCACCTTTTGAAGCACAGCATAATTAGTTTCGGGAAATACAGCTTTTTTAACCGGGTACTGCGCTACAGCTGCGCTTTCCCTTTCAGTTATGTTTTTAAGCAGCATTAATCCTTCCTCAAAATCCTTACCTACGGCTTTATCCATATTCATGAACAACAGAAAAACATTTTCCGGAAAACGACTGTCCCCGAAGAAGGCCCAGGTCACTTTTGTAGCTGCATCCTGTTTTACAACACGGATATACCCCTCGGCTTCACTTTCCCATGGCTCTTTGAATTTTATTTTGTAATTGAGTTCTTCCATGTTGGTGAGACCGGTATTGATCATTTCTCCGGACCCGGTGGTCTTGGGATTACCTTTCCATTTATAGACCGATCCTTCCTCACCATCTACACCCTCTATAGTCACCCGGATGGTGGAGTCTTTTGTTGCCCAGGGGGACCAGGCTTGCCATTGGCGCCAGTATTTAATATGATTGAATACCAGTTCCACCGGGGCATTGATGGTTACTGACCGTTCTACATAATATTTCCGGGGAGCAATCAGTCCCAGAATCAAAATAATTACGATCAGAATCAGTACCAAAATTCCGATTATCTTAAAAGTTCTCATGGGTTCCTCCATCTATTTTGATTGGAATCTCTGTATTTTTCCGCTATCTGAGATTTGTCGTGATTTTTATGGCGTTATTTTCCTCTTTATCTGTTTTGATTTTTTAAACTCAAAAATTCTTACTATTATATAGGCAATTAGGGCGAAAATGAAAAAGACCAGCAGAAGCCAGGCAAGACCCTGCAAGGTTTCAATGATGGTTCTGTAGACTTCCAGTATCCACCGTTGTGTGGTCAGTTCCAGGACAGTTGCATTCTGCAGGCGAGAAGGAGTAATGTATTTTTCCAGTTCCCAGATGCGTACACCGCTGGAAATTCCCACCACAATGATAGCAAATTTCATGTACTTCAACCAGGCACTGCTGATTTCGTCGGCAATAATTCGTTTCAGAATACCATCGATGGAGGGTGAAAATAATTTCATAACGAGGAAAGAAACTACCAGCGCAATAAAAAAAGTGACCAGAAGCAGGACGATAAACATACGATGTCTCCCTAATTAATTAGAACATTGTTAAAAATGTTTTTATTCAAATCTCATACACTAACCTTTACCTTATAAGGATTTAGTTTTGTAAGCCGCTCGTTATAATTTTAACAGGTTGCGGCATCAAGTACTGAAATCTCTGTTCCGCTATAGTTCAATACCTAATTATTTCAATAACTGATGAAATTAATATTTTGGCCTCTGATTTATCGATTGCCCCCGGCCATGAAATGAAGACCAAAAGAAAATTCATCAGAAATTCTAACCTTTGCGCATATTATCCTGTAGCCGATACTGCCGTAAATCACATAATTGGTATGGTTACCACTTTTTTCGGCCTTATACCTCCGCCGGATTGACAACTCCGGTTATTCCCGGATGCTTTAAATTAATTCCGAATCTTAACTCATCGAATTCACCAGAAACTGATTAGTTCTCGCCAATTTATGATCTGATAGAGGGGAATACAATACAAAACCACGCAAATATGGTTTCTTATATCCCGGATCCATCATATCCTCGTGGGAACAGCCGGAGTGTACTTTTAACAGGATAAACTGATAGTCTATTCCAATTTAATATCCTGCCAATCACATCCATTAGATTAATTTTCTTTTATTTTCTTTGTGTCCGGGCGTCTTTGTGCGGGTATATATATCTTAATAATATTCCAGGAAATATTGGAATCGAGAGATCTCCGCTGTCTAAACAAACCACCCGGTTTGGATAAAATTATAACCAGCTCCAGTCCCGGTATACCAGCAGATAATAGATAACGTATATCCAGCCAAGGACACCGTGAAAAATAGCCCAGAGAATAGCCTTATTGGCTGACCAGGAAATGACAATGGCCAGAACCGCACCGAAACCGATGGAAGATCCGGCAAAAATACCCCCGCCTCGTCTTTTGTTGTCTGACATGATTTTAACCTTTTACTGTTTGTAAGTATTAATGGGTTTCTAATGTATGATTTGTTGTTGAACGCCGGGCAATCTGAATGCCCTGTTTATTTGGATTTGATCACTGCGATTTAGTAATTTTTTGGCATAACAAGAAAGTTATCTGAAATTAATATATTGAGCTTAAATTTTCTAACGAAATTTGCTTGTTTAAATTTTTTTTGTTCTAAAGAAACACGGATTGGGTAATGCGGATAAATAATGGACAGCATTATGGATAATCCAGCCCTCAAAATAAATTTTATTGTTCCGGATAAAACTTTCAGGTTTTATTTTACACGAAATTTTACTGAGGGCAGTAAATCTGAAGATTGAAGCATTTGGAAAAAATATTTTATATCAACGAAGCGCGAAAGTCATGAAAAAAATTAACCACAACAATCTTGATATTTTTCTGAATCTCAACGTACGGGGTCTTCCGCAATCTGCTACCCTGTTGATTAATGATAAGAGCCGGCAATTGGAAAGGGAGGGCCGTCATATTTACAAGCTGGGGTTGGGGCAATCGCCCTTTCCGGTTCCCCACGCGGTAGTGGAGGCATTGAAAGCCAATGCTCATAAGAAAAGTTACCTGCCGGTACAGGGGCTTCCCGAATTGAAGAAGGCGGTAGCTGAATATTACCACCGGACACAGGGATTAAATCATTCCGAAAATGATGTTATGATAGGGCCGCGTTCCAAAGAATTGATGTTCCTGTTGCAGCTGGTTTATTACGGTGATCTGGTGATTCCCACTCCCAGCGGGGTATTTTACGCTCCACAGGCGCATATCATCGGACTTCAGGTACGCTGGCTGAAGACTGTTTCAGTTACGGATTGGCAGCTGACGCCGGAAGACTGGAAGCTTCCGTTGCACAGAATCCGGAAGAGATGGGAAGACTGGCGGTGGAAAATGCATTAAAAGCATTGAATGGTAAAAACATTCCGGAGTACATACCAGTAAGAATTGAATTGATTACCAAAAACAGTCTTTCCAGCGGCTTAGATTAATTCCATAGTACTAATTTGAATTATTGATAAAACTGGCCATAGAGCCACAAAGAACACAGAGAATCATGTATTTGACAAAAAGATAAAATGATCATTGCTTTTAGTCCGAAAAAACGGGTTCTAAATCATTGATTTTTAATAAATATTGAAGGATAATGATAGCACTTTGTTTCGGAGCTAATGCAACAATCATAAAAGATAATTATCTACATCAGACCGGGACAGTGTACTATTTCTTGTTCCTATAATTTATTAAAAATCAAATCTCTGTGTACTGGTTTATTCAGGATAAGAGGCAGGTTGTATATAAGACCAGGAGAATGACCATGAAGAAAGTGGATGTGTTGGAACTATCCGTAAAAATGGTTGATATGTGGATGAATAAGTGGTTCCTATTGACTGCCGGTACTTATGATGACTGTAACATGATGACTGTTTCCTGGGGCAGCATGGGGTGTATCTGGGATAAACCCTTCGTTCAGGTAGTGGTGAGACCGCAGCGGCATACCTATGGATACATGGAAAGATCGGATACCTTTACTCTGTGCGGATTTCCGGGAAAATACCGGACGGATTTAAATGTACTTGGCTCCATTTCGGGAAGATCCGGCCGGAAACTGGCGAAAACCGACCTCACATTAAAACCGTCCAGTTTAGTATCTGCCCCCTCGTACCATGAGGCTTCACTTATATTCGAATGCCGTAAAATGTATTTCCAGGATATGGATCCCGCAGGATTTCTTGACGGAACCATTCAAAGAAATTACCCGAAAAAGGATTACCACAGAATCTATTTTGGTGAAATCCTTGCGGCGTTTGTCGAAAAATAACATTCATCCTTCGATTACAGACGGCAGTTTTATTTTTCAATTTCCGTATATCAGACAAACGAAACCCCATGAATGGCAGGAATTTTGAAGATATAAAATAATTTTATCTTATGTTTTGTATGAATTTATGATTATTGTAAATTTGAAAATTATCTGAAGGTTTACACCGGATATGGTTTGTGATTTCATCTTTTTCAGAGAATTTTTTTTTCAGGATTTCAGTCTATCCGCGATATTTTGAACAGTAATCTGAAATAATTACACATTCGATTACAATATTTCATAATCTGTCAGCTGATCTTGCTGATTTGTTAAATGGATTCAAAAAATAATTTAAGAAAAATGTAATACGAGAGTATGAAAAATCTTTTGGAAAACCTGAGTCAGAATTTAATAAACGGTAATAAGGAAGCAGTGGAAAAACTGACGCGACAGGCTTTAAAGAAAGAGGTGACCGCCCGGGACATATTGAATAAAGGCCTGCTGCCAGGGATGGAGGTTGTCGGCCGGAAATTCAGGGAATTTGAATTTTTTCTGCCGGAGGTGCTGGTTGCAGCACGGGCCATGAAGGCAGCCATGGAAATCATCAAACCGCTGCTGATTGAGACCGGCGTAAAGCCGGTAGCCAAGGTGATCCTGGGAACCGTCAGGGGAGATTTGCATGACATCGGAAAAAATCTAGTGGGTATGATGCTGCAGGGTGCCGGTTTCGAGGTCATTGATCTGGGAATTGATGTTGCCCCGGAAAAATTTGTGGAAATGGCGAAACAGGAGGAAGTGGATCTGGTGGGCCTGTCGGCGCTTCTGTCCACCACCATGGTTTCCATGAAGAATACCGTAGAGGCTTTCAGGAATGCCGGTTACCGGGACAAAGTGAAGATTATTATAGGCGGTGCTCCGGTTACCAAGGCTTACGCAGATGAAATCGGGGCGGATGGTTATGCTGCCGATGCACCGTCTGCCGCAGACCTGGCCAAAGCTTTGCTGAAATCATGAATACCAATTAGCTTAACTCACCTCACTGGGAGAGGATTGCTAGATTATGCATTTAACCTTCTGGGATTGGTTTATTATTCTGGCCTACCTTTTTTTCGCTCTGGCAGTGGCACTCATCTACGTCCGGCGTGCCAGCAGGGGAATGGATGAATTTTTTGTCTCCGGCCGGGCCTTGCCCTGGTGGCTGTTGGGAACCTCCATGGTGGCCACAACTTTTAGCACCGATACACCAAACCTGATTACCAATCTGGTGCGGGAAAAAGGAGTTGCTTACAACTGGATCTGGTGGGCTTTTTTGCTCACCGGTATGCTGACGGTGTTTTTCTATGCCCGATTGTGGCGGCGTTCCGGAGTTCTAACGGATCTGGAATTTTATGAAGTACGTTATTCCGGCAAATCCGCTGCACTGGTCAGGGGTTTTCGTGCTCTTTACCTGGGCCTGTTCTTTAACTGTGTTATCATGGCAACTGTTACTTTGGCAGCTGCAAAAATTGCCAATATTCTGTTCGGATGGTCTCGCCTGGAAACAGTTATTTATGGTTCAATTGCTGCCATTGCTTTTTCGGTGATGTCGGGTTTGTGGGGTGTAGTGGTCACGGATCTGATTCAATTTATCATGGCCATGACCGGTGCGGTGGCTGCCGCATATTTTGCATTACAGCAGAATGCGGTGGGAGGGCTATCCGGACTGGTGTCTAAACTGGATCCGGCCACCTTAGATTTTTTTCCCAATTTCAGCAACTGGGAACTCACGGTAACCCTGTTTATTATTCCGCTGACCATACAGTGGTGGTCGGTTTGGTATCCGGGGGCGGAACCAGGCGGGGGAAGTTATATTGCACAACGGATGCTGGCAGCCAAAGATGAAAAACATTCACTGGCGGCCACTCTGTGGTTTAACATCGCCCATTATGGTGTGCGGCCCTGGCCGTGGCTGCTGGTAGGTTTAAGTTCCCTGCTGGTTTATCCTACCTTGCAGGATATACAGAATGCCTTTCCACATGTCAGCCCGGAACTGATCGGCCACGATATGGCTTATCCCGCCATGCTGGTTTTTCTGCCGGCCGGCTTTAAAGGAATTATGGTGGCTTCCCTGGCTGCAGCCTATTTATCCACCATGGACACCAGCCTTAACTGGGGCGCATCCTATCTGGTGCATGATTTCTATCAACGGTTTGTCCGTCCTGATGCCAGCCAGAAACATTATATTCTGGTATCCCGCCTGGTAACCAGCGGACTGATGATTATTGCCGCAATTTTAATGTTTTTGCTGGTGTCTGCAAGGGAGAGTTTCGAATTGCTGTTGTCCATCGGCGCGGGCACCGGCCTAATTTATATCCTGCGCTGGTTCTGGTGGCGAATTAACGCCTGGAGCGAAATTGCCGCCATGATCAGTTCCTTCATTATTGCCATGGGATTTTTTGTCCTGCAGAAGAGCGGATTCACTATACCGTCACACCTGGTACTGGTGGGCAGTGTGCTTTTTACTACCCTGGTCTGGCTGCTGGTCACCTTTCTTACCCGACCTGCCGATGAGGAAACGTTGAGTGGTTTTTATAAACTGGTCCGGCCGCTGGGATATGGCTGGAAACCGATCAGGGAAAAACTGAATGTCTCGCCTTCTCCGGACAGCCTTCCGCAGGCACTGCTGGGTTGGATCCTGGGTTGCCTTCTGGTTTATTCCGCCCTGTTCGGAGTGGGAAATACCCTTTATGGCCGCTATGAACAGGCTCTCATTTGTGCGGTTCCATTTGTAATCAGCTTGCTGGGCCTGATCTGGCTGATCCGTAAAATTTGGGGCAGCGAGGTGCGGACGGATTCAGTACCGTCGGATTCTGATAGTAATCATTCGTAATATTTTATGGAATATTGTGAGACTTGACGTATGTATACCTCAAAAGAAAGAGTTTTAAATGCGGTTCAACACCAGACAGCAGACCGTATTCCTGTAACCTTCGATGCTGAGAAGGAAGTGTATGACATGCTCTATCAGAATCTTGACATCAGCAGCAAAGAGGCGCTGTTCGATCGCCTGAACGTGGATACCTGGATGATTCTGCCCCGAAATTTTATTTATCCTGATGAAGAGCATCGGAAACCCGAAAAAACCTCAATCTGGGGTTATAAATCCCGCGTTACTCCTTACTCCGGTGGTACCTATGATGAACTTTTTTACAGCCCGCTGGCCGGGAAAGACCGGATTGAAGATATCAAAAATCATCTCTGGCCGTCAGATGATATGGTAGGATTCGAACATTATCCTGCCGAAATTGAAGCTCATCAAAACCGTGCCATTCTGGGTGTCTTCACCTGGGGGGCCTATTTTATTGCCACCCATATGAGGGGTCTGGAAAATCTCATGATCGATTTCGCTTTGCGAAAAGATTATGCTGATATTCTTATCAATACAATTGCCGAAAAAAGTATGGTTTATCTGAAGAAGATGCTGGAGAATTATGGTGAGGGAGTTGATATTATATTTATGGCGGATGATTATTGTTCGCAGCAGGGCCCGCTTTTCAGCCCTGCCGCCTTTCGGCAATTCGTTATGCCCTATCTTACCCGCATGGTGAAGCTGGTTCATAAACATGACAAGAAATTCCTTCTGCATGTTTGCGGAGCGGTTCGGCCGTTGATTCCCATGATTATTGAAGCGGGAGTGGATATGCTGGAGCCCATTCAGACCAGGGCGACCGGGATGGAACCTGAAGGATTGAAACAGGATTTCGGGCGGGATTTGTCTTTCTATGGTGGTATGGATCTGCAACAGATCCTTTGTAAAGGAACACAACAGGAGGTGGAAGCGGAAGCTCGTCATTTGATTGATGTGCTGGGAAAAGATGGGGGTTACGTGTTCGGGCCCGGTCATACCTATATTCAGATTGATGCGCCATTTGCCAATATTATGGCCATGTACCAGACTGCGGCTTCATATAGGCCCTGGTAAAAGAGGTTTGCAAGAAAACAAGAAGACAAGAAAAAAGAAAAAAGGCTAAATGCTGGATACTGGCTAAAGGATGGGCAAGTAGTCGGCAGCAGGCAGGCGGAAAAGCAGTTCGCAATCAGCGGCAGATAGAAGAACAGGATTAAAGATGAAGGAGTAAGGACTTTTAGCCTTTCAAGCCTTGGCTATTTTTTTTTACTTTCGCCCTGAAGGGGCACAAGAAAAAAAACAGGGCAACGCCCTGTTCCCGAAAGCTCAAAACGACCAAAAGCCTTGTAAGGGCGAAATCAAAAAAACATAAGGATATGACAAAAGCAAGGGTGAAGGATCAAGGGAAATGCACATCTTGTTTTTCTTTATCCTCTTAATGTGTAAGTACTTTTTCCTTTGTACTTTGTATTTTGTATGTCTTGTCCTAAAATAGTTGACAATAATTGAACCTTTATGCCGCAAATTTTT